>CAJTOL010000031.1 GCA_910577645.1 uncultured Lachnospiraceae bacterium
TATGTCGGCTGTGACATTTCTGTGAGGATTGCCCCTTATAATGAAGCCATCACAAGAAAGGATGGTGTTCTCTATAAGCATTTTAGAAACAAAAGACTTGAAAAAATACTATGGCACCGAGCCGAATATCACAAAAGCTCTGGATGGTGTAACTCTCACTGTCGAACAGGGAGAATTTGTTGCCATTGTGGGGACTTCCGGCAGCGGAAATCCACATTGCTCAATATGATGGGGGGCTTGGATGTTCCCACTTCCGGCAATGTAAAGGTCAAAGGAAAAGATTTGTCAGGGCTGAATGATGAACAGCTTACGATTTTCCGCAGACGCAATATCGGTTTTATTTTCCAGAACTATAACCTTGTTCCCGTTCTCAATGTATATGAAAACATTGTTTTGCCCGTAGAATTGGATGGCGATACAGTAGATAAAAATTTCATGGACGAAGTTGTGCAAATGCTGGCACTCGGCGATAAGCTGCAAAATATGCCGAACAACTTATCAGGCGGTCAGCAACAGCGTGTAGCGATTGCTCGCGCCCTTGTATCAAAGCCTGCCATTATATTAGCCGATGAACCAACGGGCAACCTCGACAGTAGAACAAGCAGCGATGTATTGGGACTGTTGAAAGTAACAAGCCAGAAATTTCATCAAACGATTGTGATGATTACCCACAATAGCGAGATTGCCCAGCTTGCAGACCGTATTGTCCGCATTGAGGACGGGAAAATTGTAAAATAAGGGGGCAAAAACTATGAATGATATTTTATTTGGGAATAGCAATCGCCCTGTTATCAAAAAATTATCCAACCGTTATTTCAAAGCAGGAAAGAGTAGAAATATCATTGCAATTATTGCAATCGCTCTAACTACTATACTCTTTACAACCATTTTTACATTAGGCTCTGGTTTGATAGATACCGTTCACGACCAAAATATCAGAAAACAAGGTGGCGACGGTCAAGCGGTTTTGAATTATATAAGCGATGAGGTTTTTGATAATATAAAAGGCAATGAGATGATTGAACAGATTGCCTATACAAAGGCAGTGTCTTACCATATCAATAGTCCCGGACTGGAAAAATGGTGTGCTGATATGTGGTTTATGGACGATACTGCTTTGAAGTTTGCACGGTATGAGCCAACAACGGGACACCGTCCTGAAGCAGAGAATGAAATTATGGCTGATACCAAAACGCTGGACGCACTTGGTATTCCTGCTGAAATCGGAGCAACCGTAACTTTGGACTATCAAATTAAAGGGATTTCATATTCAAAGAATTTTGTACTATGCGGATTTTGGGAAACAGACAGCCTAAGTAATATTGGACGACTTATTGTTTCTAAAGCCTTTGTTGACAATAATTCTGAACTTTTAACATACACCTACCCCGAAGATAATGACTATTCCGGCGTAGTCGCCGCTTATGTTATGTTTCATGGAAACGGAGCTATCGAATCAAAATTACATCAGCTTCTTGCTGAAACAGGCTATACTTGTGATACTATGGGCGGAAGTCCATCAGATGACAATTATGTGATCGCTCGTGTTAGTCCTGCATATCAAGGCAGTAACTTTTTAGAAAATCCAGCTTTATTGATTTCAGGGATTGTTGGCATGCTTTTAATTATGATAACAGGGTATTTGATTATATATAATATTTTCCAAATCTCTGTCATTCAAGATATTCAATCCTACGGACAGCTTAAAACTTTAGGCACAACAAAACGACAAATAAAGAAACTTATCAGCAAACAGGCTATGTTACTTTCCTTTATCGGTATTCCATTCGGCTTGCTAATTGGTTTCTTTGTTGGACGAGCATTAGTACCATTTTTAATGAACGGCACAGTTTATGCTTCAGACGCAGGAGTAAAAGTAACTGCCAATCCAATTATTTTTATCGGAGCTGCTTTATTTGCACTTGTTACAGTGATTATTAGCGTAAATAAGCCTGCCAAAATAGCAGGTTCAGTATCGCCTATTGAAGCAATCCGCTATACCGAAAATGACGCAACAGCATTTCAAGGCAAAAAGGCGTCTGATAAAAAGTCTATACATGGAGCCAAAATTCATCGAATGGCATTATCAAATCTTGGTCGGAACAAGAAACGTACAATTTTGGTTATTATTTCTATGACTTTGAGTTTGGTATTGTTCAACACTGTATTCACACTTGCAAGCGGCTTTGATGTGGAAAAATATGTAGAAAAATTTGTAAACAAGGATTTTATCATCTCTACTGCGGATTACTTCAATTTTAAGTTTGGAAATAGCGACAGCAAAAATGACCTTTCCACTTCTTTTATTGAAGCAGTTAAGCAAAATCCGGCATTTGATGAGGGTGGCGAGTTATATACTACAAAGATTTTGGAAGAAGCATTTTCTGTCGAGAATGGAGTTACCTCAAATTATAACAAAGACGCTGAGGGAAATCCTTTGGTTCAATTATATGGAGCAGATGATTTTTTACTGAACTCAATGGATGTTATAGAGGGAACGATTGATTGGGAAGCATTAAAATCCGGGAACTATGTACTGTATGCCCTGACCGCTGATGACAATGGAAACATTATTGATGACCCTAATATTCATGTTGGCGATACACTTCACTTCAATCATGTACAAATGAACGGACTTTCCAGTAGTATAGATAATAGCTTTGACTGCAAGGTTATGGCAAAGGTGCTAATCAATGAAAACACCGATACGATAAGAAGTACCGGATTTGCAAAGTTCTATATGCCGACGGATGTTTTCTTACCTCTTTGTGGGCAACCTCATTTGGTTAGCTTCCCATTCAATGTAGTTGACGGTATGGAAGCTGATATGGAGGAATTTTTGAGCAGCTATGTTGAGGATATTGAACCGAGTATGAATTACGACTCTAAACAAACGTATATCAATTCCTTTAATGATTTAACCTCTCTGATTATTACCATAGGGGGAGCGTTAAGCATTATCATTGGCTTAATAGGAATTACAAATTTTGTAAACTCTGTTCTTACCAGCATTATTACACGAAGAAAAGAACTTGCCATGCTTCAAAGTATTGGTATGACAGGAAAACAGCTAAAGAAAATGCTGTCATTTGAGGGCTTATACTATGCTGCGGGAACAGTTGTTGCGTCAATCGTATTTGGTTCTCTGGTATCGGTTATCATTGTAAGAGCAATTTCAAATAGCATTTGGTTTTTCACTTATAAATTTGTTATTTTCCCTATGTTTGTTATCTATCCATTTTTGATTGCGCTAACGATTATTATTCCGGCAATCATATATCGAAAGATCGCAAAAACAAGTATTATAGAACGGCTTCATCAAAACTAAATAATATAGAAAAGCTGGAAGCAAAATTAAGTCTGCTTCCAGCTTTTTTGTATTTGCTATTGTATGTGGTTGACTAAGGAATATTGTTTAAGCGTGGGTTTGTCATATTGGGTGTGGTATCTTTAACTATGGGAAACTCCGTTTTCCCATTTTGAAACTGCCTGATTGGTAATCTCTAATAGTTGGGCAAGCTGCATTTGTGTCAGATTTTTTCTTTCCTGCACTGTGCAATAAATGCGCCTATTCTTTTCTGATCCATACAATAAATCTCCTTTGCTATATTTGAACGCAGTATATCAAAAAGAGAATCTATTTAGAACATACGAAGCGTTGACTCAATACTAAACGCTTCGTTGAGCGTCACAAATACAGTTTATTACCTGTCGAATCAGTACATTTTTCTCCATGTTCCAACTGTATCACATCTGAAATGTCACAATCCAAAGGCTCACAAATTTTTGTCAGCGTTTCCAGGCTGATATGCCTTCCTTTCTCCCGGCTTCGGACTTACTGTACTCCATTGTACCAGATTTCTTGCTATTCCACAAATATTTTTTGACGCTATCCAGTTGGCGCTTTCTATTTGCAATCTGTATTACAGTATTATATAATACCATCAGTGGACAAGAGCTTCTTGCCTGTCCGCTGATTGCAGGGATCTTCAATAAAAACAGGCCGGAGGTGAAACGTGCTTAAGCTTTATTATGCAAATATTCAAAATCTAACTCCGCCGTGGGAACAGTATCCGGTTTCAGGGAGCCGTCTTGAAAAAACCGCCCGGTATGCACATTTTGCTGACCAGGCACGGTCAATGGGGGCGGAGCTTCTGCTAAATAGTGTTTTAAAGAGAATGTTTCCTGATTTTATCCCTCCGGCAGAATTTGAAACAGGGGAACACGGCAAGCCTTTTTTAAAACCAGGACAGAGGGGCCTGGCGCTGCCAGACGGCCGTCTGATCCAGTATAACCTGTCCCATTCCGGGGACTTTGCTGCCTGCGCGGTAAGCAGCCGTCCGGTGGGAGTGGATATTGAAAAAGAAAAAAAAAATATCCACCCTGGTGTGAGCCGCTTTTTTTCAGATAAGGAACAAAAGAGATTGGAGGAATCAAAGGATCCGACAGGCCGCTTTTTTGATTACTGGGTTTTAAAGGAAAGCTACATGAAGGCGGTGGGAACCGGTTTTACAAAATCGCCCAGAAGCTTTTCCATTTATATGGAAAATGGGGCTTACCGGGTATCCGATGAGGGAGAATTAAAAGACTATGATTTTTACTTATATTCTACCCCAAAAGGATACCGCCTGGCAGTCTGTGAGGGACGGGCTGAAAAGCCGGAAGGGGAGATTGATTTAGATGATGAAGAGCTGGGATCCCGGGTAAGAATTCCGATTCCCCAGGAGATCCTCCTGCCAGAACAATTTTGAAAATAAGAGGAGGCAAAAAAATTGGAAATCAAACCTTATGAACATAAAACTCAATACTATGAAACTGACCAGATGGGAATTATCCACCATTCTAATTACATCCGCTGGTTTGAGGAAGCCAGGGTGAATCTGATGGAGCAGCTTGGGATGGGATATGACGTGATGGAGGAGCAGGGGGTGATCAGCCCGGTGCTGTCCATCCATTGCGAATACAAATCTATGACCCACTTTGGGGATACGGTAGTAATCCTTCCTCTTTTAAAAGAATATAACGGTATTAAAATGACCATTGAGTATACCATAATGGACAAGGAAACTGGCGTTGTCCGCTGTGTGGGAGAGAGCCGGCACTGCTTTTTGACAAAGGACGGCAAACCGGTTTCCTTAAAGAGAAATTACCTTCCTATGGACAGGATTTTCCGAAAATGCCTTCCGGATTCGGGAGAGCAGTAACAGAAATCTGATTAGGAAAGAGGGAAAAATGGAATTTGCTTTTTTACACTGGATTCAGGGAATGAGAAGCCCTGTAATGGATGAGATAATGACTGCCATTACCTTTTTGGGAAATGGCGGCTGGTTCTGGATTGGAGTGGGACTGCTCCTTTTTGCAGTTCCCAGAACCCGGAAAATCGGAGCCGGGGTGCTGATTTCACTGGCTGTGGGATTTATTGTGGGAAATGTGGTTTTGAAAAATTTAATAGCCAGACAGCGGCCCTGCTGGCTGGATCAGACAGTAGCGCTTTTGATAGAAAATCCCAGGGATTTTTCCTTTCCCTCCGGCCATAGCCTGGCAAGCTTTGAGGGGGCGGTAAGTATCTTTTTATACGATAAAAAGTGGGGAGGCGCAGCCATAGTTCTGGCAGCTTTTATTGCGTTTTCCAGATTATATTTATTTGTCCACTTCCCCACGGATGTGCTGGCCGGAACTATTCTTGGAATCTTTGTGGCATTTTTTGTTCATAAATGGCTGGAAGGTTTTAAAAGGCCGTGGAATCAAAAACAAGTTGAGGTCAAATAGATGGAAGCAATGAAGGAACTGCTCCCTGGTATTTACCAGGTGGAGCTTCACAGCAACGCCCATGGAGTCAACGAAATTAAGATTTATATTATCCCGGGAAATCCCAGAAGCCTGATGGTGGATACAGGATTTCGGGACATGGCTTGCCTGAAAGTTTTAGAGGAGGCGCAAAAGGAGCTGGAGATCGCCCCTTCTTCCCTGGATATTTTTCTGACTCACAAACATCATGATCACTGTGGCCTGGCCTATATGCTGGCTCAAAAGGGAGCCAGGATTTTTCAAAATCCGGTGGAAGAACGCCATCGCTATGACTGCCTCCATCACAGCCAGGGCAATTCCGGAGAGCAGGACGTGGTGCTGCGGTTTGTGGGAATCACAGATGAGCATACTCCAGAGCTTCGCCAGATGTTCCGGGACCTGGCAAGCCAGGGAAAAGATGCGGATTTGCTGATTGAAAAATACACCTATGCCCCGGCGCTGCCGGAAGACCGGTTCCGGTATGGAAACTATTCTTTTGAGGCAGTGCCGCTAAGCGGTCACACTTTGGGCCAGCTGGGACTTTATGATGAGAAAAAGAAGCTGATTTTCAGCGGGGATCAGGTGATTAACGGGCTTTCTCCCATTGTAGCCACCAGCTATAAGGACGAAGGACTTTTGGGGCGGTATTTCCGATCTTTGGACAGGCTGAAGGAGCGGTATGGGGACTGCACTTTTATTCCGGCCCATGGCCCTGTGCCGGTGGAAAACCCGGCGGCGGCTATTGACCGGATTGTGTTTGCCTATCTGGAAAAAATCCAGATCATGAAGCAGATTTTGGATCACGCCAGAGAGCCTATGACAATACGTCAGGTGGCGGCTATTGCATATGGAGTAAATGGGACGCCGGAGAATCTGGATCAGCTTATGAAGTTTAAAATGATTCTTACCAAGACTTTTTCCTGTATGGAATATCTGTATGAGCAGGATTTTGCCGTGCGGAGGGAAGAAGACGGGGTTCTTTACTGGGAGTCGCCTTAGTACTACAGCGAAAAAACACTTGCAAAATCCACAGCGGGCAGTATAATAGATTAGGTAACCGGGGCTGCCAATAAAATGTCGGCCCTATAAAATTTCATATCAAAGCAGAGTAGGTTTGTGTGCGTTAAGTGCCGGATGGACGGGGAGTTGCCAGCCGGACGAAAAGAATTTCTTGCGGTACACAATCCGCATCCCGCTGCAATACGAGAGATTGATTATCTCCTTATTGTAGTCCGAGGTCTGCAAAGGAGGTAATTTTTTATGAAGAAATTAGCAACTTTGTTCTCCGATTCCTACCGGGAATTGCTTCAGGTACGGACCATCACCTTGTGCGCCATGTTCGGAGCCCTGGGGATTATTCTGGAGCAGTTTAACTTTAAGGCAGGAAGCTTTAAGCTGGGATTTTCCGGCCTTCCCAATGAGCTGGTTCATTTTCTCTTTGGGCCGGTAGTAGGGGGAACCTTCGGCGGTGTCATGGATATTTTAAAATTCATCATCAAACCGGACGGGGGATTTTTCTTCGGGTATACCCTTACAGCCATTGCCGGGGGCTTGATTTATGGCATGTTCTGGTATAAAAAGCCTTTGAGCCTTCCAAGGATTTTTATGGCCCGTCTGGTGGTAATCCTGGTGTGCAACCTGTGTATGAATACCCTGTGGATTTCCATGACCAGCGGCAAGGCGTTCATAGCCCTGCTTCCGGCCAGGGCCATAAAGAACTTTACCATGTGGCCCATAGATTCTATCCTGTTTTTTATAGTGGCAGGGGCTTTGGAAAAAGCAGGTGTATTTAAGGGAATCCGAGACGTTTCTTCCAGGATAAAAGCATAGACATTTTTCGCTGGCAGGGATATAATGAAAGGAACGTGTCCCTTGGCTCATTGCCGGCGGGAAGAAAGGATAAACTGCCATGTGCAGTTGAAAGGAGAATCATTAAAATGAGCGCAGAAAATTGTAACCACGATTGCAGCTCCTGCGGGGAAAGCTGCAGCAGCCGCACTGCAGACCGCACCAGCTTTTTGGAGGCGCTGGCTCCGGAAAGCTCTGTAAAAAAGGTAATTGGTGTTGTCAGCGGAAAGGGAGGTGTTGGAAAGTCTTTGGTAACCTCTCTGATGGCATCCTGCATGAATAAAAAAGGATACCGTGCAGCAGTTCTGGATGCAGATATTACAGGGCCGTCTATCCCTAAGGCTTTCGGTATTGCCAATGACGGTGTAGCGACTACTCCTGACGGCCGTCTTATGATCCCGGCCAAGTCTTTAGAGGGTGTGGAGGTTATGTCCGCCAACCTGCTTTTAGACAACGATACGGATCCCATTATCTGGCGGGGGCCGGTGATTGCAGGAGCTGTAAAACAGTTTTGGTCGGAAACTTTGTGGCAGGATATAGATTACATGTTTGTGGATATGCCTCCGGGAACCGGGGATGTGCCTTTAACTGTATTCCAGTCCCTTCCGGTGGCAGGCATTATCATTGTCACCTCTCCCCAGGAACTGGTTTCCATGATTGTAACAAAAGCAGTAAATATGGCAAAAAAGATGGACATTCCCATCTTGGGCGTAGTGGAAAATATGAGTTATCTGGAATGTCCTGACTGTGGAAAGAAGATTCAGGTATTCGGCGAAAGCCATTTGGAAGAGGTAGCCGAGAAAGAAGGAGTTCAGATCCTGGCCCGCATCCCCATAGACCCCAAGGTGGCGGAGATGGTAGACGGCGGACGTATCGAATACGTAGATGCTCCCTGGCTGGAGAATGCAGTAAAGGCAGCAGAGGAGATCGAATAGCAAGAAAAAGCCGCCAGGCTCTGCCGCTATGCTTTTAGAGATAGCAGCAGGGCCTGGTGTTTTGATTGTCAGAGTTCCTTTTGATACAATCTAGAATTAGAAGAAAGAATCAGTTAAATTCAAAAGATCATACAAATGAAGTGGAGGCGCACTTGCGTTTTGATTTAAAAAACCAAGTATTTCTTTTATTAAGGATGTAGAATTTGAGTCTGTATCTAAGCAAAAAACTTGATTGGGGTAGGTGTTTGCCAACACAAAATAGAATTTTTTTTGTAATGGATAAAGTTGAATGTTGGATTCAAAAGCATTACGCGCTCTTAAAACATCGTTAGATTTTCTTTGCCGCAGTACCTGTTCTGAGGCATATAGGTATAATACAATGTTGGCTAAACCAATATCTTGATAATTATTCATTATGCTATTTTTAAACTGTGTAAAAATGTCCCATGGAAGCTTGTTAACTATTGGGAAAATGGCTGTATGGATTATAACATCAATAATTCCGATATCGTTAATCTGAACATCACTATGTTTTGAGTCTGATGTAGTAATATAACGCCTCAAAGTGTTCTCAAAAAACCACAATTGCTTTTTGAGAAAATCTTCAGATGTTTTCCATTGGCTATATGGATTTGACTTCTGCATAAGAAGCTCGTCCACAAAAGATGCATTAGGTATCTCTCTGTATAACTGATGAATAAGTGTAGTTTTACCAACAGCACTAGGCCCATCAATATCAATAGATATCATTTTTTAATCCTCCTAGTATAAAGAGACCTCACATTTGTAGCAAAGTGGATTTACCTGTATACTGAGTTTAGGAAAAACAATGGTAACAGGGATTACCGCATACAAAAGGAGATCACCTAATGAAAAGAATACTACAAATTGGAATGAATGTCCATAGTACAAATTACGCTTTATGTGCCATTGGGCCGAGCTTTGACAGGGAGGACATTATTTATGCAAATGTTAAGGTGATGCCAGAGCCTGCCAACCATACTGTACATGGGACTGCATGAAATTAAGCAAACTTTTTTCACAGAATTTAAAAAACTTTAATGATTCCAGCATTGCAAGATTTATAAATTGCATTTATAATAATACATAAGACGAACTTATACGACAAGAGGTGTTATAATGAATATCAGCATGAATCCCAACAGTGAACTGGAGCAGTCTATTGTCAGCGTTCCGGACGTAATCCAGGTACCGGATATTCTGGTCAGCCAGGCCCGCCAGTTCCAGCAGGTGATGATGATGTATACCTGCGCTATCCGGGAGGTCAAGACCAAGCTGGAGGTACTAAACGACGAGCTTTCCGTGAGGAATCAGCGTAACCCTATAGAGATGATAAAGTCCCGGGTGAAAAAACCGATGAGCATTGTGGAAAAGCTTCAGCGCAAGGGACTGCCTATTTCTCTGGAGACCATGGTGGACAATCTGGACGATGTAGCCGGCATCCGGGTAATCTGTTCCTTTGTGGATGACATTTACGAGGTTGCGGACATGCTGATCCGCCAGGATGACATCAAAGTGATTGCGATTAAAGATTATATTAAAAATCCCAAGGCCAACGGATACCGCAGCTACCACATGATTGTGGAGATTCCGGTATTTTTCTCTGACAGAAAGAAGCCCATGCGGGTGGAGGTACAGATTCGGACCATTGCCATGGATTTCTGGGCCAGCCTGGATCACCTGCTGAAGTATAAAAAAGAAGTGATCAACGAGGCGGAGATCGGTGAGGATCTGCGCCAATGTGCGGAGATCATTGCCAAGACGGATCAGAAGATGTTTGAGATCCGCCAGAAAATTGAGGCCCAGGGCGTCCGTGTGAGAAAATAGGAATCAGGAGTATTGCTGATATGCGATACTGTATACTAATATAAATAATAGGACAGGGTTTCGGTAATCTGGAATCCTGCCTTTTTATATAAAGCAATGGCGGGAAGATTTTCTCCGGATACCTGTAAAAGGAACCGGCATATTCTCTGTTCCGTTAAGGCAGGAAGAAGGGAGAGGAGGAACCGGGTTCCCCAGCCTTTCCCTCTTAATTCCTCCGGCACTAAAACCTGGTGGAGACAGCAGATGTTTCCTTCAGAGGACTGGGCAATATCCAGGGAGCAGGATGCCGTCAGGATCTGATTATAAAAGGCCTTGGCAGTCTTAATGCCGTCTTTTTCCGCTATCTGGAGGGAAAAGGGGGCGGCGGCAGGAAAGGACGGAAAAGCGCTGGAAAGGATATGCTCTGCATCCAGAGCCATTAAATGCTCCCGATACCAGAATTCTGCCCCCAGAGAATCCAGGGCAGAAAGAGCAGGCAAGCAGGCCTCTCCTTCCGGAACGGGAAAAGAAAACTGATGATCCGGGTAGGCAGCTTCCGCAGCTTCCAAAAGAGCAGAAAAAAGGCCTTTCTGCCGCCGATCCGGACGGGTAAAGGCAGAACATTCAAAAAGCTTGTCCTCCAGGATATAGAGAGCCAGGAAAGCAGCCAGAACCGGTTCCTGATTTGTCTTTGGCGCCGCCTCCTCCGCCAGAAAATAGATATCCCCGTCTTCCGGACAGGATAAGGGGGCAGGGAAAGCCGTAAGACATTGAGCGGTCAAATCCTGCACCTGTTTCAGGCGCTGGGGGGAGAGGGGGGATTGGATAATAATGGGCATGGAATTAAGCCTCCTGAATATCAGTATAATTTCAGCCTGAAAAAAGAATCCCTTCAGACAAACCTATTTTAAGGCAGATAAGAGAAAAAATCCAGATTTTTCCCGTCTTTTTAGATCGGAAAGCAATATAACGGAGTTGGTAGAAATATAGAAAAGGAGACAAACAAATGACATTAATAAAACAAGGGGCAATTATATTCGGCGTTACCATGGCCGGGGAGATTTTATATACCCTGCTTCCCTTTCCGGTTCCAGCAGGGGTTTACGGGCTGTTTTTGCTGCTGTTTTTCCTTCTTGGGGGCCTGGTAAAGCTGGAGCAGGTGGAGACAGCAGGCATGTTTCTGCTGGATATTATGGCCATGATGTTTATTCCGGCTACCGTGGGGATTATAGAGTCAAAGGACCTGCTTTTAGAGGTGGCAGTTCCCTATATGATTATTATCAGCCTTACCACAATCTTTGTGATGGCGGTTACCGGGCGGACGGCCCAGTTTTTGATTGGAAAGCTTTCTGAAAGGGGAAAGGGAAATGAATGAAATCCTGAAAAACTCATTGTATTTTGGAATGACAGTCAGCGTGGGAAGCTATCTGGCGGCTTCCTGGCTGAAAAAGAAAACCGGCTGGGCTGTTTTGAATCCTCTTCTGGTATCTTCTGTTATGGTGCTTCTTTTTCTGGTAATATTCCGGGTGGATTACCAGACCTACAACGATGGAGCCAAATATCTCAGCTATCTTCTGACCCCTGCTACAGTCTGCTTGGCAATTCCTCTGTATAAGCAATTAGAGCTTTTAAAGAAATATTTCCCGGCAGTAATAGGGGCTATCTTTTCCGGTGTGGCTGCCAGTGCAGCAGGCGTGTTTGCCTTGGCAAAGGTTATGGGGCTGGAACATGAACATTATGTGACGCTTCTGCCAAAGTCCATTACCACGGCCATTGGGATGGGAGTCAGTGAGGAAGCAGGAGGCATCGTTACCCTGACGGTAATTTCCATTATTATTACGGGAGTGTTGGGAAGCGTCATTGCAGAGGCAGTATTTAAGCTTATCGGGATTACCCACCCGATGGCGAAAGGATTGGCTTTGGGCACCAGCGCCCACGCCGTGGGAACCTCAAAGGCTCTGGAGCTTGGGGAGATAGAAGGCGCTATGAGCAGCCTTTCCATTGCAGTAGCAGGGCTGATGACGGTGATCCTGGTTCCCCTTATCTCTGGACTGTTATGATTTTATGTACCCTCAGTGGACAGGGCCGCGGGTTCTCTTGTCCGCTGCGGGTAGCTTTGCCTGATAAAGACACGGAAAATGAGGATAGACTGATGAGAAAAAGAGACATGAAAAAAGGATCCATAGCAGAGGCGGCGGCCTGGATTGGGGAAAACCGGCATTGTTATCTGATGCTGTACTGGATTTTTTACCTGGCAGCATTTTTTTGGCTGGAAATGAGGGAGGGAGAATATTATTTGATTGAATGTTCCCTGGATAAAAAAATTCCTTTTGCAGAGGAGTTTGTAATTCCCTATGTGTCCTGGTTTGGACTTTTGGCGGGAGCTTTATTTTGGAGTATGTTCTGCTGTAAAAAAGATTTTTTGCGGCTGGCCTTTGTGATGTTTGTTGGAAATACCATCTGCCTGGGAATCTATTTCATTGCGCCTAACGGAATTCATCTGCGGCCGGAGACCGTGCCGGATAATCTGTGGGGATGGATGGTAGGCCTTTTATATCAGGCAGATACTTCCACCAATGTATGCCCTTCCATTCATGTTTCCAGTTCGGTGGCAGTGGCGCTGGTGGGATGGAGATCAGAGCTTTTAAAAAACAGAAAGACATTTCGGATTCTGCTGTACATATGGGTGGTATTGATTTGCCTTTCCACCATGTTTATTAAGCAGCATTCCATAGTAGACGTGATTTGGGGAACCGTGCTGAGCGTCTGTCTTTTTGGAATTCTCTGGCGGGTAGAAAAGTTTTGGGCACCGGTTAAAAATTTAGGTGTTGACTTTTTACTCAAATAGAGTATAATGACAATAGTTGAACAATTATTCATGTGTTTATATGAATGACGATGGAAAGGAGAGGCAGCCATGGCGATTCATGATGTGGAATGCTGTGATTTTTATCAGGTTCACGAGACAGTGGTAGAAGCAGTTCACGGAAATATACCGGATGATGATGTGCTGTATGATCTGGCAGAACTGTTTAAGGTGTTTGGCGATTCCACCAGGATTAAGATCCTGTATGTGCTGTCAGAGGCAGAGATGTGTGTCTGTGACATTGCCCAGGTTCTCAACATGACCCAGTCGGCTATCTCCCATCAGCTGAAGATTTTAAAGCAGTCCAAGCTGGTGAAGAACCGGAGAGAGGGGAAGGCGGTTTTTTATTCCCTGGCAGACGGACACGTAAAAACCATTATGAGGCAGGGATTGGATCATATTGAAGAGTGAATTACTTTGAATAACCAGAAAAGGTTCTATAAAATTTTAACATTTAGGAGGTATTGGAAATGAAAAAGAAATTTAAACTGGAGGATCTGGACTGTGCAAACTGCGCGGCTAAGATGGAGGACGGAATTAAGAAGATTGACGGCGTAACCAGCGCCAGCGTCAGCTTTATGACTCAGAAACTGGTGATTGAGGCAGATGATGCCCGGTTCGATGAGATTATGAAAGAAGTTGTGGCAGTTTGCGCCAAGGTGGAGCCAGATTGTAAGATTTTGATGTAGAAGGGATAAAAAGGGGAAGAAAAGCAATAACTAAAAAACATGCCGGCGAGACCATCACTCTCTGCCGACATGTTTTTTTATGGCTTCAAAGCTTTCCACACTGATAACGTGTTCCATACGGCAGGCATCCTCCTGGGCGGTTTCTTCATTTACTCCCAGGTTAATAAGCCAGGCGGTAAGGAAGGTGTGGCGCTCATAAATCTTTTCCGCAATGGCCAGGCCTGACGGGGTCAGGGTGATGTAACCGCTGTCGTCCATCTGGATGTACCCGTTTTCCCGCAGATTTTTCATAGCAACGCTGACGCTGGGTTTGGAAAAACTCAGCTCATTGACAATGTCAATAGAACGGACATGAGGTTTTTGGCGGCCAAGGATTAAAATCGTTTCTAAATAATTTTCGGCTGATTCTTGCACTTTCAATTTGGATTCTCCTTAAACTTGGAAGCAATGCTACTGTGTTTATGATACCATAGATCCGGGAGTTTTTCAAATAGAAGTGTTGACAAAAAGAAAGGGATATGATAGACTGAAATGGGTTAGCTATAGCTAACCAAAGGAGGCTAATATGAACTTTTCTACATTTCTGATACTGCTGATAATATTATTGCTTGTAGGTTTTGCAGTTAGAACCATTTATAAAAATAAAAAAGAAGGAAAATGTTGTTCCGGATGCAGCGGTTGTTCCGGAAACTGCCATAAAAGTTGCAGACAGGAATAATGTAACAGTTCAACCTTGCATCTTCTTGCCCGCGATACGCGGACAAGAAGCGTGGGGTGTCCGCCTTATGAAGATTCAAAGTAAAAAATTCTTATGAAAACAAGCTTTCAACACATTTTTTACTTTGAATCTTCACAAGGCTGAACTGTTATGGAATAATGGAAATATAACAGAAAACAGATTGATTTAATGCCTGAAATTCTGTATAATAGACTTATAAATAAAAATAATTCTGAAATATCTGGTGCATGCAGCGGGGCAGTGCAGCCTCAGATGGAGGTGTCTATGGAAAACAGCATTATTACAATCAGCAGAGAATATGGGAGCGGAGGGCGAGAGATTGCCAGGAAAACGGCGGAAAGACTGGGGATTCCGTTTTACGACAGAGATTTAATTGACAAAGCCGCCCAGGAAAGCGGTTTTACGCCGGAGTTTGTGGCAGAGAGGGAGCAGCGCCTTGGAAATAATTTTCTCTATAATTTTGCTCTTGGAGGGATTTATGGACTGGCTTATCCCAGAAAACCGGAAATGAAGGAACTGCCGGTTGCGGAACAGATTTTTCTGGCGCAGAAAAAGGTGATTGAAGATCTGGCGGAACAGGGCCCCTGTATTTTTGTAGGCAGGTGCGCCGACTATATCCTGCGGAATAAGCCAAAGATTTTAAAGGTCTTTATCTATGCAGATCCCAAGGAGAGAGTGAGCCGGTCTATAGAAAAATATGGACAGATGGCAGAACAGGCGGAAGAATTGATCCGCCACATTGATAAGCAGCGCAGACTTCATTATGAAGCCTACACCGTGCAGGAGTGGGGGGATCGGAATAATTATCATCTGATGCTGGACAGTCAGGCCTTTGGAGTGGAAGGCTGTGTAGACATTATCTGCGGAGCAGTCCTTTCCCTTGATAAGAAGCCCTCTCCTTAAAACGGCGGGTCAGGGAGTTTAACACCAGCTTTTTGTCGGCACTCCACATAGGAGCGATGAGCAGGGATTTAGGCCCGTCTCCGGTAATGCGGTGAACTACTATTTCCGGCGGCAGAAGTTCAATACAGTCGATGACCAAATCAATGTATTCATTTATTGAGAGGACTGGAAAGGGATTTGCCTGGTACAGCTGAGCCAGGCGGGTCCCTTTTAGTATGTGGAGAAGCTGAAGCTTGACGCCGTCTAAGGCAGGGGAAAAATCTGCCAGATAGCTTACTGTATCCAGCATCATATTTCTGGTCTCGCCGGGAAGCCCCAGAATTACGTGAACAATAACAGAAATATCAAGGCGTTTAAGTTTAAGACAGGCCTCTTCAAAGCAGCTTAATCCGTATCCTCGTCCAATAAATGCGGCAGTGTCCGGATGAATAGTCTGAAGGCCCAGTTCCACCCAAACCGGTTTGATTTGACGAAGCCTGGAGAGCAGGGAAAGAATATCTTCCGGCAGACAGTCTGGACGGGTGGCAATAGACAACGCCCCTATGTCCGGGTGAGATATTGCTTCTGTGAAAAGAGACTCCAGATAGGAAACCGGAGCATAGGTATTGGTAAAGGACTGAAAATAGGCAATATATCTGCCTGTGAATTTTCCTGCCAGCCGTGTTTTGGCAGACTCAATCTGCTCATATACAGACAGGGTACGTTTTTGGGCGAAATCCCCGGAACCTCCCTGGCTGCAGAAGATGCAGCCGCCGGTTCCAAGGGTGCCGTCCCGGTTGGGGCAGGTCATACCTCCGTCCAGCGCCAGCTTATACAGCTTTTCTCCGAAAGAGTTCCGAAGATAGAAATCCAGGGAATGATAGGGCTTTCCGTTCCAGTCCATAAAGGGTTCCTCCCATTGCTTTTTATAGTCAGGCTCTGTATGTCAGTATACAATGAAATCGTAAAAAATTGTATAGTATTTGGTGAAAAATTGAATTGTCGCCCAGGGGTAAGGCATGGTATAATAAGAACGCTTGGCAAGGCATTTTTGATGCCTGATGGATATGTTATGTAAGGGTACCCTCAGTGGACAAGGTTGGAATATCTATTTTTCAGCGGTTTCCCGGAAGGCAGAGGCGGCACAGGGGATCCATGCTGAGACAAAAGGAGAGGAAATTATGAGTGCAAAGGAAATCATTCAGGTATTAGAACAGGAAAAGGCAACGGCGCTTATGGAAAGCTTGTATGGCAGAGCCCAGGCAGAGGAGAATAAAAAGCGCTACCAGGCTATGGTTGATGGATATGTACAGACCTTTGGAGACGGCGATATTAAGCTGTTTTCTTCTCCGGGCCGCACAGAGATTAGCGGAAACCATACCGATCACAACCATGGCAAGGTTTTGGCAGGAAGCATTAATCTGGACTGTGTCGGCGCTGCGGCAAAGAATGATTCCAGACAGATCCGCATTGTCAGCGAGACTTATAATCAGGATTTTACCATTGATTTGGATCATCTGGAGGTAAGCCCCAAAGCCGCCGGAACCATTGACTTGGTAAAAGGCATGTTAAAAGGCTTTGAGAGCTTTGGCTACCAGATTGGCGGTTTTAACGCTTACCTTACCAGCAATGTTATCAGCGCAGCAGGAGTCAGCTCATCTGCCGCGTTTGAGATGTTAATTTGTTCTATGATTAACACTTTTTATAACGAAGGAAAATTGGACGCGGTTGCCTATGCCCACATTGGAAAATATGCGGAAAACCACTACTGGAATAAGGCATCCGGGCTTTTGGATCAAATGGCCTGTGCAGTGGGCGGCCTGATTACCATTGACTTTGTCAATCCTGCAGAACCCGTTATGGAGAAAATAGATTTTGATTTTGGCTCCCAGGATCACAGCCTGATCATTGTCCAGACCGGTAAGGGGCATGCGGATTTAAGTGCAGACTACTCTTCTGTACCAAATGAGATGAAAAAGGTAGCAGAATATTTTGGCAAAGAAGTGCTGGCGGAGATTACTGAGGACATGGTAATTGAGAATTTCCAGGCAGTGAGAGAGTATGCGGGAGATCGCTCCGTTCTCCGCGCCCTTCATTTCTTTGAAGAAAATAAGAGGGTAGAGGCCATGGTAGCAGCATTAAAGGCTGACGATTTCCACGCCTTTTTAGACGGTATCACTGCATCCGGTAATTCTTCCTGGAAGTGGCTGCAGAACTGCTACACCAACGCCAGTGTCCAGGAACAGGGGATTACCACTACCCTGGCTCTTACGGAGATGTTTATTGCAGGTAAAAAGAAAGGCGCCTGCAGAGTTCACGGCGGCGGTTTTGCCGGTGTGATTATGGCTATGCTGCCCAACGATCTGGTGGATGAGTATATTACATATATTGAAAAGGCAGTAGGCGAGGGCAGTGCATACCGGATGAACATCCGGCCTTATGGAGCTATTTGTGTCAGTGAGATGATCTGGTAAATCCGTATATACCTGCTTTTATTTAAGAATGACAGTGTAATAAAAAGTGTCTCTTTTTGCTGCGTTTTGAGCAGAAGGAGACGCTTTTTCTGGTTTAACTATGTCAGAAAGAGTCGGACGATTTTCCTTGTGTGTCGAGCTTTGTAGGATTATACTAAGGATGTAAAGCATATATTCCTGTTCTTCTGACGGCAGCGCCATCTGTGAATCTTTTATTCATTTCAGAAAATCTATGCTTTTCAATTTCAATGAAAAAGCAGGAGATTTTTATAGAAAACTTCTGCGAAGGAGAACAAATGAAGAAAGAGAAGAAGGAGCGGCTGTCCCAGGAAAAATTTATTAAATCTGTTTAATGCAGTTAATCAGAGAATATCAAAAATTGGTAAAAGAGCGCTCAGTGTATTCTTCTGCTCCCTTAAAAATTCCCACACCACATTTTGTGGTTTTCTACAATGGAGAGCGGGAAGAGCCGGAGCGCCGGATATTAACTTTGGCCATAACGGAAAACTCTTAGAATCCTGTCCGTTGCTGAAGGAATATATGCTGTATGTAGAACGGGTAAGAAACTATACCAAGATTATGGGGTTAAATAGAGGAGTAGAGCAGGCTGTAGGGGAGTGCATCGAAGAAGGGATTTTGGCAGAGTTTCTTTCAAATTGGAAAGCGGAGGCGATAGCAGTGAGCATATTTGAATACAATGCAAAACGAGAGAGAAAATTATGGGAGAGGGATCAACGGGAATACCTCAGGGCACAGGTAAAAGAGGAAATGAGAGAAGAGATACGAGAGGAGGTGCGCGCAGAAGTCCAGAAGGAAGTGCGCGCAGAAATTCAGGCTGACTGGGCAAAAAGGCACAGGACGGGGCGGGAGGAAGGCCGGATTCAGGGGATCATAGCCACAGGGACTCTATTAGGGATATCTAAAGAGCAGATTTTTTATTTTATAGAAAATTACCCTCAGTGGACAAGGGCCGTGTGTCGCCTTGTCCATTGAGGGTATTCCAGGATTAAAAATTATTCCAAAATACTGGCGTGATACTCCTGGAGAGATTTCAGCTCATCATGCTCACCCTTTGCCATAGCCGCAATACCCTTGGCAGCAGCTTTGGCGGCATACATGGTGGTGATGTAAGGGATTTTTTTGTTGATGGCAGTTTTACGCAGGTAGGAGTCGTCATATTTACTTTGCTTGCCGGCCGGAGAATTGATGATTAAGTCAATCTCACCGTTGACCATGGCGTCGTAAATATTGGGACGGCCCTCCTGAACCTTCTTTAAAATACGGCAGGAAACACCGTTTTCCTCCAGGTATTGGCCGGTACCTTCGGTAGCCACAATTTGAAAGCCCAGGTCAAAGAGCTGTTTAGCAGCTTCTAAGGCAAGCTCTTTGTCCCCGCTGTTGACGCTGACTAAGGCAGTGCCGGATAAGGGCAGCCTGGTGCCGGTAGCTTCTTCCGCCTTGTAATAAGCTAAGGGGAAGGTGCTGCTGATACCCAGAACTTCTCCGGTGGAACGCATCTCAGGCCCCAGAAGAGGATCAACCTCAGGGAACATATTAAAAGGCATAACTGCTTCTTTTACACCATAATAGGGATGCTCCTTCTCCTTAAACTGAGTGACATCCGGGCGGGTGCCGGTGAGCTCGTAAGCCATAAGCTGGGTAGCAATGTTTGCCATGTTGATATTGCATACTTTCGATACCAGCGGCACGGTACGGGAAGCTCTGGGATTGGCCTCCAGGACGTACACCTGATCTTTGTAGATGGCATACTGCATATTCATCAGGCCGACAACGCCCATCTCGCAGGCAATGTCCGTGGTATACTTGCGGATAATCTCTTTGTTTTTCTCCGAAATCTTCACAGAAGGGATTACACAGGCAGAGTCTCCGGAGTGGATACCGGCCTGCTCAATGTGCTGCATAACCGTGGGAACAAATGCGTGGGTGCCGTCGGAGATGGCATCGGTTTCACATTCCATTGCATCCTGTAAGAACATGTCCATCAGGATGGGGCGTTCCGGGGTTACATCAATAGCGGCTGCCATGTAGTCACGGAGCATATCGTCATCGTAAACCACCTCCATACCCCGGCCGCCTAATACATAGGACGGACGAACCATCATGGGGTAACCAATGCGGTGGGCAATCTCCAAAGCATCTTCAACGGTAACCGCCATGCCGGACTTGGGCATGGGGATATTTAATTTATTCATCATTGCGTTGAACAGATCCCGATCCTCAGCCATATCGATAACTGCCGGAGAAGTCCCCAGAATATGAGCGCCGCGCTTTTCCAGCTCTGCAGCAATATTTAAGGGAGTCTGGCCGCCAAACTGTACAATAACGCCCAGGGGCTTTTCCTTGTTGTAAATGCTCATAACATCCTCAACAGTCAGAGGCTCAAAATACAGCTTGTCGGAAGTGTCATAATCGGTGGAAACCGTTTCCGGGTTACAGTTGACCATAATAGTTTCAAAGCCCAGATCACGTAAGGTAAGAGCGGCATGAACACAACAGTAGTCAAATTCAATTCCCTGCCCAATGCGGTTGGGGCCGCCGCCTAATACCATAACCTTTCTGCGGTCTGATACAGGAGCCCTGTCTTCACCGTTATAAGTAGAATAGTAGTAGGAGGCCGGATCCTTTACGCCGCTTACAGGAACTGCATCCCAACATTCCGTTACGCCAAGGGCCTCTCTGCGGTTAAACAGATCCCATTCATCTGTTTCCAGGAGCATGGCCAGGTATTTGTCAGAAAAACCATCCTTTTTCGCCTGGACTAACAGCTCATCAGGAAGCTCTTTTCCTCTGTAAGAAAGGACTTTTTCCTCCAGCTCTACCAATTCCTTCATCTGCTGCAAAAACCACATTTTAATGTGGGTCATGTCATGAAGCTTTTCCAGAGGAGCGCCTTTGCGGATTGCCTCGTACATAATAAACTGACGCTCACTGGAGGGCTCAGCCAATTTTAAGTATAACTGTTCCAAGGTTAACTGATTGAAATTTTTTGCAAAACCCAGGCCATACCGTCCGGTCTCCAGAGAACGAATGGCTTTTTGCAGGGCCTCTTTATAATTCTTGCCAATGGACATAACTTCGCCCACAGCTTTCATCTGAGTGCCCAGCTTGTCTTGAGAGCCTTTGAACTTTTCAAAAGCCCAGCGTGCAAACTTGATTACCACATAGTCGCCGGAGGGTTTATAATTATCCAGAGTGCCGTCCTTCCAATAAGGAATTTCGTCTAAGGTAAGACCGCAGGCCAACAGCGCAGATACATAAGCAATGGGGAAGCCGGTAGCCTTGGAAGCCAGTGCAGAAGAACGGGAAGTTCTGGGGTTGATCTCGATAATGATGATACGGTCGCTTTTGGGGTCATGGGCAAACTGTACGTTGGTGCCGCCAATAACGCCGATGGATTCTACAATAGCGTGGGCCTGTTTCTCCAAACGCTCCTGAAGGTCTTTAGAAATGGTTAACATAGGCGCGCTGCAGAAGGAGTCGCCGGTGTGAACGCCCATAGGGTCAATATTTTCAATAAAGCAGATGGAAATTTTTTTGCCGGCAGCGTCACGAACCACCTCTACCTCTAATTCTTCCCATCCAATGACAGATTCCTCAATAAGAATCTGATGAACCATGGAAGCGGCCAGGCCGCGGGCAGCCACTTTCTTTAGCTCTTCTTCATTATAAACAATACCGCCGCCGGTACCACCCATGGTATAGGCCGGACGGATAACAACCGGATAACCTAACTCTCCTGCAATCCCCAAAGCCTCGTCAACGGAATAGGCGGGAGCGCTCTTTGCCATCTCAATACCAAGCTGGTTCATGGCTTCTTTAAAAGCGATCCGATCCTCGCCGCGGTTGATTGCATCTACCTGAACTCCAATAACCTGAACATTGTATTTGTCCAGTATACCGGCATTATAAAGCTCCTCACAAAGGTTTAAGCCGGATTGGCCGCCTAAGTTGGGGAGCAGGGCATCGGGCCGTTCCTTAGCGATAATCTCAGTAAGACGGTCCACATTTAAAGGTTCAATATAGGTGGCGTCAGCAGTGGCCGGGTCGGTCATGATGGTAGCCGGATTGGAATTGACAAGCACAATCTTATATCCCAGATTTCTGAGAGCCTTACAGGCCTGGGTGCCGGAATAGTCAAACTCGCAGGCCTGACCAATAATAATCGGACCGGAACCGATGATCAAGATTTTGTTGATGTCATTGCGTTTTGGCATAATGGACCTCCATAAGTATAGTGTTGTTGCGGATTCTAAAAAACTCTAATCTAAATGATTATATCACAAAAATTTTTCTTGAATAGGGGGAAAATGTAAAAAAAGAGAAATTTGTACATTCCCCTATGGATGCTATTTATATAAAAACAGAATTATGAAATTTTGACAAATAAATTCCGGAAACCAAAAGAACCGGAAGGAGAAAGCCTTTGCAGCGTTGACAAACTTCTTTTAGACTATATATAATGATGTAAGGCAAAGATATCATAATAACTAGAGACTATCAGGGAGGAAACAGAAGATGAAATATAGCAAAGAAGACATTTTCCGCATGGTAGAGGAAGAAGATGTAGAATTTATCCGCCTCCAATTTACGGATATTTTCGGGGCTCTGAAAAATATGGCAGTGACGGTAAGCCAGCTGGAAAAAGCTTTGGACAACCAGTGTATGTTTGACGGTTCCTCCATTGAAGGATTTATTCATATTGAGGAATCGGACATGTACCTTCATCCGGATTTGGATACCTTTGAGATTTTCCCGTGGAGGCCTCAGCAGGGAAAAGTAGCCAGGCTTATCTGTGATATATATCTGCCGGACGGCAGGCCTTTTGCAGGGGATCCCAGGTATATATTAAAGAAGGTTTTACAGGAAGCAGAAAGCCTGGGTTATTCTTTTCATGTAGGACCGGAATGTGAATTTTTCCTGTTCCGTATGGACGAGGAAGGCCATCCTACAACCAAAACTCAGGAGGCAGGGAGTTATTTTGACATTTCTCCTCTGGATATGGGAGAAAATGTACGCCGGGATATTGTGCTTAACCTGGAGGACATGGGCTTTTGTGTGGAGGCGTCCCATCATGAGTTGGCGCCGGGACAGCATGAGATCGATCTGGAATACCAGGAGGCTTTAAAAACCGCTGATGACATTATGACCTTCCGGATGGCAGTAAAGACAATTGCCAAGCGCCATGGATTTCATGCCACCTTTATGCCCAAGCCCAGAGAAGGCGTTAACGGCTCCGGTATGCATATCAATATGTCTTTGGCAGACAGGGAAGGAAACAATGTTTTTGCAGATCAGTCGGATCCTATGGGGTTAAGCGTCAGGGCCAGGCAGTTTATGGCGGGAATTCTCTGTCATATGGAGGGGATGGCCCTTCTGACCAATCCTCTGGTCAATTCCTATAAAAGGCTGATTCCGGGCTATGATGCGCCGGTTTCCATCTCCTGGTCAGAGAAATCCAACAGAAGCTCTCTGATTCGCATCCCCTCCACCAGGGGGAAAGGCACCCGAATTGAGCTGCGCTGCCCGGATTCGGCGGCGAACCCCTATTTGGTGTTGTCTGCCTGTCTGGCTGCCGGATTAGACGGAATGAAAAAGGAAATGGAGATACCGGACAGCCTGGAAGGCAATGTATTTACCATGGATGAAGGGATGCTGACGGAAAAAAATGTACGTTTTCTGCCCCGCACCCTTGGGGAGGCCATCCAAGCTTTTGAGAAAGATTCCTTCGTAAAAGAGGTGCTGGAACCTCATATTTTTCAGCAGTATTTAGAGGCCAAAAAGCGGGAATGGAAGAAATTCCGGGCCGCTGTAACCGACTGGGAAACCAGAGAGTATCTTTACCGCTATTAAATCAGGAAAATGCAGGGATCAGAGCCAGGCCGGGAGGTGAAAGAGATTGGCGGAGGTAATCGTAGCATTTTCAAAGCCTGAAAACGGGAAAAATATTAAAAATGTTTTAATGAAAAACGGCTTTCATGTGGCGGCCACCTGTATAAGCGCCGCTCAGACCTTGACAGCAGCAGAAGACCTGGAAAGCGGAATCGTAGTCTGCGGAAGCCATTTTGCAGATATGATGTACACGGAGCTGAGGGAATGCCTTCCGGGCTATATTGACATGCTGGTGATTGCACAGCCGGCTCATATGGCCGCCGGAAGGGCAGAGCATTTGGTGCTTTTAGCCATGCCCTTAAAGGTTAATGAGCTTATCGGTACCATGGAAATGATGACACGGACTCAGCAGCGCCGGGGACGGAGACGTAAGAAGCCAATAGCCAGAAGCCAGGAGGATTTGGAAACCATAAAGCGCGCCAAAGAAATTTTGATTACCAGGAATCGTATGGAGGAAGGGGAAGCCCACCATTACCTGCAGAAGTGCAGTATGGAAAACGGTACCAATCTGGTAGAAACCGCCCAGATGGTTATCAGTCTGGCAGGCGGTTAAGCAGATAAACCGGACAATCGCCTGACTGTTAAAATGGCAGGCCGGAAGACATGACAGAAGACAGAAAGAGGAACAGAGCCATGAAATTTACTAAGATGCAAGGGATCGGAAACGATTACGTATATATAAACTGTTTTGAAGAGCAGGTTGAGAGCCCGGAGAGGCTGGCAGTGAAAATCAGTGATCGCCACTTCGGCGTAGGATCGGACGGCCTGATTCTAATTTGCCCGTCAGATGCAGCAGACTGCAGAATGAAGATGTTTAACGCAGACGGAAGCGAAGGGGCCATGTGCGGAAATGCTATCCGCTGTGTGGGAAAATATGTATATGACCACAAAATCGTAGATAAAAAGATTATCACCGTGGAGACAAAAGGGGGAATCAAGACTCTGGATATGACGGTGGAAAACGGCAAGGTTACCCTGGTCAGGGTAGACATGGGGGAGCCGGTCCTCACCTCCGGGCTGCCGGAAAATATTAATATTTTGGGAGAGGATTACCAGTTTGTAGGGATTTCCGTGGGAAACCCCCATGCGGTTTACTTTATGGAGGAGATCGACAGCTTGGATTTAGAAAAAATCGGCCCGGCCTTTGAAAACCATAAGAGATTCCCGGATCGGGTAAACACCGAGTTTGTCCGCTTTATAGATGGGGAACACATTCAGATGCGGGTGTGGGAACGGGGCAGCGGGGAGACCTGGGCCTGCGGCACCGGCGCTACGGCCAGCGCAGTGGCCTCTATCCTTACGGGCCGTACAGGCAATCAGGTAGATGTGGCCCTGCGGGGAGGCCATCTTCTTATAGAGTGGAACCGGGAAACCAACCATGTATTTATGACCGGACCGGCGGTGGAGGTGTTTACCGGAGATTATGAACCTGTTTAAAAAGCATTCTTCCTTAAAGAAAGTTTATTATCGCAGTTTTGTACTGTTGATTGTGGTACCCATTCTTCTGTTGTTTTTTGTGTCTTTAAGCATTACCCGATATATGATGCAGAAAAATGCGGTAAGTAATATCCAGAATTCCCAGGACGCCATCCGATCCTCCCTTACAGAAGCATCCCGAAAAACAGCGCTTCAGCTTTCCCACCTGGTATTTGTCAATAATAATGAGGTTTTATCTCTGGCCGCCGCTATTAACAGTTCCTACGGAAACAAACGGTATGAATATGGAAACCGGTTAAATGAAATGTTCCGGGTAGCGGCAGCTCCGTCCCAGAATACAATTTCCGCCATGTTTTATATGAAGAATGGAGAAAACGTATATTTAAAAGATGAGATTCGTCTTCCAAAGGAAGAGATGGAAGGCGAGACCTGGTATCAAAAGGCATTGCAATGGAAGGATGTGGTGAGCCTGGGAATTTTTGATACTTCCAGGCAGAATATTACTTACTCACGCCTGAAAAGCGGCCAGTGCGTTTTGGTGGCGGCTCTTTCACCGGACCGCCTTCTGGATCGCTCCAAAACCATAGAAATGGTAATGCTGTTTGATGTAACGCCGGTGGGGGATTTGATAAAAAAGTATAACCGGGATCCCCTGCTTGGTATCACCTTTCTCATAGATAAATCGGGAACCCTTCTATTTGCCGGGGAAGATCACGAGCAAGCCGCCGATTTCCTGAAAAATTTGTCTTTAGAGGATTTAAATGCAGGTCAAAATAGCCAGTGCTTCCGCAGATGGCTGCCGGATCCCTACACCGGACGCAGGGGAAATTACACTATTGTGTGTTCAGAAGGCGGGCAGTCAGGGTGGCGTTTAGTGACCTGCGTCAAAACCGAAAATCTGACAGCCGCTTATAACCAGATGGCGGTAATCTGGGTGGTAGTCGCAGGAATTGTGATGTTTTTGTTTTATTTGTTCTCCCGTTTTTTTCTTCGATCCATTATCGGGCCGGTACATACTATGGTGGAGGGGCTTCAGGAACTGGAGGCAGGCAACCTGGATACCCACATTGAACCGGCTGGCCACACAGAGATTCGCAACATGATCCACTCTTTTAACCGGATGGTGCGCCATCTGAAAGTTTCTATTGCAGAAAACGAGCAGATTGAGAAAAAGAAGCATGAGGCCGAGGTGCGGGCCCTGCAGTCTCAGATTAATCCTCATTTTCTGGTCAATACCTTAAATTCCATTCGTTTTATGGCTCAGGTTTCACGTTTTGAAGGGATCCGCAGGATGGCGGAAGCGCTGATTAAGATTTTGTCCTGCTCTTTCCGGGGAAACATTAGTTTTTACACGGTAAAAGAAGAGCTGGAAGTGTTGGACAGTTACCTGTATTTGATGAAAATACGATATTCTAATGGATTTGAAGTTTCTTATCAGATCGATGAAGGATGTCTGGAATACCGGATGCCCCGGCTGATTCTCCAGCCGGTTGTGGAAAATTCCGTTGTACATGGTCTTTCGGAAAAAGAAGACGATATCGGACACCTTCAGGTGCAGGTAAGCCAGAGTAAGGAATTTTTGATATTTACCATAGCAGATGATGGAGCCGGAATGACAGAAGATGAGATAAAGAATCTGTTTACACCCAGGGAGCGCCGGACGGGAGACAACACCAGTATCGGGGTGGAAAATGTATATGCCCGGATAAAGTTGTATTTTGGAGAAAATTGTCGGATGTCTATGGAGAGCCGGCTGGGAAAGTATACCAGAACCACCATTGAGATACCTAAGATAACGGAGGATGTAAAAGGTGAACCGAGTCCTGATAGTAGACGATGAAACCATTGTTCGGGTGACATTAAGATCTTTAATTGACTGGGAGGCCAACGGCTATACCATTATAAAAGACTGCATGAGCGGCCAACAGGCTTTGGATTATCTGAAAGAGACCCCGGTGGATCTCCTCATTACAGATATGAAGATGCCGGGAATGGACGGTCTGGAATTAATGGAAGCGGTGAGCCGGGAAGGAAAGATTCCGGTGACCCTGGTTCTTTCCGGATATAATGAGTTTGAACTGGTTCGGGAAGCTTTTCGTAAAGGGGCTTATGATTACCTTTTAAAAAGTGATTTAAATGCGGAGTCTTTGACTGCTTTGTTAAAAAAGCTCAATCAGGATATTTTTAAAGGCGGCACACCGGAAAATTACAGCCTGGAATCCGGAAGAATCCAGCTGCCGAAAGACGGCCGGTACAGCATGGTTTTGTTTGAGATCAGGGATTTTAAACGGCAGACAGCCAGGTTCGGAGAAAATCTGGATGAGAAGCTGGAAAAGCCTATGTTAGAACTGGCCCGCCAGATTCCCAGAGTCGGTGCAAAAGGCGGTATTATCAAGGTCTATCCATCGCAGCTTTTGCTTTATTATAAAGTGACAGACGAAATTCAGTATCCTGCCGCCATCCAGGCTTTGGTACGCCAGATTCAGGCGGTATGGAGGGATTATATGAATTTGGAGGTGCTGGCGGGAATCAGCGTTCCGGTTACCAATGGCCAGATTGATGAGGCGCTGGAGCAGGACATCCGGCTTCTGAAATGGAGCGCCCTCTATGGGGCTTACGGAGTCAGCACTTTTGGGGAATTTAAAAGCCGTATCCAGGTGATGGAGGAGGAAAAAGGCAGATGTATGCCTCTTCTGACTGCTCTGCTTTCCGGCAACCAGGTGGGAGCGGAGACAGAGAAGCAGGACTTTTTAACTAAGCTGGAAACGCTTTCTTTAGAAGGGGCTAAGGAACGGTGTCTGCAGCTTATCTGCCAGTTAGCGGATAAATTCCGGGAATATGAGCTGGACTTTACCTCCCTGTTTTCCGAGGAGGTAAATTATTATGAGAAAATCGGACGTCTGGAAACAATAGGAGAGCTGAATCTGTGGCTTAACAATTACATTCGGTGGGTGGGACATCATTTGGAAATAGCTCGGGAGAACAGACAGGCGGATATTATAGAACGGGCACAGCGTTTTTTGTCGGATAATTTTGTAAACCCAGAACTGACCTTAAGAGTGGCCGCAGATTATGTGGGTCTGAATGAAAAGTATTTCAGCTCTAAATTTACCAAAGAAACCGGGATGACCTTTAGCGTCTACTTAACCAGGCTGCGGCTTCAGAAGGCGAGGCAGCTTATGGATACCACAGATTTGAAGGTCTATGAGATCAGCGACAGGGTAGGATACAACAACGTAGAACATTTTAACCGGACGTTTAAAAAGAATCTGGGAATCAGCCCCAGTGAGTACAGAAAGTCCGGAAAAAAACAATGATCATTTAAACTTTTTTAAAGATCTAACGAAATATCAAGAAATCAAACTTTTATTCATAGAACAATACCTCCTGAGTTGATAAAATAGGATTAACAATCAACAAGGGAGGTTTTCTTTAATGAAGAAGAAATTTTTAGCGTTGACTATGTGCGCGGCATTAGCCACAGGGACATTGACTGCATGTGCGCCGGAGGATTCGGCGGACGCTGCTGCTACTACCTCAGCTCAGACTACCGAGGCGGCAACTGTGGATACCACAGCGGCAGAGACGGCTCCGGCTGAGGTAAATGAAGAGTTAAGCGGCGATTTAGTATTTACGATTTGGGATAATAACCTGATGGATTACATTGATGCCAACGATATGGTAGGAAAATTCCAGCAGCAGTACCCTAACGCCAACATTGAAGTAGAGAAAATCAAGGATGACTCGGAATACTGGAATGCCATGAAAATGAGGGCATCTGCAAATCAGCTTCCGGACATTATGTTTAACAAGCCATTTACCTTATCCAGATTCCAGGATTACTTGTTGGATTTATCGGACTTAGAGGCTACCAAAAACAATGAACTGGCTGCCGGTTATGCTTTAAACGGCAAGATTTTAGGCGTTCCCATGACTGCGGGATATGAGTATGTGTATTATTGGAAGGACATGTTTGCAGAGGCAGGCGTAGAAGTTCCCACCACCTGGGAACAGCTGAAAGAGGTTTCCTTAAAGCTTCAGGAACATTTTGGAAAAGACAATCCTAATTTCATGGCAATTGCACTGGGAGCCAAGGACGAGTGGCCGGACTATCCGTTTATGGAATTTATGCCTGCCCTGGAAGGCGGCAACGGCCAGAACTGGAACGATATGGCAAAGGTGGACGAGCCTTTTGCAGACGGAACCGATATTTCTAAGGCTTACCACAAGGTATATGATTTATTTACCTCCGGCGTATTCGGAAAAGATCCTTTAGGACTGGGCAATGATCAGGCAACCGCGCTGTTTGCACAAAAGGAAGCAGCTATTATTGCACTGGGAGACTGGGGATTACAGAACATTAAGGACGGCACCGAAGATTATTCCCAGCTGGGCTGTTTCTATCTGCCGGTAAGAGACACCGAGGCGGAGCCTTTTAGAGTTGTGGTACAGGGAGATTCCTTTATGGGCGTAACTACCCACAGCAAGAATCCGGAGCTGGCAAAAGCTTTTGTGGAATGGTTCTACAGTGATGCATGGTATCCGGGATACATTAATTATGTAACCAGCGCTTCCTCTATGACCAACTTCCCCAAGGAGAAAGATCCTATCCTGGCAGAGGCAGATACCGCACAGCCAGACAGCCAACTGGTAATGTATGACGGAGGCGGAGACGATTTCCAGACTATTCAGAATGAAACCGCATTCGATTATAAAAAACTGGGCGCAGAAATGTTTACCGAAGGCTTTGATTTAGATGCCAGGCTGGCTGAACTTAACGCAAAGTGGAAGGATGCAAGAACAAAATTAGGAACCCAGTAAAATTCAGATACTGTTGAATCTGGAAATAGAGAGGGGAATGTTGCAAAATAAAAGAAGACGGTATTCTATCAGCAGATGCCCGCCTGGTTTTATTTTGCGGCATTCCCTTTTTAAAGGAGGAAGGCAAATGTGAAGCATTTTTAGGACGCCTTCCGACGCCATGGCAGGGGACGTTTTGCGTCGCGTGCCGATTCATTAAAAGGAGGAAATAAATGAATTCCCTTGACAAGAAAAAAAGACGTTTTATCCTGCTGTCCCTTATTATTCCCAGCACCCTGCTGATATGCTTTGTAGTATTTCCGGCTATTGATTTGTTTCGGATGAGCTTTACCAACTGGGACGGCTATTCGGAGACCAGCAGGTTTATTGGATTTGAAAATTATATTTCTATGTTTAAAAATAAAGATTTATGGCAGTCTTTACGGAACAACGCAGTATACTTTTTTACTCACCTTTTGATGATACCGGTAGAGCTGGCATTTGCGGTACTGCTGACATCTAAGCTGCGGGCGGCCAAGCTTTATAAAACTATGGTATTTATGCCTTACATAATCAACGGAGTTGCCATTTCCTATGCATTTTCTTACTTTTTTTCTCCTATTAACGGCGCCTTTGATGAAATCTTAAAAGTTCTTCATTTAAGTATGCTGTCCCATAACTGGCTGTCCGATCCTAAGATTATTAATTTTGTACTGGCTTTTGTATCCCTGTGGAGATTCTCAGGCTATCATGTGATTCTGTTTATGGCCGCTCTTCAGTCTCTTCCCCAGGACGTCCAGGAGGCGGCCAGAGTGGATGGAGCAAATGCCTGGCAGATGTTCCGGTATATTCAGATTCCGGCTATTATGCTGATGGTAGATTTTGTCCTTTTTGACAACATCCGGGGAGCTCTTCAGGTATTTGATATCCCCTTTGTTATGACCGCAGGCGGACCGGGCTATTCCTCCTCCACTTTTACTTTGTATACAATTAAAACGGCATTTACCTTCTCAAATTTTGGGATGGCTTCCACTATGGCGGTGGCCATTATGGTTATGATTGTGGTGATCTATGTAATACAGAATAAGATTATCCATGGACTGATTCTGAAAGGAGACAAGTGATTATGAGAACGAAAAGAGTCCTGTCCCAGCTTCTGAAACAGCTTTTATGTCTTGCCATGGTGGCTGTTGTGCTGGCGCCCATAGTACTGGTGCTGTTTGCTGCCTTTAAAACCAAGGCGGATATGGTAAAGATTTCCCCCTTGCTGCTGCCGCCAAAGAGCCGGTTTACTCTGGAAAACTTTCGGAAGGTTTTAAATGATAAATATTTACTGGTCGGTTTTAAAAATACCGGAATTATCCTGGTAGTCAGCATCTTTTTCAATGTATTGTTTGGGACCATTACAGCCTTTATTATCGAAAGATTCCAGTTTCGCTTTAAGAAAATTATTGTGGGTTTGTTCTTTGCAGGAATGTTGATTCCCACCTTTGTAACCGAAATTGCCCGGTTTAAAATTATCAATGGGCTTGGGCTTTACAACTCTCTGGGAGCGCCCATTATCATCTATGTGGCTTCGGATTTGATGCAGCTTTATATTTACCGGCAGTTTATCTCCACCCTCCCCGTGTCCCTGGACGAAAGCGCCTTATTGGACGGCTGCGGGTACTTTGAATTATTTGTGCGGATTATTTTTCCTCTTTTAGCTCCGGCAACAGCTACGGTTATCATTATCAAGGCTATCAATATTATCAATGATATGTACATTCCTTACCTGTATATGCCCAAAAACGGACTTCGGACGCTCACTACCTTTTTGATGAATTATGCCAATGCTCAACAGGGATCCTGGCAAAGCCTGGCGGCAGGCATTATTATCATTATGCTGCCCACCATTCTGATTTATTTGTTTTTCCAGAAATATATTCTGGCAGGTATTGCCGCCGGAGCAGTTAAGGAGTAAAATATCTGCAGCAGCCTTTCTATAAAGGAAAACAAGGAAAAGGAGGAAAAGAGAAAAATATGAAGGAGAAAGTTGTGTGGCCTGATTTATCCTGGCTGGAGGATCCGGAGATTTTTCGGGTGAACCGTCTGGATGCTCATTCGGATCATATCTATTATGAAAATAATGAGGACAGGGAAGCAGGCAATAGAAGCCTGTACCAGTCCTTAAACGGTCAGTGGCGCTTTGCTTTTTCCAGCCGTCCTGCAGAGCGGCCGGAGGATTTTTATAAAGAAAATTATGACGATTCCGGCTTTGGAACCATTGAGGTGCCGGGCCATATAGAGCTTCAGGGTTATGACAAAATTCACTACATCAATACCATGTATCCCTGGGACGGGCGCACGTTTCTGCGGCCGCCCCACATTGACTGGGACTATAATCCGGTAGGCTCTTATGTAACGGTCTTTGACCTGGAAAAATCCCTTCAGGGCAAGCGGGTGTGCATTTCTTTCCAGGGCGTGGAGCAGGCCTTTTTTGTGTGGCTTAACGGCAAGTTTATTGGATACAGCGAGGATACTTTTACCCCGTCAGAATTTGATCTGACTGATGCAGTAAGGGATGCCGGAAACCGGCTGTGCGTGGAGGTCTACAAGCGTTCCAGCGCTGCCTGGCTGGAGGATCAGGACTTCTTTCGGTTTTCCGGGATCTTCCGGGATGTATACCTGTTTGCCAAGCCGGAATGTCACATAGAGGATCTGTGGGTTCAGGCGGGACTGAAAGAGGACTGTACCACAGGAACCTTTAGGCTGAAAGTTAAGGCCTCCGGAGAAAGCATGTCCCTTTCCTGGAAATTAAAGGATCAGGAAGGTCAGATCGTCCAGTCTGGAAATTGGGCAGGAACGCCTGACGGCAAGGAGGATGCCCGGGATAATTTACAGAATGAAGACGATGAAAAATCCCCCTTTTCCTACGGCCCCTATATTCTTGCCGGGGAGGCAGAGCTTCCGGAAATAAACCGCTGGAGCAGTGAAAACCCTTATCTTTATCAGTTGGAAATCAGCGTATACGGGTCAGAAGGCCGTCTGATGGAGGTGATCCCGTATGCCGTAGGGTTCCGCCGTTTTGAGATCAAAAACAAAATTATGGAGATAAACGGCCAGCGGATTATCATAAACGGCGTTAACCGTCATGAATGGAATCCCCGCCGCGGACGAGCTATCACTAAAGAGGACATGCTGGCTGATATTGCTATTCTCAAGAAAAACAACATTAATGCTGTCCGTACCTGCCATTATCCCAACCAGAGCCTGTGGTACAAATTGTGTGACGAAAACGGCATTTATGTTATGGACGAAACCAACCTGGAAAGCCATGGATCCTGGCAGAAAATGGGCGCCTGCGAGCCTTCCTGGAATGTACCGGCAAGTCTGCCTCAGTGGAAAGAATGTGTGCTGGATCGGGCATCTTCCATGCTGGAGAGAGATAAAAACCATACCTGTATTTTGTGGTGGTCCTGCGGAAATGAGTCTTATGCCGGAGAGTGTATCCGGGCCATGAGCCGCTACTTCCATGACACAGATCCTTCCAGAGTGGTACACTACGAGAGTGTGTTCTGGAACCGGGAATTTAACGATATCAGTGATGTGGAGAGCCGGATGTACGCAACTCCCCAAGAGGTAAGGGAGTATCTGGAAAATAATCCGGAAAAGCCCTTCCTTCTCTGCGAATACATGCATGATATGGGCAACTCCATAGGAGGCATGGAGAGTTACATCCGCCTCTTAGATCAGTTCCCCATGTATCAGGGAGGATTTATCTGGGATTATATCGATCAGGCCATTTACCGAAAGGATGTAGACGGCAGAGAGGTGTTGGGCTATGGCGGCGACTTTGACGACCGGCCAACAGATTATGCCTTCAGCGGAAACGGGATTGTCTTTGCCGACCGCACGGAAAAACCGGCTATGCAGGAGGTGCGCTACTGGTACAGCAGCAAAAAGGAGCGCCGGGAATGGGATGAGGCCAATAAGGCGGCTGCCAGGGCGGCGCAGAACCAGATCCGGAAAGATATCTTGTCTAAAGAGCCGGATGAAGAAAGGCCCTTTACAGTGATCCGGGGAGATGTGAACTTAGGAGTAAAAGGCCGGGATTTTCATGTGATTTTCTCTTACGCCCAGCATGGGATTGTGTCCCTGGTTTACAAAGACAGAGAGTGGGTCTACCGTCCGGCACTGCCTGCCTTCTGGCGCGCCACCACAGAAAATGACAAGGGCAATGGATTTGATAAAAAGAGCGCCATGTGGGCGGCTGCCGATCAATTTATCAACTGCACCGGCTGGCAGGTGGAGGAAGAAGAAAACCAGGTTTCCATTACTTATCAATACGAGACCTGTACCAATCCGGCTGCCAGAGTGGAAGTTTCCTACACCGTAGACGCTTCCGGCGCTATTAGAGTGGACACCCATTATTTCGGCAGGGAGGGTCTGCCGGCGCTTCCGTTGTTTGGCCTTCGGTTTGTGCTGCCGTTTTCAGCCGCCAGAACAGAGTGGCAGGGCCTTAGCGGCGAGACCTATCCGGATCGGAAAAAGGGAGGCAGGTTCGGCATCTGGGAAAGCTGTCCGGAAAAACCGGATTACCTGGTGCCTCAGGAATACGGCTGCCATATGGACACGGTATGGATGAAGCTTTACGCTTCAGGAGAAGATTATTTAAAAATCACCATGGCAGGGGAAAAGCCCTTCCATTTCAGCGCCCTTCCCTATACGCCCCAGGAGCTGGAAAGCGCCCTGCACAAAGAAGAACTGCCGGTTCCAAGGCGTACTGTGGTGTCTGTTCTGGCTGCTATGCGGGGGGTAGGCGGAATCGACAGCTGGGGCTGTGATGTGGAGGAAGCCTATTGGGTATCTGCAGAAAAGGACATAGAATTTACATTTATCATCAGCCAATAATAAGGAAGCCATGGGAGATGGTTTTATGATAGTGCGCTGTGCGTCTTATATACCCCGGTTTCAATGTCTGGCGGATAACTGCCCGGATACCTGCTGCCAGGGGTGGGAGATTCAGATAGATCCCAAAACCTTAGAGAGTTACCGGGAGGAAAGAGGGCCTTTAAAAAGGCCCTTAAGGCGATGGGTGGACTTTTCTGCCAAAAGCCTGATTTTCCGGAATGGAGTCTGTCCGTTTTTGGAACAGGGACTGTGCCGCCTTCAGAAGGAAAAAGGAGAGGGCATGCTTTGTACTGCCTGCCGCCGTTATCCCCGCCACATGGAGGAATACGGTGCCAGAAGAGAGTGGTCCTTATCACTGTCCTGTCCGGCTGCTGTGGATTTGGTGCTGAATCAGAGAGAACCTATTAAATTTATAGAAAAAGAACTTCCCAAAACTGCCCGTCCGGAGGAAGAGGTGGAAGCAGATCTTCTTTCTGCCCTCCTTGCAGTCCGGGATACTGCAATCCAAATCAGCCAGGACAGGAAGCTGCCGCTGGAAACCCGTATGGCAGCAGTGCTGGCCATGGCCCATGACGTCCAGTCACGGCTGGGAACCTATCAAAACCGGCCCAGGCTGACAGCAGTTGTAAAGGTACTGGAAAAATACCGGTTTGCTGCAGCAGAAAGCAGGCCGGGCTTTTTGCGCCGCCTGGATTTCTGCCGGGTAGACAGCCGCAGCCGGGAGCGGTTGTTAGACCGGCTGTCGGATCTTTTGTGGGAACTGCCGCCTGCCTGCAGGCGCTGGAAACAGTGCCTGTCCCGCGCCAGCTTTTCAGCTTTCCGGGAGAGTCAGGGGCCTGGCAGGGGAAGCGCTGCCAAAGAGAAAAGCCAGGTATGTTATGAGCATCTGCTGGTTACCTATCTGGATTTGTATCTGGTGGGAGCAGTTTATGATGACGATGTGTTTACCAAGGCCAAGCTGGCAGTTTACCACTGTCTGATGCTTAAGCAGATGGAAAAACGGCTGGGAGAAGAGCTGCCTGAATTTCTTTATATTTATGCCAGAGAGGTGGAGCATGAGGAATCAAATCTGGAATATTTGGAAAAAAGGCTTGCGTCAAAAAAGGAATTTAATCTGAATATTTTTCTGGCCTGTATCCTTTCACCATTAGATTAAATCCATTGACAGAAAAGGGCTGAAATTCGCAAATCCGAATGAAAAACAGATACTCGAAAATGCATATATTTGTAAGCCCTTACAGAAAAAAAAGCGTGAAAAACCTGCATTTTTTTGGAAAATTGAAAGGGAAATCACTTTACGGTAAGTGAAATTATGCTATAATATTTACGATAGACATTAATAGCAAGCGCATATATAGAAGAACCCAAAGAGTAGACAAGCCCTAAGGGTTTTTCTATATGTGCGCTTGTAAAGGCACACAGCCGGAAGTGCAGCTCTGCAGCAGATTCCGGTTGCCACACTCAAACTTTTAGGAGGAATTTATCGATGGCAAAATGGGTTTATTTGTTCAAAGAAGGCAATGCCGACATGAGAAACCTGTTAGGCGGCAAGGGCGCAAACCTGGCTGAGATGACGAATTTAGGTCTTCCGGTTCCCCAGGGTTTCACCATTACCACCGAGGCTTGTACTCAGTATTATGAGGACGGCCGTGTAATCAATGACGAAATTATGGGTCAGATTATGGAGTACATTACCAAGATGGAGGAGATTACCGGCAAGAAGTTCGGCGATAAGGAAAATCCCCTTCTGGTTTCTGTTCGCTCCGGCGCACGTGCATCCATGCCTGGTATGATGGACACCATCTTAAACCTGGGTCTGAATGAAGAAGTAGTAGAAGTTCTGGCAGCTAAGTCCGGCAATCCCCGCTGGGCATGGGACTGCTATAGAAGATTTATCCAGATGTTCTCCGACGTTGTTATGGAAGTTGGAAAGAAATATTTTGAAGAGCTTATCGACAAGATGAAAGCAAACAAGGGCGTTACTCAGGACGTTGATTTGACTGCTGACGACTTAAAGGAGCTGGCTAACCAGTTTAAGGCTGAGTACAAGGCTAAGATTGGGGAAGACTTCCCCACCGATCCCAAGGTTCAGCTTATGGAAGCTGTTAAGGCCGTATTCCGTTCCTGGGACAACCCCAGAGCAAATGTATACCGCCGCGACAACGATATTCCCTATTCCTGGGGTACTGCTGTAAACGTACAGATGATGGCATTCGGCAACATGGGTGAGACTTCCGGTACCGGCGTTGCCTTCACCCGCGATCCTGCTACCGGCGAGAAGCACCTGATGGGCGAGTTCTTAATGAACGCACAGGGTGAGGACGTAGTAGCCGGTGTACGTACACCCCAGAAGATTGATCAGTTAAAAGAAGTTATGCCGGAAGTTTACGACCAGTTTGTAGGCATCTGCAATACCCTGGAAGATCATTACCGCGATATGCAGGATATGGAGTTTACCATTGAGGATAAGAAGCTGTATATGCTTCAGACCCGTAATGGCAAGAGAACTGCAAAGGCTGCGTTAAAGATTGCCTGCGACTTAGTTGATGAGGGCATGATCACTGAGGAAAAGGCTGTTAAGATGATTGACCCGAGAAACTTAGACACCCTGCTCCATCCTCAGTTTGACGCTGAAGCATTAAAGAAGGCTGAGCCGGTTGCAAAGGCTCTGGCTGCATCTCCGGGCGCTGCATGCGGTAAGATTGTATTTACTGCAGAGGACGCAAAAGAGTGGAAGGCAAAGGGTGAGAAGGTAGTTCTGGTTCGTCTGGAAACCTCTCCGGAAGATATTGAGGGTATGAAGGCTGCTCAGGGTATCCTGACTGTCCGCGGCGGTATGACCTCTCATGCTGCAGTAGTTGCCCGCGGTATGGGTACTTGCTGTGTATCCGGCTGCTCTGATATTGCTATGGACGAGGCAAACAAGAAGTTTGTTTTAGGCGGCAAAGAGTACCATGAAGGCGACTGGCTGTCTATTGACGGTTCTACCGGTAAAATTTACGACGGTATCATCCCCACTGTAGATGCTACCATTGCCGGCGAATTCGGCAGAATCATGGCCTGGGCTGACAAGTACAGAAGATTAAAAGTAAGAACCAACGCAGATACTCCTGCTGACGCTAAGAAGGCAAGAGAGTTAGGCGCAGAGGGTATCGGCCTTTGCCGTACCGAGCATATGTTCTTTGAGGGCGACAGAATTGATGCATTCCGTGAGATGATCTGCTCTGACACTGTAGAAGAGAGAGAAGCAGCTCTGGAGAAGATCCTTCCCGTACAGCAGAGCGACTTTGAAAAGTTATACGAGGCTCTGGAAGGCAACCCGGTTACCATCCGTTTCTTAGACCCGCCGCTGCATGAGTTCGTTCCCACTGAGGAAGCCGATATCGAGAAGCTGGCAAACTCTCAGGGCAAGACCGTTGAGCAGATCAAGAATATTATCGAGTCTCTTCATGAGTTTAACCCCATGATGGGACACCGCGGATGCCGTCTGGCAGTTACCTATCCGGAGATTGCCAAGATGCAGACCAAGGCAGTGATCCGTGCCGCTATTAACGTAAAGAAAGCTCATGCTGACTGGAACATCGTACCGGAGATTATGATTCCGTTAATTGGCGATGTAAAAGAGTTAAAGTATGTTAAGAAGTTTGTAGTAGAAACCGCTGATGCTGAAATCGCGGCAGCAGGCGTTGACTTAAAGTACGAAGTAGGTACTATGATTGAGATCCCGAGAGCAGCATTAACTGCTGACGAGATTGCAAAAGAGGCTGAATTCTTCTGCTTCGGTACCAATGACTTAACTCAGATGACCTATGGCTTCTCCCGCGACGATGCAGGCAAGTTCCTGAACGCTTACTATGATGCCAAGATCTTCGAGAACGATCCTTTTGCTAAGTTAGATCAGACTGGCGTTGGCAAACTGATGGAGATGTCCATTAAGTTAGGTAAGCCGGTACGTCCTGATATGCATGTAGGTATCTGTGGCGAGCACGGCGGCGACCCGTCTTCCGTAGAATTCTGCCATAAGATTGGTTTGGATTATGTATCCTGCTCACCCTTCCGCGTACCCATCGCAAGATTGGCAGCGGCTCAGGCGGCTATACAAAGTAGGTAGGAGTTCTCTTTCCTTTGAATTACCGCTATCTTTCGAGCAGGCGGCAGCTTACCGAAAGGCTAACGGACAGTATGTAAGGAAAAATCAATGGAGAGAAACGAATGTAACCGTTTATATCGACCTTGATTAGATGATGAATTATGATAAGCGTATCATTAGAAATA
>CAJTOL010000032.1 GCA_910577645.1 uncultured Lachnospiraceae bacterium
CAATTCTCCAGGAGGACAGCATCCATGCCCGGTGCTCTTTCTCTAAAAAAGCCACTCCTACCCCGCAGTCCTCAGAGTGAAAAGTGCTGCAATCCTGAAAATAGTTGATAATCCCGGTCATTGTAAGGAATCCAGCCTCGTTTGTCTCACTGTAACGAATCCTGCTCTCTAACTGATACATATACTTCCTCATCCTAAAATCAAGTATCATTATATCTGATTATCTTTGGATTGTCCAGAGGTAAGTCGTTAATTCCTCGTAAAAGCCATCTTCGTCTTTTTATCTAAATACTGAAAAGAGCCTTAAGACCCGGCAAAATCAGGTTTTAACGCTCTTTTTCTGCGCTGGGCTACAAGGATTCGAACCTTGAAATGACGGAGTCAGAGTCCGTTGCCTTACCATTTGGCGATAGCCCATTAACGCAACGAGTGTATTATACAATAACATCACTCGTTGGTCAAGCATTTTTTACCTAATTTCTTCAAAGTTTTGCACCAGGCTGCGATACCAGGCGTTCATCCGGATTTTACTTCTGCTGTCTCTTCTTATAATGCCCCTGTTATTAAAAAGGCCGGAAAAAGCTCCGTCTCCGGAAAAATGAGTTGTAGAATTGCGGATAGAGTATCCTATCAGCCGATCTCCGCTAGGAGAAATTCCCGGGCCATGCAGCCATCGGGCAACCTGATCCTCCTGATCCAGAAATTCTTTTTCCCAGATAGATTCCTCCATGCCGGGACCTGGCGCAATCTTCTGCCTTTCATCCTTCTGTCCTGTGTCCTCCTGCAGGTCTGTCGTTCCGGGGCCTGGCATAACGTGAGCGCCGGATTCGTCTTTCCAGCACCATTCTGCCTCGTTCTCTATCTGCTCCAAAATCTGGTGAATCTCATCCCGTTTAATCACCGTTGCCTTTTCTCCTGTCTCATAAGGTACAGAGTCCGTCCGGACAGTGTCAGGATTTTTCTTGGAAGAAGCTTCCAAATCGTTCTCTCCAGGAAGATTCTCTATGCAAGTTTCATCTGAAGGCAGATCTTCCGGGATTTCTTCCTCCGCCCTTTCACCCGAAAGTCCAGAGCCGTCCGGCACCGCTTCCTCCAAAGGAGTATCCTGGGTCATTCCGTTTTGGTTTTCATCACTTTTGTCAGAGTCTTCTGCAACATCTCCCTCTTCCTGGGATGTGCTGTCGGAGGTCTTGCTTGTCTCTGTCGGCTCTGTTTCCGCTCCGTCTGAAGACGGATCCGTTATAGCCGGGTCTGTCTCCGCTCCCTCTAAGGATCCGCTGGTTCCGGCCGGGTCTGTCTCTGTTTCCTCTACGGGCCGGTTTTCCCCGGCCTGGCCTGATTCCGTTTCCTCTATGGACTGGTTTGTTCCAGCTTCCCCTGACTCGTCAGATGGCCGGCTTTCCTCCTCCAATGCCTGCCCGCCGGTTCCCACTGTCTCTTCCGCTCCAGCCTCCGTTTTCTCTGTATCTGCCGTCTGTCCGGGCTGTTCTGTCTCCTGAGCCTGAGTTCTTTCCTCTGTCTCTCCGTTCTTTTCTCCCACAGAACCTTCTGTTTTTTCTTTATTATTGGAGTTATCATCCACCGATTCCAGTATTTCTTCCGAATCTGTATCGATATCTCCCACATTTTTCTCATCTATATTTCCTGCCGAACTATTTTCTGCCTCCGGCCTGTCTGTGCCTGCCGTCTCTGTCTCTCCTTTGCCGGAATCCGTTTTATCCGGCCTGCTCCCGGCCTCTAAAACCGCCGTTTCTTCCTGAGCCGGCATGGAAGCCCTTCCTTCCGGTTCTTCCTCCCTTACCCGGCGTATTGTTTCTTCCGTAACTGAGGTTACCTGAACCTCACTCTTCAGCTGATACGACTGTTGATCAATCCGGGCAGAAAGCTCTCCCATAGTCATAGCTGCCAGGCTGGGAACATCCTCAGCCTGAACATTCTCGTTTTCCTCAACCAGCGCCTGAATAAAAGAAGCCTTTCCCTGGGAAATCTGGTATTCCTCCGCCAGCTGAAGGATCTCCTGGCGGGCTTCTTCTTCCACCACGGCAGGCTGCTCGTAGACCACTGCCTGGACTTCATTCACAGCAAGGGAATGTTCAACATTAGAGGAAAGACTCCGGCACAGCTCCTGTTTCCCGTCCTCTTTCTTTTTGGAAGAAACCGTCACCAAGACAGCGCTTCTCTCTGATTCATTCTTTTTTAAATATCCCTGTTCCGTCATAGTAGTAATGACAGAATCCACCGCTTCCTCCAGCTTTCTTCCCTTTATGTTTTCCTGACAAATAACAGCCTCCCCGTCTTCATTGATGGCAATGCTTTTCACTACCCGATCCTGCCGGTTTAAGCACAATTCCACACTGGGATTTACATCCAGACCCACTACCGTTACGATCTGGCCAAATTCATAATAGGAAAAACCGCCTCCTAACGCCAGGCACAGGCAGGCCGCTGCCGCCATGGTTCTGGCTCTCCCCACAAAGGAAATCCCCTTTCCCCCGGCAGTCTTTTTCCGCCGACCGGATTCCCCCAGTTCCTGAGGCACTGACAAATCCAATTTGTTCCATATATCGGGAGTAAGGTCTGTAAGGGCAGACTTTATCTGTTCTTCCATCTGCTGCCGGTTCCAAGTCTGCTGATTTTCCATATCCTCACTCCTCTCTTAAATATTGTTCTAATTTTTTCATAGCCCGGTTGTACTTAGACAACACAGTGGCCAGAGGCATTCCTAAACCGGCCGCTATCTCCCGGTGCTTCATACCGGCCCCTGCGTGAAGCAGAACAATCTCCCTCTCTTCTTCCTTTAAGATCTCCAGGGCCGCTTTTAAGACCACTTTGTCCGCTGCGTCTTCTATCTGGGCGCATATTTCGCCCGTCTCCTCTCCGTTTAAATCCTCCAGCCGCACATCTGCCCGGTGCTTCTGTTCACGGAATTTCATATAACAAAGATTCCGCGCTATGGTAAAAATCCAGGCCAGAGGCTTCCCTTTCGAATGATAAGCAGATGCCGAAACCCACACCTTCATATAGGTCTCCTGCATTACCTCCTCTGCATCCTGAGGATTTTTTAAAATAGACAGGATAAAGCTGTATACGGTTCGGTCTGTATTTTTATATAATTGCAGGAATGCCTCCTGGTCCCCTTTTGCAATACGGCCAAGCAGCTTGTCGCCGTCAAAACCGTCTGAATTCGGGTTCCCCCCAAGGCCAATCACATCCAATGGCAACATGGACCGAAATTCCTTTCCTAATTAGTTAATGCACAAATCCTTAAAGTTATTGCAAATTACTGAAAATATTTTCGTATTCTACCAATTCCAGGCACAGACCCTCCGGCGGAGCCGTGTGGCCTGCCGCTTCTCTGGAAAGAGCTGCCAGGGTTTCTTTTACGCTTTCCGGTTCCCTCTCTCCGGCTCCCACCTCAATCAAGGTTCCGGTAAGAATCCGCACCATGTACTGTAAAAAACCGTTTCCCGTATATCGGACAGTCAGTTTTGTGCCATCCTGGTAAAAATCAATTCTTTCAATCGTACGCACCGTGCTTTTTTTCATCTTCCGGTTTCCGCAAAAGCTTTTAAAGTCATGGGTTCCCAAAAGCAATCCGGCAGCCGCCTTCATTCTTTCTACATCCAGAGGTTTTCCCAGTCCATAAGTGTACTTTCTGGTAAAAACGTCCTTCTTTTCTCCCATTTCAATCCGGTAAGCATAGGTTTTCCGGACTGCGTGGAGGCGGCTGTGAAACCGGTATGGCGCCTGTTCCACAGAAAGCACCCGGATATCCTCAGGCAGGTAAGTATTCAAATACCCCCGAATTTCCTCTCCGCTCTTTTTTTCGGCAAGATAAAAATTTGCCACCTGGCCGTCGGCATGAACGCCGCCGTCGGTTCGTCCGGAGCCGTGAACCTCTACCTTCCCGCCTTCATACCGGCTTAATACTGCCTCCAGTTTTCCCTGAATCGTCTTATCTGTGGTTACCTGCCTCTGCCATCCGTCATATCTGGTTCCGTCATATTGCAGGACCATTTTATAATTTACACTCAATGTTTTCTCCTAGTTGTTTTATGATTATAGTATAAAAGAGCTTCTGTGACAAGCCGAAAGAACCTCTGAAATATTCTGCAAAGGGGATGTGGCAAAATGAAACCATGGGCCACATCCCCTTTGTATGCTTATTTTATTGTAAAAATCCTCCGCAGGTTCTGTGAAGGCCTACTTTAATCCCATCACCAGGATTACCAGAATCACAACCGGAATCACAAATGTTACATACCATCTTAAAGACCGCGGGAACTTTAATCCGGTACCGGTATTGGCCTCTGCCAGATAGTTGTCAAATCCCCAGCCCCATTTGGTCACACAGAACAGCAGGAAAATCAAAGAACCTCCCGGCAGCAGCAGATTGCTGACAATAAAGTCTTCTAAATCCAGCACCGCGCTTCCTGCGCCTCTGGGCTGGAAGCCGCTCCAGACATTATAACCCAATACACAGGGAACAGACGCGGCAAAAATTACAATTCCGTTAATAAGAGCCGTCTTTTTCCGGCTCCAGGCCCACTTGTCCATACAGCAGGCCATAATATTCTCAAATACTGCTATGATAGTGGAGAAGGCCGCAAAGGTCATAAACAGGAAAAACAGGCTTCCCCACAACCGGCCTCCGGCCATTACATTAAATACGTTGGGCAGTGTGATAAAAATCAGCTCCGGGCCGGCTCCCGGATCCACACCGAAGGCAAAACAGGCCGGGAAAATGATCAGGCCGGAAACAATGGCTACAAAGGTATCCAGAACTGCAATCTGAACTGACTCTCCAAAGAGAGTGTGATCCTTGCTCATATAGCTTCCGAAAATAGCCATGGATCCGATACCAAGGCTTAAGGTAAAGAAGGCCTGGTTCATGGCTGCAATAATAACATTGGCAAGTCCCACTTCCTCTACCTTACTCCAATCCGGGACCAGATAAAATTTCAGGCCTTCCATGCCGCCCTCCAGGGAAACACTGTTAACGGCCAGCACCACAATCAGGGCTAAAAGCCCAAGCATCATTATCTTGGTAATCCGCTCCACTCCGGCCTGAAGGCCCAAAGAACAGATGGCAAATCCAACTGCTACAATCACTGCCATCCAAAAGGTCATGCTTACCGGATTCCCTAACATATTGGAAAACTCTCCGGCCACTGCCTCCGTGTTCATTCCCTGAAAATCATTTCTTAAAAACTTCACAAAATAGCACAGCATCCAACCGGCCACTGAGGTGTAAAACATCATCAGCACATAGTTTCCCAGCATGGCCGCCAGTCCATGGATATGCCATTTGCTGCCCGGCTTTTCCAGCTCCTGATAGCAGCATACCGGGCTCTTTCTGCTGGCCCGTCCCACTGCAAACTCCATAGTTAAAACCGGTACTCCCACTGCTATCAAAAAGAACAGATAAAACAGTACAAAGATACCGCCGCCGTTCTGTCCAGTCACATAGGGAAATTTCCATACATTTCCAATACCGATGGCGCATCCTGCGGAAATCAGGATAAAACCAAGCCTTGATTTAAAATTTTCTCTTTCCATACTCAACTTCCTTTTTCTGGTTTTGTCTCTTTGTCCATTTTCAGATAAAAAGCCGGTTATTATATTAATATAGAACCAGTAAAATGTAAAGGGGTTATGGGAAATTCAATACTGGCAAAATAAAACCAGAGTTATGACAGCAGCTCTAAAAGTTTATTTACTTCCGTTAAAGCATTGGCCCGTTCTCTTTTTGACGCAGCAAGGCCATATACCTTCCTTTTTTCAGGATGGTCTGCAAAATCTAATATCTTTTGAGCCAGTGCTTCCGGCTCAAGCTTACACACTTCGCCGTCCACCCCATCCCGCACTTGCTCTTTTACGCCGCTGTAATCCGATACCAATATGGCGCACCCCAGGATCTGGGCCTCCTCTATGGCGACACTTTTTCCTTCCAGATAAGTCCCGTGGACATATAGATCACATTGTGCATAGTAGGGAAAAGGATTGTTTACCGTCCCAAGGAGTATAAAGTCCTTTTCCAGCCCTGCCCTGCGGATCTGATTTTCCAGTTTCTTTCGCAATTTCCCTTCTCCCAGGACATACCACCGGAATCCTTTCCTGGCCCTTTTCAAAATCTCCATAGCCCTGATCTTGATATCATGAGCCTTTTCCGGAACCAGACGGCCGACTGTCAAAATCCGAAATCCGTCAAAGCCATCTGAAAATCCTCCCGGCTCTTTTGCCTTTTTTACAATTCTATCCCGATCTATCAGGTTATACAGCACTTTCGTGCGATCCTTACATTCCGGATAAGCAGACAAAAACGCCTCCTTTACATTTTCTGCTACTGTAAAGATACTGTCAAACTCTAAATAACTGTCCTCATCTAATTTTCTGTTATAGCCTGCAAGGCCGTAATTTGTATGTATAAATGCTGCTTTCTTACCGGCATTTACATAGGAAGCGATATAATACGCTGCTCCTCCTTCCAGGTAAGCCACCGCAAGGTCGTAATGGTTATCCAGCCTTTGCGCGCCGTCAGAAAGGATTTTCCAGAAAAGCTTGTCATACCGGATACTTCCTTTTCTTATCATATCCCAAAGATTTTCTGTGATATATCCCATTCTCTTAAAGATAATCCCCCTTGTGAGCAGATTCTTTACCACTGTTTTCATAAGTCTTATCTTCCCTGTATAATTAAGCACAGAAATGGGAAAGTACTGTTCATTTAATACTTTTACTCCCTCTGGTATTTGATCGATCAATTCTCCCTGGCCGGTAAGGACAAACAAAGAGACCTGATATTTTTTCAAATCTATCTGTTTTAGCAATTCCAATATCGCTTTCTCTCCGCCGCCCATTCCCATGGTATTAATCACAAACAGTATCGATTTCATCTCATTCTCCCGCCAAATTATACGGCTTATCCGCATCCTGTTTCAAATAGTAGCAAACAAAAGCCTCATCTTCATAATATACATTCAGTACAGATGGATTTGCCTCTGAAAAAGTCCGGCAATATTCATATACTTTTGACTCCAGAACCGTCCGTCCCCCGGCGTACGGTCCCCACATAGGTTCTATGTATTCCGCCAAATCTTCCCCGGCGGCTTCTTTTGAAATTTCCGTTGCCCTGATTGATGAGTTTTTGCTTAGTCCCAGCCACTTAGGCCCATGGAAAAAGTACATTTGATGGTACTCAATAGGCTTCTTTTCCACATAGATAAAAATGTGTTCTTTAGGAAGCGTGTACTTCTCATCTTCGCTTTTCTTAAGGAATTCCCAGATATCCTCATGGGATCCGTAAAGGGCAACCTGAAAAGATTCCTCCATGGGAGAGACAATGGTATAGCTGTCTTTGGGAAATTCTTTTATAATAGAATCCGTTACCCATGCTGCAGCATCATACCGGTTTAAAGAGTAGAATAAAAATTCATGAAAATTCTCCTGGTAGTTTACCAGTACATAAATCCCTGCCGTCAAAATATAGGACATTGCCTTCCAGATATATTGATAGTGAAAGCGCGACGCAACAAAGAAAAGAAGATCCACCGGCATCATCACCACCGCATATGTCATCAAAAAACCTTCCGCGCAAAAGCGGTGTTCCGGAATCGTAACAGGAAATCCCCAGCTCTTTTCTCTACAGCTGGCGCAAAGGAATATCGATAAAAACGAAAGCAGAATAATTGAAAAATATTCCTTATTTGCTTTTCCGATAAATTTAAATTTTTTATGTCTGCTTAGAACAGCAAATATCAGCATCCCTACTGTTATCTGAAAAATCCGTACTCCTCTTTCCTTTTCAAAAGTCTTCTGATATCCGCTTTCATACATTTCTTTGATAAAATATTCGGTTTTTATGACTCCCTTTGCTACTTTCTGTCCTATATCTGGTAATTTGTCCACAACTTCCCAGTCTTCCTCTGTTAAATCCAAAGGTCCTCTGAGAATTTCTGTATTTTCCAGCGTACTTTCCTGTACTTCCTCACTGGCCATACTGCTGGCTGGTTGGTTTAACGCCCATGTTATGGAACCCTGAAACGGGATTCCCTTAATCATTCCTCCCAGTATGGGAATCGTGCCAATCATACATCCCCAAAAAACGGAAATAAACAAGGGAAGCAAACAGGCCGGCCGGAAAAGCTTTTTTATATAAATAAAAGTAAATGCTACACAGACAATAAAAGCCATTATTGTGGTATAGTAATGGGATGCTATAGATGCCGCTAATGCCATCGCAAACAGAAACAGATCGGTTCGTTTTCCCTGCTCAGGCCCTGTTTTTTTCATATAGCGGGCAAAATACGCCCCGCACAGAAACTGTGTATGCAGGCCAAACTCCATGGGCAGTGTCAGTGGAAGCCGGTACATAGAGTGTCCCCCAAAAATATCCAGGACCGCATAAAGACAAAGTACAAAAATCGGCGAATAGCGCCAGTGAAAGACTTCCCGAAGCAAAACATAGGCTGACAGAAAAAAAACTGCAATATGAATGCTCTGTAAGTACAGCATACTGCTGTAAATACGAATCCCAAATAAAGCGTACAGACAATAAATAAAGCAATGCATTCCTTCCGGATAAATGCCGTTTGGAAATATTTTTCCCTCTGCCAGCTTATTGACCCATCCATGATGGAGAAATACATCGTATACCCCATAAGAATGGATCTGGAATGACCCATAGGAAAAGTAAAGAGTTCCAAAGCCAACCACAGCCATCAGAAGAATCCATTCCCCTTTCACTTTGGGAATCCCCTGTAGCTTTATTTTATCCTTACCTGCCAGAAGCCTTTGAAACCAGCCTTTTCGCAGGACAGCTGCCAGAAAAATTCCATAGAACAAAATGGCAACCAGCCTGATATGTAAAATCCCAAAGAGGCCTAGCATAAGGACAACGGTATTTATCATAACAATTTGAACCGTTACGCAGAAGCTGAAGATATCTCTCTTTGATTTTCCTTTTAAATACTCTCCAAAGACAACGGAGGGCCATAGAAACATTAAAAATGTATATCCGGCCAATACTTTCACATATTCTAATATCCAATATGCATCCATATCTCTATCCTCTGTCACATTTTATTTCCGCGAGCAACGAACCAAATGTGCATACTCGCATGAACACCTGGCAACTGCCGCCAGGGCCAAATATCCTACAGCTTGCTGCTGGGTATTTGACTTCGAGTTTCCTTTTAGGGTGTTCCGATTATCAGCCTTCCCCATGTCTTTGCCACAATCCAGCCTAAGCCAGGATGTCTTCTAATTATCCACATGGCTGTTTTTCTGTATAGGGAAACCTTGCGGGAATTCATGAAAACGTCCTCATATCGTTCCAACTCCTCCATACAAATTCTCCAATTTTCCGAGTCTGGAGAAAAATCATGCCTGCTGCTGCGAAGGGCTTCTTTATACCAATAGTCTATAAATAAGAATGTATATAAAAGCTTATGCGAGCTAAAACCCGGGGCACAAAACTTCTCCCCTATAGCCAGAATTGGTTGCAAGGCATAGCAAATTTCCCTTGCAGTATAGATTCGGGTTGACGAGCTCCCTTCATGTTTACAATAAAAATAACCGTCAAAGTCCAATCTCTCCACAAAACCTCTGCAGCGGCCTGCATATTCACAGATAAAAGCAAAATCTTCAAATGCAACTACATCCTCAGGACAAAATATTTCTGGTTTTCCTCCTTGTCCTATAATTACTTCACGTCGGAACAGAGCAGCGCAAAGACTCATCTGAATCTGTTCCCACATAATCATCTCCAGCGCCTGGTTAGGGCATTTTTTCCTATCCTTGCCTGGGGCATGTTGATGAGGTTTTGGAACTCCTGCTTCGTCACAAAATATAAGCCTGCATATGGATAAATCATTTCCCCTTCCCAGACTGTCAGCTAGCTTCTCGATCATTTCAGGATGAATCATATCGTCAGCATCTACAAATCCAATATAATCCCCCCTTGCAAGCCTTAATCCGTAATTGCGAGCCCTAGCTGCCCCTCCCCTGGGAACCGTAACCAGTTTAAACAAAGCTGTCTGAGGCTCATTCTTCCTTTTAAAGTCTTGTATCACTTTCTCTGTATTGTCAGTGGAACCGTCATTTACTATAATCAATTCCAGATTAGTGTATGTGGAAGCAAGAATACTTTGAAGGCAGCGCTCTATTCTGGATTCTTCCTGGTAAGCAGGTACGATAATAGAAACCAACTCATTCATACTATAACATCAATCCATTTATCAATTACTGTATTCATTTCCAAAACCTTACTTCTTTCTATGCTTTTTTGTCTATAATGAAACCTTTTTGAGGCATCTTCCAATAACTTCAAAATTGCCTCTGCCATTTTCCTTTCTCCTAATTCAAGTGGTTCTTGATGCTGATACATTTGTCCGCTACATACCGGAATCAATACGCCGTATTTTTCTTCTGATACATCCTCTATTCTTTTTCCTGCCGCATCTAATTGAGGCGCCAGTATCTCCCGCGCACCCGAATGTACATCTGCCGCAATGCATGGCACTCCACAGCAGACAGCTTCCACCAGAGCATTGGGATATCCTTCTGACAGCGACGGCAAGATAAAAACATCTGCCAATGCATAATACCAAAACGGATTTTCAGTGTATCCTATAAAAATAACTTTTCCCCCTAAATCGTACTGATTCACCAATTTTTCCAAGTACTCTTTTAGCAAACCGTCCCCAATAAGCAGCAATTTGGCATTTTTCTCCTTTTTTACTACTTTTGAAAAAGCTCTGATTAAATGCCATTGCCCCTTTTCCTCAACCATTCTTCCTACTGTAATTACAATTTTCTGCTCATTTGCAGGGAGGACTTCAACCTTTTTATTTTTGGGAGGAACCTTCATCCTCTCCCGTAGCCATTGGCTATCGTATCCATTTATTATGGTTCTGGTTTTACCCTTTGATATTTTCAGATATCTTATTAGTCCCGAAGTAATCTCTTCTGAAACACTTATTATTTTATCTGCATGAACATATATCAATTTAATTGATAAGATAACTCCTATCTTTCCAAAAAGTCCAAGTCTGTTATTAATAGGATTACTGTGGATGGAAACAATAGTTTTACAATATTTATTTCCCGAAAGCACATTGGAAATATTGGAACTTGGCAAAAAGCTGATACATGCCCTATAGTGGTTTTCTTTCTTTATTTTCCTTAAATAGAAGGTTCTTTTAATAACTTCTCTCAAAAAATATAAAATCGTTTTTCTTTCTCCACACCCCGGAAGAGAGAGAGACAATATTCTTCCTTTATATGGATATTGGATAAATGATTTATTATTTATCAGGATATCAACATGCCAGTTATCTGGAAAATGAGTTACAATATTGGACAACGTCCTTTCTGCACCACCCCCTTCTAATGTGGAAATTACAAATAATATCTTATTCATCTCATGTCCTCTCTGTTTAAACACTCAATACCTTAAAATATTTTATTTCCGAAACTCCTTCGGGACCTCTAATACTGTGTGATACCAATGCATTAAATCTGCTATCAACTTGTAAACCGGATAATATATACATCCCAAGTAGAATACTATCCTCCTGCACCAGTCCACTTTTGGAAAAAGAGCCTGCCTTTTTTCAGTTTCTATTAAATTCTTTACATATTCCTTTAATTCTCTATCACTATTTCTTTTTCCCATCTCCTGCCACAAAACTAAATTACAGAGAAGACACCACTCCGTATGTACAGCTTCCGTTATTCTCCCCTTCTTTGTTTCATAGTCACAGATAGCCTTCTGACATTCATATCTGCTTCTGCAGGATTCTACAGAATAGTCTCCTTCTCTTCTTCTGTTTTTCCTGTAAAAATACCAGTTTCGAAACAATACGGTAACATCCGCTCCATTGGATATCAACTGATAAAGAAACCATGTGTCTTCACCGTGCGTCAGATTTTCATTAAACCGGATTGCTTTTACTCCTTCCCGGAGAATCATTTTTCCTCCAATTGCATTAAGCTTTACCTTTGTATGATGAAAAAAGTAAGGATTTCTTGCCTTATGATTGTCCAGATAACATCCTTCCCACGTCTGCCTGTCTTCCTTTTCCCAGACAGCGGACTTTTGAATCCTTCCCTTCTCTGCATACTGCATACCGGCAGTCCCTATCACTCCATGGCTCTCTTCCTGCAATTTGTACAGAGCCTCCAATAACTGGGGATGTATCATATCATCACTGTCCAGAAAAAAAAGGTATTCTCCTTCTGCCGCTTCTATCCCTGCGTTTCTGGCAGCAGATACCCCTTTGTGTTCCTGAGGGAACAGCCGTATCCGGTTATCCCTCCTGCACAATTCTTCACAAAGTTCTTTACTTCCATCCTTTGAGCCATCATCAATCAAAATCACTTCAATTTTTGTCCAGGTTTGCTCCAAAACAGAGTTTACACAGTCCTCCAGGTATTCTTTTGTGTTATAAACCGGAATAATTACCGATATTTTTTGATTTTCCATCTCATCTTCCATAAGCTTCCTATCATCCTTTTTCTGTCTTTAAATTTTACGGCAAGGCTATATCTGCGTCTGATTTTCCAATACTGGATCCGCTCCTTTGACTCCTTATCCTGAATCCGGCATATAAAAGCGATTTCATCTACCAGTCTTTCATAATCCTGATATTTCTTTTCCTCTTCCTCTTTTGTCAATATCCTTCTGGAATGGCTTCCCGGCCTGACGCAGACCCCGTACAGCTTTTCCGGAATGGTTGGACATTGATGGTGAAACATAAAGGGCAGCAGCATCTGAAAATTCTGCCCCACATCGTATTCCGGAATCCGTCTCCGGGGATAAATTTTAAAAAAGCTTTCTGTCCGCAGCATATAACATCCGCAGCATACATAGGTCCTTCCTTCTAAAATATCCCAAAACAAATCCTCTTTGGAGATGTCTCCGGTTTTCTCATCCGCTGGCAGCAGTGTTCCGGTTTCCTGCTGAAAATAATAGCTCAATGACCGGACACAGTGATACCCTGGATTTTCCTGTAAAAACCTCACCCGTGTCTCCACAGATTCCTTCTCAAGACGGTCATCACTGTCCGGCCAGATAAGATATTCTCCGGTTACATAGGGGAATCCCCGGTTCAGGGCAGCCGATGCATTTTTATGTTCCGATTGTACAATCCGATAATCATATCCTTTTGATACAAACTTTTCCCTATAGCTCTCTGCAACCTCCAGCGTTTTATCTGCAGAACCATCATCAACCAAAATTACCTCTATAGAAGAATAGGTCTGTCCCAGAATAGAATCCAACATAGATGACAAATGAAGCGCTCCGTTAAATACAGGAATAACAGCAGATACTTTATCTTTTATAAATGTTTCCATTTCTGCTCCTCTTTGCAGGACTATTTTACTCTTACAAACCCCATATTTTCGATTTTATACACCATATCACATTCGTTGGCCAGGCTCATATGATGGGTTGCTATCAATAAAGTCTTATTGCCTTTTACCTGTCTGATAGAATCGATTACCGCCTTCTCTGTCTCCATATCCAGGGCAGCGGTAGCCTCATCCATAACCAGCAATTCAAAGTCTTTATATAAGGCTCTTGCCAGCGCAATTCTCTGGCGCTGTCCTCCTGAAATCGCCGTCCCGTTTTCCCCTATAATTGTATGGATTCCTTCCGGCAGCCGGGTAACCTCCTCCCACACCTGGGCACATTTTAAGCACTCTGTTACCTTTTCTTCGTTTACTTCCTTTTCGAAGAAAGCAACATTATTACATACGGTTTCTCCATTTAAGTATATGGTCTGGGGAATATAACTTGTGATGGTCCCGATATCAGCCTGGCAGCTCCCTTTGCCATCCATGCAGGTAACAATATCATAATCATCATACCGGATACTTCCTTCCTCGGGTTTCAGCAGTCCAAGGATCAGATCCAGGAATGTTGTTTTTCCAATACCGGACACCCCGATAACTGCCACTGAACATCCTGCCGGAATATGGATAAAGGCATTTTCAAATATTTTTCTCTGTTTATCGTAGGAAAAGGTCAGATCCTTCACAAAAAGGCCCTGGTGGAAGGTCAGTTGTTTCTTTCTGGTTTTTTCTGTCTCCTTTTCCCTTTCTTTTATTTCCCGATACCGTTCCATCCCTTCTCTGAAAACTTCATAAGATTTCTGAGAAAATTTCACATCATTCAATCCGCCGATAACGTTATATGCAATGGGGATCATCTTAATCAGCATTGTAAGGTAGACCACCATTGAGGCAAGAAAGAGCGTGGTGTTTTCTCCCGGATTTATGAGAAACCAGCCTAATATGAGAAACATTACTGTCATTACAAGATTTTGCATAATGACGCTGACCATGCTCTTTTTATATTGAAATTCCTTTTGTGCCCAGGTATATCCCTGCCCCACATTCTGATACTTTTGTAACATAGAAGAGGAATCTCCGGCAATTTTCATTTCTTTAAAATTTCCATATGCGATAGTTACCTGTGCGTTGGCTTTAATGGCATACATTCTGGCCCTCTCGCCGTAAGCTCGTATCTGGTTCTGATAGAAAAAAAATATGGCCGCCATCAGTATTGTAAAGGAAATGCTGCTTATGATCCCAAACCATTTTGACGAGTATATCATCACCGCAAAATATCCTGTCATGGTTAAGATGTTAATCCAGATACCTGTGCATGCCACAATAATATTCATACAGCTTTGTGTATCGCTGCGGATCAAAGTAATCGCCTGCATAGGGCTTCTCTGATTATGATGCAGTAAATCTTCTGTCAGAAGCAGCTCATATAATTTTTCAGACCATTTTTCCGCCCCATTATATAAAAAGCGGCTGTGGATCCGGCTCTTATAGAGATCAAAGAGTCCCTTTAAAAAGGAGATGCCCCCCATAAGAAGAGCAAAGATTCCCATCTCCTTTAACGCCCGCTGTTCCTCTAATACAATATTGATAATATAGATAATCACAGAAAAATTAAAAAGATCCGCAACCGGGCTGATAAAATCGGCTATAGCCAGAATCTTCCAGGTTTTTTGCTCTTCTCTTTCTAAAGTTCCTGTCAGGTACCTAAACATCTCCATCATTGTGCTTTTTCCTCTGAAATACGTACCGTTTCCCCGGCAGTTTTGCCGCCAGCCTGAAAAGGGGTATGATTTTATAAAGCAGCATAAAAGCTCTTCTCCCTCTGGCTGCGCCGGTTGGCTGTATCAGCCTTGGCTGTAATACGTCTTCCCCGCTGCATTGAAACCAGTTAAATTCTTCTTTTATTTCATTCCAAATATTTTTTGCCTTTTTAGAGTGTGCAATTACCACAGAAGTTCCCATCCCGTCATCCATCTTTGGCCTGACCCCTTCGATCCCCCAGAAATCACCTATGGTAAAGTCACTTTTCCTGTTTACTGTGCAGAACCGGCAGCTGTGGCAGGACGGACGCAGCATTAAATTTTTAAAATATAGTATGCAGTAAACGTCCTGATAAAGAGAGATGGCATACTCCTTCCCACCGATGATACAGGAACAGGTATGTCCATTATCCCTGTTCCGTTTATCGCGGAACGAAAAGTCCGTCATTTTCCCTCCGTGCGCCCGTTCCAAATATTTTACATAATCACTCCAGATTCCGGGAGAGGGGACTCCATAGCATATCAAGTCCACTACAATAAGCCTTTCATAGGGCCGATTCAGATAGCGCATAAGGGCGTCTGCCTGGCAGGGAGTTCCGCTGAACAATACCCATCTTTCTTCTTTCAGCTCTCTCTCTATTTTTCCATATATTCCTTCCATATTGCTCTGGACGTATTTTGTTCGTTTGAGCTGCTGGAGCTGCCGTTCATCTTCCACGCCCTTATGGATGACCCTCATCGCCCCGTCATATCCTGCGCCGTAAACAATTCCCTGCCGGCTCAGCACATATTGTGCCAATATGGAAAACATACCGCCGGATGAACTGGAATATCTCACAGCTTTATTCTTAGCCTGAACCCCCAGATAAAGGTTTTTGTCCGCTTGTTTTTTATCCTTCCCGGTACATCTGCCTTCAAACCCATAGTGATTTGTAGGGCACACACCCCTGCATTTCCCGCAATGATTGCAAAGATCGCGGTTCATCTTTGGGTAGAGAAATCCTTCCTTATCCGGTCTCATCTCAATTGCTTTTTGGGGGCAGATTTCCCTGCATGCGCCGCATCCGCAGCATGTCTCTTTTTTTTCATGTCCTTTCATAACTGTCTCCACCCGGAAATGTTCTCAGCCAAAGATATTCAGGTTTTTCATTAAAAACTCTTCCCCCAGCTTTGCGCTGTCTTCCATCCGCTTTTCAACCTTACTCCAGTCAATATCCTCTCCTGCTTCTGTATTTCCGTTTTTTTCATACAATCTGCTTTCCAGACCAGAAAGCCGCAGAATATTACTGATCCGTTCTCCCGCGGCGGTATGTGCAAATACCGTAAACTTCTTTTGGTAAATAATGCTGAATGCCGTCACATGAAAAGAATTGGTTATTACATAATCTGCCTTGTGAATAAGTCCTAAAAACTCCGAAGGCCCTGCCGTATAGACAAGTTCAAAGTCTTCGTCTAAAATATTTATACCGCTTTCAATTTCAACAACCGGAAGCCCCCGGCTCTTTGACAGTTCTTTTGCATACTCAAACAGCTCATCATTTTTTTCCGTAATAAATACAACAATATATCCTTCTCTGTCCGGCAATCTTTCAATTTTCTCCCATTCTTTCCTCTTTAACAAAAATACCGGATCCGGAACCATTAAGACCTCTCCGGAATAAAGCTGTCTGATACAGGGAATCGCCGCTTCCTCTCTGACAGAAACCGCATCCACATGCTTGATAAGCTTTGAAAACTCTTTTTCATATTCTGTTGGAAGAGATCTGCTTCCCAGACTGGCGGCATAAGAAATCACCTTTACTTTATTTCTGTTTGGGAACGCACCGAAATATGCTGCCCTTAATCCACATGTGATTTTTGGATTCCAGATTTGATCGCTTCCCACTATGTAATATTGATACGGCAGCCGCCTGAGCTGATAAGTGAAAAATATCTTTTTCTGTCCTTTTTCAACGAGATACCTTTTTCTGAACCGCCGCATGCTGGCTCTTCGCACAAAAAAAGACCTGCCCTTCTTTAAATTACATGTCCAACCGAATAATCCCCATCCAAAAATTCGTAATACATTCCCTGAAGGCACATAAGGAATCCACCAGTGCCTTCCTGTCATAAAAGGAGGTTCATATGGAATTATGTGGGCTTTCAAACCTTTCCTTGTCAAATACCGTTTCAGGCCATAGGCCTGCAGTATCCCGCCGTAGTTGTCTGCACAATGAAATGTTAAAATCCCTACCTCTCTCATACTCTCTCCTCCGGTTTAGCATCAGCTTAAGCCCTGTCCTTTTTCATCTTATTTAAAAAGGACACATAATCAAAATCATCTAAATACCGTCTTTTTAATGCCTGCTTTTTGAAATAGGTTATAACGCCTAATTCTTTCTGATCCTCAAATCCTTTTATATAACAGGCAGATGGAAATTCAGGATATTCTATACGGGTGAAAATCACTTTATTTTTAAATGGCAGCTGCTCAAATTTTTTGATGGTTTCATAGGTACAGCCATCCTTTTCCGAACCAATAATCATAATATTCTCCCAGTTGATCCTCTGCTTCCGCTCCTCCCACTTCCTTCTGCCCTCATCAAAGCTGTGGTAGTGGATAAAATAAATTTTAATATCACCCAATAACCCTACCGGGCACGTGGCTTTTTCTTCTGACTCCACCGGTTCCTGTTCCATATACCATCTAAGGTTTCCTGCCATTTTCACAAAGTCATCCATCTCCATGCTCAGGTTTACGGTAGGGGTACGATATTTCATCCCCAAGTCATAATACATAAGAGCTCCGCTGCAATTTGAGCTTATAATTGTAACATCCTGATTCTTTAATCTCCATCGCTTCCTCTTTTTATAAACCAGCCATTCCAGTTCCCTTAACTTGTTGAATATGAAATTCAAGAGTTTTTTCATCCTTCTGTCCTTTCCATTCCCAATTCATACAGCGGCTTTTCCCCTGATTGCCTGAAATAGTAGCAGACAAAGTCCTCATCCTCATAATAAACATTCAGCACGGACGGATTTCTCTTCGAAAATTCCTGGCACCAATTATATGCCTTCGATTCCAGGATAGTACGGTTTTCAAGCTTCAGATACATGGACCAGGCGTTTTCATATTCCGGCAATTCCTTATCCCCATCCACTTCTGAAACCTGTCCGGCAGCGATATCAGGAGCCTGGCTGGCGGCGCTGTCAGGATATCTTGAGGAATATCCGGCCCAAAACGGCTCTAAATATTTCTCCTTCCCCATCCATGAAGGCCCCTTAAAAAAGTGGGACTGGCTGTACAGAATAGGCCTTTTTTCTACATAAATAAATATATATTCTGACGGGAGCGTATAAGAGCCCTTATCGGAATTCTCCACAAAGGTCAGCAGCTCCTCATGCCATCCGTATTGAATAACCTGGTAGAGTTCATCTGTCGGCGATACAATAGTATAACTGTGCTGCGGAAATGTATTGATTATAGATTCCGTTACCATTGCCGCCGCATTATAGCGTGACAGCTCATAATATAAAAATCCTCTGAAATTTCCGGTCTCCACTGTGATTCCATAGATTCCCAGGCATGACAGGAGCGTTATAATCCGCACTCTTAAGTCACTGCAGAAATATAGCAGGCTGAATAATGCCGCATCCATCGGCATAACCATAACCGCAAGAAGCATCATATGCCCGGCGGCAAAAAAGCGTCCCTCCGGTATTATGTCCGGAAATCCCATCATAGGAGCAGCATATACCAGGATATACAGGACAGATACTATAATGGCATACGGGTATCTCCTGCACTTTTCCGCGAAATACTGCAAATAAGCTTTTCGCTTCATCATCCAGCAAAATACGGCAGCCAGCAAGGTGAAAAGAAGCATCCATCCGCCTCTTTCTTTTCCATATAATGCCCCGTATCCTTTCTCATAAATCCAGATTACCCGGTTTAAAAGCCCTGCAGTAATACTGATATCGTTGCGTTCAATATTTTGAAGCTCTCCGCTTTCTTCCTGACTGGAATCTATTTCTTCATTTTGTCCTCTCTGTTCTCTGCTTTGCTCCCCGCTCATAGTATCCACAGCCCAATGAATCGAACTGCTAAGGGGAATCCCCCTGGCCAGTGCTCCGGCCATAGGTATTCCTGCAATCAGGCAGGAACTAAATGCCCATACTGCCAATGGGATAAAGTACCTTCTGCAAAATATCTTTTTCAATGCAATTACAATAACGGAAATACAGAAAATCAATCCCATTAATGCAGTGTGGAAATGGGTCATAATCCCAGTTGACAGAGATATCGCAAAAAGGAACAGATTTTCATCCCAGTAACGCTTTGTAGTATCAAAGCATTTTTCGTCAAAATAGTTCATCAGGTGAAGTCCGCACAGAAACACGGTATGAAGCCCAAATTCCAAAGGCAATGTTATTTGCAGGCGGAACATACTGTGTATCAGATCTGCATTGCACAAATCTAATATTAAAAATAATACCAGTACAAAGATTGGCGTATATCGCCAGCAGAATATCTTTCTAAGCAGCAGGTAAGCCGCCGCAAAAAAGATTGACACATGAATTACCTGTAAAAACAGCAAAATGCTGTATACCCTGATGCCAAATAGAGTATGCATACAGTATATAAAGCAATGCATAGCCTGGGGATAAACGCCTCCCTCAAAGATCTTCCCTTCTATCAAGCCGTAAATCCACTGATGATGAACGTATAAGTCCCCATATCCGTAAGAATATATTTGAAACGCCCCATAGGAGAAATAAGCCATCCCATATATAATCACAGCTAAAAGGATTCCGTATTTCCAGAACAAATCATATAAATCCCGTTTTCTTACCCTTCTTTTTCTTTTCAGCCACTTGAAACAAGGGATTATCTCTTTTAAAAATGCCCATATAAAGCTTCCGTAAAATATCAGGCGGATAATCCACTGATTTAATCCATGAAAAAGTCCCAAAGTAAGAACGGTTGTATTGATAATGACAATTGGCACTGTGACGCAGAAGCTAAACCGGTATGTTTTTGATTTTCCTCTCAAATGTCCTGCAAATACTACGGATGGCCAGAGGAACATTAAGAACAGGTATCCCCAAAATACCTTTCCGTATTCTGATATCCAATACCACGTATCCATATATTTTCCCTTTCCATCCTGTTGTTCTATTTTGCTTTGGCCTATTGGCTTAATTCAATAGAGCCTAGATAGTAGCCATATCTCTCCTCGTTCTGCTGGTTAGCCAGTCTGATATGGGTTCCACTGGCCGAATCTACCATGACAAAGTAGATTCCATACCTTCCTTCCGAAAGCTTTGCCAGAGAAAGCTCTTTCCGGAGAGAAAGCACAGTTTCTGCCTCATCTCCTCCTGCCAGCCGGCACAGCTGTCCCTCTACAGAGTAGGCCAGGGGTTCCTCTTCTGTCCCCTCTTTATAGAGAAACAGCTCCATTTGGGGATTTCTGTAAATAGGCGCGAATCCCACATTTCGCATTTTGATGTTCACAGAAAGCATGGAACCTCTTCTCTTATAGGTTAACTGGACCGAATCAATCAGAAAGCGGTATCCCAGATGGCGTTCTACATAAGTATAGCCGTCCATGCCGTTAAAGCATCCATCCTCTTCCACCAGGGTATCGGCCCATTTCTTCAAAACTGACGCATCATGCCATTTGTTCAGATAGGTGACATGCATGGCTTTCAGATCTCTCAGTGCGTTTGGCAAATCATTATAGGGGTTATCCACTATGGTCTCTCCCCCATTAGGCACCAGGCGGCACAGCTCCTTTTGAAAAGCCAGCTCGTCTTCCCTGATCCACTTCTCTGTCCACCCGGAATCTGCCGCACTCCTGTTTCCATAAGTCCCATAATCGCTTTCGCTTCCCAACATACCGTCATTAAACAGTCCCAGACGTCCCCAAAGCGGACTGATATGGGAATATCCTTCCATGCCAAGTTCCTCCGGCCTGCAGGGTAATATTCCTTCCGGCGTCTGATCTGCCGGTATCAGGCTGCGCCACTGGGCCGGTGTGCGAACTCCCAGATAGGTAGATTTATCTGTCACCTGTGCCAGCTTTCCGGCCAGTATCCTCCAATTTTCCTCTGTGTCATGCCTGCTTCCGTTCATCTCCCCCCAATTACCTGTAAAAACTCCCTGAACAATGAAAATCTGTTTATGGTGCTTTTTCAGCGTATCCTCCAGCTGTTCCATATGCTTTAGAATGATTTCCAGGCTCTCAGGCTCACTCTCTTTTACCTTTCCCTTCCGATCATATACAAAGCGGATAATCAGCTGTTTCTCATAGGTTTCCAATATGGTAAGCAGTTCTTCTATATTGTCCAGTCCCTTCTGGCTAATCTCCCCTTTTTGGTAGGATTGCAGATTGATCTGGATAAACATCAGGCTGATATCCGAAATCTCCGGATACCATTCTTCGATAAATTCCCTGTAATCCATTCCCTCATCCGTGATCAAGAACTCATATAACTGGTAAAATCCTCTGTTGGGATTATTCAATTTACGATCGGATTCTGTAAAGGTCTCCTCCCTGGTGACTCCATTCAACCCTTTGGATCCAAATGGGATTAGTTCCTCTAATTTTTCTGTTTTCAGGCTGCATCCTCCTAATAATACTGCACAAACCAGAGCCGCCATGATGTTTCTCCCTGCTTTCTGCATATTTATCCTGTTACTCAATTTTCGGACAATCCCTCCTATATACAAGGCCAGAAGGTTTGGGGCCAATCCCCCGTTTTAAAATCCGGCCGTTGCAGAACACATGAGTATCCAGATTTTTCTCTATCCAGCGAAGTCTTGCATAGGCAACGCTCCAGCCTACAAGGCTTCCAATCACCAATCCGATCCCGTACCAGATCTCTGTCAGACTCATGGCAAAGATACTTCCAATCAGCGTTGCGGCAAAAAAGCTTACGGCTGTCATAACAGCGCCTGTCAGGTCATTAAAATAGTACATAAACAAAATCGCCGCATACATTAGAAACAGGATAAAATATCCCGCTGCCAGGCAAGGATAAATTCTTAAAACCGAACCCCCAAATCCAAGTCCGGGCAGGAACACCACACAGAACAGGTATATCACAACAGAAATAATAAATTGTATCCGTACCAGATTCATCAGCTCAGTGGACAGTTGTCTGAACATCCGGTTCCTGGCATTTTCAATATCCGCCTTTTTTCCTCCAATAACCGCCTCCGAGTAATTTCTGTATTTCTCATAAAAATGCATCTCAATATTTGTGATAAAAATAATGGTAGCGGATATGTTGGTAAACATGGCAATACAGGAAGCCATGTCATAAGGCTGGTTATAAATAAAGCTGTCGGCAATGATAGCTCTTTCCTCATGAGTCCAAAACACGAAATTGTGAATATAAAGACCAAAAATGTAGAAAAAGTTGGTGACCACCAGTTTCCACCACTTCTTAAAATACCCCAGTACCGGCTTATACCGGTTGCTGTTTTTCACAAAATATCGTTTTACAGCAGCAAATTCCATGGCAGCTATCAAAAAGAACCCCACTGTAAGAGACAAAAGCATGCTCCGCGTAAGTTCCCATCCCTGCCGGACATTGAGAAACAGGCACAGAAGGAATGCCGCAGCCATCCCTACGAGGAAAAGCAGTGAAGTCCTTTCATAGTCCTTACAAACAGAAAGGTATACCAGGGAATAGAATACCAACACCATGGAAATATAGGAGCAGAAGCCGCAAAACACGTAAAAAACTTCCACTCTGCCTGCAAAGTGCTCCCACAGGCAAAAAGGAATCCCCAGAAGGCAGCTAAAGGCTATATTCATGGCCAGTCCCAAATAGAAGCAGGGCAGAATATCCTGGAATCGCTCTTCATAGATGGCATCCTGTGTATATTTAAACAATACGGCATTAAAAGGGGCCACTGTCAGCAAACCAAAGACAAATGTATACAGGATCGTACAGGAGAACAATTCTCTTGTCAGATAATCTACCTCATTGAATCCCAGAACTACCCCCATAAGGAGGATGGTCCCTATCACCAGAAGCACCGGGGCTATGGTAATAATAATACTGTAAGTAAAACCTATCAGATCCGCTGCAATGGATCTTTTTTCAAAAATACGGTTTAGCTTAACTCCTACTCCTGCCATTATTCTATCCCTCCCTGCTGCCTGCAGCTTTTGATTCCTCTTCCCATTTTAATTCCATACTTTCTGCAAAGTCCTGATATATCTTTTTGTACTCATCCTGCATGTATTGGAACTGGTACCCGGTTTTCACTCTCTTATAGCCATTTTCCCCCATCTGAAGACGCAGCTGTGTATTGTGTGCTAATGATACTATGGCCTGCTGGATCTCCTGGACATTCATAATGCGTGTAACAATCCCGGCTACTCCAAAGTCATCCTTTTCCCCAAGGATCAATCCCCGGCAGTTGCCTACATCTGTGGCAATAACCGGCTTTTTAGCCGCAAAGCTTTCCAGAATCGTAAGAGGCTGCCCCTCGCTGATGCTTGTTAAAAGAGTCATATCCATTCTGCCATAGTACTCCCTGGCTGCAATCTTCCCGGTAAATACCACATCCGAAACTCCCATAATCCGCACCAGTTCAAAACAGCTCTTTGCGTATTCTTCATCTTCCTCCCAGGAGCCCATAATCCACAGCTTCAGAGAAGGTTCTTTCTCTTTTGCAAAGCCAAATGCCTGTATCATGGTCATAATGTCTTTTATGGGGGTCACCCTCAGCATGGCTCCTATGTTGATCTTTCCCTGATCTTCCTCAAGCTTTCCCGGAATGTCCTGAAATTCTTCTATCCGGATTCCATTGGATACCACCCTTGTTTTCTCCGGCGGACATCCTACTTCTATCTGCAGTTCCCTGGCCTGTTGATAAAGGCTGGTCACCAGATCTGCCCTGGCGTATGCAAGGCTGGACATCTTTCTGAACTGCTCTATCCAGATAGTTTTATAGATACCCTGAACCCATTTGGCTGTAAGCAGTTCTTCCTCCCGCTCTCTGGTGTAGATGCCGTGCTCTGATATTACCAGGCGTCCCCCATGAATATGCTTGGCCATGCTTCCCAACACCCCCGCATATCCGGTGCATACACAATGGTACACATCTGCTTTGGGTATTTTCATTTTCATTGTGGTAAACAAGGTCAGATAAATGGAACGCATCATCCATAAAAAATCTGAAAATGCCAGTTGGCTGTAATTCAGCTTATAGAATTCTGTAACTCCATGAAAGAAATCTTCTCCCATAAGCATATCGTTCATAGATATCTCTTTTTTCTGGAAAAAATCAAAGAGTATCTCCCACTGTGTATCTTGTCCTAAGAGAAGCTTTCTCAACGCGTCATATTCTTTTCGGTTCATGCGGCTTTTTCGCTGTCTTTCCCTCTCCCAATCCACATCGTCAAGGTACAGTTCATGAACCTCCGTCACATTGTCCGGCAGATCGTAAACATATTTTCCTCTCAGAGAACGGTTTGCCACGATAGCCAGGATCACAAATTCCTGATTTGGAAAGGACTTTATAAGACTGTGTGTCCAGCTGGACACACCTCCCACCACATAGGGATAGCATCCCTCTGCTATTATGCATATTCTCATGATATTCTCTTCCCTTTTCTTTCTGTTCCGTCACAGTTCTCTTTGCCCCACAGAGAGCCGGATCCCACTTCTTTATTTTATCCGGATAATCACTTCCGGCTCCTCTGCCTGAATCAGATACACCTGTGCTTCTACTTTCTTCCAGCTTCCGCCTGTTACATCTTTTATGGTTCCCTCGCCTAGCCTTAAAAGAAACCATACCGGCATATTAGGTCCTGCCACCTGCAGCCTGATAGAATCATTCTCTCTGCTTTCTGTATAATCCATGGCAAGAAAATTGCGGATGCGCTCATCGCTTTCTGACACAGTCGTCCCCTCAAAGCTTTGAAATCCGTCCCAATAGTGCTGGATATTCCATTCAAAATCTGAAATAATTTTCTGAAAAGTATCCTTTTCGCTTTCCGGATCTGCAGCCCGGCCCATATCTGCCGAAACATTGGTGTATGCCAAAGCCGTCTCCACTGCCTTCACCCGGAAATCTTCAAAAAATGTGTGCCGGAATCCATCAGAAATGACCGACTGTCTGGTCACATGTTCTGATTGATAGCCTATAACCTCTCTGTTTTCATCATAATTTGTTATAACTGTCCGCACTGCTTTCAAGGTATCCCCGGAAAGTATTTCAGAAAGCTCATCCTCAGGAATATTGTTTCCATAGAAAGAAGCAAACTGATAGCCAGGAATTGTCCCCGCTATAAATCTGGCATCCTCCTTAAGTTTATCCATTAAAGGAGTTTCTGATATGCTTTCTCCGGACAGCCCCACCTCGGCTCTCTGTTCGCTGAGACGTTTCATATAATATAGAAATTCAGATTGGTCAGGGTAATGATTGTCGTCATAGTCATACTGGGGAGCCAGCATACAGGAAAGCCCCATACTGCTCTTCTGATAGGCTGCCACAATGGCCGGCCAAACATTATAACGCATCATTTCCGGCATGGTACGGCCATAACGGCGCATCATTTCCTCGTTGTTCTCTTCCGATAATCCCGGATAATTGGCAATCACCATATTTTGAGCATTTATTACCGGATAAATCACGTAGTCTTCCGACTGCGCCCACATGGCCGACAAAAGCCCCAGCCCTGCCGCAGCATCTTCCATATAAGTTCCGTTTACAACATATACGTAGGCTCTTCCTATCCTGTTTCTCCAAATCACAGGCGGACATTCCTCTTCTTCCAGATCCCTGTCTGCATAAACCCCGCTCATATATGTTTTGGTTCCTGCTGCCAAGGTATACCAGGGAAATTGAAGCTCCATATCCTGGCGGAGCTGAAATTCCTCTTCATCCTTTGCCTGATATACAATCTCGCCCCCCAGCAGAAAACCTTCATAAAGGCGGAGCCCTGCCACGGCGGTTTCTTCTTTTACCTCCCTGATGCCCAAAAGGCTTTTCAGGCGGCTGCTGTCATTTATGACAGACGTATCCGGCAATCCGCTGAAAACCAGGTCAATTCCTGACTTGGCATAATCCTGCAATTGCTGGATTGTCTCAATCTCATCCCAGTTGATATCACCGGAATTTACCACCATTATTTTGGGGAAGTCCGTTCTGTCCTCCTGTTTGAAATCCTCGTATTCTTCCAGAGTCTTATAACTTTTTATCTGCTTTTTGGTGTAAGCTGACCATACGCTTGTAACCTTTCTCACAGGCTCATCCATGCCGCCTATATAGACAACAACGTCTCTGGTTACATCCCACACCCCTTCCTCTATTACTTTTTCTCCATTCCCTCCTCCATACGCTCCGCTTTTTGCAGGAAGGAATTCCCTATCCACAGCATATGAATTGCTCTCATAATCATTCCAGCTTTCCAAAGCAATGTTCGTAAACTGGAACAAAAAAAGCACCACTATCATCACCGCTGTCATTGCCAGATAATTTCTATGTGATACCATTCGCATCCCTTTCTCAGCCAAAAATTCGCACCATGTCCAGCGTCTCTCTGTTGATTACCACATCCGATTTCTTCAGGGCATCAAGAGTCTGAAAAAAAGCCGTCCTGTCTTTTGTTGTAAAGTATAATTTTAGTTTGCAGGTATAAGAGGACAGTTGATCCGGATACTGGTTGGATAATCTCTGACACCATTTTTCCGAATTTTCGAAATCCTCTATTTCCAGAAGCCGCAGACACAGGCTTTCGTACTGCTGCTCCGTCATCCCGGAAGCATTCTTTTTATAAAATGCTTCCGCTGCTTCATCCATCATTTTTACAAACCGATTTTGTTCTAATTGGGTAAAGACATTCTGTCTTAAGACACTGTTCATATAATCCAGAAGCATTTCTTCATATTCTGTCTGATCCTCTGCTTCTTCTTTAAACTGTCCATATAACTTCTGAACATTTATACGGAATTCATTTAATTTACTGCTGAGGACAGAGGCCGCGTAGTGAGCTGACTCAGAATCTTTTGCATCCAGGGCCAGGGCTATAGATGCCAGAGAATCGTCCATCTCTCCTCTGATGATATTCATCATCGCCATTCGAAGACTCTTCCTGTCATTCACTGCAATGGCCTCTTCCACAGGAATTACATTCCTCTCCCGATCTTCATCTGCTTTCTGCTGGGTTCTTACCCTATCTTTACTAAAAGTTACGTCTTCCAGGTTAACCTGAAATCTGAATATAGTCAGATACAGCAGATAAGATACAAAAAAGAACAGCGGGCCCACTACAGGACACAATATCATAACGAAAAACCTCAGCAGATAGGCCCTCCTGTTGTCACGGAGCATCTCTTCTTCATCCTTTTTTTTGCGGGCGGTTGCAGGCACAATTACAAAAATACCTGCTAAAAGATAGATAATTGCCACCAAAAAGTTCAGAAGCAAAAGAATCAGGAAAAGTTTTTCCTCATAGGTCAATGTCATACCATCTCCTCCTTGAATAAACTCCCGTATCCTGCGCTCTGAAAACGTTCTATAACACTCCAGGCATTCTCTTTATTGGTATTGGAGAGAAGTATATACAACTTTCCGTCTTCCGGTATCCCCATATAATCTGTCTGACGGATACATTTTCCCAAAGCCAAAATTGCCTCATCGTATTTCTTATTTTCTGTCATGATCTCCAAAAGAGTACACTCTGTAAGTCCTTTATCACGGGCTTCAAAGAATACCTTTACCAGACGGGCAAATGCCTCTTCCTTCAGTACCTGTGTGTCTCCCACATAACGTTGGCTTCTGAGGCTTTCCATATAGCGGTTAGCCCGCACTGAGGCATTCTGAATCAAAGTTCCTATAATGGTCAGCCGGTTGGCCTCTGCCAGAGTCATCCGCTGCCACGGAATTCCCCAGATCATCAGAATCAGCTGCATTTCTTCCTCTGCATATACGGCGCAGGCCATCAGAGGAAGGCCTTCCGTCAGACTCTTGTTGATAAATACCCTCTTTTCCCTCAGTTCTCCATACAGCTCTGTCATATCGGTATACTTGATGGAACTTCCCAGCTTCCTTGCCTCAGCGGATGTAGAGGAAAACAATCTGGCATAATCCTCATTTGCAACCGTATAAATGGCCACATCCTTACTGTCCATCAGCGTCCCCAGCACCTGTGCGGCATAGAACAGCACCTCCTCTGGTTCATACTTCTCCAGGCCGGAAGTGATTTCATAGATTTTACCCAAACTGTCCCTCTGATTTACCAGCTGTGCCTCAAAGCCATGTTTCATCCGGACATTGCTGTCATTAATATCTGCAATACCCTCCAGTTTCTCATTGACATAACGAAGCTCTTCATCCTTCTCGTCCCTCAACTGATACAGCCGGTCCCGCATATATCCGACTACCATTCCTACAATAAACAGCTGAGCCATCCACACATAGGTATTGTAGTCTAACAGTACCTCAAATCCCGAGCGTCCATACATCTGATGGAAGAAGTATCCTGCTGTTGCCAGCAAAGCCGAAAAAACTGCCTGCTGCTGGCCATGCACTGTGGCAAACAGCAATACGTAGAGAAGATAAAAATCCAGCCGTTCAAAATACCGGCTGCCGGCTGTCTGATTATTCAGTATAAAAAACAGGAAAAAGCATATTATATTTTCTATATAGGGTACTGCAATTCTCAGCACCACCTTCATACTGTGCCACGCACGTCCTGTCCATCCTCCGCCAGTATCCCCGGCCGCTATGAATGATTCCTTATTTTTCTTTATAAACTGGACTGCCTTTTTTGCCCCTTCCTGATAATGGACAAAAATTTTCTGGCCAAATTCTTCCTTGTACCGGTTTCCATTGAGGATCAGCCGCCTGCTCTCTCCCACGGTATTATCCACAATACTGACTCCTGGGCCCATCTCTTTTTTGATTATCTCTGCAAGCTGGAGTTCATTGATTTCTTCCATAGACGAGAGATTATAGCAGGAGTGTTTGATCTCTTTTTCAATCATCACTTTGTATATCAGTTCTATGGCATCATTTAGATAAAGCATAGAAAATACATGCTTCTCGTTAGCAGAAATCTTTCCTTCTCTCACCGCTTCCAGACACATTCTAAAGCAGGGATTGTCTTCCTCCTGTCCCTTCTCAGGAATGTGATAGATACGCTCCGGGCGCAGGATTACGGTATTGATTCCCTGCAGCTTGCTGTAGTTTTTACAAATTTCCTCCCCCTGGGCCACTGCCATGGCCTTGTAATTTTTAGGAGCTACCGCCTCATCCTCCTGGACATGGCCGCCATAGCTTCCCCCGTATACTTCCTGGGAGGACAGGTAAATGAAACGCGTATTCTCCATCATAGAGCAGACTGACAGGAGATTAATCAACCCTGAGGCAAACCTTACGGATTCCTGCCTTCCCTTAGTCCAGTCAAAATTGGTATCGTAAGCTCCCATAAACAATACGATATCAGGTTTTACACTCTCCATAATATGTATCACATTGTCATCGTCATAGAAAAAATTGTATCTTTCCAGCACCCATTTATAAGAGCTTTTTTTCCCTTTTTGGCCGGTTAAAAGATACACTCGATGTCCGCCTTTATTCAGTTTGTTAATCATGGCATCCATGATTCTTCCGCTTCCGCCTGCCAACAATATGTTCATTAACTTGTCCTCTCCTCCTTTTTACCCTGTTTTTGGGCATACAGGTATACCCGTAAGGGCGTTTCCTCTTTATTTGCCCTGTTTTCTAAGCATACAGGTATACTTGTAAGAGCATTTCTTCTTTATGGTTATGTAACCGAAAGTTTACTGAATTGTAGTATACCATTCAATATGAATTTAGTCAATTCAATACGTTGTTTTCCGTCTTTTTTAAGTATAGCCTCTGTATTATAAATTCAGTGGCCAGGTCATATATCCCTTGTCCTTCAAATACAGGATAATTAAAAATTTTTACTTATAACGAAAGGAATGTATATTAACATGAAATTTGGGGATGTTTTGAGAGAATTATTGGAAGAACAGAATTTAAGCCAGAAGCAGCTTGCAGCGGAGCTGAATATCTCCGCAAGCGCTCTTGGAAACTATATCCGCAATAACAGAGAACCTGACTTTGAAATATTAAAAAGAATTGCCCGGTATTTCTGCGTTTCCACTGATTTTTTATTGAATTATCAATCGAATTCCCGTTCTGATTACCGGGATCAGAAACTTCTGCAGATATTCCATTCTCTAACAGATGAGCAAAAGGACTTATTCATTGAACAGGGGAAATTGTTTATCAGGAGCAACTCCAGAAAAAAGGAAAAATCATCCCATTTGGGATTCGATAGCGAGGCTTTGTAAACCATATGAGAAACTTATAAGATTTATGTAATTGATACGGACTCTGGCACTCCGCTCTCCCGGCAGCAAACCACTAGGTTCTGTATTTTCTTGTTCAAACTTTATGGCCTTTTTATCTCATATCCCATATATGTGTCTTCTTAAAGTAAATTTTTATTTCTCTATATAAAAATCACCCTTTTCCTCTGCTAAAATTTGATTGTCTCCTTCAATCAGTTAATGCGTTTATAGATTTGCAATCATTTCATTTCTCAAAAAGTGTACTTTTTGAATATGCAAGATAAATAAATTTTAACATATAATTATTCAAAAAGCAACAATATAAACGGGATAATTTGTACAAAATACACCAGAAATAATTACAGAATTTGTAAAAGGCCTTTTTACAAAAAGGTACACATTTTTGTAAATTGTAACCTATCTGGTATCTTTACTTTTCGTTCATGCATTCCTCACCTTTCCACCGTGATTCCCTCAGCCTGCTTGCTTGCGAGATTAGTGCCATGCCCGGCACACAATAGGGGCTGTGAAGAAACAGAGTAGATGAACCCTGTTTCCTTACAGCCCCTTCCTTTTTCTTTGAAAGTCTATTACTTTCTTAAAAAAGTCTATGGATCCTCATAGTGTTTTATATTTGCAATTCTTTTACAAAAATGCTCTTATTTCCTTCGCTAAGCTAAATGGAATAATATCTCCCGGTTTTGTCTCAGCATATGCTTTTTCTTCATGCATATAATCAACAATATCTTTTGCCTTAAAATCAATAAACTTTACAATCACCTTATCCAATATAGCCTTTTCCTTAGCATCTAATATAGAGTAATCCATATTAGCAGTTGGATAAACATGAAGCATAGTATCATAATTGCAGCTCATCTCTTCTTGAACATTCAAATTTTCCAAATTCATTAAACTATAATGTCCAATTGGAAGCGCACCCATAGGTTCATGGCGATATACCATACCAGTCATCGAAAATCCATTCTCTTTAAAAGCTAAAACATCCGAATACCAAAGCATTTTCATAAGCTTAACCTTAAAAAGATTATTGACCTTCTCAGCTATATATGAAATCATCGCCTCAATCTTATCAATGTTTAGTGTCGTGAAACCGTTAGAGTCTGATAGTTCTTTAAAATTTGCATATTCACCTTCAAATGTTTGCCGGGTAAGAAATTCCTTCCCATATGAATCTAACTTCTCTACTATTTTTTCTCTAATAGCCGAATGTTTCGTTACGGAAAATTTATCAATATTTTTCTTCAAAAATTCTAATGCCTGGAGAGGATTATCTTTTACCAGACGAAGCATTGTGTCATATGCCTGGTCTTGAATTGCTTTGCTTTCATAACGGGATATTGTGGCCTCTCCCCACCCCAATAACTTCGCAAGATCAACCTGAGATAATCCATAACTTTCTCTAATAGCTACAATTTCATCAGATGTAAGCAGCCCCATCTTAATTCGGTATGCATTTCTTGCATTAAGAAGATTCTCATTTGTCATTGCACCAGTTTCAAATTCATTCTCTTCTTCATCAGCATTTGCACAAAAATAGAACCTCTCCTCATAAGCAACTTCTTCCCCTTTTAATGTAATGGTTGTTGTACGTTTTCTTTCCTCAATCTCATGAGTCTTGTCACATAACGGACATTTCATGTAAATTTTTCTAATTAATGTGTTGGCCTCCATTGTCTTACCTCCTAGATATTCCATTTATGCATAAGGAAATGCCATTTTATCCTTTGCATAATGGAATGACACGCATAAAACGTACTTCTGCTGATCTCCTTTTATTTTTAATTTCACATATACAAGCTTGCTATTTATATCTTTGCCAAATACAAACAATAACGGCGGATTTAAATCATCCTTATCTATCTTTGTTTCAGAATACTCTTCAACTGTTAGTTCCTTTAGGCGATTAACCACATCCTCTGTATCATAATCGAGATCCAATAATGTATATGGTGTCGAATATTTCCAATCTTCCCCTTGTTTTTTCTTTCTAATAAGGTTTATATCAAAATCCTCTTTCCCAAGTAATATTTGTAACTCATCCAGGAAAGCAACTACTTCTCTCTTTTTCGATTGTATACTAAGAAATATGCTAATCGCCTCCAATCGTATCACTATCAATTGATAGTATATATACTAATTGATAGTCTGTCAAGTCCAAAATGCAATAGTTCCTCCCATCCTCAGTGTACAAGGGAACATACGGTTCGCTGAGGGTAGCCTCTTCTCAAGCCTACGGAGAAGCCAATCCTCCCTTAACAGTCGGTGGTCACTACTGCATAATGTTGGGTGGTCTTGATTTTGTTTTCATGCCTTACTTCTTTTTATCTTACTTTTTTCCACTGGTTTTCTGTCCCAATCTCTCCCGGTTCCCATACGTTTCCATCTGTCAGGCTTTCCCATATCTCCCCTTTGTGCTGTACCTTGTCCCCAGCAGCATAACCGTTTGTGCTCTCTGGCTGCTCCCAATTAGGGATATTGCCTTCATCCGGAATTAAAACTTTGGCAAACAAAGACGGGCTGTTGTCAGGCGTCCATGCTTCCTGGCTGGTGTGGGCCTGTAATACCTTATATAAAATATCCTGATATCGAATTCTTTCATCTGTCTGATAGGTAACGCCATCCCCAGTCCATTCCGGATACAGTGTGGGAACCTGCAGGGCTTGCTCATCCGAAAGGGTTCTGGCTTGTATAGCAGCAAATATGCAAACCGGTTCAACCACCTTCTGCAGCCTGGTATTTTCTGCCTCCAACAGCTTAATCCGTTGCGCTTCCGTGGGGATCTGCCGGATTTCTTCTCTTTCCTCCCCATTTATCTTTAAAAATTTTCCTTCTTCATAGAGAATTCTTTCTTGATTTATGTCTTCCATTCTAATAGGGCAATAGGTAACATCTACTGCAAACGCACCCTCGCCAAAGGTTGCTTGTGTTACCAGATTAGCTTCCGTGTAATTATCCCCTACTACAAGATTCCTCACAATGCCATTACTTTCAATTTGAGCAAATATCTGATTTAAGTACATATTTTTCTTCTACCTCCTACTACCACTGTACTATGATTACTCCAGAACCTCCGGAGCCGCCGCTATGTCCGGTCCTGCTTCCTTCTATCCCGCCGCCTCCGCCTCCTGATCCTGTGTTTGGTGTTCCGGAACCGCCAGGGCTGGTACGGCCGCCGTTTCCGCCTCCGCCTGCGCCTCCACTTCCCCCGGAACCAGATGACGACGAGTTAGCTCCTCCTCCGCCGCCTCCTCCATATAAAACACCATTAGGGCCTATCGTGCTGATGCCTGCGCCTGCCCCGCCTGCCAGGCCTCCTGAGGGGCCTCCGCCAGTACCGCCGTTTCCACCATTAGAACCTCCTGCACCTCCATTGTGAATCCGTCCAACTTCCCAGCCTTCGGTTCCTCCGCCGCCTCCGGATCCCCCTTTTCCTCCTCCATACACATAATTATTAGCGGGAGCTCCATTTGCAATGTATACACCAAAAGTTGTATTTCCTCCTCCGGCTCCCGGACTTCCCCCTGCACCGCATCCATAAGCAATTTGCTGACCTGGGCTAACAGCTATACCGGAAATATTTGTCACATATCCGCTTCCTCCACCGTTTCCTCCCAACACTGGCTTTTCTGACGTTTTCCCACCTTGTCCACCTGCCCCTCCGCCGATTAAAAAGACTTTCGTAAGGGTTCTGACTCCGGCAGGAACCGTCCAGATACCGCTTCCTGTCAATACTGCGGTTCCATTTCCTGTTGGAGCTCCAGCTGCCGACTGATAGTCAGAATAGAATGTACTTTTTACTGTTCCAGCAGTAACGTCTACATAAACCCAAATCCGGAAATAGTAGATCACTCCGGCTCTCAGGCCGCTGATAACCGCCGAGCTGGCGGAGCCGGGAGCATATGACGTTCCGGTTCCTTTGTATCCTTGTGTCCCATCCGCAACACTTACTGGATAGCTGCCTTCTTTATATCGGATGATTACTCCACCATATGGCCCCTTTGACGGCCATTGCCAGACAGCTGTCATCTGGCTTGTGGAGTAGGCAGCCAAGCTAAAAGACACTACTGAATGTACTGCCATGGCCCCTGTCAACATTGCGCCATTCACCCATGCCGTCTTCCCGCTGACAATATCTGTCGCTACCGCCGTTCCCGCCGTCTGTCCTGCCAAACCATTCGCTGTTACTGTTCCGCCTCCATTGTGATATCCTGCCGGAATGGTATAGCTCTGCCCTGCATTTAATGTTTGATTTGCCGCCCCATGGTTTACCATTGTGCCGGTTCCCGGCTCATCCATCCCTTTCATTCCTGCGGTATAGGGGGCCAGGACTGCCCAGGGTTCCGCGGTCAGTTCGCTTGGGTCAATACTTCCGCCGCCCATGAGATGCCAGATTCCTCTTGCCATAAATTTTACACTCCTTTCAGCTGTATTTGGAAATCAACTGCCGGTTTCTTCCCGATACAGGTCACGGTTATGGTTCCGTCTCCGGTGTCAAAATAGCTGACACAGGACGCGGCTTTGATTAATGCCTTCTCCTGGGCAGCCGTAGTTCCAGCCGGAATATAAAGGCCTCCGTCTAAAACCGTATCCGGGCTTACTCCTTCCAGGCTCACCGTCTGCACATAAGGTGCCTCATCCCCCCAGGCGGACGAAAGAAGGGATATATTTTTACTTCTGTACAGCTTTGTCAGCTCCTTTTCCAGTTCTTCCCTTGTCACCTGGCTCAAGGGGCTGATGGATGCCTTTATCTCCTTTACTTCTCCCACTATGACGTGCAGTTTAATCTGTACGGTTTTAGCGCGTCCGTTTTCAGCAGGCATGATATAGTTGGGATCCTTTGATAAATCCAGATATCCGTATAAAATTTCTCCTAAATCCGGATCCATGGCATACAACCCCACTTCTGTCATCACGAATCCTGTTTCTACCTGATCATTGGAAAGCTGCATTACAACGTATGCGTCCATAGCCTCCTCGTCATAACCGTACCCTGCTATCATCCCATCCATTTTATAATGAACCAGATGGGTCAGTTCATAGGGATTAGCCCCTTCCGCCAAAATGCCGGTTCCCACTTTAACATTTGTAAATTCCATCTGTGATTTTGCCGCTACAAGTTTTGTAATCAGCCGTAATCCTCTGGAAGTGATGGTCACGCCATCAATATTTGATTTTTCAGCCATTTAATCCTCCTGTTTTTGTTTTCTCTTCTGGTATTTCCTGTAATACGAAGCTATCAATTATATTGTACAGTGTAATTTCCGAAATCAACGAAAAATCTCATTAAAACCTAACTAAAGTTACTGTGGCGTCGAAGAAAATCTTAATGAAATGATCTCTCCCGTTATTGAATGAATCCATAAAGCAGGGTATAATAAAAATAATTCTAACTCAAGGGGAGGTCATTGTATGTCACTGCCGCCGGAACAAGATTATACCATTGAATATATCTACTCTCTGCCTGAAGGGGAGAGAGCTGAGCTGATTAACGGACAAATATATAGCATGTCTCCTCCAAGTATGATACATCAAAAAATTGTTACCAGGCTCTCTGCTGTTATTGGCAGCTACATCCACAAAAAGCATGGTTCATGTGAATCCTTTGTCGCTCCTTTTGCAGTATTCCTCAATGCTGATGACAAAAACTACGTAGAACCGGATATATCGGTTATATGCGACAAGCTCAAGCTGGATGACAAGGGCTGTAATGGAGCTCCTGATTGGATTATTGAAGTTGTCTCCCCCAGCTCAGAACGCATAGATTATGGGATAAAGCTTTTTAAATATCGTTCTGCAGGCGTCCGGGAATATTGGATTGTCAACCCGCAAAAAAGCACTGTAACTGTGTTCGATTTTGAGAAAGATCAGTATTCCGGCCAATATATTTTTACTGATGACATACCAGTATGTATTTATGATAACCTGATAATTAACATTAGTAATTTGATTTAACCGTGAAAAAGACACTATCAGAAATTACATCAAAGCCCCAAAAAGAAGCCGCCAGATTTATCCTGTTCTTTCTGCCGGTACTTCCTGCAATACAAAACTATCAATAAGCGCCGTCGCTCCTAATGTTACGCCTCGCTCCACATCCCGGCTGACCAGCCTGGGTTTTACATCATAAATCACCAGCCCGCTTACTGCTGCGCCTATGTATATTGGCTGAGCTTTATGAAACTCCTGCCTGTGAATCGTCTTATATATGGTATGGGGCTGTTTTACTTTATCTATTGCTTCTTCTATTTCTTCATAATTAATTATTGTGTTCTGATTTTTTTCCCGGATTGTCACCTGGAATATATTGGGGTGGTCAGTCCCATAATTCTCACTGCCCGGATCATGTACATCCGCCACCTCTGCCTGCAGCCCTAACTGCTGGGACAGCATATGTTCCAAATTATATGGCGTTATGGGAACGCGGCTGCCTCTGCACTGCCGGATAAGCTTGCGGCGTTCTTCATATGGCAGCTCTGCCCGTATGGGCAATCCATATTTTTGTTCATGGTAGCTTAACCCCCATGTGGCGGTATCCACGAACAATTGGGCCGGAAATTCTTCATAAAGCCCCTTTACCTCATCCATGGACAATCCCATTACCTGATATAACCACTTTCCTACATAGGATTTGTCATACCATCCTTTTGTCACGTAGGATAACATTTCCTTTGCAACCTGGTTTGTAGGAAACTTCTGTAGATCTGCCATTTTTCCTCCTAGTATAATAATGAATCCAACTGAATCTCCATGGTCTTGGGATACTCTTCCATGGATAAAGAAATATCCTCTTCCTTTCCATTCATAAGGAATGTTTCATAATCCTTTACCCCCGGTAAATCCGTAATTAAGCTTTCCGCCTGGTGGTACACCACCTTTCCATACACCTTGGCCCTGTCATACACAGCTTCCACTGCTTTTCGGAAGTCTTTTTCTATCTGGGCCAGATTTGTCGCAGCCGTATCAAACTGCAGACCTGTACAATGAAAAGAAATCTCCACTGTCTCCGCCCCGGCAACCGTTAGTTTTGCCGTTCCGGTGGGCAAAAGGCGTTTGGAGCGGTCGGAAGGGCTTACAATATAATCATAGACCGCTTGGCATAATTCCTCATTTGCCGGATCTCCATTGGCATCTACCAGCACCAGTTTCACGGTTCCGGGGCCGTCCCAGGCCGGAGCCACAATACAGGCCGATACCCCGTCTACCGACAGGGCCCAGCGTTTATAATCGCTGTCATTTCCGATATAAGACAAGCCTTCTGATTGGTTGGCTAATCGGATCCGGTTGTAATAGGAATTGTCATCCTCCTGCTCTGTGCCTCCGGTGATGGCTTCCGGGTTAGTAACTCCTTTCACACCGTCTAAGGGCTTGTTTTGCAATATCACGGTATCCGGCCCTACATTAGAACCTTTTCCCGGCAAAACTGCCCGAATCTCAACCTCAACGCTTCCGGATTCTCCTATGCGGGCCGCAGACGTGGATTGGAATTCAACAGCTGCAGTCTCAGACGTGGACTCTGTTGAAAAAATACGCCCAAAAGGAATCTCCGTCCCCACATCCCCGGTTATTTTCAGCACACCGGATGCATAAGTGGCATTGTGCCGCCATACATGGACATTTTTTCCATGCATATCCAGCCATTCTCCCCATGCATACTGGGGAAAAGCCACCATTAATGCCCGGATCAGATGAAAATTCAACAGTTCGCTTGCAACCAGCGCCGTTGGCATGGTCATGTCATAGGGAAAACCTCCCGGCATATCGTCAATATCCGCCGGCAGCTCATTCATCATGCGTTCCTGAATTTCTTCCGGAGAGGTTCCGTCTAAAAAATCTGGCCTTAGAAATTCCGGCCGTCCTTCTGTCATCTCACTACCTCCTAGTATAATAATGTATCGGCACGCGACGCCCGGCGTCACCTGCCATATCGTCGGAAGGGATCCTAAAAATGCTTCGCATTTACCTTCCTCCTAGTATAATAATGTATCGGCACGCGACGCCCGGCGTCACCTGCCATATCGTCGGAAGGGATCCTAAAAATGCTTCGCATTTACCTTCCTCCTAGTATAATAATGTATCGGCACGCGACGCCCGGCGTCACCTGCCATATCG
>CAJTOL010000033.1 GCA_910577645.1 uncultured Lachnospiraceae bacterium
ATTGGATATGCTTAATTCTTCCCATGTTGTCTGCTTTGTTTCCATGTCTCCCATTTTATCCACCTGCTTTCTTTTCAGCAAATCACTGCCAGAAAACTCTGTATTTTTCAAAATCCCTATTATCTATTTCTATTATACACAGACTTCCGACAAATTACAATAAGTCGAGAACCTGTCTCCCGGCATTTTCATTTAATATCCAGTGTTCCCGTTGCCATATACATAATATGTAATCTTATTTTTAGAACCATCTTTTAGTGAATCTTAACTATAAGTCCATAATACGAACCCCATGGAAGCCTCAAACTCCCATGGGGTTAAAAATATAACTCTTATTCTCTTTTATTTACAAGAATATCTGTTCGCTTTCGCATTTACTTACGATACGGCTCCCTATATCAAAACCTACAACGTCCCCGAATTCAAATCTGAAAAAATCCACAAAATCATTTCATGGATGCCGGCGTCGGGGCTGTATATCATAACCTGGACTTTCAGGCGCCGTCCATCTTTTTTCTCGTATATAAATCCTACGACTCCGTCCTGGATAAGCTTGGCTTTTAAAGCGGCAAGATTTGAGACTCTTTCAAAAAGCGGGAAATATTCCTCCGTTACATAACGCTGGGCATAGAGCAGGAGGGCCTTGCTGAACTTATGGTCACAATCTCTTAAACAGTCCTGGAAGTAGTCAGGGACAAAAAGCTGCCTTAAAGAATCTGCCTCCGGGTCTACAAAGAACACGCCTTTAAATAGCAGAGAAAGACTGTTCAGAAACAGATGGGAGTTTTCAGTGTCCCTGGCGTTTACAGAAGGTTTGGGTTCCAGGGGTAAATCACGCCCTTGGCGTCCGCCGCCCATCAAGGCATAGTAATCTGCTTTGTTTTTCTGCATATCCAGCTCGGCAGCCTGAAGCATTTCCTGAAGGTTCATATTTTCATCACGCCATTCTAAGCCTACGGAAACGGAATAGCCGTACTCTGCCATTTCCTTGTGGATAGTGGTAATACGCCGGGCAACGGAATCCCTGGAAATATTCCGGCAGAGGATTACAAATTCATCTCCCCCGATTCGGAATACATCCTCGGCACGGAAGTGCAGAAGAAAAATCCGGGCGGCTGTTTTTAACATAGAATCCCCTGCATCGTGGCCTTTGGTGTTGTTAAGCTCATGAAGCCCATTGGCGTCAATATACAGACAGGAAAAGGAATTGCAGGTCTCCGGGCAGAAGCTTGCCAAAGCTTTTTTGTAACTGTTGCGGTTATGAAGGCCGGTGAGAGCATCCAGATTTGCTTCTGAACTCAGCTCAGCCACTTCCTTTTCTGACTGTGCAAGCTGTTTCTTGATAATAAGCTCACTGGATTTTGACCTTACCCGAAAACAAAACAACATGGAAGAGATAGCAATGGCAATAAGACTGGCAAGCAGGCTGTTCATCAGATTGTTATAGCTGTGATCAAGGCCAAAAGGATCCGGAAAATAAGGAAGAGAGAGATTCAGCAAGGTAAAGCTTGCCAAAATAATCACAGCAGTCTGCCACGGCCGCATTACAGACAACAAAGCTATGCTGAGAATCGCGTAAGTGTATACAGTGAGACCGTTGCCTCCCAGCTGGTCGTTAAGGGTAACAAAAACAGCCCAAAGGCTTAAAAAGGCAATGTAAAGATTTTCCACCGCAAAATAGTGATGATAGCAAAAACGCCCTTTACGCGTAAGGCGCTGGAAAAGCAGGACTGCCGCAGTTACCAGGATCAGGAAGACATAAGAGGCAAAATAGGAGGCTCTGCGGAACTTTAAAAACGGGCCTCCCGGCAGCGTGGAAATAGATGCAGTCAATATAAGCTCACACAGGATTATAAAAATGTAAAACAGCCGGTTTTGCTCCATGGTATCTTTCCGGAGAGCTTGGATGGCCTCTGGATAGTTGGGGATATCTAAATCAATACCTAAAAAGTGTTTTAACTGGTTCATTTGCTTTTTAAGCCTCGCTTTCTTTGAATCGCCGCCTTCTGTTTGTAAGAACGGCAGAGCCTTCTTTCAACCATTTTATCATGACACAGACGATTTTCCAACTATGATTTTACCGGATAAAGCAGAACTCGTTCAGGGTCAGGCCCAGGATAAGAATGGGGATTGTTGATTCAAAAAATATTATTGTTGATTTGATATAAATTTTCGAAATAACAGTTGACATTTATGAAAAATATGGTATTATAAACTCATAAATGTTGATTCAACAATAAGTAGCTGTTCAAACAACAAAAATAAAAGGAGGGTTATTATGATTTACACTGTAACACTGAATCCGGCTTTAGACAAAACCGTGGAGATCCCGTCTTTTGCCGCAGACAGTGTCAACCGAATCACAACCATGCGGACAGATCCCGGCGGAAAGGGAATTAACGTTTCCAAGGTCATCAGCAAATTAGGGGGACAAAGCATTGCCACTGGTATTTTGGGAGGAGACACCGGCCTGGCAATCCAGTCTGCGCTAAAAACTATGGGGCTTAAAACCAGCTTCCGGTTTACAGAAGGGGAGACCCGGACAAATTTAAAGGTGATTGATCCGGTAAACCATACCAACACGGACATAAACGAGCCGGGAGTTACCGTATCCGAAGAAATTTTAAACGGCCTGTTGGCCCAGCTGACAGCCGGGCTGGAAAAGGGAGATATTGTAGTTCTTTCCGGAAGTCTTCCCAAGGGCTCTCCCAGAGATACCTATTATACTTGGACAGGAGCATGTAAAAAGGCAGGGGCAAAGGTGATTCTGGACGCCGACGGAGAGCTTTTGGAAGCAGGGCTTAAGGCTTCCCCCTATTTGATTAAACCGAACAACCACGAGCTTTCCCAGCTTTTAGGAGAAACCCTGGCTACGCCGGAAGAGCTTAATAAAGCGGCCAGGAGACTGATGGAAGAACACGGGATCGCCAAAGTGGTAGTATCTATGGGAGGCAAAGGCGCCCTGTATGTAACTCAGGACGAGACTATCTATGCAGAAGGATTGAAGGTGCCGGTGGGAAGCACTGTAGGAGCCGGGGACAGCGTTGTGGCCGCCCTTGCGGTGGCGGAAGAGTCAGGCATGGGCCTGGAGGAAACGGTTCGCCTTTCCACTGCAACCGGAGGAGCCAATGTTATGTGCAGCGGCACCCAGGCTGCAGAGTACGAGGTGATTCAGGAGCTGCTTCCTAAAGTTGTATTTCAAAAGATACAGTAAAACAGTTTTGTTGAATTAAAAGTTGAATGATTGTTGCAAAAATAAAAAAAGAAGATTATTATGGAGAAAGGAGCTTTATTTATGAAAGCAAAAGGAGTCAGACTTCATGGAGCAAATGATTTAAGACTGGAGGAATTTGAACTTCCGGAGATTACGGAGGATGAGATTTTAGTAAAGGTCGTGTCCGACAGCATCTGCATGTCTACTTATAAGTGTGCCATTTTAGGGGAGAACCACAAGCGTGTCCATGATGATGTGGCAGAGCATCCGGCTATTATGGGCCACGAGTTTGCAGGAGATATTGTAAAGGTAGGAAAAAATCATCAGGATACCTTTAAGCCCGGTATGAAATTTACCCTGCAGCCTGCGCTGAATTATAAGGGAACCATGTGGAGCCCCGGCTATTCCTATGAGTTTTTCGGCGGAGATACTACATACTGCGTTATCCCGGCAGAGGTTATGGAGTTAGGCTGTCTGTTAGAGTACAAGGGCCGCGCTTACTATGAGGCATCCCTGGCTGAGCCTATGTCCTGCAGCATCGGCGCCTTTAATGCCGCTTACCATACCCAGATGGGAGTTTATACACATGAAATGGGGATCAAAAAGGACGGAAAGCTGGCAATTATGGCAGGAGCAGGCCCTATGGGGCTGGGAGCTTTGACCTATGCCCTTCACCGCGATATCCGGCCGTCCATGATTGTGGTAACGGATCTGAATCAGGATCGCCTGGACAGAGCCGCAGCCTTGTTCCCTCCGGCTGATGCGGCAAAGGACGGAATTGAGCTTCATTTTGTAAATACCGGTAAATTTGACGATCCGGTGGCAGAGCTTATGAGAATTTCCGGCGGCACAGGTTATGACGATGTGCTGTGCTATGCCCCGGTAGCTTCTGTGGTAACCCAGTCCAGCGATATTTTAGGCCGGGATGGCTGCTTAAATTTCTTTGCCGGTCCTACGGACAATAAGTTCAGCGCTACCATGAATTTCTATGATGTACACTATAATTCCACCCATGTAATGGGTACTACCGGCGGCAACACCGACGATATGCTCGAGTCTCTGGATTTAACTGCCCAGGGACGTATTGACCCGGCTGTTATGGTAACCCATATCGGCGGACTGGATTCTGTGGCAGATACCACTTTAAACCTGCCTAAGATTCCCGGAGGCAAGAAGCTGATTTATACCCACCTGGCCATGCCGCTTACCGCTTTAACCGACCTGCGGGCAAAAGGGGAGGCTGAGAAGGATTCCCGTCTTATTGGGCTGGCAGACATTGTGGAGGCCCACAAGGGGCTGTGGTGCCCGGAGGCAGAGGAATATCTCCTGGCTAACTTTATAACAGAATAATACGTGCTGAAATATCCGGTCTGTGCATATTTCGGCACAGACTGGAGGCAACCTATGGATTCAATGGAGCTTCGCAGAAATGCGATAGTAGAACTGATTAATGACAAAGGGACCGTCAGCTTTTCTCAGCTGAAAGCGGCGTTTCCCAATGTGTCGGAGATGACTCTCCGCACGGATTTAAAGCTTTTAGACGAGGCAAACCGGATTCTCCGGGTTCACGGAGGGGCAAAATCTGTGCAGATCCTTATCGGAACCGATGACTTTCTAAACCGCAAGTCGTGCCGGAATATTCCGGAAAAACAGAAAATCGCGGAAAAAGCATTGTCTCTGCTGCATCCGGATACCACTATCTATCTGGATTCCGGCAGTACCACAACCGCTTTTGCCAGGCTGTTTCCGGATCAGTCTAACCTGATCTATACCACCGGCTTAAGCTGCGCCACGGAATTGGCAGGCCTGTCCAATCCAACGGTTATGATACCGGGGGGAAGGCTGAACCGGTACAGTCAGAGCGTATTTGGATATTCTGCCATTAAAGAGCTGGAACGGGTAAATTTTTACCAGTCCTTTTTAGGGATCACCGGGTATCATTCTTCCGCCGGATTTTCCTGTGGGATAAGCGACGAGGCCTTTTTAAAGCAGACAGCCATCCGCCAGTCGGACCAGGTCATCGTTCTTATGGACTCCTCCAAAATAGACGTGAAATGCAGCTTCACGATTTGCGGCCTGGAGGATATTGATATTGTGGTTTCAGACGGAAAGCTTCCGGAAGAATTTCTTTCCCAGTGCAGAGCGCGGGGAGTCCGGGTTTTATAAAAATCAGTTCTCCATTGTCATGATAAGATGGAGGGGATTTGCTTTGAAAACAAGTGTACAGCGTTTTGGTAAATTTTTGTCGGCAATGGTAATGCCAAACATCGGAGCATTAATTGCCTTTGGCTTTCTGGCGGCATTTTTCATCGATACCGGCTGGATGCCTCATAAAGGGTTTAACAGTATGGTAGGCCCCATGCTGACCTATTTAATTCCTATTTTAATTGCCTCTACCGGCGGCCGTATGATAGGCGGCGACAGAGGCCGGGTAGTAGGCGCTATCGCAGTAATCGGCGCCATTATGAGCAACACGGATATTACCATGCTGATGGCAGCTATGGTAATGGGCCCTCTGGCAGGCTTCTGCATTAAGAAATTTGACGAGAAGATGGAAGGCCATATGCCGGCCGGCTTTGAGATGCTGATCAACAATTTTTCTGCCGGCATTATAGGCATGATTTTAGCGATGCTGGGATATGTCATTATCGGCCCTCTTATGAGCGGTATTCTGGCTGTGCTTTCCGCCGGTGTCAATGTTCTCATAGAAAAAAGCCTGTTGCCGCTGGTTGCGGTATTTATTGAGCCTGCTAAGGTATTATTTTTAAATAACGCCATTAACCATGGCGTTTTTACTCCCATTGCCACCTCGCAGGCGGCGGGAGCGGGGAAATCCATTATGTATATGTTGGAAACCAATCCCGGCCCCGGCCTTGGCGTTTTGCTGGCATACATGCTGTTTTGTAAAGACAAGGCAACCAGGGATTCTGCGCCCGGTGCGGTTATCATTCACTTATTAGGCGGTATTCACGAGATTTACTTCCCCTATATTCTGATGAACCCTCTGGTAATCATTGCCCCCATGGCAGGCAATATAGCGGCAATTTTCTGGTACAGCCTGACCGGCTGCGGCCTGGTAGGCCCGGCTTCCCCCGGCTCCATTATCGCATATCTGATGATGACTCCAGGGTCGGATATGCTGAAGGTAATCGTAGGAGTGCTGATTGCCGCAGGCGTTTCTTTTGCAATCGCTTCTCCGTTAGTAAAGATGGCGGGAGAAAAGAGCCTGGAGGAAGCGCAAAGCGAAATGGCTGCCATGAAGGCTCAGGCCAAGGGGCAGGCGCCGGTTCCCGGCACCATTGAAAAGGCTACGGAAATCAAGAAAATCGTCTTCGCCTGCGATGCGGGGATGGGCTCTTCCGCAATGGGAGCTACCAAGTTCCGCAACCGGTTAAAAGCAAACCGCCCGGATATTACAGTGATTAACACCTCTGTAGACAATATTCCTTCTGACTGCGACATTGCAGTGGTACAGACGACTCTGGCTGACCGGGCAAAGAAATCTGCGCCTCAGGCCCAGCTTATTACCATCGGAAACTTCCTGGCTGATCCGGCGCTGGACGCTCTGTATGTGCAGCTTACCACAGGGGACGCCCCTGCAGCCCCTGCCGGGGAGAATACAGATATTGTTATCCCGGATGTCCCGGTAAAGAAACAAGTAATTATTCCGGAAGGGATCCGGTTAGGGCAGAAGCCGGTTACCAAGGAGGAAGCCATCCAGGCGGCAGGGGACCTGCTGGAAAAGCTGGGTTATGTGGACGGAACTTATGTAACAGCCATGCAGGAGAGAGAGAAGCTTGTCTCCACCTACATCGGTATGGGAGTTGCTATCCCCCACGGCACTACCCAGGCCAAGGATACGGTAAAGAAAACCGGCATTGTATTCTTCCAATACCCGGAAGGGGTAGATTTTGGAGCAGAAAAGGCTCAGCTTGTATTTGGCATCGCAGGCATTGGCGATGAGCACTTAGACCTTTTAAGCAAGCTCTGCACTCTTTTAGAGGATCCGGCCAGACTGGAAACGCTAAAGACCACAGACGATGTGGACTGGGTATTAGAGCAGCTGGGATAATCCTACCGGATAATTATCACACTCTCCCCGCAGTCAGAGGGGAGAGTGACCAGACACCGGTAGATTTCATGCTTCCAGGCGCCCTTTAAGCGCTGGTCCGTAATGGGGATGGCTTCTATGGCGATGTGGGAAGCGCCGGTAATCTGGCAAATGGCCAGGTTTCCTACAGCCAGGCAATCTGGAGAGATGAGAACCGGCTTTTCGTAGGTCATCAGGGACAGGGTTACAGGCAGACCCAGGGTCTTGTAGGTATCGGTGATGGCGATAGAGGGCCCTTTTGGCGCGTTGGCAAAAGCGCTTTCAGAAGGGCGGTCTGTGCCGGCCTTATGGAGGACGGCAGTCCGGCGGTAAGAGAGGATTCTGGAATCTCCATAGGCCGGGGCGATTTCCATGGAAATCCGGGAACTATCTGGCCCAAACTCAATATCAACCTGGCTGGCGCAGTAGCTTTCTCCGGCCTTTTGGATAATCCCTCCGGCGGTTAAGGGGATACTGTCGCCGGCAATAATCCCCGTGTCATCTCCAAAGGCAGGCAGGTTGTGAAAGCGGGACTGCATAGTCCAAATCTCATAGCGATCCGGGGAGAAGGTTTTCTTTTGATAGGTCTCTACCCCTACGTCAATAAAGAGGGGCTTTCCGTCCTTATAGATGGTAAAGCTTCCTACGTCGTTGTGATTGTGGCTGTCATCATTATCCCCGGCTTTCACTGCCAGGCACAGATTTTCATCCCGGGCTAAAAACACCCCGGCGCTGGGATAGTAAAGATCCGGATAGGACAGAGGGCGGGAGATATCCCAGTCTAAAAGCTCCTGATGGGTAAAGACAGCCTGAAGGTGGTAAAACAGATTGTGCTCATCATAGATAAGCTGGTCATCACTCTCCAGATAATCTTTGGCGGCAAAGGTCATAAGCTCCGGATTCTGTGTCCGCTTTCCGAATAAAAATTCCCTGGCTCCGCATCGCCCGGCAATGGGAGAGCAGTCTGCAAAGTTTACATAATAGGGACCCGCCACATGGACGTGGAAAATATAGGAGGCAATATTGCGTATTTTTTCTTCTTTATAAAGGGCGGAGAAAGCATTTTCCGTAATTCCGTTAAGCACTTCCATAGCGCCAAACAGGGTCAGGCCTGCATGGCGGTAATACTGGGCGCCTTCGTCACAGCAGCCGTCAGTCCCGTATTCGTCTAAAAAGTAATCCAGGCTTTGGCAGGATTTTTCCAGTACAGCCTTTATGGGAAGGGAACCGGAAGCGCTTAAAAGCCCGCTCCAGCCCTGGTAAAAGGCGGCTGCCATCAATACGTTCTGGGTGCACCAGGAGGTCCAGTTATTCATATGGCTCTTTCCGTCTCCCATCCACCAGAAATGCTCCTTTAAATAAGGTGTAAAGATCCGGATTTCCAGATTCCTTCCAATCATCCCCAAAACAACAGGGCTGACTTTGTTCAGAGCATCTTTTAAAAGATACCCGGCGCAGGCTAAAACAGCTCCGGTTTCAGCGGCAAACAGATCCACCACAGGCCGGTTTACATCGGGAAGAAGGAGCTGAGGGGTATCCCGGATGTAAGAATTGTGGGCAGGAAGCTGCCAGGCCGCTTCCTCACAGATGACAAAAATCCCGTTTAGAATATCGTCCAGAAACCGTCCTTCATATTCCACGCACTCTGCCAGAATCAGATGGTTTAAGGCGATCCGGCGGTTAAACAACCGCTCCTGATACCGCTGCCGGTTGCCGGTACGGCAAAAATCCATGTAATCCGTTGCACGCAAAACCGGATATTCATAGTTGAAAAAGGCTCGGCCGTTTTTTACCAAAGCTTCCTTTAAAGAATCCGGAAGAGCCTGCCAGGCGGCCCGATCCGAAGCAGAGGGATAAGGGGTAAAGGGATGGAGAGAAAGCTCCTCCTTTGGAGAGCCGGTTAACTTGTGAAAAATTTCGGTAAACATGATAATACCTCCTGGTATAATAATGAATGATGAATCATTTTACTGGGGAATCTCCCCGATGTGCTGCTGAATAAAATCTCTGGGAGAAATCCCCTCTACTTTCTTAAACACCTTGCTGAAATAAAAAGCGCTTTCAAAGCCCAGGCGATCTGCCGCTTCATAGATTTTCATATTCTGCTCCAACAAAAGGGATTTGGCCAGGCTGATTTTTTTCTGGGTCACATATTCCGTAAAACCGATATTGCAGGTCTTTTTAAATAAGGAACTTAAATAATTGGGACTCAGGCCAAAGACTCCGGCCACCTCATTGAGAAGAAGCCGATCCTCCACGTGATTGTCTATATAGCGCTGGATATTGGTAATCATATGATCTTTGTAGGACTTGCGCTTAGACTGAAAAACCTGGCACAGGCCGTCTTTTAAAGTTTCCAGCCAGTCCACCACCTGACGTGTGGTGGCAGCCCGGTAAATGGCCCGGTAACCTCCCGGGGTATCATGGAAAATCCCGGCTACGGTATCCTCCCCTTCCGGAAGGAGGGAAATAGCCAGATAAAGGATATTGCAGGCGCCGTCTACAGCCTGGAGAAGGCGGCAGGAGCTGGAGGAAAAAAGCAGGCACATTTCTTCAATGGTGCTTTTCAGAGCATCTGTGTCAAATTCCTCAAAAGCCTGCTTGATGGCTTCTTTAAATACTGACATATTAAAGTAGTTATGGAAGGTATCATCCCCTTCTTCGATATCCCGGAAAAAGGTTACAGGCTGGCCGGGGCTGGCCATGGCGGCGGCTTGCCTGGACTCCTGATAGGAGAGGGAGATTAAAAGAGGACTTTCCACAGGCCCGCCTAATCCGGCAGACATCCACACATTAAAGTAATTGTGAATCATGCCGCAGGCATTGTTAAGACCTTTGGAGATTTGTTCCCAATCCGTTTCCTCTACAGAGGGGAAATGGAAAATCAGGGAAAAATGTTTCAAATCCAGGGAAACCACATAGCAGGAAAGGTACCGGGAAAGGATTTCCCGCACCATCTGCAGGCTGCTGGAATACAGGTTCATAAGCTGGAGATGCCCAAGCTCAGCCTGGCCGGACTCGTGGATTTCACAGTGGGCAGCTATGTAGCAGGAATCCTGAAAATTAAGCTTTAAATCTGCCACTTGAAGGAGAAACTGCTCCTCACTGTCAAACAGGTTATGTAAAAGCCGCAGGAAAAATTTATCCTGATAGCTTTGGAGAAGAGGTTTTCCGCCGGTAGCCTTATAAGCTGCGCTGGCTTTCTGCTCTTCCAGCCGGTCTAAAGCCCGCCGGATAGACTGAGACAGGGAATCCGGGTCCAGCTCCAGCTTGATTAAATAGTCTGTTACCTGATAGGACAGGGCAGTTCGGACAAGCTGGAATTCTTCGTAGCTGGTGAGGACGATAAAGACCGGGATAGGGCCGTACAGCTCCCGGCAGTGTTTCACCAAATCAAGTCCGTTCATAATAGGCATTTTAATATCCGTAATCACCAGCTCCGGAGCAAATTCTTCGATCATGGACAGGGCAGCCTGGCCGTTCATGGCAGTGCCGCACACTTCAATGCCGTAGTCTGCCCAGTTCAGCATGGATTTAATGCCAATCTGAACCAGGGGTTCATCATCTACAATCAATAGCTTTATCATAACTTTCCTCCCTGAAATAAGGAATGGTAATGGTGGTAGTGGTATAGCTGCCTACCTGGCTGGTAATAGAAATGCCGTAATTTTCCCCGTAAGCGTATTGGATCCGCCGGTTTACATTGTTAATGCCCACATGGCGGAAAAAGTCGGCGCTGGTAATCTCATCCCCGTGAAGCACCTTATCAATGGCTTCCTGGGACATGCCGACGCCGTTGTCGGTAACGGAAATCCGCAGGACCTTCCCGAAACCGGCAGTTTCCGCCATAGCGGTAACAGTGATTTTTCCGGCCTGTCCCTTGGGCTCAATGCCATGGAACATGGAATTTTCAATAATGGGCTGAAGAGTAAAACGGTGAATCCGGCAGTCATACAGATCTTCGCCCGAAACCGTACAGCTCAGGGAAATACTGCCGCCGTACCGGTACTGGAGAATCAGAAAATAGTCCTTTACCAGTTCCAGCTCTTCCCTGAGGGTAATGGGGACATTGGTGCCTTTGGAGACATTTTTCATCAGCCTGGCCAAAGCTGTGGTCATTTCCGCAATGCCCTCAGCTCCCTGGATGGTTGCCATCCATTTAATGGAATTTAAAGTGTTGTAGAGGAAATGAGGGTTAATCTGGCTTTGAAGAATCTGGTATTCTAAATCCTTTTTGTGCCGTTCATCCTCAATCCGCCTGTCCATAAGGGAAACAATGCTGGTGGACAGGGAATTAATGCCTTTTCCGATATCACCCAGCTCATGTTCCCACTCAATGGACGGATCCCTGGAGAAGTCCCCCTGGGAGACGGCGTCGATTTTTTGTTTAATGGCCTTTACCGGAACATTAATAATCCGGTTTAACAGAATCATCAAAAGAAGGCCCAGACAGAAGATAGCCAGGCAGATCCCGGCAATCAGCATATAATAAAATTTTTTCTGCTGGGCAAACTGCTGCTCCGATAAAATCTGGGAGAAAGACCAGCCCTCAACCCCTTCCACCGGGATGGTGATCATAGTCCTTCTGCTTCCGTCTGCCATCTCTACAGTCTGAACCAGAGTGGCGTCGTTTAAGGAATAGGTGTTTAGCTCCTTTAGAGGAGTGTAAAGATCCCGGGCCGCCTCAAACTCCCCGTCTTTAAGATAATAAGTAATCTCTCCCATGGTAAAAAACAGCATACCGTCATCTCCAAGGGGATAGGAATTTAAGTAATCGGTAAATAGCCTTTGGCTGATGCTTATATAGGACCAGCCGATAATATCGGAATTAAACTCATTATACACCGGACGGATAATGGGAAGCACCTTGGAAGGGTTGACATTGACAAACAAATCGTCCTCCAACCCGATCCAGGAAAAATCTCTGGCCTGGAAAAGGGATTCAAAATAAGGGGCCTGGTATACAATATCTGCGGCATGAGGACGGCTGCCCTCCGATGGCCCCATAATGTGGAGAAAATTGTTCCGGCTGCCAGTGGAAATCAGGGCGTGGGTGATGTAGTCTTTGGGAGGCGTGTTCTGGTATTCTTCCTTAAACCGTTCAAAGGAGGTAAGAGCCAATGGCCGCAGATTGGCGGAATCTGCGCTGGCGGAGGGAGGAAGGCCGTCTGCATTTCCCAACTGCTCCAGATAGTGGAGCACCGCGCTGTTGGAACAAGTCCACTTGCTGAAATAAATAATATCCGCCATATTGGCAGCTACATTGGCGGTTACAAGCTGCAGGTTAAATTCCGAGGACTGAATCTGATTCGTTCTTAAAAAGGACTGAAATACGAAAAAATATATGGTTAAGGCGAGAAGAGAAATAATCAGGGTAATTCCGGCGGCAGCGGCCATCAGCTTTATCCGGATGGTTTTGGGAAAAGAAATTTTCATTACATATCTCCTGGGGTTTCCTACCCTCAGTGGAAAAGGGTATTATGCTATAGAAACATTATTATATTAATCATACCAGTTTTTAAGAGGATTGGAAATAAAAACATAAAAATTTACTGGATCCTCGTAGAAATTTACATTTTTATGCAATCTGTCTCAAAGGAGGAGTGAAACCGGGATTGGAATAGTGAATATTTTCTGAACAATATTCCATTCAGAAGGAACGGCCAAACAGATATAATAGAGCCATAGTCAAATATGACGAACATGATGAAAATCAGGAGGAAGGAAACATGAAAAAAAGATTTGTAAGCCTGACACTTGCAGCATCTCTCGCTGCAGCTAGCCTGGCCGGATGCGGAGGCTCCGCAGCAGATGCAACTACCGCAGCCCCGGCAGAAACCACTGCCGCAGCCGCTGGCAATGAAACGGAAAAAGCGGAGGAAACCACCGCAGCCGCTTCCGGCGAGAACACTACCTTAAAATGGTCTGTATGGGATATCAGCTTAACCACCTATTATGAGCCGCTGATTGAGGCCTTTGAGGCTGCTCATCCCGGGGTAACCGTAGAGATGGTAGACCTTGGATCTTCTGACTACCAGACTGTACTGGCAACAGAGTTAACCGGATCCGGATCTGATTTTGACGTTGTCTGCATAAAGGATGTTCCCGGATACGCAACCTTGGTAAACAAAGGCGTGTTAGAGCCCCTGAATGATCGGATTAAAGCTGACGGCATTGATTTAAGCATGTACGGCGGTATTACGGATCAGGTAACGGTAGACGGAAATCTGTACGAACTGCCTTTCAGAAGTGATTTCTGGGTATTGTTTTATAACAAGGACGTATTTGACGCGGCAGGCGTAGAGTACCCCAGCAACGATATGACTTTTGAGCAGTATGACGAGCTGGCAAGAAAGCTGACAGTTACTGATCCGGGACAGGAAGTATACGGCGCTCATTACCATACCTGGAGAAGCGCAATCCAGCTGTTCGGTATCTTAGACGGCAAAAACTCTATCGTAGGCGGTACCTATGACTTTACCAAGCCCTACTATGAGATGATCTTAAAGCAGCAGCAGGACGGCGTATGCCAGGATTATGCAACCTTAAAGACCTCCAGCCTTCATTATTCCGGCGCTTTCTCCCAGGGTAATGTAGGTATGATGAATATGGGCTCCTGGTTTATTCCCACTCTCATTGACAAGATTAAAACCGGCGAGTACACAGACTGCACAAACTGGGGACTTGCAAAATATCCTCACGCTGAGGGCGTAGAGCCTGGATCCACTCTGGCAACTATTACCGCTTTAGCAATCCCGACTTCCGCTCCCAACAAAGACCTGGCTTGGGAATTCGTGAAGTTTGTAACCGGTGAGGAAGGCGCTGAAATTATCGCTTCCACCGGCTCTATCCCGGCATCCATGAATGAGTCTATCGCTGAGATGGTGGCATCCGTAGAAGGATTCCCTGCTGACGATTCCAGCAAGGAAGCTCTGCAGACTGCAAACCTGTACCTGGAGATGCCTGTACATCCAAAGAGCGCTGAGATTGAAACCGTATTAAATGAGGCTCACGACGGAATCATGACTGAGAGCATTACCATTGACGACGGAATTGCACAGATGAATGAAAAAATCGGTGCGATTCTGGCTGAATAGAGGAAATTCCCCACACACCACACCAGTGAACGATCTCATTAGCATTTCGTCAAACGGTTTGTATGAACACGGAAATGTCGCAAAATGAAATAAAGAGACTTTCTATTAGCAGGTATTAGCGAGAGTTGGCGGACAGCGCTAATAGAAAGTAGCTGGTTTCATTTTGCGACATTCTATCTATATGCAGAAAACAAAAACAGGAGGAAGGGTATGGCAGCAAAAAGAAAAACCGTAGATCCCGCTGTTGCAGAGCAGAAGCTTGCAAAGCTTACTCCCCGGCTTAAAGATCTTGAGGCCCGGGTGGCAGCAGAGACGGATTCGAAAAAACGGCAGAAATTAATGGCCCAAATCGTAACGGTAGAAGAGAAAATCAAACAGGTCAAAACCGGAGAGCGGATGACCAGGCAGCAGAAAAGGGATTTGATTGCATATTCCTTTATCGCCCCTAATTTTATTGGCTTTGCCGTATTTACCCTGGGGCCGGTTATCTTTGCATTTGTCCTGGCGTTTTTAAAATGGGACGGCAACACCGCCATGGAATTTGCGGCTTTGGATAACTTTATGGAAATGTTTGGAAACAGCCGGTTTACAGCATCCTTTAAAAATACCATTGTCTACTGTATCGCAACGGTTCCTATGACGCTGGCGGCTGCCATCGGCCTTGCAGTGGTATTAAATCAGAAGATTAAGGGCAGAAACTTTTTCCGTACCGTAAGCTTTTTCCCCTATGTTGCCTCTCTGGTAGCGGTGGCGGCAGTTTGGAATATGCTGTTCTCCCCGGCAAAAAGCGGCCCGGTGAATATGCTTTTATATAACGTATTCCATGTGGCAGCCAACAAGCTTCCAAAGTGGGCGGCCAGCAAGGATTGGGTAATGTTTACCATTGTGCTGTTCAGTGTCTGGAAAAATATGGGCTATTACATGGTAATCTACCTGGCCGGGCTTCAGGGCATTAATGCCGAGCTTTACGAGGCGGCAAGCCTGGACGGAGCAGGTTCCTGGCAGAAATTCCGCTACATTACCTGGCCTCAGCTTCAGCCTACCACCTTCTTTGTCACCATTATTTTAACTATTAACTGCTTTAAGGTGTACGACATTGTCTACATGCTGGCAGGTGGTTCCAACGGAGTAATCAACGAATCTGCAATCGTACTGGTGTACCATATCTACGAAGAAGCATTCCGTAACTGGAACTTAGGGTATGCAAGCGCCGTAGCAATGGTTCTCTTCCTTCTGGTTCTGGCTGTTACCATCATCCAGTTCAGAGGCGAAAAGAAATACGCAAACTAAGGAGGGGGAAGATGAAAGGAAAACGTCAACACGAAAAAATTACCAAAATAATCCTTTATGGGGTATTGATCTTTATTTCCCTTTTGATGCTGGTTCCATTTGCATGGATGCTGTCCTCTTCCTTAAAACTGGATAAAGACGTATTTATTGTACCCATTCAGTGGATTCCGGAAAATCCCCAATGGCAAAACTATGTAAAGATCTGGACCAAGATTCCCTTGGCAAAGTTTGTATTAAACACCGCCAAGCTGACAATCATCGTAACACTGCTGCAGCTTTTTACCAGCAGCTTTGCCGCCTATGCTTTTGCCAAGCTGAATTTCCATTATAAAAATGTGCTGTTTCTGGCTTATGTGGCAACTATCGCCGTTCCCTGGCAGGTATACATGGTTCCCCAGTTTATGATGATGCGCTCCTTTGGCCTTAATGATACTCACCTGGCGATTATCTGCTTACAGGCTTTCTCCGCTTTCGGAGTATTCATGATGCGCCAGTTTTATCAGGGAATCCCGGATGAGCTGTGCGAGGCAGCCCGTATAGACGGAATGAGCGAATACCAGATTTACGGCAAAATTATGCTGCCTCTGGCAAAGCCGGCATTGTCCACGCTGACTATTTTTACCTTTGTCAATACCTGGAACGACTTCCTTGGCCCTTTGATCTACTTAAAGACCGAGGCAAAGAAAACTCTTCAGATTGGACTTCGTATGTTTATCGGACAGAACTCATCCGAGTACGGCCTTATTATGGCGGCATCTGTTCTGTCTCTGATCCCGGTGCTGATTGTGTTCCTGGCTCTGCAGAAATACTTTGTAGAAGGAATTGCGGCAACCGGCGTAAAGGGGTAACCCTGTTTTTGCAAAAAATGACAACAAATAGATAAAATTGTGTATTTCCACAGGGCCTTGTTTTGTTGTAGAATAGAGCCAGAATACATTTCAGGAGGAAGTTTTTTATGGAAGCAGCAATTACAGTAAGAGACAGCGCTGGCGCTATAAAGGCTGAGGCAAAGGCTTTAAAGACAGGAGAGGTAATTTTGGCCTGGGAGGGGGAGTACGTCCCCGGCGATGAGATTGTGTTTACCTTTCCTGAGACAGAGACGTTTTACGTAGTGCGGGTGGACGACGCCATGGACGAGTCTTTTGTATATGTAACCAGAGAACAGGTGGTTTATTACGTGCCTTTTGATGAGAAAAAGACCTCCTATAATCCCAAATCCTTTACCGGGGAGCGCCACTATCTGACCTTGCGTCCGGCTAAGGACTGGGAGACGGCTTCCTACAAAAACCTGGCAAAAAATGTGATGGATCAGCACGGGGATCCCGGCTGCTATCCCCACACCTATGCCAACGTGGAGACCAGAGGGGAGGCGGTTTTTGCGGCCCGCAATGCCATCGACGGCGTGGTGGCCAATGTAAGCCACGGAAACTGGCCTTATGAGTCCTGGGGGATTAACCGACAGGATGATGCAGAAATGACTCTGGATTTTGGCCGACCTGTGGATTTTGACACCATTGTACTTTATACCAGGGCCGATTTTCCCCACGATAACTGGTGGGTAAAGGCTACCTTAACCTTCTCTGACGGAACCAGCCAGGTAGTGGAAATGGAAAAAAGTGTGGAGAGCCACACCTTTGCCATTGAAAAGAAAAATATTACCTGGATCAAGCTGGGAGAGCTGATTAAGGCGGAGGATCCTTCCCCCTTCCCGGCGCTGACTCAGATTGAGGTTTATGGCAGGGAAGGCGGCCGGTAATGGAAAGAAAGAGCTTTGCCTGTTAAATAGGGAACGAAAAAAGGGATGTTGCAACATCCCTTTTTTGATTTTCCTGGCATACTGCAACACTTTTTCCCGAGAAACCCTGAAAATTGTGAAATTAAAGAAAATTTTCTATTTTCAAAAAATATTAAAATGGTATAATAGAGAGGTTGATTTACAGAATACTATCTGATTGCGGAGGAAGAGATGAAAGTTATTATCATCGGATGCGGGAAGGTGGGGAGAACCCTGGCCCAGCAGCTGAGTGAGGAACAGCACGACATTATTTTGATTGATACCAATGGCCAGAAGCTTCAGGAATTTACCGAAGAGATTGACGCCATGTATTTAATCGGCAACGGCGCCAGCATCGGGATTCAGAAGGACGCAGGTATTGAGACGGCGGACATGCTGATTGCCGTAACCAATTCGGATGAGCTAAACCTTTTATGCTGTCTGATTGCAAAAAGGGTAAGCAAATGTCATACCGTTGCCCGTGTGCGAAATCCCGTTTACAGTGAGGAGATTAATTTTATTAAGGAGCGCCTGGGCATTTCCATGAGCTTAAATCCGGAGTTTGCCACCGCAACCGAGATGGCAAGGCTTCTGCGGTTTCCGTCAGCCATCCAGATTGATACATTTGCCAAGGGGCGCGTAGAGCTTTTAAAGTTTAAGATAAAGCCGGAGTTTAATATGGACGGCCTGGCAGTATCCGGCCTGGCAGAGAGGTTTAAATGCGATGTCCTAATCTGCGGCGTTGAGAGGGACGGGGAGGTAAGTATCCCTGGCGGTAATTTTATTCTAAAGGATAATGACCGGGTCTCTATTGTGGCATCCCCCAAAAATTCGGCCGCCTTTTTTAAGAAAATCGGCCTGGCTACCAACCAGGTAAAGAATGCCCTGATTGTAGGCGGAGGCACTTTAGGCTACTATCTGGCTAAGCAGCTTCTCCATATGAAGATTAAGGTGCGGATTGTAGAGCGGGACTTGAGACGGTGTGACGAATTAAGCGAGCTTTTGCCGGGGGCGGTGATTATCAACGGAGACGGGACGGATAAGAAGCTTCTCCTTCAGTCTGGCCTGCCCTCAGCGGAGGCCTTTGTCCCTCTGACTAATATTGACGAGGAAAATATTTTCCTTTCCCTTTATGCAAAAGAGCAGAGTAATGCTAAACTGGTTACCAAAGTGAACCGGTTTGCTTTTGACAGCATTATCGACAAGTTGGATCTGGGAAGCGTCATCTATCCAAAATATATTACGGCGGATTACATTCTTCAGTATGTCCGGGCCATGCAGAACTCCATTGGCAGCAATGTAGAGACTCTGTATCAGATTTTAGACAACAAGGCGGAAGCCCTGGAATTTTCTATCCGGGAACACGGTCCGGTGGTGGGAGTCCCCCTGATGGATTTATCCTTAAAAAAGAACCTGCTGGTGGCCTGCATTAACCACAACGGCCGGATTATTATCCCCAGAGGTCATGACCAGATTGAAATTGGAGATACTGTTATTATCGTAACCACCCAGAAAGGTCTTCAGGATGTCAATGACATTCTCAGAAAACAGGTGTAAGCCATGAACTATGGAATAATCAAATACATTGTGGGCTGGACCCTGATTTTGGAAGCCGCCCTGATGGTTCCTTCCGCCATTGTGGCCCTGATTTATGGGGAGGCGGCTGTCTGGGATTTTGTGGAGACTATAGGGCTCTGCTTTCTTGCCGGTATGGCGCTGAAGCTGAAAAAACCGGGCAGCCAGGTGTTTTTTACCAGAGAAGGCTTTGTAAGCGTGGCTTTAAGCTGGGTGGCCCTAAGCGTAATGGGCGGTCTGCCCTTTGTGTTCAGCGGGGCAATTAAAAATCCTGTTGACGCCCTGTTTGAGACGGTTTCCGGATTTACCACCACCGGAGCCAGTATTCTTTCTTCGGTGGAGGATCTGCCCAGAAGTATTTTGTTCTGGAGAAGCTTTACTCACTGGATCGGCGGTATGGGGGTACTGGTATTTTTACTGACCCTGATTCCCATGAGCGGCGGTTTCCATATGAATATTATGAAGGCGGAAAGCCCGGGGCCCTCTGTCAGCCGTCTGGTGCCTAAGGTACGATCCACAGCAAAGATCCTTTACGGCATTTATATCGGCATGACGGTGCTGGAAATTATTTTGCTGCTTATTGGCCGTATGCCTCTCTTCGATGCCCTGACCCTGTCCTTTGGAACTGCGGGCACGGGAGGCTTTGGGATCCGCAACGACAGTATTGCCGGTTATTCGGTGTACCATCAGGTAATTATCACCATTTTTATGATTTTGTTCGGCGTAAACTTTAATGCTTACTTTTTTATCCTTATGGGAAAGGCCAGACAGGCTTTTCAAATTGAAGAGGTAAAGGGATATCTTGCTATTATCCTGGTGTCGGCTCTGGTGATTACAGCCAACATCTGGCAGCTGTACGGCAGTGTGGCTGTGGCATTTCAGCAGGCCGCCTTTCAGGTAGCTTCCATTATTACCACCACAGGATACGCTACCGCTAATTTTGATTTGTGGCCTCAGGTATCCAGAACCATTTTGGTTATGCTCATGTTTGTAGGCGCCTGTGCAGGCAGCACCGGCGGCGGTATCAAGGTGTCCAGATTTCTAATTCTGATAAAAACCGTGAGGAAAGAACTGCTTCAGTACCTGCATCCAAAGAGCGTAAAGCGAATCAAAATGGACGGCAAAGCCATTGAGCATGAGGTGGTTCGCTCCACCAATGTTTTTATGGTCACCTATGTGCTGATATTTGCCTTTTCTATTCTTTTCCTGGCTTTTGACAATCTGGATCTGGTTACCAACTTTACGGCAGTGGCGGCTACTTTAAACAATATCGGGCCCGGGCTGGAGCTGGTAGGCCCGTCCGCCAATTTTGCTGTTTTCAGCGACGGCGCCAAGCTGATCCTGATTTTTGACATGCTGGCAGGCCGTCTGGAGCTGTTCCCGCTATTGCTGCTGTTTGTGCGGGATACCTGGAAAAAATTCTGATTCTTATATAGAAAATTTGCTGAATACCCGGCAATAAAGGGGATGCTGCAAAATGAAACCAAGCGGATTTCCGTTATCGCTGACCGCCTTATTTCGTTTTGCAGCATCCCCTTTATTTTTAATATTGCTTATTCTGTAATTTCTTCTACTATGGTGCTGCTTTCTGCCGGGCTTTCCGCTTTGCCGGAAGATTTATCCATCTGCTCCGCAAAGGCATCGGCCGCTTCTGCAATCTGCTCCGCCCCCTGTGCAGCCGCTTCCTGGATAGAATCGGGACAGGTAAAGCCGCTCTGGCTTTCTGTGCTGCTGTCCCCGGAAAATTTTTCTTTATAGGAGCCGATGGTTTCCTTGACAGCGGCGGTGGCTATGTGAGCTGTGTCCACGGCAGCGCTGACAGCTCCCTGAGCCGTATCCTTCAAAACTGCCGCCGTGTCTTTTAATACATCCTTGGCAGCGCTGGCCGCTACCTCTACAGAATCCTTTACATCCTTGGCAGCGGCTTTAAACTCATCCTTGCTGGAAGATAAAGAAACATAGTTGCGGTGGGCGGGATTATTGAGATCCATGGAAACGCCGTCCTCATCCTCTAAATCCCCGTCAAAGTCCTGGGCTTCAAAATCACGGAAATCTTTCTCCAATTCTTTGTGGAAGGACTTATATTTGGCAAAATAAGCAATGCCCGCCGCAGCCGCAGCCGCCCCGGCTATAAATGCCATTGCTTTCCCCAGATTGTTTTTGGACATATGGATAGCTCCTTTCAGTTTGAAATTAAAAGTTTATATTATTGTAATACGGAACAGCCAAAAAGAAAAGGCATAATTGCAGGAATTTTTTGATATAAATATAAATTGCCAGATGTGATAATTCAGACAGGCATTTTAGCGCGAGATTATAAAAAAAACATAAAATTAGCACTCAACCCTTGACAGTGCTAATAATGGGTGTTATAACTTTACCAGAAAGAAAAAACAAAACAGCAGATTCATATAAAAGGAGGATTTTATTAATGAAGTTAGTACCGTTATTTGACAGAGTTGTATTAAAGCAGTTAGTAGCTGAGGAAACTACCAAGTCCGGTATCGTATTGCCAGGCCAGGCAAAGGAAAAACCCCAGCAGGCAGAGGTTATTGCAGTAGGCCCCGGCGGCGTGGTAGACGGCAAGGAGATCACCATGCAGGTAAAGGCTGGAGATAAGGTTATCTACTCCAAGTATTCCGGAACCGATGTAGAGGTTGACGAGGAAAAGTACGTAATCGTAAAGCAGAACGATATCCTGGCAGTAATCCAGTAGCAATGAATCGTTACATCCGGTAAGAAGATGTCCTGCCGGAACTGTTAGATGTTATCACATAATTTTATATTTGGAGGTTGATGAACCATGGCAAAGGAAATTAAATACGGCGTAGAAGCCAGAAAAGCATTAGAAACCGGAGTAAACCAGTTAGCAGATACCGTGCGCGTAACCTTAGGCCCTAAGGGACGCAACGTAGTTTTGGATAAGTCTTTCGGCGCTCCCTTAATCACCAACGACGGCGTAACCATCGCAAAGGAGATTGAATTAGAGGACGCATTTGAAAACATGGGAGCTCAGCTGGTAAAGGAAGTTGCCACCAAGACCAATGATGTGGCAGGTGACGGCACCACCACCGCAACCGTACTGGCTCAGGCTATGATTACGGAGGGAATGAAAAACCTGGCGGCAGGCGCTAATCCCATTGTGTTAAGAAAGGGAATGAAGAAGGCCACCGAGGCAGTTGTAGACGAGATTGCCAAGATGAGCAAACCCATTGAGGGCAAAGAGCAGATCGCCAGAGTAGCAGCTATCTCCGCATCTGACGATGCAGTAGGCGATTTAGTTGCGGACGCTATGGAAAAGGTTTCCAAGGATGGAGTTATTACCATTGAGGAATCCAAGACCATGAAGACAGAGCTGGATCTGGTAGAAGGTATGCAGTTTGACCGCGGCTATGTTTCCGCATATATGTGCACGGACATGGATAAGATGGAAGCTAATTTGGAAGATCCTTACATCCTCATTACCGACAAAAAGATTTCCAATATTCAGGATATCCTGCCGCTGTTAGAGCAGGTGGTAAAAACCGGTGCAAGACTGCTGATTATTGCAGAGGATGTTGAGGGCGAGGCTCTTACCACCCTGATTGTAAACAAGCTGCGGGGCACCTTCAACGTAGTAGCAGTTAAGGCTCCCGGCTATGGCGACAGAAGAAAAGAGATGTTAAAGGATATTGCCATCTTAACCGGCGGCCAGGTAATCTCCGATGAGCTGGGCTTAGACTTAAAGGAAGTAACCATGGAGGATTTAGGCCATGCAAAATCCGTTAAGATTCAGAAGGAGAATACCGTTATTGTAGACGGCGCAGGCGACAAGGACGAGATTTCCGCAAGAGTTGCCCAGATCCGGGCTCAGATTGAAGAGACTACTTCTGATTTTGACAGAGAGAAGCTGCAGGAGAGACTGGCTAAGCTGGCAGGCGGCGTTGCCGTAATTCGCGTAGGCGCTGCAACCGAGACGGAGATGAAGGAAGCCAAGCTGCGTATGGAAGATGCTTTGGCAGCAACCAAGGCAGCTGTTGAGGAGGGCATCATCGCAGGCGGCGGTTCCGCATATGTACACGCGGCAGAGGCAGTGAAGGGTATGCTGGCCGATATGGACGGCGATGAGAAGACCGGTGCCCAGATTATCTTAAAGGCTTTGGAAGCTCCTTTATTCCACATTGTAGCCAACGCAGGCTTAGAGGGCTCTGTTATTATCAACAAGGTTCGCGAGGCCGGAGTAGGCGTAGGATTTGACGCATATAAAGAAGAATATGTAGATATGATTCAGGCAGGCATCCTGGATCCGGCAAAGGTTACCAGAAGCGCCCTGCAGAATGCCACCAGTGTTGCTTCTACCTTATTGACAACTGAGTCTGTAGTTGCTAATATTAAGGAAGAGACTCCGGCAATGCCTGGCGGAGCAGGAATGGGCGGAATGATGTAATCACTTCCCCTGTAAAAGGAGAGTACACCAATGATTCAAGATGCATATGTAGAGCAACTGGTAAAACGTAAAAATCCCCCCTATGCCCTTCCGGTAAAAATTTTGCTGGGAGTGGTGGTTGCAGTGTCCTTATTGATGGCTCTGGCATCCTATATTGGGATTGTGATCCTGCTTGCAGCCTGTGGGGTTTCCTATTTTACACTGCTGCAGCTCAATACGGAGTTTGAGTACCTGTATATTGACGGCCAGCTTTCCATTGACCGGATTATGAACCGGAACAAGAGGAAAAAGGTGCTGGAATGTGACAAAGATTCCCTTTTAATGATGGCCCCTGCTGATTCCTATGTATTAAAGGATTACGAGGCTCCGGGAACCAAGACGGTGGACTGTTCCTCCGGACAGGCAGATGGGAAAAAGTATGCATTTATTTACCAGTCCGGACAGACCAGAACCAAGGTGATTTTTGAACCCAACGACCGCATGCTCCAATGCATCCGCAACACGACTCCCAGAAAAGTTGTATTGTAATAAAATGCCTTCGGGATTAAAAAAGTACCGCAAAATCATTTGTTGTTATGGTTTTGCGGTACTTTTTTTGACGACCAGACGGGTACCTGCTTCGGTGCAGATTATTGTACAGAACCTGCGCGTTTCTTTTCTTCATCCGATGCTTCTTTACAGTCTGCTTTCGGGCTTTTTTCATAGAGTTCGTCTTTAACAGGCTTCCATGCCTCCCCGAACTTGATGTCTTTAAAAAGTGATGCAAGACCGGTGACTTGTTTAAGCCTAAGGATTTCATCTTTGTCCATACCAAGATGTTTGGCAATCCACATATCAGATCTGCCGATCTCATGAAGTTCCTTGATGATGTTGCTCATCAGATCTACATCGTGTGCGCCTCGCGCCCGATTATGACGGATGGTGCTGGCCATTCGGTTGTCAAGGGATTTATTGATGACCGATACAGGAAGCATCCCGCCTTCCCGTTCATATATGTCAGGATGATCCAGCATGATGCGATAACGATGGAACCCGTCAACGATTACATAGAGATCCTTTGTCTTGGCATAATAGCATACGATAGGCATTGTATATCCATCTTCTTTAATGCTGTCGTAAAGCAGTTTCATTTCAGGCGGGGCCACCGCATTGGGGTTATAGGTATTGGGGATTACTTTTTCAATCGGTACTGCAATTACATCATATACAGGACTTTTGAATGCCATGTTATTCACCTACCTTGCTATACTTCCACTTCAGTGTATCAATGCGCTTTTTTTGTTCCTTTGTCAAACCAAAACCCATGAACCGGCACGTATGATCGTTTTTTAAAATGCAGTAGCACATCCGCTTCCAGCTGGGAATATCCTTAGTGGATTTAATATCGTCAGTGTGATCGGGTATCTTATCGAGAAAAATTATGCGTGAGTTTTTCATGACAGTGTAGTTTGATATACCGTTTCTTCTTATGTTATATCCCTTATCTATCAATTCCTGGATACTTTGCTCCTCAAGTCCGCCTCCGGTCTTGTGCCAAAACTCGATGGAGGTTTTAAACTTGGAAATATAGTTTTTCCTCAATCTTGGGGGCAGTGTATCCAGCAGGAATCTGGTATAGGACTCCCAGGTATGCCCTTCGGGCAAAGTTAGGCTACGGTAGCCCATGGCTTTGGTTCTGCCATAGATGGATCCGAAATTTGCACCTCTTACCCGGCCGACCAATTTTGCCCACATCTCGGGATCAAGCACGCGATAGAGGTGCAGGCTGTCTTTCGCATAATCATTAAACGGGGAAGCAACACGCATCTGATCAGGCTTGAGCCCGGCCATATAATACATATCGTATAGCCGGTTGTAGTCATAATCAAACTTTGCATAGGCATGCCATACATCAGCATGTGACCAGTCGTAGAGCGGAGATGCCGCCCATACATCTTTAAATTGCTTGCTGATCCAGCATTCCCCGTCATACCCATATTTTTTATTGAGAAATCCGCTGTACCGTTGCAGCGATTCATCCGCCCGGATACCAAGTAAGCATACCGTTTTTTTATCATTGTGTGTGTGCCGGTACCACCTTCCAAATTGCTTCGCAAGATCTTCCTGATGCATCCGATAGTGATAGGTGGTCATGGGATTGTTCTGTAGATTGATTACATAGGGATGCTGCGGCATGGGCCGGCACCAGCATGCCTCTTTCGTATCGTCCCACGGGTACCAGAACATTTGATAACTGCTTAGCGCGGTTCTTGTAGCCATGGGCAGGCAGACCCAGTATGGATCCACGATGTCTTTAATGCGTTCAAAGGTGCGTTCCACATACTCGGTTGTCACCGCATATTGAGCCTCAAAGTCTTGGTGAAATACGCCAATCTTCTTATTCGGATAATACTTCTGCTGAAAATCAAGTGTTATATTCAAAAGAATCCCACTGTCCTTACCGCCTGAGAAGGAAACAAAGATATTGTCAAACTCCTCAAATATAAACTTTAACCGTTCTTGTAGGGCACTGTAAACATTCTGTCCGGTATATTGCCGCATCATATGCATATTTTTCCTCTAAAGGTTTCCGGAGCTTCTTAAATTTAGATAAATGCCATTTACCTATCTCAAAAACCTTTTGTTGAATTTTGTCGAATTGGTTTTATTATATCGCCTATGCGGCAACATATCAAGATGCGAAGTTTGGCTTTTGATAAATAATTCAGCGTTTCTAAAGCTGATGAAAAAATGGCGAAGTGTTTACATTATTAATATACAGCCCTGACGCAGTGTCTTGCTAGCTTATTAAACTATTAAAAAACGAATAGGTAATTATAAGTAAATAAAATGAATTTTTAATGGTTCTTCCGTTTGACAAACAATATAAAATTTGCTAGTATTTATTACTAATAACCCTGAGACAGGGAACGGATGAATCCTCTGGCCCGGGAGTTGAAATTAATAAGAAAGAGAGGAATATTTAGAATGGGTACAATTATTGGTGAAGGCATTACCTTTGACGATGTGCTTCTGGTGCCGTCTTACTCGGAAGTGATTCCCAACCAGGTGGATTTAACCACTTATCTTACGAGGACCATTAAACTGAACATCCCCCTTATGAGCGCAGGAATGGACACGGTTACCGAGCACCGGATGGCCATTGCCATGGCAAGGCAGGGCGGAATTGGTATTATCCATAAGAATATGTCAATCGAGGCACAAGCTGAAGAAGTAGATAAGGTAAAACGTTCCGAGAATGGCGTTATCACCGACCCATTTTATCTTTCCCCGGAGCATACATTAAAGGATGCAGATGACCTTATGGGAAAATTCCGGATTTCCGGAGTACCGATTACCGAAGGCAGGAAGCTGGTAGGCATTATCACCAACCGGGATTTAAAGTTTGAGGAGGATTTTTCCAAGAAGATTAAGGAATGTATGACCTCTGAGAATCTGGTAACCGCAGAGGAAGGCATTACTATGGTGGAGGCCAAAAGGATTTTAGCCAAGGCCAGGGTGGAAAAGCTTCCCATTGTGGACAAGGACTTTAATTTAAAGGGCCTGATTACCATTAAAGATATTGAGAAGCAGATTAAGTACCCCTTATCTGCAAAGGATGCTCAGGGCCGTCTTCTGTGCGGCGCCGGAGTAGGGATTACCGCCAATGTATTGGAGCGCGTAGGCGCACTGGTAAAGGCTCATGTGGACGTAATTGTGTTGGATTCCGCTCACGGTCATTCTGCCAATGTTATCCGCTGCGTAAAGATGATTAAGGAAGCATATCCGGAGCTTCCGGTAATAGCAGGCAACGTGGCAACGGGAGATGCTACCAGAGCCTTAATCGAAGCTGGCGTGGATGCTGTTAAAGTGGGTATCGGACCCGGATCCATATGTACCACCCGTGTGGTTGCAGGTATCGGCGTACCTCAGATTTCGGCAGTTATGGACTGCTATAAGGTGGCCAAAGAGTATGGAATCCCCATTATCGCTGACGGCGGTATCAAGTATTCCGGCGATATTACCAAGGCCATTGCAGCAGGCGGAAGCGTCTGCATGATGGGAAGCATGTTTGCAGGATGCGACGAGAGCCCGGGAGATTTCGAATTGTTCCAGGGCCGTAAGTATAAGGTATACCGCGGTATGGGATCCATCGCTGCTATGGAGAACGGCAGTAAGGATCGCTATTTCCAGAGCGACGCCAAGAAGCTGGTGCCCGAAGGGGTAGAGGGCCGTGTGGCTTATAAAGGTCTGGTAGAGGACACGGTATTCCAGCTTTTGGGAGGTTTGCGCTCCGGTATGGGCTATTGCGGCGCCAAGGACATTAAAACGCTGCAGGAGACCGGCCAGTTTGTAAAGATTTCCGCCGCATCCTTAAAAGAAAGTCATCCTCACGATATCCACATCACCAAGGAAGCGCCTAACTACAGTGTGGATGCATAATTAAAAAATTTATATGGGAAGGGGAAGCCGTAAAATGAAAGAAAGAGACATCTGCTAATAGAAAGTCTCTGGCTTCATTTTGCAGCATCCCCTTCCTTTTTGATACAGGAAATGAGAAGAGAGAAGCATAAAACGCCGTGTACAAACAGGAGGAAAGAGGTTATAATAGAAATAAAATCGTAAAAGGAGAGGAAAACTATGTACACAGAAAACAAAACCATCCCGTTAACGGATCTGGGCGGCGGCGTGGTTCGCAAGATTTTATCCTACAGCGAGAATCTTATGGCAGTAGAGCTTCAGTTTGAGAAAGGGGCTGTAGGGGCAAAGCACAGCCATCCCCATGAGCAGATGGGCTATATTGTAGAAGGCTCTCTGGTTTACCAGGAAGAAGGAAAAGAAGACAAAGTTTTAGGAACAGGAGACATTTACCATGTGGCTCCCAATGTAGTTCACGGCGTAGTAGCGCTGGAAGAAACCAAGCTTTTAGATATTTTCAACCCCTATCGGGAGGACTTTGTAAAATGTTAAGCTTTGGTATGCGCTGCCATGACATCTGTCCCAAGATGCCAATGGAAGATTTATTTCGGGAAGTAAAAGCCAATCGTATTGCTCAGATCCAGCTTGCTTTCGCAAAATCCATTTCTGACTATGATTTTTCCACAGGACATTACAGCCCTGGCTTTGCCCGGCACATTGGCTCTCTGTTGGAAAAAAACAACATCCATGTGGCGGTTTTAGGCTGCTACATCAATCCGGTAAACCCTGTTGAAGCAAAACGCCAGGAAGAGGTGGCCAAGTTTATTGAGCACTTAAAATACGCCAAAATTATCGGCGCAGATATGGTGGGGACAGAGACAGGCCGCATGGATCCAAATATGAAGGTAACGCCGGAGACCTTTACGGAAACATCCTATCAGCTTCTGCTAAAAAGTATGAGAGAGATCGTGTCCAACGCGGAAAAGCTGGGGGTTACCGTAGGAGTAGAAGGGGTTTTCAACCACACCCTCTACAGCCCGGCCATGATGAAGCGCTTCTTGGAGGACATAGATTCCCCTAATGTAGAGGTGATTTTAGATCCGGTGAACCTGATTCATCCGGAAGAAACAGAATGCCAGGAGGAAGTCATAGACAAGGCATTTGCTTACTATGGCGGCAAGATTACCATGCTTCATATGAAGGATTTTATTTTCGAAGGCAGGGAACAGATTTTCCGCCATGTGGGAGAAGGGCTGTTCCAATACGAGCCGCTTATGAAGCATTTAAAGGCAAAGAAACCCCACATCACCATGCTGCTGGAGAACTCCAACAAAGAGCGGTACCACAGTGACGTAAAGTTTCTGGAAGAGATCTACAGTCGGGTATAAGCTTTATGCCGGCTAATGGCAGCCGCCAATGAAAAAAACGGAGGGAGCAGTATGTATACAACACAGAGCGTAAAAGAAACCCGCCGTGATTATGTCCTTCGGGAGCTTACCCGGCTGATTATCAGCTGTGAGATTAAGCCGGGAGCAGCAGTCAGCGAGCAAGAGCTGGCGGATCGGCTGGGAGTGTCCAGGACGCCGGTGAGAGAAGCCATGGTGGAGCTGGCAAAAAGCAGGATTTTAGAGACGTTTCCCCAGAGGGGCTGTAAGATATCCCTCATTGATTATTCCCTGATTCAGGAGGCGATTTTTGTCCGGACTATTTTGGAATCCGCTATATTGGATGAGGTGTGCGCCAAAGTGACGGAAGAGGATCTGCAGCTTTTAGAAAAGAACCTGTTGCTGCAAAACTATTACCTGGAAAACCGGATGGCAATGGATCTGCTGGAAAGCGATAATGAATTCCACATGATTTTATTTGAAATCGCGGATAAACGGCAGACCTTCCAGTTAATCAGCAACTTGTCAATCCACTTTGACCGTCTGCGCCTTTTAGGCCTTTCCACCATCAAAGATATTAAGATTGTGGAGGATCACAGGGCGATACTGGACGCTGTCAAAGCCGGTGATGCCCACAGGGCGAGGCAGATTCTGGAGGGCCACATCGGCAAGCGTTCCCAGCTTAACGAGGCGGAAATCCGCCAGGCTCATCCCGATTATTTTGCTCCGAAAGAAGGGTAGGGAAAAATTTTTTATCTGAATTTTACAACATGTTGAGAGGCGAAAAATTGCGCTTCCAACATGTTGTATTTTTTATGTAAAGTAAGGCGAAAATGGCAGTAAGGTGGGAAAAATATGTTTGATTTTATTAAAAATTACAGTTATAATGTAGACTAAAGGCCATTTTTTAGGTCTGTTTTGGGTGTTGGTGTTCATAATGGGGAAGCGTGGAACAGGGAGAATTGGTATGATAGAAGCGATACAGGAATTTGTCATCTATTTACGGGATGTTAAAAAAACGTCAAGAAATACAGAGATATCTTATCAGCGCGACTTGATACAGCTGGAAGAGTATCTAAGAAATCAGGGGATTGTGGAACCTGACAAGGTTACGAAAACCAGTCTTAATTCTTATATCTTGTATATGGAAAAAAGCGGGAAAGCGACTACCACCATATCCAGGGAGCTGGCAGCGATTAAGGCATTTTTCCATTACCAGTTTAAAGAGGGCCGGATTAGGCGGGATCCGGCAGAGCTTTTAAAGGCCCCTAAGGTGGAGAAAAAGGCTCCGGTAATTCTTTCGGTGGAGGAAGTTCAGTCTCTTTTGGCTCAGCCGGAAGGGAAAAATGCCAAGGAGGTCCGGGATAAGGCAATGTTAGAGCTGCTTTATGCAACCGGGATACGGGTATCCGAGCTGATTAATTTACAGCTTTCGGATATTAATTTAAGCGTGGGCTTTCTGGTCTGCCGGGACGGACAGAGGGAGAGGACGATCCCCTTTGGAAAAAAGGCATCAAAGGCCCTGTCCGCCTATCTGGAACAGGCCAGGAGCCAGCTGCTGAAAGGCCAGGAGAGCGATTTGCTGTTTACCAACTGCAACGGCAAGGCCATGACTCGCCAGGGCTTTTGGAAAATTATTAAATATTATGGGGAAAAGGCTGGAGTCCAGACTGACATTACTCCCCACTCCCTGCGTCATTCCTTTGCTGCCCATCTCCTTCGAAGCGGTGCTGACATCCAGGCCGTCCAGGCCATGTTAGGCCACTCCGATATGGCTACGACCCAGGTGTATGCAGCTTATCGGATTTCATAAAATAAAAGGCATATTTTTATAACAGGCCGGAACAAAATGAAACAGTCAGATTTTCTGATTTTATTTTGTCCCGGCCTGTTTCCTTTATCTCCCTTCCTCCATCAGCACTTCGATATAGGCCAGAATCAGAGGAGCAACGCCTTTGGCTTCATTTTTTACAATGGGTTCCCGCATGTAATAGTCAAAGGTGCCTTCCCGGTTCTCCCTGTTGCCAAGGCCTGCCACCAGACAGATGCCTTCCAGCTGCAGCTCTCCGTCTTTCTCAGACAATCTGGTACGGCAGATGCCGTCAAAAGCTTTTTTGCCCCGGGCATAATAGCTGTTATCCAAAAATCCCAGACGCACGCTTTTCATAATAGCAAAGGCAAAGATGGCGGAGCCGGAGGTTTCCAGATAGTTGGGAGCGATGCCGCCCCGGTTTACTACCTGATACCACATGCCGGTTTCCTCATCCTGATAAGGCAGCATAGAATCAATAAGCTCCTGGTAAATGGTTCTTAGCTGCTCTTTTTCTTTGCTCATAAAGACAGGCATTACATCCATGGTATCAATAAGGGCCATGGCGTACCAGCCCAAAGCCCGGAGCCAGAAATTATCTGACAAACCGGTAACCTTATCGCACCAGAACATCTGGCGGGAGTCGTCATAGGCATGGTAGTATAAGCCATTGCGGGTATCCCGCATTAAGTCGTATACATGAAGGAACTGCTTATAGCTGTCCATGCACCCCTTCCCGTCATTGTAGGTGGCCTCATATTGCATATAGAAGGGCTGGGCCATGTAAAGGCCGTCCAGCCAAATTTGGTGAGGATAAATCAGCTTGTGCCAGAAATTGCCGGTGGAAGTTCGGGGCTGCCCCTGGATTTGGCTGTAAACTGTGTCTATGGCTTTGCGGTATTTTTCCTTGTGGGTCAGCTCATAGAGCTCAAACAGAGTCTTTCCTGCATTGATGTTGTCCAGATTATATTCCTCCGGAGAGTAGGAGCGGATTCGGCCGTCCTCTTCCACAAAATAGTCAATAAAGGCATCGGCAAATTCCAGGTATTTGGAATCCTTTTTCATAAGATAAAGCTCCAGGATGGCATTGATCATGCAGCCATCCATATAGTTCCAGGATGGCTGCGCGCCTTCGCGGATTTTTTCGATGTTCCAGACAGGGGCCTGAGGGGTGCTTCGTTCCAGCAGCTGGTCAATATAGCGGTCCAGGATTTCCATAGTAACTTTCCTCCATAAAAAAATACTAAAAAGCTTGTCAAATAATTATCAGAAAATAATTTGCAAACGTTTGCAAAAACTGTAAACTTACTATTTTCTCTGCTTACATTCATAATACCATAAAATCAAAATAAAGAAAATTGGGCAAAATACATAAAAAACAATTTAAAAACTAAGCGAAATATACAATTGACATATGAAAATAACAGTGATATCATAAAAATACGCAGGGAATTAATGTATATTTGCTCGAAATGCACCAATTACTCTTGACAAATAATGAGCGATATGCATAATTTTATGAAATTAATTGCAAACCTTTGCAAGAAAAAGTGATGTAAATATTGATTAAAATGAAAGGCAAAGGGGAGCAGAAAAGAGAGGGAGAAAAACATGAGAAAAAGTATTAAGAAAATCGCGTCTCTGGTACTGGCATCCGCTATGGCTCTGTCTTTGACAGCCTGCGGAGGCGGAAATGACAATGCAGCCACAACGGCAGCGGCAACCCAGGCGCCGGCAGAGACCACTGCCGGAGAACCGGCAGCAGCAGAAGGCCTGACCGTCAACACTGCAGATCCCATTACCATTACCATGAGCTGGTGGGGAGGCGACGGAAGACATGAGGCTACCATGAAAGCCGTAGAGGCATTTATGGCTAAGTACCCCAACATTAAGGTTGAGATGCAGTATGCGGCATGGACCGGCTGGGAGGATAAAATGAGCGCATCCTTTGCCACCTCCACTGCGCCGGATGTAAACCAGATTAACTGGAACTGGATTACTTCCTTCAGCTCTGACGGCTCCGCATTCTATGATTTAAACAAGGTATCCGACATTCTGGATTTAACTCAGTTTTCTGAGGATAAGTTAAACGCATGTACCATAGCCGGTGAGCTTCAGGGCGTGCCGGTTGCCATGACCGGTCGAATCTTCTACTGGAACAAGTCTACATTTGCCAAGGCCGGTTTGGAGACTCCCAAGTCTTTGGCAGATTTAATGGCAGCAGGCCCGGTATTCCAGGAGAAGCTGGGAGATGAGTATTATCCTCTGGCTATGAATGAGTACGACAGAACCATTCTGATGATTTTCTATCTGGAATCCAAGTACGGCAAGGCATGGGTTGAGAACAACGCATTGCAGTATACTCAGGAAGAGGTTGTAGACGGATTAAACTTCATCACCTCTTTAGAGGATGCCCATGTAATCCCCACTATCAAGTCTCTGGCGAATGACGGCGCTGAGTCCTTAGACAAGAATCCCAAGTGGATGGACGGAAGATACGCAGGCATCTTTGAGTGGGATTCTGCTGCTTCCAAGTTTGAGGGCGCTTTAAACGACGGCGAGGAGTTTGCAGTAGGCGAAGAGTTTACCGATATGGGAGATTCCAAGGGAGGCTTTGCCAAGGTTTCCATGTGCTGGGCTATTTCCGAGAATACAGAGCATCCGGCAGAATGTGCAGCATTAATTAACTTCATGTTAAATGAAGAAGAAGGCGTTAAGATTTTAGCTTCTGAGCGTGGTATCCCGGCTTCCGCAGCAGGCTTAAAGATTTGCCAGGATAACGGCCTGTTAAACGAGAAGGTAGCAGAGGCAAACAGCAAGGTTTTAGCACACGTAGAGTTCCCCTTAGATCCTAAATTTGAGGCGGCTGCATTAAAGAACAGCGACGGTATTTATTATGATGTTATGGCCGGAGTAAGCTATGGAGATTACGATGCAGAAGAGGCCGCCGAGATTTTAATTGAGGGTGTAGAGGACGTACTAAATAAGTGATTTTATGAAACAATTAGAAGATATTCGGGATGAAAAAATGCCGGAGGACGGGCAGGAGCTGCTGGAGAAGAGCCGGGAGCTTGACGAGGCGCGGGACAGCTTTGAGCTGCTTGAGCGCCTCCCTCTCCGGATGTTCTGTGAGACCCAGTACGGGAAGAAGGAAGGCTACCAGGACATTATCAACCAGTTTCAACAGGTAAAGGAGCGGGACTATGACCGGATGCTTTCAGGGGCCTGCCAGGGAAAATCAGAAGAATCCTATGAACTTGCCTCCTTTTTAGCCGCCTGCGCCAGGACTCTGGAGGTAACATCCATGGAGATCTATGAACATTACCGCTATCTTGCAGACCTGTTGAAAACCACCGTACAACAGCTGGCTGCCCGGGGCTTTTTCGAAGATAGGGCCCCGGGCCTGACTTCCCGGACAGCCTCCCTGCTTGGCCAGGCTATCCGGACAGGCTGCAGGCTTCACGCATTGTCACAGGAAAAATACGAAC
>CAJTOL010000034.1 GCA_910577645.1 uncultured Lachnospiraceae bacterium
TTCACAGTAAAAAGGAGCCATTTTTTTCCAAAGACACAAACTATTTTACACTACCTAGTGTAATATAAGACTGGGGCGGCTGCCTTCACTTGGAGCCGCCCTGGATTTCCTTACATTGTCTCCCCCTGATACTTTTCATTTCCGAATGTCATTTCAAGTAATTCGTTTGCAATCTTCCCATCTGAAATACGCATCAGATTATCCTCCGCATCTTCTTTTCCCAGAAAGTTCATACTCCCATACCAAACCACCTGGCGATCTATAATGCAGTAATGCTCGCAGTAATCTTCCACAAGATTCACTTCAAATCCTGCCCTTCGCATCTGTTCCTGTAATTCCTGCCAGTATGCGCTGTCCCCATACCCATAACAGTCCGGTTTCCATGTGACTATGACTATTTTAATTCCTTCCTCCTGCTTTTCTCTCAGTAAATGGATCATGTCATATACTTTCTTACTGCTGATAACCGGGCTTGACATGACAATTTCTTTCTCGGCGGCAAGCAAATCATTTTGATAGGTATCCTTGTAGTTGTCTATGTCAAAAATCGCGTTAGTCATTTGCTTCTGCTCCCCAGTCCCGGAAAAAATGTCGTATCCAATCTGCTTATACGCCTTAAGTCTTTTATGGTACATCCTGTCAAACATAGGTATATGACTGTCTACATAATCATATATAATCACGCTTTTCTTTCCATCATAGTCTCTGTTTAAACGTCCGGCATACTGCTCTACTACTCCCTTCCATGCCACAGGCGTTGCCATGATAAGCGTATCCAGCCTGGGATAATCAAATCCTTCTCCTATCAGCTTTCCTGTTGCAACAAGGATCATACTCTCCTTTGGTGTAACCTGATTCATCTGTTTTAAAATTTCTTTATGCTCTTTCTTGGAATTAGCACCGGACAGCAAAAAAACTTTGTCTGCGTAATTTATCAGACGCTGATACAATCGCTGTGAATGTTCCACATATTTAGAAAGGACTACCGGCGTTCTTCCATCCTCCACGCATTGTTTTACATCTTTTATAATCAATTCGTCTCTATCTTCATTATTGCGGATAATTTCATATGCCTCATTTGGATGCATTTTATCCTGCGAAAATCTTGGCGCAACTGCTCTTGTAAATCGTGGATAAACAAGATGATCTATCCCCTGCTCCTTTGCTCTGTCCTTTGAAGTGTATTGATAGCGGATTGGTCCAAGGAGCATATAATTTATTTTTTCCAAACCATCACCCCTAAATGGTGTAGCTGTTACTCCATATACATATTTTGCATTTGCTTCCTGTAAAATATCTACGATTGTATCTGAAGCGGCATGGTGACATTCATCCACCAATATGAGCCCGTACTCCTTTAACCGCCTGTGATATTCATTATTCTTGCTGACCGATCCAACCATCGCAATATCAATGATTCCCGTAGTGGAGTCGTGAGCTCCCTGTAATTTCCCAATAACACTTTTTCGTCTCTTTTTACAACCCTTGAGCGTCTCATACTCCGGCAGTTCCTCATCAATATGTAAGAACTTCTCCAACGCAGCTTTCCATTGTTCCATCAGTGCTGATGACTGAATAAGAATCAGAGTGCTTACCTGTCTTTGCGCTATGACCTTACAACACACTACCGTCTTACCAAATGCGGTAGCTGCATTCAGAATTCCATTATCATTTTGAAGAAGCTTTTCCACAGCGGGTATCTGTGATTCTTTCAGTTCTCCCATAAAGTCCACATGAATCGGATGCCCTTTGCTCCGCTTATCTTCTATTTCATATTTAATACCAGCCTTTTCACACTCTTCCGTTATATTTTCCAAAATACCTCTCGGAACTTTGATAAATCCACCTTCATCACTTCCAAGATAAATATATCTATAATTTTCAAAATTAGATAATTTCAGAGCCTGATTTTTGAAAAAAACAGGATTCGGAAACGCAGCCATTCTCCTGATCTGATTCTGTATTCTTGGCTGTAAATTTACCGTATCCACATACACGCCGTTTGACAATGTAATATGCAGCGTCCCCTCAACATCTCCCTTCTGAAAATACAGTGTTCTCTCCCACGGCTTTTCAGAAGCACTTTCAAAAATCTCTTTGCAGTCAGAGACAGTATCAGATTTTTCCCCAGTCCATTCTTTTATCTTGTCTTCGATAAACTCTTTGGAAAGTTTTTTCTTGCTTAACAGCACTTCCCACTGATCCGGATATGCATTCCAGTGTTCATCTATAAACGCACTGTTCCCTTCTTTTAATGCACGTCCCTGTAACGGCAATGCGATCAGATTGCCCACCCCGCCTTCCTGAAGGTGATCCTGCATTGGCAGCATACGGTCATAAAAGCGGAATGACTTTAAATTTACGGCTTCTGCCCCTTTGTTCAGCAGCGCATTGCCGAACTTTCTTGCAAGTCTGGCTTCTATCGGTTTTTGAAAAAATATCCAAAGATGTGCCCCTTTCCCTGAACGTGAACGCTCTGCCAGAGCATCTATCCCATTTATATCACATATTCTTCTCAGGCTGTCTACTTCATCTCTCCACAGATCATCAGCATTGGCAAAGTCATTCTTTTCCGCCCCCTTTTCATGATTATCAAAATCAAAGACAATAAATCTGCAGGTACCATCTGTCAAAAGCGGGAAAACACCTATGACATCAGTGGAATCCTCTGAAACTCCCCTTAAATGATCAATGATTTGCTCTTTCTTTAACTCTTTATATGCCTGTCTCTGGCAATCCTGACATTTTGTCTTGCTTCCGGCAATTCTTGGACAGCCGTTTTTCCAAAAGTTATAACATTGTGTGTAATAATTTACTTCCCCGGTAGATTTCTTTATGGTACGCTTGCTGTATACATCCGTGCGCCCCCAAAACATACTAAAGAACACTTTCGCATCTGTTCCTGTAATATCCCTTGGTGTAATCCTTGAACCCTGATCCGGATCATATTCATTGCCCCCATCTATCTCTTTTTCAGAATAAGAGAGCCCTGCGCCTGCCAGCAGATTCTTCAAATATTTATTTTCCTCTTCCAGATAGCGTATTCTTTTTTCTAATTCTGCTATGCTTCTCATCAGAAACTCCTATTTTCTCTTAGTATCACTCCAGCCATACCTCCTCATTTCTTCCCGAAATGTACTCCTTCGCGGATACGCATAGACTTCCGTTATAATCGGATATGCTTTATAATTGTATGTTCTACTCTGAATTATAACATATTTATGTTTTGTTTCCATAGTCCAATACCTTGATAAAATAAATTTTAATGCTTATGTGACTATTTACGCCTTCTAAACCGATGCCCTTTTTAAGTGTCTCAAAAATCTCAAACCTGCCAGGCATATTTCTATCATATCTAAACCTTCATGAGCCCAGCCGCGAACTTTTACAGTGTCAACAAACTGTTCGAATGAGATCCCCAAATATTGTGCATCTCTATCAATATGTACTACAGAAAGCTTATTAATCAATTCTATACTGGTTTTCCAGACGCCTTTTTGAACTTGTTTCCTTCTTGACTTACATAGAAGTTATCGCTTATAATTGTAGGAGAAATTTCTGGAGCAATATTAAATATTTAATATTTAATACTTAGTAGATAGAAATGAAGGGGTCGAAATGGAGCAGAAAAAGTCAATTAAGGGAATCCGAATCCGAACAGTAAACTACAGTATGATTGCCATCTCCGCTGTCTTATATGTTTTGCTGATTGTCGCTACAATCAACGCATCAAAGGAATATAAGACCATGGTTACGGCTACTGACGAATACATAGACAGCCAAAGTTATGCTGCACAGATAGCGGACGGCTCAAACTATTTGACGGAACAAATCCGGCTCTATGTGATGACAATGGATCCCACGTACATGGAGGCCTATTTTACTGAGGCCAATGTTACACGCCGGAGAGAAAACGCGCTGGAAAACCTGGAGCAGTATCTTGTCAGCGATGAAGCATTGCAGTTTCTTAAGGAAGCGCTCTCCTATTCCAATGAGCTGATGGAACGGGAGATCTATGCCATTAAGCTGATAGCCCTCTCTCAGGGTGGAGACAACGACTTTCCTGCGATGGTAAAGGAGATGCCGCTTCAGCCAGATGATCAGAATCTGACTCCGGAGGAAATGGTGGAAAAAGCCCGGAAAATCATTTTTGATGACAGCTATCAGGACGCGAAGGCTTCAATCAGCAACAATATTTCCTATTTTGTCAGCAGTGTGATTGACAGTACTCATCTGGAGCAGCAAAGCACTCTCGCCAAACTGAAAAATACTATGTCTACCCAGACAATGTTTATCAGCTTCTTATTTATCCTGAACCTTATCACCTTTACCATGGTTATCGTGTTGATTGTCAGGCCCCTTCAGCTATACATTGACTGTATCAAAGAGGAAAAGCAGCTGAATATTATGGGCGCTTATGAGTTTAAGTATCTGGCCCTGACCTACAATGATATATATGAGGTGAAGGCTTCCCACGAGGCCCTTTTGCGCCACCGTGCCGAGCACGATCCGCTGACCGGACTGATAAACCGGGGCGCATTTGAGCAGATGAAGGAGTTTTTCAAAATTAATCCCTGTCCGCTGGCTTTGTTGATTATTGATGTGGATAAGTTCAAGCTGGTTAATGATAACTATGGGCACGAGACTGGAGATCAGATTTTAAAGAAGGTTGCTGCGGTTATCAAGCACAGCTTTCGTACCCAAGACTATCCTGCGAGGATTGGCGGAGACGAATTTGCTGTGATTATCACCGAGGTCACCAGTAATCTACAGCCCACCATTTTGAATAAAGTAACGGAGATGAATAAGACTCTTCAAAATCCTGACGATGGTCTCCCCGCTGTGTCACTCAGCGTCGGCGGAGCCTTTTCCACCCAGGGATTTACGGACAGCCTCTATACCGAGGCCGATAGCGCGCTCTACATTGTGAAAGAGCATGGCCGCTGCGGATGCCATTTTTATGATGAGACGGAGGCCGCCGAATCGTAATAAAACGCAGTTTCCAAGGGGCTGCCTATTTCCCGGGCAGCCCCTCAAGTTAATCCAATTTTCTCTTAATATCGCTCCAACCATACTTCCTCATTTCTTCCCGAAATGCACTTCTTCGCGGATACGTATCCTTATACGATGTCATAAGCCTCTGTTTGGCCCCTGTCTCTCCCATGGATTCCCTCACCTCGCCTAAAGCGGCGATATACGCTGCACATTCCCCATAATAGTTTCTGCGGTTTGCATCCATAATTCCCGCTGTCCGCTTTTCCAGCAGCGCTGTAATCTTTTTTACCGCACGGTTTCTAATATCAGATTCCATTTGCACTAATTCCTCATATTCTAATTATGAAAACGGATATAGTGAACCGCCAGTCGAAACAATATTAGAATTTTGTGATATGCTTGGAATTACTATAAATGATTTGCTGGAAATAAAGATTACTTCAAACAAATCTGCTACTGTAAATACTTTTGCTGATTTTTTTCTATTCTGATAGATTTAGACCGTAGGGGAATGCAAATAAAAGGAAACACTACCTATTCACAAGAAGATAATCAACTAACTGCTCATTTGACATTAGATATACCCAATGCACAGATTGCAACCTTCATTCCCGACTGGAACAAAGTAAATCAAGCATTAATTTCTGGTACAATGGATAAAGAAGAATATGATATGTGGCTAGAAGATACCTTGAAATTATTTAATGTGCCGATTGATGAATACATCTGATTAATATACACTCAATCTAATTACTTTTAGATTGAAAACCAAAGGAGATTTGCATGAATATTGACCTTACGAAAACCCAGCAGTATCTCGAATGGCTCAAAAATAAATTATACCTAAACGCTATTGCTCCGTCTGCTAAAAATCGTATCGTATATAGAGGACAAGTATATCGTTGCAACTTAGGCGTTGGCATTGGTAGTGAGGAATGCAAAGAGCGGCCTTGTGTAGTTCTTCAATATAATTCAGCTAATAGAACATCACCCAATACACTGATTGCACCTATAACGCATACCACCTCTACGCTTCCTATTGTTGTCCCGATTGCTGAGAAAAAAGATTCCTCCGGCAAACTCATACTTGACGGAAATGTTCTTCTCGGAAATATTATTTGTGTAAGCAAAGCAAGACTTAGCGATTATATTACCGACCTTTCTGCTGATGAAATGAAAGCTGTTGATAAAGCTATTTCTTTATCGCTTGGCATAAATCACCATTATCAGACATTGCAAAATATGTATGACGATAAATTACAATATATTGAAAAGCTGAAAAACAATCGCACCTTGCTACAAACTGATTTGGATTCAAAGCAACAACAACTGGATAAATTCCAAGAATTGCTTGATACCTACCATTTTTCAAATATTCAAAATTTAGCAGATTTTTTAGAAAAATCTCTAAAAGAAATGTAGACAAATTTGGATTTTCATGCTAGTATAAAGGTACAAGAGAAGTGTTCACGAGTGGAACTCTAATATAGTATTTCAAACAAGGGAACTACGAGCGAGTTCCCTTTATTTTATCTATACATAATTTTTTTCTTCAACATAAAATATTATTACAATTCTTCTTTGGATGTGTGCCAAAGGATTTATTGTAATTAAGCAAAGGGAGTCACGAGCGGACTCCCTATTTTTAGAGCCACAAGCCATTTTCAATGAAATTCCAGCAAGTGGTTTTTCTTTTTGTTCGCTACTATTTTTAGACATTAAGAAACCGCAACCCTTGATTTCTCAAAGGATTGCGGTACTTATTTTTATTATTTGGATCTAATCTAAAGATTACTCAATGATAGAAACAACTCTACCGGAACCAACGGTTCTGCCACCCTCACGAATAGCGAAACGAAGACCCTGCTCCATAGCTACGGGATGGATCAGCTCTACGGTCATCTCTACGTTATCGCCAGGCATACACATCTCGGTGCCTTCGGGTAACTCGCAAACGCCGGTAACGTCAGTGGTTCTGAAGTAGAACTGGGGACGATAGTTGTTGAAGAAGGGAGTATGACGGCCACCCTCGTCCTTGGTCAGAACGTATACCTGAGCGGTAAACTTCTTGTGGCACTTTACAGAGCCGGGCTTAACCAGACACTGTCCACGCTCGATCTCGTTTCTCTGAACACCACGAAGCAGAGCGCCGATGTTATCGCCAGCCTGAGCCTCGTCTAACAGCTTACGGAACATCTCGATACCAGTAACAACAACCTTGCGGCTCTCCTCGCTGATACCAACGATCTCAACTTCGTCAGATACATGCAGAGTACCACGCTCTACTCTACCGGTAGCAACAGTACCACGGCCAGTGATAGAGAATACGTCCTCAACAGGCATCAGGAAGGGCTTGTCATTCTCACGAACCGGATCCGGAACGTAGCTGTCAACAGCATCCATTAACTCCAGAACCTTGTCGCCCCACTCAGAGCTGGGATCCTCAAGTGCCTTCAGAGCGGAACCCTGGATTACAGGAGTGTCATCGCCCGGGAACTCATACTCGTCTAACAGTTCACGAATCTCCATCTCTACTAACTCAAGCAGCTCGGGATCGTCAACCATATCACACTTGTTCATGAATACTACGATGTAGGGTACGCCTACCTGACGGGAAAGCAGGATGTGCTCTCTGGTCTGAGCCATAACACCATCGGTAGCAGCAACAACCAGGATAGCGCCGTCCATCTGAGCAGCACCGGTGATCATGTTCTTTACATAGTCAGCATGGCCTGGGCAGTCAACGTGTGCATAGTGTCTGTTGCTGGTCTCATACTCAACGTGTGCGGTAGAGATGGTGATTCCACGCTCTCTCTCCTCGGGAGCCTTATCGATATTCTCGAATGCAACAGCCTCACCAGTACCTAATCTCTCGTGTAAGGTCTTAGTAATAGCAGCGGTTAAAGTAGTTTTACCATGGTCAACGTGGCCAATGGTACCAATGTTACAATGCGGTTTGCTTCTTTCAAACTTAGCTTTTGCCATTTTATAACGTCCTCCTTAATTTGCGCCCTTTAGGGCTATCTTAGTTTTTTACAAGCATAGGCTGAAACCATTATATTCTATTTTTAACAAATTTTCAAGCCTATTGTGCCACTCAGGGGCACTTGTTTTCAATCAGCCGCAGAGATTACCCCGCGGCTGGGATAAACAGATAAATTATTATTTGCCGTTCTTTTCGGCCAGCACTTTCTCCTGAACGCTCTTGGGCACCTGCTCGTACTTATCAAAGAACATAGAATAGTTGCCGCGTCCCTGTGTTCTGGAACGTAAGTCAGTGGAGTAGCCAAACATCTCGGACAACGGAACAAATGCTCTGATGATCTTTCCGCCGCCAACGTCGTCCATGCCCTCGATACGGCCGCGCCGGGAGTTGATATCGCCGATAACGTCGCCCATATACTCTTCCGGCATAGTTACTTCCACCTTCATAATCGGCTCTAACAGAACCGGGTTGGCTTTCTTCATAGCTTCCTTAAATGCCATAGAACCGGCAATGTGGAATGCCATCTCAGAAGAGTCAACTTCATGATAGGAACCATCGTATACATTAGCGTGTACACCCAGTACCGGGAAGCCGCCTAAGATACCGCTCTTAGCTGCCTCTTCAATACCCTCGCCGATTGCCGGGATATATTCCTTGGGAATAGAACCGCCTACAACGCTGGATTCAAACTTAAATAATTCCTCTGCGTTTGCATCCATAGGCGCGAACTTAACCTTACAATGTCCGTACTGACCGCGTCCGCCGGACTGCTTGGCATATTTGTATTCCTGATCAACAGCCTTGGTAAAGGTCTCTTTGTATGCTACCTGAGGAGCGCCTACATTTGCTTCCACATTAAACTCGCGGAGCAGACGGTCTACAATAATCTCCAGATGAAGCTCGCCCATACCGGAAATAATAGTTTGTCCAGTCTCCGGATCCGTCTTTGCACGGAATGTGGGATCCTCTTCAGCAAGCTTTGCTAAAGCCTCGCCCATCTTCTGCTGTCCGGCTTTGGTCTTGGGTTCGATAGCAATATCGATAACCGGCTCCGGGAACTCCATGGACTCCAGGATTACCGGATGCTGATCATCACAGATGGTATCGCCGGTACCGCTGAACTTAAAGCCGATAGCAGCAGCGATATCACCGGAGTAAACCTTATCCAGTTCCTGTCTCTTGTTCGCATGCATCTGAAGAATACGTCCAACGCGCTCCTTCTTGCCCTTGGTTGCGTTCAGTACGTAAGAACCGGAGTTCATGGTACCGGAATAAACGCGGAAGTAAGCCAGCTTACCAACAAAGGGGTCAGTCATAATCTTAAATACCAGAGCAGAGAAAGGTTCCTCATCAGAAGAATGTCTTTCAATCTCATTGCCATCCAGGTCTGTCCCCTTAATAGCTGCAATATCAGTAGGAGCAGGCATAAATTCCAGAACGGCATCCAAGAGCTTCTGTACGCCACGGTTTCTGTAAGCAGAACCACAGCAAACCGGAATAGCAGTACATTCGCAGGTAGCTTTTCTTAATGCCTTTTTTAACTCCTCAACAGAAGGCTCTTCGCCCTCCAGATACATCATGGTCAAATCGTCATCCAGCTCGCAGATTTTCTCAACCAGCTCGCCGCGATACAGCTCCGCATCATCCTGCATATCCTCAGGGATATCGGTAATGCTGATGTCGTCGCCCTTATCGTCGTTGTAAATATACGCCTTCATCTCAAACAGGTCAATGATTCCCTTAAATTCATCTTCCTTGCCGATGGGAAGCTGCAGGCAAATTGCATTCTTACCTAATCTTGTACGAATCTGCTCTACTGCTCCGTAGAAATCTGCACCCAGGATATCCATCTTATTGATGAATGCCATTCTGGGTACGTTGTAGGTGTCAGCCTGACGCCATACGTTTTCAGACTGGGGCTCTACACCGCCCTTTGCACAGAAGACGCCTACAGCGCCGTCCAGTACACGTAAGGAACGCTCTACCTCTACCGTAAAGTCAACGTGGCCTGGAGTATCAATAATGTTGATACGGTGCTCCAGAGCGCCGGGCTTCGGTTTGCAGTTCTCTTCCAGAGTCCAGTGACAGGTGGTCGCAGCGGAAGTAATGGTAATACCTCTTTCCTGCTCCTGCTCCATCCAGTCCATGGTGGCGTTGCCTTCGTGAGTGTTACCAATCTTATAGTTTACACCAGTGTAATACAGGATACGCTCGGTCAATGTAGTTTTACCTGCATCAATATGAGCCATGATCCCGATATTCCTGGTTCTGTCCAATGGATATTCTCTTCCAGCCAAGGTCTTTTCCTCCTGTGATGATTAGAAACGATAGTGAGCAAATGCCTTGTTTGCCTCTGCCATCTTGTGCATGTCTTCTTTTCTCTTTACAGATGCGCCGGTATTGTTAGCAGCATCCATAATCTCGTTTGCCAGTCTCTCTTCCTGGGTCTTCTCGCCTCTCTTGCGGGAGAACATGGTGAGCCAGCGAAGTGCCAGCGCCTGTCTTCTCTCAGGCTTAACCTCGATGGGCACCTGATAGGTAGCGCCGCCGATACGTTTTGCCTTAACTTCCAGTACAGGCATAATGTTGTTCATTGCTTCTTCAAATACTTCTACAGCGTCTTTGCCAGTCTTTTCTGCAACACGTTCAAATGCGCCGTATACGATCTTCTGGGCAACACCCTTCTTGCCGTCTAACATAATATTGTTGATCAGCTTTGTCACAACCTTATTGTTGTAAATCGGGTCTGCCAGTACGTCTCTTTTCTGAGTATGTCCTTTACGTGGCACGTTACTTCCCTCCTTAATACTGCTGCCATATATCCGGCAGCCTTTCATTAGATCTTCGGTACTCGTACGCTTCGTGCAGCTCCTCAAAGAGCCGCTACAGTGGGCACGTTCATGCGCGGGTCTGCTGTGAACCCTTCACAGCAGGTAATATCTATCTCCTGCAACCTACAGGTTCAATATCATCAATCCGGCATTATCCTACAAATCAAATACTGCGGCAACTAATTACTTTTTGTCTTTCGGTCTCTTTGCACCATACTTGGAACGAGCCTGTTTTCTGTTGGCTACGCCTGCGGTATCCAGGGTACCTCTGATAATGTGATATCTGGTACCGGGAAGATCTTTAACACGGCCGCCACGGATCAGAACAACGCTATGCTCCTGTAAGTTATGGCCTTCGCCAGGAATGTAGCTTGTTACCTCGATGCCGTTGGAAAGACGTACTCTGGCGATCTTTCTTAATGCAGAGTTGGGCTTCTTAGGGGTTGCAGTCTTAACAGCAGTACACACGCCTCTCTTCTGCGGAGCAGAAACGTTGGTAGCTCTCTTCTGTAAGGAATTGTATCCTTTCTGAAGAGCCGGAGCGGTGGACTTCTTTACGCTGGTCTGTCTTCCCTTTCTTACTAACTGGTTAAATGTGGGCATTCTCTTCACCTCCTATGATATTGACTGCGGTTGCTGTATGTCAGCTTTTTGGCACACCAAAAATTCACGTTCTGATGCACGCCTCACTATTATATCTATCCAAACTTTTTCTGTCAAGGGAAAAATCTATTTACTTTCCATCTTTTTTCGTGTTTTTTTCGCTATTTATGAATACCAGGGTCAAAATCGTCTTTAGCCCGGCATCATTCTGATCCTGATTCTTCCTCCGCCTCCTCCCTCTTTTTCTTGTAGATAAACGCAATAATTCCAATGCTGGATCCTGCTGCCAGGGCAACCAGGCCTATTACCGTCATTATCACAGCCGGAGTGCTGGCCCGGGGCCTGGTTGTTCCTTCCTTCCCCACATGTTTTTCCCCCAGCGCATCGTCCATGGTTTCCGGTAAATTCTGAGGAATCTCTGCCGGAGCCACCTGTTCCTGGGGAGAAGGAGCCCGCACTGGCAGATCCACCGCCGACGGCCGGGTGATGCAGACCCAAACATCCCGGATCCCATAATGATAATTCACATACCCCCATTGTTCTCCATCCTCATCGGTATAAATCTCAGCAATAGCAGGTTTGTCTCCGTCAGGCGCATTTCCGATAATGTTTCCGGAGCCGGGATAACTCCAATACTGCAGTTCTTCCCCAGGTTCCAGCTGAATCTCAACCGTGCCGTCGTTGTTTTTGATCTCCCCCTGATGGTCCTTTTTAAATTCCTCACTGTCATAAATTAAGGACAGCTCTTCCATACGGATCCAGCCGGTTTTTACACTGTCATCCTCTCCATACCGGTAACTGGGGGAAATCTGTCCGTCTTCGCCCCGTTCATACTGGATCACTCCCCACTCCTCCCCCTCGCCGTTTACATAGGTGAAGGACACAAAAACCCGGACGCCATTTTCCAGAGCATCAGCAATGGTCTCTTTCTCCGGGTCATCCGTAACATAAAGATAACCCAATTTCCCGTTGGTAAAATAATTCCTCTCGTTCAGGACAAATTCGTTTCTGCCGGCCTCTCCCATACATTTTTCAGTGTAAAATGGGTCATCAGGCTCCCAAATCACATCAGCCCGGGCCGTCCCTGGGACGGATGCCAGAGCAGCGGCAAAAGCCAAACATACGGCCGCCTTTTTTCCGCGCCTCCATAAGCCGGGCAGCAGACGTGCTGTCAAAGATACTTTTTTCATAACTCTCCTCCTCATCTATTTTTAGCAATCAGGTTTCCTGTGAAATAAGAAAGGCTGTTGGCCAGCAAGGAAAACAACCAGGGATTTTGGATATCCCGGCTGGCCATGCGGTAACAGAATGCCTCCGTACCTATGGCGGCAGCTTCCAACAGAAGCTTCACTCCCTTTAATATCCAGGCCCTTTCCATCCCCGGCGCCCCCGGAAAATCTTTCAAAACCAGCCAGCGGGCCAGATAGTATCCGGCCACCACAATCGGATTGGTAAGCAGATTTACCGCCCCAACTAACAAAAGCTCTCTGGGACTCTGAAGCCGCCAGAAAAGGGCAAAAACTATCTCAATGATCAGGGTAAGTCCCAGTGACACCGCCATTACCGGAAATATCCTCATTCCTATCCATGTGCTTTCGGGCACCATACATCCCTCCCTGTAACAGTATCAAGGCCCCCACGCAGAGAATCCCCATCCCCAGCTCCTGACTCTGAAACAGGCTGGTAATGGCCCGAATATTCAGGTAAGATGGGCAAAAGCCTAAAAACAAGGCAAATGTCAGAAAGCCGAAAGAAAATCCCCTGGCTCCGGAAAGCACTCCGGCCATCGCCCATAAAGTCAGGGGCATGGTCATATTCCAGAAAAATACTGCCAGAATCCCGGCAATGGGGCAGCCGGAAAGCATATACAGAACTCCCGCGGCAAAAACCGACCAAAAAGCCGTCCTCTTTATTCCCGCCATATCCCCAAGAAATCCTCCTGCCACCTTTCCCATGGCAGTAGCGCTTACCAAAATCATCCCTGCTCCCAGATTATCTTTCCAGGAAAAGTCCTGAATCATTCCTAAATAAGATCGAAGGACCACCACCAAAAACAGGCAGACCACTGCTGTCCCTGCTCCCTTTTGCCTTATGCTGTGATAGGAAACAGGCCCATTGCCGGAATGATGCCAGATGTCCTTTTTCTTAGCTCTCTTTACAATACAAAAAGCCGCCAGTAAGAGAAAAAAAGGCGGCCACAGACCAGGCAGCCCGGCGCTCTTTCCCGCAGAGGTTCCAAAGAATATCCCCAGCGCCCCCGGCGCTACGAATATTCCCAGAAGACCGGAAAACTTTTCGCTTTTATTTAAAGTATCCAGGCCCCCGCCTACATGAAACAGGCCATTTCCAAGTCCTGCCATTACCGCTGCCGCCAGGGCAATTCCCTGTCCGGCCAAAGCTTCCTGCCATCCGAAATGTATCAGGGCGATTCCCGGCACATAGGCCGCCGCCGTCAGAATACACCCGCACACTGCCAAAAAGCCGTTGCGATCTTTCCAGTCTGCAAAAGCTCCCATGGGCATCTGCATGGCAAAGGCGCAGAAGTTATATAAAAGCAGGCAGAAATACCAGTTCTCCGCCCTGTGAATCCCTGAAAACATCAGATAAGCGCAGGCGAAGTCCACCAAAAAGTGGGCTGCCCCGTAAATTGCTGTCATATTTTCCTCTTTTCTGACACATTTACTGCGTCATCCAGGTAGGTTTGGAGCCAAACTTCCAAAAACTTACATTCAGTATAACATCCTTTTCTTTCGATATTGTTACTTTTTCCCTAAAGAATCCTTACCGGAAACTTAATACTTTTTCTCTGTCAGTCCGAAACATTGCAAACAGGAGGCGTTTCTCATCCCCTGCCCTTTCCTGGCAAAATAAAGACCGCTGCCGGAAAATCCCTCTGTGCAGCGGTCCAAAATTCTCTGTTTTTAATTTTCATCTAATAACCTGGCTACAAATTCACTGCCCGGATCTGCTTTTACCGCCTCCGGACTATCCAAACGGAGGATTTTTCCGGCCTCCATAATCAGGATACGGTCGCCCAGCGCCATGGCTTCCCGGATGTCGTGGGTGACAAACAGAATTGTAAGGCCCAGTTCTTTATGAAGGCGCTTCAGCTCCTTTTGGAGCCCTTTTCGGGTAATGCTGTCCACAGCGCCGAAAGGCTCGTCCATCAGCATCAGGGATGGTTTTGCAGCTAAGGCTCTGGCAATTCCTACCCGCTGTTTCTGGCCGCCGGAAAGCTCAGAAGGATAACGGTCTGCCATTGCCTCCTCCAATCCTACGGTTTTTAAAAGCTCTGCCACCTGGCGGCGCTCTGTCTCTTTATCCCATTGTTTTGACAGAGAAGGTACATAGGCAATATTCTGCCTTACCGTCATGTGAGGAAACAGTCCCACGTTCTGGATGGCATAGCCAATGCCCCGGCGAAGTCTGGTAAGATCTGTCTGGCTGATGTCCTGTCCATCCACCAGAATCCGCCCGGTATCCGGCGTCAAAAGGCCGTTTATCATTTTCAGCATGGTAGTCTTGCCGCAGCCAGAGCTTCCGATAATCGTCAGGCACTGGCCACGGGGTACTTCCAGGGAGAAATCCTTTAAGACCTGATTCTCCCCATAAGACAGGGATACCCTTTCAAACCGGACAATGGCATCCGGAGTTTGTTCCTTATTCATTACGAATCAATCCTTTTTCCTTCAGGTAGTCCATGGCAATCTGCTTTTCATCCATGCCTTCTACTTCCAGTTTATAATTTAATGCCGCCATGTCCTTATCTGTCAGGATACCGTCCATCTTCATCAGAGCATCCTCCAGCCCCGGATACTCGGCCAAGGTATCTTCTCTTACCACAGTGGAGCAGAAATAATTGGCCTGCAGATGCTTGTCGTCCTCCAGAGCTACCACGTTTTCTGTACCCAGCTGGGCATCTGTGGTGTAGCCGTTGGTAACATCAATCTCGTTGCTTGACATAGCCTGATATTTAAGGCCAATGTCAATATCCATGACTTTTTTGAATTCCAGGCCGTAAGTGTCGCACAGCAGGTTAAAGCCGTCTGCACGCTCAATATAGTCCGGGTTGCCGCCGAAAATTAAATCTCCTGCCACAGCCGCCAGATCCGAGGTGGTAACAATATTATGCTCCTTTGCCACATCGCTTCTTACGGCAACGGTAAAGGTATTGTTAAATCCATAAAGCCCCACCCAGGCCATACCGAATTTCTCATGGTATTCCGCCTGTAAAGTCTCCCAGATCTCATCATCAGACACGCCTGCCGCCTCGTGGCCCAGAACCATTACATAGCCGCTGGAAGTGTACTCCGGATACAGGTCAAACTCCCCCTCTACCATAGCCGGGTGAATGTTAGAAGTACCGCCTCCGATGCCCGGCGTAATATTAACGGTGTAATCGGTGCTGTCCTCGATGAGAAGCTTTAGCATCTCTGCCAGAATATACTGTTCTGTCATCGGCTTGGTGGCAATCTCAATAGGCTCCTTGCTCTCGCCTCCGGGCGCTGCCATAGCGCCTGTCTCTGCCGGTTCCTCTCCGGCAGCCGGGGCGGCGGGAGCGTCCTGGCCTTTTGTTTCTCCTGAAGGGCCTGCTGCCGTGGTCGCAGCCGGATCCGTTCCTCTATCTCCTCCCTTTCCTCCGCATGCTGCCAGAGACAATACCATAGCGCCGGATAAAACCGCTGCTGTCATCCATTTTAATTTTTTCATAATGATTACATTCTCCTTTTATTTTTATATGATTTTTCTGCAATCCCCAGCAGCAAGTCTGCCGTCAGGGCCAGTAAAGCGATTAAAATACTTCCGGCAAAGGTCATGGCCGGATTGTAAATACTGATTCCCCGGTAAATAGCCTTTCCCAAGCCGCTGGCGCCGATATAGGATGCCAGTCCGCACATGGAAATTGCCATTACCGTCATACTGCGAAGCCCGGTTAAAATCACAGGAAAAGCCAGAGGCAGGGTGACCCGGGTCAGGGTCTGCATCCGTGTGCTTCCCATTGCCCTGGACGCTTCTAAGATATCCTTGTCCACTGTAGTCAATCCTGTATAGGTATTTCTCACCATAGGCATAAGGGCGTAAATGGAAATGGCTGTTACCGCGTTTTGATCCCCAATCCCCAGCAGGGGAATCAGGATTCCCAGCATAGATATAGAAGGAATGGTATAAAATACATTGCAAATTCCAATAACCGCCGGCGCTGCCCTGCGATGCTCCGATAACAGGATCCCAATAAGAAGTCCCAGGATGCCTGCAATGGTAATTGCCATCAGGGACAGGCGGATATGGGCAGCCAGAAGTTCTAAAAACCATGGTCCCCTCTCTATATATAATCCAATTACTTCTTTTATAAATTCAATCATAACTTCCACTTTCTATTTTTACTTTTTTCAGATATTTCTTTCACAGTTTATCGCGGTTTCTCCTATTTGTAAAGCAGGCACTTTCAGGTAACTGTGCCATAATAGAAAAAGGATACCGCAAAACGAAAGCTGCAGCCTTCATTTTACAGCATCCTTCTGATTACAGAATATCCGGCAAGGCAGATCAATGAGACATTTTGCCAGCTTTTCCGTCAGCCTGCCTATACCTCAAAAATCAAATCTCCGTAGCTTGGGAATGGCCACAGCTCCTTGTCTACAATCATCTCCAGTTTATCTGCCGGTTCCCGCAGGCCATCCATAGCCGGAACCACCTGGTTGTAATAGGCCTTAGCCTGGGCTTCTCCGGCTTCCATAGCCGCACATGCCTCGGTAATATCCGAGAGGCGGGACAATGCCCTTTTCATCTCTGCCAAAAGCCGGGAAGTCTTTAGCAGCAGCTCGGTCTGGACACTGATATCCGCCTCCGGGCATGCCTCTCTTACTGCCTGAATAGACTGGGCAAGCCGGGTAGTATATCGGATCACTGCAGGTACAATCTGTTTCCCTGCCATATCCAGCATAGTCCGCGCCTCAATATTCATGGTTTTCGCATAAGCCTCATATTCGATCTCCACCCGGGATTCTAATTCGGCTCTGGTAAAAACACGGAATTCTTCAAACAATTTCACTGCCTTGTCTGTGGTCAGGGTTTCAATCGAATCCACGCTGCATCGTATATTGGGAAGGCCAAGCTCAGCGGCTTCCTCCACCCAGGCTTCCGAATAGCCATTTCCGTTAAAGACAATCCGGCGATGCCGGTGAAACAGCTCCTTAATCAAATCATGGACTTCCATCTCAAAGTCCTCCGCCTTTTCCAGACGATCTGCCGCCTCCTTAAAAGCTTCCGCCACAATGGTATTCAGGACAATATTGGGGGATGCCACAGAATCGGAAGCCCCCAGCATACGGAACTCAAATTTATTGCCTGTAAAGGCAAAGGGTGAGGTACGGTTTCTGTCCGTAGCATCCTTATATAAATCCGGAAGGGTCTTAATACCAGTTCTTAGGGTGCCGCCTCTTTTGGAATGGGTAGCTTCTCCTGTGCTGCACAGCTGGTCAATTACATCTTCCAGCTGTTCCCCCAGGAATACGGAAATAATCGCCGGAGGCGCTTCCTGGGCGCCCAGGCGCTGGTCATTGCCCGGATTGGCCGCCGACTCTCTCAGCAAGTCTGCATGGGTATCCACTGCCTTTAAAATACAGGCCAGAACCAAAAGAAACTGAATATTTTCGTGGGGGGTATCCCCGGGATTTAACAGGTTGATTCCGTCATCGGAAATCAGGGACCAGTTATTGTGCTTTCCGGAACCATTGACCCCTTTAAAAGGCTTTTCATGAAGAAGGCAGTTAAGCCCGTGGCGCTCTGCTACCTTTTTCAGGGTTTCCATGGTCATCTGATTATGATCCACCGCCACATTGGCTTCTGCATAAATGGGAGCCAGCTCATGCTGGGCCGGGGCGGCCTCGTTGTGCTGGGTTTTGGCGGAAACCCCCAGCTTCCACAGCTCAATATTCAGCTCCCGCATAAAAGAGCCAACCCGCTCCCGGATAATTCCGAAATAATGATCATCCATCTCCTGCCCTTTGGGCGGCATAGCGCCAAACAGGGTACGGCCTGCATAAATCAGATCTTTTCTCTGCATATATTTTTCATGATCCACTAAAAAGTATTCCTGCTCCGGCCCTACAGACGGCACTACCCGCTTTGCAGTAGTGTTGCCAAAAAGCCGGAGGATCCGAAGGGCTTGTTCCTCTACCGCCTGCATGGAACGCAGCAAAGGAGTTTTTTTGTCCAGAGCTTCCCCTTTGTAGGAGCAAAATGCAGTGGGGATACACAGGGTTACGCCGATAGCATCCTCTTTTAAAAATGCCGGCGAGGTGCAATCCCACATGGTATAGCCTCTGGCCTCAAAGGTTGCCCGAAGCCCTCCTGAGGGGAAGGAAGAAGCGTCCGGCTCTCCTTTTATCAGCTCTTTTCCGGAAAATTCCATGATGGCTTTTCCGTTGGAATCAGGGGCAGACAAAAAAGAATCCTGCTTTTCCGCCGTAATTCCTGTAAGGGGCTGGAACCAATGGCTATAATGGGTCGCCCCCCGCTCAATGGCCCATTCCTTCATAGCGTGGGCAACTGCATCCGCAATGGTGGAATCCAGATCCGCCCCGTCCTCAATGGTTTTTTTCAATTTTTTATATACATTTTTAGGCAGATGCTCCCGCATCACTGCATCGTTAAATACATTTTTGCCAAAAAGCTCTGATACATTAACAAAATCATTCATTAGATTTTCTCCCTCCGGAAAACAGACTTATTAGTGACAGTCATAAAATCTGTTTTTCATTGTAATGGCTCTTATGAAAAATGTAAAGAGGAATCCGCAATTTTCTTTATGAACGATTGCATAAAACAGGGAATGTGGCAAACGAAAGCCAAGCGGACATCTGCTGATAGAAGACCGTCTTATTTTTAGTTTGCAACATTCCCCGTTTAAGGAGAGTTATTTTATTATAAGTGTGGTTAAGTGTGTGTCCCTCTATGGACAAAGGGTATCAGAAATCGTTAATCGTCAATTTTTTCCGCAGCCTCATAGGTGTCTTTATTAATGGTATATTTCACGCCGTCAATGTCTACCGTACCGCTTTTTTTCACAGAACCGCTGCGGTTTACAGCTACCTGGGTTCCCGCTTCAATGACTACTTTGCTGCTGTCACCATCGGTAATATCATGAGTAGTGGTATACAGCATATAGGTGCCGCCGTCCTCTGCGTCTACCCGCTTGCCTTCCTCGTCATAGATAGCCCCGCCTACCAGCGCATTCCGATATGCCTGGCCGTTTTTCTTAAAGTAGTAGGTCACATTCTCGCCTTCATTGTCGTAAGTAGTTCTGCCGGTCTGCATCTGGCCGTTTTCAGATCCTTCTTTCTCGCTGAAATAATAGATGCCTTCATCTGCCAGCTTGCTTCCGCCAGAACGGTAGGCTTCGCCCTCAAGGCGCAGTACTCCTGTAAGGACATGACCATTATCGTCAAATAAATAGGTCTTATTCTTAATGACTTTCGCCGCTACATTCTGATAAGTCTCTCCGTCATAAAGGCTGATGGCTGTAACGCCCTCTGCCTTCTGGGCTTTTGCATCCTTCCCTTCATCATTATAAGCCTCTCCTTTGGCGCTTAAATAGAACCAATATTGGTCGCCTTCCTGATCCTTATCTTCCGGATCAAAGGTGTAAATCCAGCCGCTTCTTCTATATCCTATGTCCTCTGTGTAGAAAGCCGCCGCATCTGTGGCAATCTGTACGGTTCCGCTGGAAACTCCAGGCGTCCCCACTACCCAGGTATCATCCATAATACCGTTTTCATCAAAGGTATAGTAAAAACCGTTAATATATTTATTCTGATTTTTTACAGCCCGGCCGTTGGTGCCGAAATAGTACCAGGCTTCACTGTCTTCCGGTTCATCATCTGTTTCGTAAACCTCTTCCGGCTTTTCCAAATACTTCCATCCGGTAACCGCCCAACCCTGATTTTCATCGCCAAAATAGTAGGTTGCAGTACTTCCGCTGGAAAGCTCAATATCCTGCCAGCCGCTGAGCATATGACCGTCCTCGTCGAAGGCATAAGTCCCTTTTAAATTTCCGTCAGTGCCATAGGGAATGTTGGTGAACACTTTAGCTCCGCCATCGGATTTTTTGGCTTTTCCGCTGGAATCAAAAAAGTACCAGATTGTGGAGCTGTCTTCCTGATCCGAACATTCATTATCCCCTTCGTTATCTACTGACACCCAGGTGTTGGTTACCTTTGCCCCATTAGAGTCTACATAATACTTGTCATCATTGGAACCGGAAACAATAATGGTATCTCTTGCCATGTAGCCGTCGCTGTCTAAATAAAACCAGTTGCTTCCGCTCTTTTTCCAGGTGTCGGTGACACGGTCGCCGTTACTGTCTAAATATACCCATTCCTCGCCTTCCTGCTCCCAATGAGCGGCGGCGGCAAATGCCGTACCGGATATCCCTATCGTCATCAGTACACCTGCGGTTAATGCAGCTGTAGTTTTCATCCTTCTTTTCATAAACACATCTCCTTTTCTTTCTGCGCTGTCGTCTTGATGTTTACATGATCATTCTATTAGGAGATTGTGTCCGAAGTGTGTCTATTGTCTGACGCTTTTTGGTCAATTCTCTTTATTTACTGTTATATTCTTTACGACTTTTAGAACATTCTGGAATTTCCTTTACGGAATCTTACGGAATTATTGCGGAAATTTAAGAATCGTTTCTTAAATTATAAAAACGGAACCACCCAGCCATTCCACAAATAAGACAGAGGCATGGCCAAAACCATTGCCGGCATCATGTTTGCTACAGGAAAGCTTTTCATTCCTGCAATGCGAAAACCGGTTGCCAGAGTCAGGACGCCGCCTACGGCGGAGAAATCTCCCAGCATCGTCTCGTTAGTTAACGGGATGATAAAACCGGCGCCTAAAAAGCACAGGATCATAATCAAAAATTGCGGAATGGATACCAGGCATACCAGGCCTCCTAAATTTGCGGCAAAAATGGCGGCAGTAAATAAATCCAGGATGGATTTTGCTAACAGGATGCTGTGGTCACCGGTCATACCGGATTGCATGGATCCGAAAATTCCGGTTCCGCTGGCGCAAAACAAGATTAAGATGCTGATAAAGCCTTCCATAAAGTCATCCTGATCTCCCTGAGCCCTGGAACCGGAACCTATCAGCTTTGCCATAGGCTTTTGTACCTGACGGATCCCCCGCTGGATCCAGATGTCTAAGTCCAGCAATTCTCCAATAATCAGGCCTACCACTACCGAAAGAATTGTGGCAGGAAGAGTCGCCATCTTGACAATACAGGAAATTCCGATACACATGGCGCAGACGCCAAATACCATGGTCAGGGATGTTTTCAGCCGCTCCGGGATTTTGTGTCCTGCTGCAGTTCCCACAGCGCCTCCCAAAATGATAGCTGTACAGTTTACAATAATTCCAATTGGCACGTGTTTTCTCCTTATGTATAGATTTTCGGGGATTGATCAGCAGCGGATTACCGTTCTGTAAAAAACCAATTCCCATGTAACAGCAAAAGGATGCTGCAAAATGAAACCAGAGAGAACGTCCCTTTTTTCATTTCACAGCATCCCCTTGTTATGCCTAAATATACTAAATCAAGCTTTTCCGATGGAGCCGAACAGTTCCATTTTCTCTTTTACTGTTGCCTTAATCGCCTCAGTACCGGGAGCTAACAGCTTTCTGGGGTCAAAGCCCTTGCCCTGCTGATCCTTACCAGCCTCAATATACTCTCTGGTAGCAGCAGCGAAAGATAACTGGCACTCGGTATTTACATTAATCTTAGCAACGCCAAGGCTGATTGCCTTCTTAATCATGTCAGCCGGGATACCGGTACCGCCGTGAAGAACCAGAGGCATGTTGCCTACTGCATTATTTACTGCCTCTAAGGTCTCAAAGCTTAAGCCTGCCCAGTTCTCCGGATATTTGCCGTGGATATTGCCAATACCTGCCGCCAGCATGGTTACGCCCAGATCTGCAATCATCTTGCACTCATTGGGATCTGCACACTCGCCCATACCTACAACGCCGTCTTCCTCGCCGCCGATGGAGCCAACCTCTGCCTCTAAGGACAGGCCTTTTTCTGCACAAACGGCAACCAGCTCTTTGGTCTTCTCAACGTTCTCTTCAATGGGATAGTGAGAACCGTCAAACATGATGGATGAGAATCCTGCCTCAATGCACTTATAGCATCCCTCATAGGAGCCGTGGTCTAAGTGAAGGGCTACCGGAACGGTAATCTTTAACTCTTCGATCATAGCGGAAACCATAGCTGCTACAGTCTTATAACCGGTCATGTACTTACCTGCGCCCTCAGATACACCCAGGATAACCGGGGATTTTAACTCCTCTGCGGTAAGCAGGATAGCCTTGGTCCACTCTAAGTTGTTGATGTTAAACTGACCTACTGCGTATTTTCCGTCTCTTGCTTTCTCAAGCATTTCTTTTGCTGAAACTAACATTGGAAAAACCTCCCTCACATTGTGATATTAACTTGAATTTATTATAGCGCATTTTGCCTCGATTGAAAAGTATTTCTTTGTCTATATTCCTAAGATATCCCTGACCTCTGCCTTCATTCCGTCCACATCACATTCCCGGTTGTGGCGGATGGGCGCGGTGCGGATCTCCTCCACAGCCTGGGGCACCGGCACTCCGGACAGGCGGCTCATCTCATCAATAAGGGCAAACTCGTCCTCTGTCTCCCGGGGCCCTCCAATAGCTTCCATCACGCTTCTGGAAAATTTATAGGGGCTGGCGGTGGAGGCGATTACGGTTTTGGCAGTATCGCCGGTTTTCTCTTTGTACTGCTGATAAACCGCGGCGGCTACTCCGGTGTGGGTATCCATAAGGTATCCCACCTCCTTAAATAGCTTGCGGATCATGGCGCCGTCCTCTTCCTGGGTGGCAAAGCCGCCTGTAAAGCTTTCCATGTTTTTCTTCATTTCCTCGGTAATGGCGTACTCACCGGTCCGGCTTAAATCCGCCATCAGGCTGGCGTTCTTTTCTGCGTCCCAGCCTGCGCTTAAGTAAATAAGGCGTTCCAGGTTGCTGGAAATCAAAATGTCCATAGAAGGGGAATTGGTCAGGATAAACTCTCTCTTTCTGTCGTAGGTGCCTGTGGCAAAGAAATCATAAAGCACCTTATTTTCATTGGAAGCACAGATCAGCCTGCCAATGGGCACGCCCATATGCTTTGCAAAATAAGCGGCCAGAATATTCCCGAAGTTGCCGGTAGGAACCGTGACATTAATGATCTCGCCGTCCTCAATCTCGCCGTTTTCCAGCAGCTTGGCGTAAGCATATACGTAATAAACCACTTGGGGAACCAGACGGCCTATGTTAATGGAATTGGCACTGGAAAACTGAAAGCCCTTATGAGCCAGCTCTTTTGCGAATTCCTTATCGCCAAACAATTTTTTAACGCCGGTCTGGGCGTCGTCAAAATTGCCATGGATAGCGACTACGCTGGTGTTATCCCCCTTTTGAGTCCGCATCTGCAGCTCCTGCACCTTGCTGACACCGCCTTTGGGATAAAATACGATAATCCGGGTGCCGGGCACATCTGCAAAGCCTGCCATAGCCGCCTTTCCGGTATCGCCGGAGGTTGCTGTCAGAATAACAATCTCCTTATCCACGCCGTTTTTCTTAGCCGCAGTGGTCATCAGATGGGGGAGAATAGACAGGGCCATATCCTTAAATGCAATGGTCTTTCCGTGAAACAGCTCCAAAAAATACATACCGCCTGCCTTGGCCAGGGGAGCGATTTCCTCTGTATCAAATTTGCTGTCATAGGCTCTGGCAATACAATCTTTCAGCTCCTCCTCAGTATAGTCGGTGAGAAACAGCTTCATCACCTCATATGCCGTTTCCTGATAGGACATCCCGGCAAGCTCTTTCATGGGAATAGGGAGCGTGGGGATCTCAGAAGGCATAAACAGGCCGCCGTCCTCTGCCAATCCCTTTAAAACTGCCTGGGAAGCAGTTACGCCGTTCTCCTTGCCTCGTGTACTCTGATATGATAATGCCATGGTTGCGTCCTCTTTTCTTAAATGGTAGTTTGAAAATGATTTGTGGAAATTCTAGCACATTTTGTGTCCGGACGCAAGGTGAATATTGCGTCCGGCGTACATTTGTCTGTTTTGCACATACAAACCAAATAAAAACAGACGGTTTTCTGCCAGCATTGTCTGCTGATAGAAAACCGCCTTGTTTCAGAAAGCTTTTATCTTTTCTTCCGTTTATTTCACTGCCTTATCTTTCATGCGAAGGACTTTTCCGCTTCTTGCCCCGGTATGGTTCTCTCCTGCGATTACGGTCTGGCCGTTGATCAGGACATATTTGATACCTTCCGGATACTGGATGGGGTCTACAAAGGTTCCTTTGTCAATTACCGTGTCCTTATCAAAAATGGTAATATCTGCAAAGTAGCCTTCCTTAATCTGGCCCCTGCCGGCAATAAGGAACGTCTCCGCCGGCTTCTTGGTCATCTTATAGATGGCTTCTTCCAGAGACAGCGCTTTATCTTCTCTTACGTACTTGCCGAGGATTCTGGTAAATGCGCCGTATACTCTTGGGTGGGGCTTGCCGCCTAAAAGGCCGTCGGTGCACGCATTCATTTCCGGACGCTTCATAAACAGCTGAACGTGCTCTTCGGTGCCGTAGAAGTCTACCATACCAACTGCGTTTTCTTCCTCTAACAACAGGTCAAAGGTTGCCTCATAAGCGTCTTTGCCTCTTAACTGGCCAAGCTGGGTTAAGCTTAAGCCGATAGCATCCTGGTTCTTCTGTGTCTTAACGCTGGTTACGAAAATACCGTCTAAACCGGCAAACTCCACGAAGTTGTCCCATCCGGGGATGCCGTGCTCAATGTCGTAAATCATTTTTTTGCGGAGTTCTGGATCTGCCAGGCGCTCTACTACCTTGTCGGTGCCGCCGTCATGTACCCAGGGAGGAAGGATAACTCCCAGCATCGTACTGCCTGCAACGTAAGGATATTGGTCAAAGGATACCCGGATGCCTTCTGCTTTTGCCTTTTCCAGCAGTTCAATTACCTTGTCAATCTTATCCCAGTTTTTCTTACCGCAAACCTTGAAATGAGAATAGTGAATCTTAACTCCGGACTCGCGGCCAATCTTAATAACCTCTTCCATGGAATCTAAGATGGTGTCAGCCTCGCTTCTCTGGTGAATAACAAAGATACCGTCATATTCCGCAACAACCTTACACATCTCAATAATCTCTTTAGACTCAGAGTATGCACAGGGCATATAAATCAGGCCGGTGGAAAGGCCTACGGCTCCGGCTTCCATTTCTCTGCGGGTGATTTCGCACATTGCCTTTAATTCCTCGTCATCCGGCAGGCGGTTGTCTAATCCCATAGCTTCCATACGGATATTGCCGTGAGGAACCAGATAACACTCATTTAATCCGGGCTTTGCCTCCTCGATCATCTTTAAGTAGCCCGCAGTGGTCTCAAACTCCCAGTTAATATTGTCGCTGTCCCCGTCCAAACCGGCCAGGTTCTTTCTCCAGGGACTGATATACTTAACGGGAAGGGGAGCCATAGAAATTCCGTCCTGACCTAATACCTCGGTGGTAACGCCCTGACGCACTTTAGGCAGGATCTCCGGATTCTCCAGAATCTGTAAGTCGCTGTGGCTGTGGGTATCAATAAATCCGGGAGCTACTATCAGGCCCTTTGCATCAATAACTTCTACACCCTCTTCCGGCTGGATATCTCCGATTTTTACGATTTTCTCATCCTCAATTAAAACATTTGCCTCATAACCGGCTCTGCCGCTGCCGTCTATGATGGTTCCGTTTACGATTAATTTTTTCATATGAAATAACCCCTTTCTCGCCCTTAAAGGCAACCTGATTTTCCTTCTTAAGCCCCGGCGCCGCTTTTTTGCGGCGCCGCCAATCTTCAACCTTAAGCTTCGTTGTCAAACTCAATAGCCGGAGCCGCAGGGACGCCAGCCGCCCGATCTATTGCAGATACTGCAAAAATTACGATAAATGCCACGATACCGCCGGGAACCATTGCGCTTAATCCCCATGGAGTATTCAAACCATAAATCCAGACTGCCGCTACAATAGTGCCGACTACGATGGAGATAAAACCGGCTCTCTTGGTTACGTTCTTATAGAACAGGCCGCAGATAAATGCCGCGAAAGGACCGGCGCTTCTCAGTGCAAATGCCCCCATCATAACGCTGATGATATTGGAAGCAGTTAGTGCGATGGTCAAGCCTACACCACCTACGATTACCATAATAACTCTGGAGATCCAGATTTCTTTCTGGTCGTCCTGTTTGCCCTTATTGATGTAAGGACGGAACACATCGTTGGTGAACATGGTTGCAGTTCCGATCATATTTCCGGAGGCGCTGCTCATGGTAGCCGCTACTACAGATGCCAGTACAATACCGGCAATAATTGCGGGAGCAAACTGCATAGTCGCATCTGCCAGTGCATTCTTCTGTGCTCCGCCTGCTGCGTAGCCGTCAATACAGGTGTACGCCATTAAACCAATAATTGCAGGAACGATTGCATATGCTGCGGATAAAATACCAGCGATTAAGGAACCTAATTTTGCGGATTTTCCATCCTTTGCAGAGCAGAATGTCTGAACGATTTCCTGCCCGGTAGGGAAGGTCATAAAATACATTGCAATATAGCCGATAATGGTGGTTGCTCCAACTTTGGTCATGCTCAGCAGGTCTAAATAATTTCCGCTTGCATCCGCAACGGTCTCTGCCTGTGCAAACAAGTTTGAAAAGCCGCCTACTGCTCCGCTGTTTACCATTACGAACATGGCAATGGTCATACCGATAGTGATAAAGAATACGTGCATCAGGTTAGCCGCCGCTACAGACTGGAATCCGCCTACCATGGTGTAGATAATTACCACTACTGTAATAATAGACGCGGCAATCGCAAATTCCAGGCCGGTTACTACATTAATAATAGATGCCGTTGCAATAATCTGAGCTCCGGTTGCCATAAACAGCGCGGCAATAGAGGTAAATGCGGTAAAAATGTGAGATGCCTTACCGTAACGCTTTTCAATAATCTGCGGAACCGTGCTGGCCTGTGCCTTACGGAAATATGGCGCGATAAAGGAAACCAATACAAATCCAATACCTGCCGCAATTACGTACCAGCAGGCAGATAAGCCGTAGGCGTAAACATTAGTCGCAATACCTGTGGTACTTGCGCCGCCGGTATTCGCTGCAAACAGGGTGCCTGCCAGCACTACCGGGCCTAAAGATTTACTGGCCATCAGGAAGTCGTCATTGCTCTGCTTTTCCGCTTTTTTCTGTTTACTTTTGGATACTACCAATCCTAAAATAATAGTAGCAATCATGTAGATAAAAATAATCGCCAATGCGGTAACTTGTTTACTGCTCATTCTGATTCCCCCAATTCTCTTTTATTAAGCTCTACAGAGCCCCTTTTTCTCATTTCCACGGCAGTTGACTATTTCAACAGCGCTTTCATGGTTCCGTAATAACACTCGGTTACCTTGTAAAGCTGGTCAATCTCAATATGTTCGTTTACGGTGTGAGCCAGGTTTTCTCTGGACGGGCCAAGGCCAATGGTCTTAATTCCGGCCTCGCCTGCGTAGTGGCTGCCGTTGGTGCAGAAGTTGTACTGAGTAATGGCGGGATCAAATCCCATGTCCTTTAACTGGCCGTATACTGTCTGCACAAAATCCGCATCCTCATCATAAAGCCATCCCGGGAAGAATCTCTCGCCTTCAATCTGGTTGCCGGTATAGCACATTTCTTTTCCCACTGCATAGGAAGCCTTTACTTTCAGCTCCGGATCCTCTGCCATCAGCTTGTCAAGCAGCTCTTGAATAGGAGCCAAAACGCTTTCCTTTGTTTCTCCTACCAGCAGCCGTCTGTCATAGGTTGCACGACAGTACTCCGGAACTACGGAAGCGCCCGGATACGGAGAAGACTTAATATCCGTCAGTTCTAAAATGCCGTCCCCAAGCACAGGATGGTGGGTGGGCTCCAGGGTGCGGATTGCCTCAATAACCTTTGCCATCTTGTAAACGGAGTTAATTCCCTTTTCCGGGTTAGCTGAGTGACAGGGCTTGCCAAAGGTCTCAACCACTATCTCGGCCCGGCCTCTCTGACCAATTTTTAAGTTCAACTGGGAAGCTTCGCCAATTACAACGTAATCCGGCTTTACAAAGCTGCTGATCTCTCTTGCCGCAACTCCCTCAAAGCACTCCTCATGTACAACGCCTGCTACATAAATTTCTCCGGGGAAGTCTCTCCCTGTGTCTTCTGCATAGTTAGCTGCCGCACAGATAAAAGCGGCTACAGACCCCTTCATATCGCTGGTTCCTCTCCCGTAAATCTTGCCGTCGTGAATCTCAGCGCCAAATGGAGGGAATTCCCAAACCGTCTCGTCGGTTACCGGAACCGTATCAATATGTCCGTCAAACAGAATCTTCTTGCCCGGGCGTTTTCCCTTGATGCATCCGATAATATTGCCGTACTTGTCAATGGTAATTTCATCGAATCCTTTCTCGGTCATGGCTTCCTTGATGGCAGCGGATACCTTATCCTCGCCGCCGGAATAGCTTTTTGCCTGAATCAGCTTCCTGCATAATGCAATAACGTCTTCCTGTCTCTTGTTTTCTAACATTTCTTTCCCCTCCTATTTGTTATAACTGGAATCTTTGCCATCCCATACAATTGCCTTATAGTTTTCCTTGTCTGTGTCGCCTTCCGTGCTAAAGCAGAGAACCCTGGAATTCTCGTCCAGCTTTAAGGCCTCCTTTAAATGAGCCAGAGCCGGGTTGGTTAAAATCTCCGCAATACATCCCACAGTTGCCGCTCCGCTCTCGCCGGAAATCACCCGGTCATCTCCCTTAGGCGGATTCCCCAACATTCTCATTCCCTTTGCCGCCGCATAATCCGGGCAGGAAATGAAATTGTCTGCGTAGTCATTTAATACCTTCCAGCCGATGCTGCAGGGTTCTCCGCATGCCAGGCCGGCCATAATCGTGTCCATGTCTCCGGTTACAAAGTGAAGCTGTCCGTCGTCTGCCTCAGCTGTCCGGAATAAGCAGTCCGCCTTGTTGGGCTCTACAATGGTGATAATCGGACGGTCTTCTCCGTAAACACTGGAGAACAAACCGGTTACTGCCCCTGCCAAGGATCCGACTCCTGCCTGTAAGAATATATGGGTGGGCTTTTCCTCCAGCTGCTCCAAAGTCTCATAGCCCATGGTGGCGTACCCCTGCATAATCCATGTGGGGATATCCTCGTAACCGTCCCAGGCAGTATCCTGAACCATAACCCAGCCGTTCTTTTCAGCCTGGCTGTTTGCCAGTCTTACGGCCTCATCGTAGTTCATATCGGTGATGGAAGCATCTGCGCCTTCTGCCTTAATGTTGTTCAGACGCTCCAGGGCACTTCCCTTTGGCATGTAAACAACCGCCTTCTGTTTTAACTGATTTGCTGTCCAGGCAACGCCTCTTCCATGGTTGCCGTCAGTGGCAGTGACAAAAGTAATCTCGCCTAGCTTTTCCCGAACCTCATCCGACACCATCTTGTCATAGGGCAGCTGTGAAATGTCCATCCCCAGTTTCTGGGCCAGATAATTGCCGATTGCAAAACTGCCTCCCAATACCTTAAAGGCATTCAGTCCGAAGCGGTAAGATTCATCTTTAACCCGGAGTCCTCCGATTCCCAGTTCTTTTGCCAATCCGTCTAAGTTTGCCAATGGAGTCTTTTCATAAACCGGGAAGCTTTGATGGAAGCCGCATACCTTGCCTACGGTTTCTTTATTTAAAAATTCCAGGCCGTATTTAGGTCCGGCCTTCCGCTCCCGGTGAACTAATTTAAATTCTTCTTTCACGTTTTCTACCTCCTGTTGTTCTCTGCTAATGGTTATAGCAACAGATGTGCCAATTCCTGGATTTTGCTGATTTTTTTAACTATTTTGTCAAAAAAAAGAGAGCCGGACACTTGATTCCAGCTCTTTTTTTCCAATTTAAGGGATATTCTGTCGTATTTTTGTTTTCCGGACGGTGGGAAGCACTTTTTCTGATTCTCAATTTGAGAATCATTATCAAATTGAGAAAAGTCAGGGTTTTCAAGGCTTTTTTCTGTTTTAGGCCCTTTTTTCTTAAATTAATTCTCACTTTGAGAAATCATCCATTTTCCGGTACAAGGTTGCCAGGCTTATCCCCAAGCTTTTGGCAGCTTCCTTTTTTCCTTCCGTGGTAGTTCCAAATCGTTCCAGGGCCCGGCCGATTGCCCGGGCTTCCAGCTCTTTTAAGGTCAGATATTCCTCCTCTTGTCTTTCTCCCGGTTTCTGCTCATCAAAGTCTACCGGCAGAGTTTCCAGATCCAGAACTCCTTCCTCCATCATATTCACCATAAATTCCATGGTATTTTCCAGTTCCCTCACATTTCCGTACCAGGGATGAGTCCGCAGGGCCATCATAGCTTCCCCGGTAATAACCCGAAATTCTTTGCCAAACTTTCCCGCATACCGTTTGGCAAAGAAATATGCCAGATCTTCAATATCGTCAGGCCGCCTGCGAAGGGGCTCTATTCTTAAGGGGATAACGTTTAATCGGTAATACAAATCCTCCCGGAACTTTTTGGCCTCTATCATTTCCTTTAAATCCCGGTTGGTAGCGGCGATAATCCTTACATCAATGGGGATCAGCTGATTAGAGCCAATCCGCACAATCTGCCGTTCCTGAAGCACCCGCAAAAGCTTTACCTGAAGATACAGGGGCATGTCCCCGATCTCATCCAAAAACAGGACTCCCTGATCCGCCAATTCAAATTTCCCGATGCGTCCTCCCGGATCTGCCCCGGTAAAAGCGCCTTTTACATATCCGAACAGCTCCGCCTCCAACAACGCCTCCGGGATGGCGCCACAGTTGATGGCCACAAATTTTTTCTTTTTTCGATTGCTCATTTTCCAGATAGCGGAAGCCGCCACTTCTTTACCGGTCCCGCTCTCCCCTGTAATCAGTACTGTGGACGTACTCCCGGCAATTTTTACGATTTCCTCCTTTAACCTCCGGGTACTGGAAGAGCTTCCAATAATACTGCCAAGCTCCAGGTTTCGATCCGTCCGGGTCATATCGTACATCTTTTTTGTCAATTCGTGGCTGTTGCTGAAAATTAAAATTCGGGCAAAATGCTCGGTAGGCTCTTTCAGGTCAGAGGTCCGCCCAAAAATTGTGTACCTCTTGCCCTCCAGTTCCAGCTTATACTCCCGGCCGCCGTTGATCCGATCCCCGGTGGAGGTGATGGTCACCGGGATTCCTTCCAGAATATCAATTTTTAACTGCTTTCTGGCGCTGTTGTTGGCTGTGGTGACAGTACCGTCTTTTCCCAATACCAGGACTCCCTGCTCCATATGGTTAATCGTGTGATCCAAGGCGCTGATGATAGAAGTACGAAGCTCTGTTTCCTGCTGCTCTCCGGCTTTGGCGGCAATAAATTCCGCTATCTGGTCCAGCAGCCCCAGATAGGTGCCCATGCCATTTAAAGCGTTTTCCCGCTGATGGGAGGTGCTTCCCACAAGGCCGATAACGCCGATCATCTCGCTTCCCATGCGGATGGGTTTGGAAATCTCAATCGTCTCCCTGCAGTTTTCCCTCTGGCTGCAGTGAATGCATAAAGCGTCCCTCCCCGGCTGGGTAATAACCCTGGTCTGGCCGGTCTGCATTACGTAGCGGTACACATGGCCCTGGCCGGTCATATCCTGATTAATCTGGTTCGCGTAGAGTCCCGTCCCCGCCACCCGATAAAGAGAAGAATCCGCCACTTCCACATCAATTCCGGAAACTTCTGCCATAATGTCTGCATATTTCTGGACGGTTTTCTGGATCCTTTTTAATATACTTTCCATGTTGTCTCCCCCAACATTCTTTTGGCTTTGTCAAAAACAAATCCTTTATCATTAATAACTATCCCATACTTTGAGAGAAAACGCAATGGAAAACGGGGTTGTCGCATATTTTACATAGAAGTCAATGGTTTTCCGGCTTTTCCATCCCCCGTACTTTACAACCAGATTTACCGGAATGTTATAGTGAAGAATCGTAGCAAATACTTTAATTCCGTACTTATGACATTGGCCAAACAAATCTATGTAAAACTGAATTCCCTCTTCATTGGGCGCTTCGTCGTCTCCATTGGGAAAAATTCTGGCACAGTTAACAGAGGTTCTGCGAATCTTAATTCCAGTGACGTTTTGTAAAGGACTTTTTGAATCAAGTTCACAGAAAATTTACATTTCAGGGCAAAAAAATAGAGCCAGGAACCCGTTTTTTAGATTCCTGGCTCATTAGTGCCATTTACATATTCTGGTCTGTTTTCAATTTTCTCACTTCGTCAACTGAAAGGCCAACAAATTCCGCAATCTTTTCAAGCGTTATTGTCCCATCTTCCAGCATTTTCTTTGCAACATTTATCATTCCTTCTTTCAATGTCTGATTCCTCATATCTTCCATAGCTCGGCACATAATCTCGATTCCCTCCTTGCTCTCTTTGAAAAATCTCACCCTGTCTGCCAGTGTCCCATAGTACATGTCCGCTGCGTCTGTGCAGGAGAAGTCATGCATTAACTTCCCGATTGGCGTATCTCCACGGTAAGCGCCATTCTCTAGTAGATATGGGGATTACTCCCCATACCCCTATACAAAACCGTACGTGCGCTACTAACGCATACG
>CAJTOL010000035.1 GCA_910577645.1 uncultured Lachnospiraceae bacterium
TGTTTGAAGAACAGATTGGCTGTTCTATTTATACTTTGCTTCCGGGCGTTGTGGAAAACAGTTTTCGTTAAGAGAGGATATTTTATGAAAAGATGTGTTGCAATAGCACTTTGTGTTACACTTTTAGCAGCATTGACAGGCTGTGGAAAATCGCCTGTATCCGAGAACGGCGAACCATCAAACTCCACTAATGTAATCAAATGGTTTGATTGCTTTAATGGGGACGAAATGGTTTGGGATGGCGTTAAAGAGTATAATCTGGACGAATTTTCAGGGGTTACTTTTCGTTGGCATCCTGAACGATTAGAGGCTGTGACAGACAAAGAAATTCTTCCGCTTTATACTGGTATGCCAATTGAAAGCGTCTATTTTTATGATTTGACTGGTGATGGAAAGCCAGAACTTTGTTCAACCCTAAGCATTGGCTCGGGAATAGTAGATAATCGAATTATAATTTACGACTATGCTGGCGGCGCAAGTTATGAACTTTCGGATAGAGGTCATTTCGACTATGTCCTCAATATGCAGGGTGATTCTCTTGTTGTTGAAAAGCGTGCATATATGCAAGATGAAATCATTGAATCAGGAGAACTGGTATTTCTGGATGGTACAATTCAGATAAAAACAGAATGACAGTTGCCCTATTGGTTATAGTGACAAAGAAATACAAAATCGGGCGCCTTGCCTGCTATCTTTTATAAGGAACCGGCGCGACAGCGGCGGTGACCCAGCCATCTCTTTGGGACATTTTGTCCCAAAGAGCCGGGTTTAGGGAGGCTCCCCAACAGGCATTTTTGCAGGCCCCCGGCAAACATAGGGAAATTATTTACCTTTACGTTTTACACTCCCTCCAGGTTTATTATTTTGTGCCTACAGCACATTTTTTGAGGCTAAATTTCTTTACGCGCCCGCAGTAATATGTTCATACCTTTTTCTTATATAATAAAAGCTTTTTTTCTTAAGTTTTCACTTTTCGTCATACTATTGTACCAGTCTATACGATTAAGAATTTTCACTTTTTCTCCCTCTCGTTGAAACAAAAATACATCTTGAATTATAGAAAAAAAGTCTTTTTCTTCATCACTTAAATTAGCACAAAATCTATCAGTAAATTCTTTAACTTTCTTTATATTATTTATTAAATAGTGGTTTCCATCATTCGGCATAATTACATTAGATAGATCACATCCATTTGTAAAAAGTGTATACGAAATTATCGCTTCTGAAAAATCTGCATTCATGGGATTTACTTTACTTAGCCTTTTATAATTAATCTGCGGAGGAGGAACAACTCCTGAAATTCGGTATTTACCTCGAAACCATGTATCAGTAACTACACCCTTAAACTTAACATTTTCTATGACAGCCCCGCCAAAGTCTGCTTTTTTCAAATTGCAGTTTTTAAATTCACTATCCTGAAAGTCAGGATAGTGCATAAGCAGCCCATTTAAATTAACTCCCTCAAATATAACCCCCTTATACAGACTTCCCCATTCACCGATAAATCCCTTTATTCTTCCTTTATAAAAATCACAGTCCACAAATTCACATTCTTGCTCTATAATATTGATTAAATTAGTGTAACAAAAGGTACATTTTTCAAACCTACATTTTTCAAATCTGCATCTCGAAAAGTCCGCATAAGAAAAATCTGTTTCACTAAATTTTTTGCCTTTTATATAAGGTGCAAGATTAACAGATTTTGAAATTTTGAATCCCCTCAAATCTAATTTTACAAATTCGGTTTCTTCGTCGTTTAGCAGGCTTTCTCTAATTATATTATCTTCATTTAACCATTCATTTTCCCACCTATCTATCAATTTTTTTCCCATTGTCAGTTTCCCTTTCCTATATAATCTTTACTATCAATGGCAACAAAAATACTACCATTAATAGTAAGGAATACTAATTGACAAAAGATTGTTCTATATCTCTGTTCTCATATATGACACAGTTTATAACACTAACAAAATTTTCTAAAGAAGTCTATTTTAAGAATGTTCCCTGATTTAATTTTTTCTTTACAGTTCGGTTAGATATCAGGTTCTAATTCATGAAGAAAACTTGCTAAATTTGGAGCTATTTTTCTTTTTTTCTCCGTCTCATCATCAATATGCACAATTGCCCCTTTATTAACATCAATAGCTATCGTATAGCCACGAGGATGTTCAATTCCTATAGGAATGTACGTTATTGTTCCTGTATCTCCATCTTGTAATCCATCTAGTATTCGCTTTAATCTTTTAAATCCATCTGGCATATTGGCACTTAATAGAATTTTATGTGACTTAAATATAGCATCAATATTAGAAAAAAAGTATGTACTAAAGTATTCTATTATATCATTATTTTTTTTGATATGATAAAAATCTAAAAGACTTTCAAAATCTTTGTTCTTTGGCTGCCTTATTGGCTTCCATTTGCACCAACCGCCTTTATCCGCTTCACCCACATAAATACTTTGGTCAACATCATTTCGTCTGGGAGCTGTTGGCAACCCATTAGGTGTTAAACTATATTCTTTTAAAAACTTATCGAAAAAATGATCCAACTCTTCCTTTACTGACATTATTTTCTCCTTACATTTCTCCAAAGTCGTGTCCTTTTAGTCATATCTTTGATACTCTGCAACAAATCCGCATTTGTCACATCTGTGTTATACCAAATATTATTTTGTTTTTCAACAGTTTGTCCTTTCTGAAAGCTGTTTAGTTACATCCCTCTGAGAATATCTAACACCAACTTTCATAATAAAATCTGCCAAAAATATATTGAAATGAACGTAATTTGTAATCTGCTTAATTTCTCTTTCAAGTAATTCTAATGATTCTGATTCGTCTATTACGCTATTTTCAGCATCTTGTTCAAACAAACTTAATACCTTCTCGCATACATCTAATTTTTACTTAATCTTTTAGTGATTTATAAATTTTTAGTAAAACCTCTTCTAAATCCGCCCTTTCGGCATATATACTTAAAATATTATTATTCCTTACAATATTGATTATTGATGATTTGTATCAACACTCTGTCTCCACATCTGTTTCACAGAGGCGAAATGTGAGGATAGCAAAGATATCTGATTCCGAAATCATCACTTATTTTATGGACTTTTTAGAATGGCGGACCATATACTCCATTATGGATTTTCTCACATCCTCTGGCAGGTCCTTCATCTTTTCCTGCATCTTCCGGCTCAGTTCCACTATTTGCGCCTGCATCTCCTGTGCCTCCGGCGAATGATCATTGCGCTCACACACAACGGTTTTGGTCATCTCGCGAATCACTATTTCATAAATTCCTTCCCATTTCATCTCTCATCTTCTCCTTTTCTTTTTCACTCAACAAAAATACTGACCTCCCAATAGTCCTTAAATTTTTGTGAATTTTACGTCTATTGAATTGATTTTGCGTTGCAAATCGCATATACTACAAGTATAATGAAATGCGAAAGAGGTTGATACTATGGCAAGCACAACAAATTTCAGCGTCCGTATGGACAGCGACATCAAAAAACAGTGTGAAACGCTTTACGGAGAGTTGGGTATGAACCTGACTACCGCAATCAATGTTTTTCTGCGCCAGTCCCTCCGGGTCGGCGGTTTTCCTTTTGAGGTCAAGCTAGAACAGCCCAACAAGGAAACGATTGCCGCCATGCTGGAAGCGGAACGTATCGCGCGTGATCCCAGCGTGAAGCACTACTCTGATGTGGAAGAAGCACTCCGGGAGTTGAAACAATGAACCGGGAAATTGTCTGGACGACAAAATTCAAAAAAGACTATAAGCTGGCAATCAAGCGTCATCTTGACATTGACCTGCTAGATGATATTATCCGGGCGCTGTCGCGGGGCGAAACATTGCCAGAGAAAAACAAAGACCATGAGCTGTCCGGAAATTGGGTAGGGCACCGGGAATGTCATGTCCAGCCTGATTGGTTACTGGTCTACCGCATTGACAACGATATCCTGGTGTTGACACTGGCCCGTACCGGGACGCACAGTGACATTTTCGGCAAATGAGATACCGCCGTATGGGAAACAAAAATCCTGTATGGTGGTTTTCTTATGCTCATAGTTCCGGCTCCTGTTTTCTTGTCTGCTCATTTCTTGCAAGCTGTTCAGCGGTCTTTTTCAGTTTCTATACGGCCTTGAGTTCTTCCCGCATAGCCCGCATCTCCTGATATTGCAAATATTTCTTCGCGGTCAGAGTATCAACTTCGCGCCGCCACTTCTTCGGCGTAATCGGCTCCCCGACAGCTTTCAGATCTGAATAGGTTATCAGGATCTGAGGCTGTCATTCGCCCCATGCCTGGTAGGCTTTTGCAACCGTTGTATCCTTTGCCAGTTCATCTACGATTAAAACATAGCGGAATATATTCATCCCGCAAGCCTCTATGGCATAATTGGAAAAAGCGGTCAAAAAAACAATGCATGCAGCGGCAGAATGGTTTCCTATGATTTCCGCGATTTCTATTCCGGAATGTTTATTCATCTCAATATCCAATATATAAGCATCAAATTGTTTTCCTTCTTCCAGCTCTTCTACTAACAGCTGGCTGTCGTTATATAATTTTCCTTAAATACTTATCTTGTGATCACTGCAGTATCTGTTTAATTTACCCTCTATGATATCTAAATACGCTTTTTGGTCATCACATACTGCGACTCTATACACAATCTCTCTCTTCTTTCGTTCTAAACATTTATTTAACATCATTTTATGATATATTCAAAGAAACATCAACCATAAATGAGTCACTTCAAAATAGACATTTTCCAACTTTTTATATATAATAAAAAAGAGGCCAAACCCCGGCCGGAAAGGATCTTTATATGAATTCCAACCAGACTTTCATTCCCAAAACCTTTCAAAGAAAAATCATCCTGTACAATATGCTGATTATCATTGCCATTGCCAGTGCGGTCAGCTATTATAGTTTTACTTCTTATAAGGAAGATGTTATTGCCAGTGAGACCAGAAACTCTCAGAGCACCATCCGGCTTTTGTCCGACCGGCTGAATTTGGCTTACCGGGAAATGGTCAACCTTTTGCTGAACTGTTCGGAGCGCCAGTCTCAGTTCTTTTTAGGAAGCGCGGTCTCCTCTGCACAGAGCATGGAGGTGTATGCTTCCAACGTCCTGAGGGATTACTGCGCTATCTCTGGCTACAGCAAGTATATCTACCGGATTTCTCTTTATAAAAAGGATCAGTTTTTCCTCCAGGCCGGAAGCCAGCCAGGTATCCAGCAGGATCCGGAGCTGATTATGTCCGCCCCCTGGTTCAAGGAGCGTCTGACCCTTACTGCTTCCCAATATACCCTGATCCTGGAGGATAACCCTTTCCCTCTGGGCACTACCAATACCCCCTCCTTTTTCCCTCTTGTCCGTCCCATCCAGTATCGACCGGGGCTTAAACCAGAGGATGCCTGGGTGTTTTTGGCAGTGAATCCCCTGCTGTATCTGGATACCCTGAAAACTTTAGAGGAAAACAGTTTTCTCTATATCGCCGCAGCAGACAATACTCTGGTTGCCTCTCTGACAGAGGGAGAATTTCAGACTGACCGGCTGATTGAGCAGTTAAACAGTATGGAGGAACATTCCGGCTTTCTTCGTACCTTTTTTAATCATCAAAGTTGTATTGTTACCTACCAGAAAGATCCGATCAGCGGGATTCTGCTTTTTGAAATCCTTCCCGTCAGCCGCATGCCCATTGATCGTCAGGTAATTTTAGAAACCATTGCCATTATTTTCTTTTACTGTATTGTCATTGGACTGGCCCTTTCCTTTTTAATCTCCAGGCAGCTGGGCAGGCCTATCCTCCATCTTATTGATCATTTAGGCCTGGTTGCCCAGGGTGACTTTACCTCGGATCCCAGTATTGAAAGCAATGACGAAATCGGCACTATTGGCCGGCAGATTAATCAGATGTCCAGCCAAATCAATACCTTGATGGAAACCCGGATCCAGGGGGAAAAGGAAAAAAAGGACCTGGAAATCAAGATGCTCCAGGCCCAGATTAACCCTCATTTTCTCTACAACACTCTGGACTCCATTAAATGGATTGCCACTATGCAGAGAAACAGCGGTATCGTTCAGATGGTTACCTCCCTGTCCTCCCTGCTGAAAAATATGGCCAAGGGCTTTAATGAAAAGGTCACTCTGGCGCAGGAGCTGGACTTTTTAAGGGATTATGTGGTCATTGAAAAGGTGCGGTATCTGGAGCTGTTTGACTTGCAAATCCAGGTGGACGAACCCGGCCTTTATGATGCTAAAATCATCAAGCTGACTCTCCAGCCCCTGGTGGAAAATGCTATTTTTAACGGTATCGAGCCATCCGGGCGGCCCGGACTGATTGAGATACATGCCTGGGCTGAGGAAAATGTTTTAAAAGTAAGCGTTACAGATAATGGAATCGGGATGGCAGAGGAACAAGTACAGCGCATTCTCACGGATACTTCCCGAATAACCAAAAGCACCATGAGCGGCATCGGGCTGCCCAATGTGGATCGGAGGTTTAAGCTGGTATACGGGGAGGATTACGGCCTTACCATTGAAAGCCGGCTGGATTCCTTCACCCGGATTATTGTCGCCTTCCCCCTTGAATATATATGAGTATCCCATACACAGGTCTACAGGAGATTTGATTATGTACCGAATCGTATTGATTGATGATGAACCTTTAATTTTGGCCGGTATCGCTTCCCTGATTAACTGGGAGGATTACGGCTGCTCTATTATCGGCAAAGCCACCGTTGCCACCGAGGCCCGGCAGATGATTTTAAATCTGCAGCCGGATATTGTCATTACGGATATTCGTATGCCTGTTCTGGACGGTCTCCAGCTGGTGGAGTCCTGCAAAAAGGAGGGGGCTGTTTTTGCTTTTATTGTGCTCACCAATCTGGAGGAATTCAGCCTGGCCAGAAAAGCCTTGTCCCTTGGAGCCGTAGATTATCTGGTAAAACTGGACTTAAAGCCGGAAAGCCTGGCCGCATCCCTGGAAAAGGCCAAAAAGCAAAGCAGCCTTTTATTGAAAAACCACTCTCCGGCAGGATCCGCTCCATCATCCCCTGGCTCTGAACCTTTTGCCTCTCACCAGAAAGTCCGCAAATATCTCAGCCAAACCCTTCTTGCAAAAGCGGATCCAACCGAAATGGGGGGGGCGCTTCCTGCAGCCGGGTGGGAACGTCCTTTCCTGCTGCTGTTTTCCCTGCGTCCCAATCATATTCAGTTTCAGGCGGAGGAAGACATCTATGATTTCCGGCTGATTACCAATCAGCTTTTTGACATTATAGAAAAGATTGCAGAACGGTATTTTTCTTCTGCCATGCTTTTTGAGTATGACAGAAAGAACACCTATTTTTTGGCAGGCAGCTTAATGAAAGAGGACAATCTGGAAACAGCCCTTACCGGATTCTGCGGGCGGGTTACCACGGCTCTCACCACCTATTTTGAACTGAATGCCGTATACGGCGCCAGCACGGTAAAGGAATCTTTGGAGGACATGCCTCAGGCCCTGGATGAGGCGCTCACCTCCCTGGATTACTATTATTACAACTCCTCAAGCCCTCTGGTCTTTTATAGTAACCAGAACATCCATCACAGCCTGGCTAAGAATTTTAATATCAATATTTTCAAAAAGGATCTGTCTGCCTCTATCCAGCAAAATGACAGCGGACGGCTCAGAGAAGTTTTCCGGCAAATCCTGGAGCTGTTTGCCTCCTGTAAGCCCGGCAAGGAGCAGGCCACCAGCGCCTGCATCAATATTTACACCTATCTGTACTCCTTTTTTGAAGGGGATCAGGAGGACTTTCAGGAGATTTTTCCCTACACCATTAATATTGCAGAACAGCTGGGACACTTTAACAGCCTTTCAGATATCCTGATATGGCTGGAAAGCTTCTGTGATAAGCTGTGCACCCTTTTATCGGAGCGCAAATCCGTCCGCTCTGATACTCTCATAGAGCAGGCTAAGGCTTATATAGAGGAACATTTATCGGAAAAGCTGGCCCTGGCCGATGTGGCCGAATATTTAAGCATCAGCTCCGGCCATTTAAGCAATACCTTTAAAAAATTTACCGGCGTTACCATCTCTGACTACATTGCCACAATGAAAATCGACAGAGCCAAGGAACTGATCCACACCCACAAATATCTTATGTATGAGATTTCTGATATGTTAGGATTTGAGAATCCCTATTATTTTAGTAAGGTCTTTAAAAAGGTGACAGGGATTTCTCCCCGGGAATACGAGAATATGAATCGGCTTTCTTCCCCTCAGCAGGCAGCAGGGGATGCTGCAAAATGAAAGAAGGGACTTTCTATTCGCATATGTCCGCCAGAATTGGCGGGCAGCACGAATAGAAAGTCCCTTCCTTTTACAACACCTTCTAATCTCTATTAAAAATAAAAACTATTTCGTCTCATCCGTTTTGTCCTGGAACTCTGCTTCAATCTCCCGAAGCTTTTGATCCAAGTCTGCCTCTACCATAGCCGGAACTTTGTCTTGCATAAAGTAACCGCCAACGGAAAATTTCATTTTGTTTCCGCTTCCCACATTTACAGTTACCGAAATATCATCTGCCGTGCTGTAGGCGTTCATCCCGTAGTATTCGTCTATCGTCATGGCCTTTAAAATCTCCTGTATCTCTTCCGGATCTGTATAGGTTACCTCATAGAACCTTCCCTCTCTTTCCTGGTAACCCCGATCTCCTTCCTTCATCCCCCTCTCTGTCACAACGCTGGAGATATCTGCATGATCCCATATCTTTCTTGGATCGATCTCCTCTTTTTCCAGCAGGGCAAGGGTTCTGTCAAAGCAAGGATAGATTGGGTAAAAGGTCATGGTTCCATCCCACTGAATTACATTATCATATTCATTTTTCCTGTACTCCAGCAGCTCCGCCTCAGGGGCATTTAAGAAACGGAGTTCTCCAATGGGATTTTCCGTCTGCCTCTGATACAGATCCATTTCTCTAAAGTCCTGCTGGTAGGATAAAAGGAGCTGCTCTATGGTTTCCTGGTCAGAGAATTCCGCTGATTCCAGCAGATTTCCGCTTCCTTCTACCCGATACTGTACCAACATGGTATCTTCTGCCGTCCGTTGAAATACAGGGTACTTAATATCCTGGTAAGCCGGATCCATTGAGATGGTATTGGCGGCATCAAACCCTAATGTCAAGGGCAGATAATACTTTCTCTGAACCTTACGGCCGTTTTTCAGAGTATACTGAATGTGAACCCATGTCCAATAGCCTTCCTCATCATATTTCTCCAGAAGCTCTCTGTCAGCCCTTTCCATGAGAGCCTTCTCTACTCCTATTTTCGCAATCTCTAAAACCGGAGCCGTATTCGTCAACGCCATGTTGTTAAAAATATACTCTGTGGAAGAGGTTTTCGTCACCTCAGGCCTCAGCCCTTCTCCTCTGCTTTCCACCTGGGAGTAAATAACCCAGCCGTCTTTTCCCAAATCAACGGCCACTTCCGCCACCTGGCTTTCCTCAGGCAGGTAAGCATCATATCCCAGCCAGTCATTTTTAAAGCAGAACAGGATAGCCAGACCGGCAATCATACAGCCTGCAAGCTGGAACTTGTGAGCCAGCAGTTTACGGAAATCAAAGTGATAGATAATCTCCACAATACAATGACAAATCAGGATTCCCACAATGGTTCCGAAAACTGCCCATCCGGTTGTGGAATGAAGGAGCCAGAAGAACATCCCCCCTGACATCCCCATTACCATAGCCAGGCCAATGCGGATTACCGGCTTGCTGGCTGAAAAGGCCATAGCCTTTCCGGCAGCTTCTGAGGGACGCTTTTTATAGAGCAGGATATTTGCAAGAATCAAAGCTATCAGCGCTATCCCGCTTTCTGCAATCAGGCTCCCAATGCTTCCTCCATATCCCAGTTCTTCCCATATACCTGCCCCGGAAAAAGCAATGACATAGCTTGTAATGGGGGAAATTTTGACCATCCGGAACAAAAAACTGTCCTGGAAAATATCCACATAAGTAACAAACCAGGTGCTGTAATAGGCGACGATAATGGCGGCCAGCATTGGAAAATAAAAGAAGAACACGCTGCTCCCCAGAATCCCCACAACCAGATTGCCAGTCATAATCATGGCCAATACCACAGTACTGTACACCAAAGTAAAATAAAACAGATGGAACAGCCAGCCCAATACCGCTGTTTTTAAAAGGCTGCCTATAGGAGTTCCGTAAGCAGCCGCCACCGTCAGCGAAAGGATCAGGCATAAACCATAGATCAATCCGGGAATCAGAATTCCCATGACATAAGATACTCCAAACAGTGTCTCCCTTTTCAGTGGAAGACTGTGGTAAAAATCTACTTTCCTTTTATTGTGGAGGTAGGAAAAGCTGGATACTCCGCACACCACAGCCGCCATAATCATGAGAAACACGGTAAAGCCGTTGCCATGGGAAGACACCAGACTCTCGGCGGCCTCCAGCAGAGCCTGAGACTTTAGTTTCATCAAAGTCTCCCCATACCGCAGGGCCCGCTGATACTGCTCTTCTACATTGCTCAGCCTAAGAGCCATTCCCACCGGGAATGCAAAGAAAAAAATGAGGATCGAAAGAGCCGCAAGCCAGACCCGCCGTTTTAAGTCTTCTTTTGCCAGTTTAAAGAATAAGTTTCTTGATGTCATAACCTGCCACCTCCGTTTCGCTGATAAAGATTTCCTCCAGGGATAAGGGCAGCAGCTCAAAGAAAACCGGCTCATAGCCTGTCATCTTTTCCTCAATGTCCTCTCTGTTTCCCCGAACTGTCAAAGTAAATAAACTTCCTCTTTGCTCCGTCTTCACAATTTCCAGCCCTTTCAGCTCCTCCGGCCCCGTTCCCTGCTTTAATACGCACTGAAGCTTATGAATGTTTAGCTTCATATCGTCTAAGTCCCGGGACAAAAGGATTCCTCCTTTGTGAAGGAGTCCTACATGGTCGCAGATATCCTCCAGCTCCCGCAGGTTGTGGGATGCAATAATAGGAGTTAAGTTCCGTTCCTCCATATCATTGGCAAAAATACTCTTTACTGTCTGGCGCATAACCGGATCCAGGCCGTCAAATGTCTCGTCACAGAACAGATAGTCTGTGTTGGAGCACACCCCGCAGATAACGGAAACCTGCTTTTTCATTCCTTTGGAAAAGGTACTGATTTTACGCTTTTCGTTAAGCTCAAAATTCTTCATCAGCTTGTGAAAGCGATCTTTATCAAACTTCTCATATACAATACTGTAATAATCCATCATCTCCGCCGGGGTGGCATTGCTGAAAAAATGCTGCTCATCAGAGATATAGAAAAATCTGGCCTTTGCCCTGATATTTTCAAATACTTCTTCCCCGTCAATGGAAATATTTCCTTCATCCGGCTTTAATACGCCGCTGGCCATACGCAGGAAAGTACTTTTTCCTGCTCCGTTGGTTCCGATAAGGCCAAATACGCTGCCGTCACGGATGGTAGCGTTTATGTGATCCACCGCCACAATATCTTCAAAGCGCTTTGTCACGTTTACCGCTTCAATCATGCTCATTCCCTCCTGTCATTTTCACAATCCCGGGCAGCGTCTTCCAGGCCTTTCCCTATTTCCTCCTGGCCTTCCCGGCAGCCTCCGTCTGCCGCTCCCTCAAGGACTGCCTTTACAATCTCATCTCTGGCCATCCCCATTCTGGCCGCCTCTCTGGCGGCTTCCCTCAAGTGATCCCTGGCCTCCTGAAGCCGGAACTGCCGCAGCTTTGATGTATCTGTCACAAAACTGCCTTTCCCCTTCACTGAGTAGATATATCCCTGGCGCTCCAGCTCTGCGTAAGCTCTCTGGATGGTATTGGGATTAATGGACAATGCCACCGCCATAGCCCGCACGGACGGAAGCTGGCTGTTTTCCTCCAGAACCCCCAGCATCATCATAGAAGCCAGTTTTTCTGTTACCTGCTCATAGATGGGACGCCGATCCTTATAGTCTAGCTCAATCAGCATCAGATGCCTCCTTTCCAGTTTTCCGTTTTAAAGCCTATTCTTTTGGCTGTACTCTTCGTACTAACTGTGTTATTTATATTAATACAGTACCACGAATAAGCGATTGTGTAAACCGAAGATTTCTTACAATTTTTTAAAGAAAAAAAGAGAGGTGCTGCAAAATGAAACAGAAAGTCCCTTGGTTTCATTTTGCAGCATCTCTCTTTTGGGGGGCTTTACTTTTTCAGGGATTCCTCCTGGAGTCTGTCAATCTCCCTCATACACTCCTCTACGGTAGAGCCATTTAACAATTCCCGCACAACAAGGCAGATATTTCCCCACTGCTCCATTTTCATTCCCGCATTGGCCCCAAGAACATACACATTTTCCTCTATTCGGTCATTCAGAGGCTTTAATGCCGGAATACAATCCACTCCTATATTTTTAGACGGGGAGATTACCTTGTTAGTTTCCGTATATATCTGAAGCGCTTCGTCAGAAAGGATTACTTCTAAAATATCTTTGGCATCTTCCCTATGTTCCGCGTCTATACCGATACCATATCCTGTCATCGAAACCACCGGCATTTGGCCACGGCTGCTTGGAAAGCCAATAACCAGCATATTAAAATCTGTATTTCCATATGCAGTGTCTGTATTTGCCGCTCCCCAGTATGCCATAACAATAGGGGTTTTCTGAGCCAGAAAATCCTCCCGCTCTCCTTCAAGAGCCTCGCTTACGTAAGCCTTCTTTGCATCAATGTAACCGGAATCTATCATCTCCTGAAGAAACTCAAAACCGGGACGCAGATAACCGCTGTATTTCCTTTTCCCGCTGTTCAGCGCTTCAATTTCAGCTTCCGTGTTTCCCCCGTTATACAGATCCGCATAAGCTTGTGCAAAGACAAAGGATTCCAGCCACCAACGGTTTGCCCCCACCGGCGTTTCGATACCATTTTCCTTAAATACTTTACAGCATTTCAAAAAATCCTCCGGTGTTTCCGGCAATTCCAGATTGTATTCATCAAACATATCTTTATTGATAAACAAGCCGTAGGCTACCACTTCCTGTGGAATAGCTACCAGCTTTCCATTTACTGTATTAGCCGTTTTTACTACATCCCGCAGATTCTTTACACATTCCAGATCCGACAAATCCATAAGCTCTCCCTCTTCTCCCAGAATCTGGATAGTATCCGGATTCAGCAGATAGAGGTCATCCATATTGTTACGCACTCTGGCAAGAGCCACATCATCATAGCTCTTGTCTTGATAGTCTTCTGCCGTATAAGTAATATACTGTACCGTCACCCCCAGCTTTTCCTCCGCCATCCGAAGAGTTTTTTCTGAAGCGCTTCTTGCTACATTCTCCGCATTCGGATCTACTTTTTCCATAGGACTGTACATATTTACGATCCTGTCGTTCTCCTCTTTGGATATCGCCAGATTCACATCCGACTTCCCACTGCCTTTGCAGGCTGTCATCATAAAGAGCATTGCTGCTGTCAGACATACTCCCATTATTCTTTTCCAAGAGAACTTCTTACCCTTTGCCATATATTTCATTTTGCGCCCCCCTTCTCCTCATTTATTTCCTATTACTTTTTTATGACATACTGTCTTATAACTTTCTTCAATCTTTCTATATCAATAGGCTTTGCCAGATGAATATTCATTCCGGCATTTAACGCTTCCTTCTCGTCTTCTGCAAAAGCGTTTGCCGTCATGGCAATAATAGGGATTTCGTCTGCATCTTTCCGTGTCAGCTTCCGAATCGCCCTTGTTGCATCGTATCCGTTCATCACCGGCATCTGAACGTCCATAAGGATTGCATCAAATTCGCCCTCCTCAGATTCCATAAAGCGCTCCAATGCCTGTCTGCCGTTTTCCACAATTTCGCATTTTGCGCCTTCTATAGACAAAATCTCTGCCAGAATTTCCGCATTAATCTCGTTATCCTCTGCTGCAAGGAAATTCAGGCCATTCAGACTACATTCCGCCTCTGTCTCCGCTCTCTTGGCCTCCCTGGATTTTTCTGCCTGTATTTCTGTGATTTTTTCTCTCAGCGCCGATACAAACACAGGTTTTGTAAGGATTCCTGTATATCCCAATTGAAGCAGTCCCTCCATATTATTCTCATCATGGGGAGCCATAAACAGGAGAATCACCGTTTCCGGCAGGGCTTTCCTTAACTTTTCCGCCATCTGGATACCGCCTGGATTCAGTGTGTTCCAATCAGCCAGCACCAGGTGATAGCCTTTTTGGGTATTGCCGGTATCCTGTATCATATCCAAAGCTTCCTCTGCATGAAAGACTATATCCATAGAAATTCCCATATCTTCCATAAAGGTCTGTATGTTTTGGGTTTCCTGTATATTCTCCTCCACAAACAGGATACGGGATATCCCGCTGTTCTCCCAAAACAGTTTATCTGCCTGATTTTCCGATACTCCAAGCTCCAGTTCCACTTGAAACAGACTTCCCTTATCCACCTCGCTGAAAACTTCTATCGTACCGCCCATAAGCTCAACAATATTTTTTGTGATAGCCATGCCCAGCCCGGTTCCCTGAACCTTATTGGTAGTGCTGTTTTCTGCCCTGGTAAACACATCAAAAATCGTCTTTAAGTATTCTTTGGTCATTCCGTACCCGTCATCCTCCACTTCGATCCGGATACGTTCAAACTGGTTGGAATATTGCTTCAGACCAATAATTCGAAACCAGATATTTCCTCCTTCTTGTGTATACTTTACTGCATTGGAAAGAAGGTTCATCAAAATCTGGTTCATCCTTGTAGTATCTCCCAGCAAATATTCATGCTTAATGTTGGCTACTTCCACATGAAATTCCTGTGATTTTGCGCTGGCCATAGGGCGAATAATGGTATCTACAGAATATATCAAATCATTTAGGTTAAACTCTTCCCTGGTAAGCACTACCTTTCCACTTTCAATTTTGGAAACCTCCAGAATATCATTGATAAGACTCAGCAAATGCTGTCCGGATATCATAATCTTTCTTGCATATTCCCGAACCTTATCCGGATTTTCCGCATCTTTCACAAGCAAAGTGGTAAAACCGATAACCGCATTCATGGGAGTACGGATATCATGGGACATATTAGAAAGAAAAGTAGTTTTGGCATTGCTGGCAAGCTGGGCCGCATGCAACGCCTCTGTCAGCTGTTTGTTATACTTCTCCCGCTCTCTTTCCTGTTCCTCTATAATTTTTTTCTGCTGCTTCTGGTTAAAATAGTACAGAGAACAGCACAGGAAAAATGCGCTCATCATAACTGTCACAACCACCAGAATATTATAGTTTACCGTCTTTGCTTCCTGCTGGATGGCTTCCGTCGGTACATAGCCCACCAGGCAAATTGTGCCGCCGTTCATCATCCACATAAAGTTTAAGGAGTCTTTTTCCCGTATATCATGGTAAAACATAATATTTTTTCGGTTTTCCACACAATCTTTTATCTCTTCGCGAAGAGATTCTTCATGAATCTCATTTGCCCGGTAAAAATCCTCTAAATTTAAATGCCCTGCATTCCGCTCTCCCACGCCTTTGGGCTTCAGCACAAATCTTTCGGTTTTTGTATCCATAATATAAAGTATAGCTTGTTTGTTGTAAAATCCGTTAGGAAGAGAGCGGTCAATAGCGTCATAAGTATACTCCACATAAAGCGTACCGATTTCCTCGCCATTCTTTACCACAGGGCATTTAATAGAATACGCCCAGGTTCCCATATAGTTCAGATAAGAATGGGAAACCTCCAGCCCATCCAGTATCTCCCAGGAAGAAAAATCCATCCCTTCCTCAGAAAATACTTCCCCTGTACTGGAAATCCCTTCCGATTCCCCTGCGCGGATCAGAGAGATCTTGGCTATGGTCTCGTTTCTCTGATAGGAACGTATATAATCCTCTAAATCCTCATCTATTATGGCTATTTCCTGAGCCATCAGCTTCTGGAATTCTGCCTGATTACTCCAAATTGCCTCTACCGTATATTTTATCAAATCCAGATTTTCATTTAGGTTCTGAATTGCCGACGCCGACATTTCCCTGGACATTTTCCGCGACACAGAAAATACCACAGCCCCCAAAATGCTAAAAACAAGTATAATAGAAAGAACCAAAGGAAATCTTTTGTCTGTTCCGCTTTCATGTGTTTTCTTTTCCATCACTATTCACCAGATTTTTACTGTTTATTGTCTCAATCGTTACCGGTTCCCTTTTGTAGGCAAAAGGTACATTAAGCTATTTTATAGCTCTTTTGCTGTTTATTATAATACATTTTACACAGCCTAGCAACAGTAATATTAGGCCCGATTCTCCTGCCCGATTCTCCTGCAAATGAGACTCTGATATAATTAAGTATATGCTTAAAAGGCAGGATCCGATTAGGACCCTGCCTGATATTTTGATCATCTGTAGGAATCAGATATTCAATTACTCATTTCCGTAGAGAGTAACCAGTTTCTTCAGGTACTCGTATCTTTCCTTAGCAAATGCCTCATTCTTAGCGAACAGGTCTTCTGCTCTTCCCGGATTCTTAAGGCCTAAGGACAGGTAACGAACCTCACCCTTTAAGAAGTCCTGATAATTATCCATGTTGGGAGCCTTGCTGTCTAAGGAGAACTTGTTTTCAGCAGCCGGGTTGAACCGGAACAGATGCCAGTAACCACACTCAACAGCCAGCTTCTCCTCGGTCTGGGCCTTGCTCATGCCCTTCTTAATACCATGGTTAATACAGGGAGCGTAAGCAATGATTAAGGACGGACCCGGATAAGCCTCTGCCTCTGCAATTGCCTTAACAGTCTGTGCATAGTCAGCGCCCATGGAAATCTGTGCTACATATACATAGCCATAGCTCATTGCAATGGAAGCTAAGTCTTTCTTCTTAACGTCCTTACCGCCTGCAGCAAACTGTGCTACAGCGCCAACCGGGGTAGCCTTGGAAGACTGTCCGCCAGTGTTGGAATAAACCTCGGTATCATATACCATAATGTTGATGTCTTTGCCGGAAGCAAGTACATGGTCAACACCGCCGAAACCGATATCATAAGCCCATCCGTCGCCGCCGAATACCCACTGGGACTTCTTAGCCAGGAAATCCTTATTGTTTACAATCTCCTTGCAAACCGGGCAGTCACAGCCGTCTAATGCAGCAACCAGCTTGTCTGTAGCAGTACCGTTGGTAGCGCCGCAGCCAAAGGTATCCAGGTATTCTTTACATGCTGCCTTTACTTCATCAGAAGCTTCAGCGCTTGCCATTACAGACTCTACCTTAGCCTTTAAGCCGTCTCTGATAGCGTTCTGAGCCAGCAGCATACCGTAACCAAACTCAGCATTATCCTCAAATAAGGAGTTGGACCATGCAGGACCCTGTCCCTTAGCGTTTACAGTGTAAGGAGTGGACGGTGAAGAGTTGCCCCAGATGGAGGAACATCCGGTTGCGTTGGCAATATACATTCTGTCGCCGAACAGCTGGGTAATCAGTTTTGCATAAGGAGTCTCTCCACATCCTGCACAAGCGCCGGAGAACTCAAGTAAGGGCTGCTTAAACTGGCTTCCCTTAACAGTGGTCTCTTTAAACTTAGCCAAAACCTCTTCCTTAACAGGCAGGGACTGGCCATACTCAAAGATGGGCTGCTCCGGTAAGCTTGCCTCTAAGGGTTCCATGGTCAGAGCCTTATTGCCCTTCATGCCGGGACATACGTTTGCACAGGAACCGCAGCCGGTACAGTCAAGGGCGGAAACGGTCATGGCAAACTTCATACCGGCCATACCGGTCATATCTTTCATCTTCATGCCGGCCGGCGCACTAGCAGCCTCGTCAGCGGTCATAGCAACGGGACGAATTACTGCATGGGGGCAGACATAAGCACAGAAATTACACTGGATACAGTTGTCCGGATTCCAAACCGGTACATTTACTGCAATACCGCGCTTCTCGTAAGCTGCGGAACCGGAGGGGGTGCTGCCGTCTACGTAATCGACAAATGCGGATACCGGTAAAGAGTTGCCTTCCTGAGCGGAAACCTTGGACTGAACATTGTTAACAAAGTCAACAACGTCTTTTCTTTCTCCGGTTGCAACGGTAAAGTCAAGGCCTTCGTCCTGGCAGTTCTTCCAGCTTTCCGGAACCTCTACCTTTACAACGCCCTTAGCGCCTGCATCAATAGCTGCCCAGTTCTTCTTAACAACGTCCTCGCCCTTACGGCCGTAGGTCTTCTGTGCAGCATCCTTCATCAGCTGATTTGCCTTGTCAGCCGGAATAATGCCGGTTAACTCAAAGAATGCAGACTGTAAAATGGTATTAATACGGGTGGGGCCCATACCGGTCTCGATACCAATCTTAACACCGTCGATGGTGTAGAAGTTAATGTTGTGGTCAGCAATATACTTCTTCATCTGGCCCGGTAAGTGCTTCTCTAATCCTTCCATATCCCAAGCGCAGTTTAACAGGAAGGTACCGCCGTCAACCAGCTCCTGAACCATATTATACTTGCGGACATATGCCGGGTTGTGGCATGCCACAAAGTTTGCAGTACGGATCAGATAGGTAGACTTAATGGGAGAATGTCCGAAACGTAAATGGGACATGGTAACGCCGCCGGACTTCTTGGAGTCATAATCAAAATATGCCTGAGCGTACATATCGGTGTTGTCGCCGATGATCTTAATGGAGTTCTTGTTAGCGCCTACAGTACCGTCTGCGCCCAGACCCCAGAACTTACAGTTGGTAGTTCCCTCAGGAGTGGTAACCAGAGGAGCGCCAATCTCTAAGGACAGGTTGGTTACATCGTCTACGATACCGATGGTGAACTTCTCCTTGGACGCGTTGTTATAAACAGCAACGATCTGTGCGGGAGTGGTATCCTTGGAGCCTAAACCATAACGGCCGGTGAAAATCGGAACTGCATCAAACTTGGTGTTCTTTAACGCAGCAACAACATCCAGATATAAGGGTTCTCCTAAGGATCCCGGCTCTTTGGTTCTGTCCAATACAGTGATCTTCTTAACGGTCTCAGGAATTGCTGCAACTAAAGCTTCCGCGCAGAACGGACGGTACAGGCGAACCTTTACAACGCCCACTTTATGGCCCTGAGCCACTAAGTAATCAATGGTTTCCTCAATGGTATCGTTAACGGAACCCATAGCAACGATCACGTGCTCTGCGTCCTCTGCTCCGTAGTAGTTGAACAGCTTGTAGTCGGTGCCGATCTTAGCGTTAACCTTGTCCATATACTCCTGAACGATTGCCGGTAAAGCATCGTAATAGGGGTTACATGCCTCTCTTGCCTGGAAGAAGATATCCGGATTCTGTGCAGAACCTCTCTCACAGGGATGATTGGGATTTAACGCATGCTTACGGAATGCCTCAATAGCATCCATATCAGCCATATCCTTTAAGTCCTCGTAATCCCAGGTCTCAATCTTCTGGATCTCGTGGGAGGTACGGAAGCCGTCAAAGAAGTTGATAAAGGGAACCTTACCCTTGATAGCTGCTAAATGGGCAACAGGGGTTAAATCCATAACTTCCTGAACGCTGGACTCGCACAGCATAGCACAGCCGGTCTGACGGCATGCATATACGTCAGAATGATCACCGAAAATAGACAGAGCGTGGCTTGCTACCGCACGTGCGGAAACATTGAATACGCCGGGAAGCTGCTCGCCTGCAACTTTATACAGGTTGGGGATCATCAGCAGCAATCCCTGAGAAGCAGTGTAGGTGGTGGTTAATGCACCTGCTGCCAGAGAGCCGTGTACAGCGCCTGCAGCGCCTGCCTCGGACTGCATCTCGGTTACCTGTACAGTGCGGCCGAAGATATTCAGTCTTCCGTCAGTAGCCCATTCATCTGTGTGTTCTGCCATAACAGATGAAGGGGTAATGGGATAGATAGCGGCAACGTCCGTAAACGCATAGGAAGCGTGGGAAGCGGCCTGATTTCCATCCATGGTTTTCATTTTTCTTGCCATTTTACTTTCCTCCTACAAATGTGAGTGGTGTTAGTTTGTCTCTCTTTGTTAAAAAAGAAACTGACCTGTTTATTATTATACCAATTTTTATATAAATTGCAAACGATATTGCCTATGTATACAAAAAAAAGCAGTGGAATGTGACAGACTGCTCCGTCATTTTCCACTGCTCCTTCAATTTGCTCTGAAGCAATCCATATTTTCGCTGAATTCGTCCTGCTATACACCGGGACCTGCCGGACCCTGACTTCCCGGACCTGCCGGTACGGAATCGTTATTTGTGGTCCCCGGGCCTGGGGGAAGGACATTTCCGCTATCTGTACCAGGACCTGCCGGTTCTATAGAATCCGTGGTTCCCGGACCAGGCAGATTGCTTCCAGGGCCGGAAATCTGGCCTCCGTCTCCAGGGCCTGCCGGAATACCGGCTTCTGGCGCGGAAGTCGTCCCACTGCTTTCAGAAGGCGCACTTGCACTGGGAAGAGCCGGAGTTCCATCCGGGTTTGTCTCAACAGGAAGAACCGGGGTGCCGTCCGGATTGGTTTGACCCGGAAGGGGAACCCATACGCCGGAAGTGTTCCGTTTTACAACAGGAGCGTGTCCCTTATAGCTGGAAGTATGATCCACGTCATCGCTTACCTTCTCCCCATTCTTGGTTACCACCAGGCGAACTTCCCACTGGCTGCCGGTGCTGCCTTTGCTCTCCACAACCTCCTGCCCCGGCTGTACGGACTGATCCTCCACATAGGTGGGAGCCGGCGGATCTACATTTTTAATCTTGGTGGATTTTAAATCGTATTTTACCCCTTCTTCCAAAATCGGGATGGCGTAGATGGAAACCGTACAAGTTAAATCTTTGTAAGACGCCCGGATACCGATTCCTGTATTGGAATTGTTTTCAAAAGCATAATCCGGCCCTCCCCAGCTTACGGTTGCGTCCATACCCGGAGTTACATACGAAGGTTCAAAGGTATGGGAGCGCCGCACCGTGGTCTTTAACCCGCCGCGTACTACTGCATTATACAGTGTGGTAGAAACCTGACAAACTCCGCCGCCGGTTTCCTGAACCACCTCGCCGTTGCTGTAAGCCGCCGCCGACTGATAACCTCTGGCCGTGGTACGCTCTCCCACTCTTTCATTAAAGGAAAAGCTCTCCCCGGGAGCCAGCACCAGGCCGTCAATAGCCTCGCAGGCCAGCCTTACATTGGTATTTCTCTTGCTGTTGTTAGTGGTCTTGGTAGTGTATTCGCTGATAATCTTATATTTTTCTTTGGCTGTTTCCTCTGTAATCTCCGGTGTTACGGAAGTTACCTGGGCCTCAATCTTTGCGTCGAAATCCTTAAGGCTCAGCGCCGCCATAATTGCGCTGGTAAGCGCCTCCTGATTTACAGACTGACCGGCCTCTTCCCCTGTAAATACAAACTTACCGGTTTCTTTGTCAAAGCTGCTGATAGAAGCATTTTTGGCCGGCTTATCCCACTTGGCGGCCACAGCACTGACCTCTGCGGCAATCTGCTCCTCCAGACCACTGGTATCCAATACATAGCTTTCCTTGGGTTCTCCCTGATAGATTTCCTGCAGAAGCTGATCTACCTTTGCCCCCATCAGATTGGGAATCTGTATGGTCTCCCCATTCCAGGTCACAGCCATATCCCACGGATAAGACTCTAAAATCTTCTCTCTGGCCGCTTCTCTGGAAAGGCCGGTGATGGTCACATTCCCTACCTTCACTTCCTTTTGAAGCTCTGTCTCCGGCGGCGTTGTCTCCGTAGAAGGCTCTGCGTCGGAACCTGATCTGCCTTTTAAGGCAAATGCCCCGATAGCAATTGCCACAATCAAAGCTACGCCTGCAACAGCAATCCAAAGATAATTTGGTCCCTGTCTTCTTCTATGTTTTCCGCCTCTTCCGTGAGAAACGGGCGCTTTTCTGTCGTAACTGTTATAGACTGCGCTGCTTCTGCCGGAGCGGGGGCCGCTCCTTGATGAACCGCCGCTTCCTCTCCCGGCAGATCCCGATCCTCTGGTCCGGCCGCCTGGAGCGGCCTGACGCCCTGATGCAGAGGTACCTCTGGCTGTAGTTCTTCCATGAGAGCCGGCGGCCCGGCTTCTGCGATTTAATTCGTCCATATATTCACCTATTCTCAAATAACATTATCCTGTGTCATATAAAATGTAGTATACCACATTCTGTATAAAATGGAATGACAAATTTATTAAATTTTCAAGACCAATTATTATTTTTTCGTTAGAATTTACTTATTTCGTCAAACATGTTACTATTATATTACTATTGTATTTCAAGGAGGTTTCCAATTCATGTATATTGATCTCCATGTCCATTCCACCGCCTCTGACGGCACGCTTACCCCTGCCCAGGTAGCGGCAGAAGCAAAAAGAGCCGGACTGGCTGCCATTGCGTTGACGGATCACGATACGGTAAACGGAATAGAGGAAGCTCTCTGTGCCGGTGAAAAGAACGGGGTCCGGGTTATTCCCGGAGTAGAGCTTTCCTGTGTTTACCAGGGGAAGGAAATCCACATTCTGGGGCTGTTTGTCAATCATCGGGATCCGGACTTTACCTGCCAGCTGGACGAGCTTTTGTCTGTGCGGATTCAGCGCAATCAGGAAATGCTCCGCCGTTTTCAGGCCGACGGATTTGATATCACAATGGACGTTTTAACCCATGGCAATCCTCAGACCGTCATTACCCGCGCCCATTTTGCCAGAGCTTTAGTGGAAAAGGGGTACGCCTCTTCTATGGAAAAGGCATTTCAGGGCTATCTCCAGTATGGAGGGAAATACTGCCTCAGAAAAGAGCTGATTACTCCGGAACGGGCTATGAAAGTTCTCACCGGCAATCAGGCTTTTCCGGCCCTGGCCCATCCAGGCCTCTACCGTCTGGGATGGGAAGCCACCGAAGATCTGATTGCCTATCTGACAGAACTTGGTATGAAAGGCCTGGAAGTTTATCACTCGTCCCACAATTCATTTCAAAGCGGAAAACTGCGTACTCTGGCGCGCCAATATGGCCTTCTGCCTACCGGAGGATCCGATTTTCACGGCTCCAACAAGCCGGACATCTCCATCGGTACCGGCCGGGGAGGGCTGCGCCTGTCCGACCTTCTGCTGGAGGATATTGAAAAGGCTATTTCTTCTTACTCTTAAGCCTTTGATAAACCGTCTCCCGGAACAAAGCATAAAAAACCGAACACAGGGGAATAAAAATTAACATTCCCAAAATTCCCATAGCACTTCCGCCAATGGTTACCGCTACCAGCACCCAAATAGAGGGCAGGCCTACAGAGCCTCCTACTACATGAGGGTAAATCAGGTTCCCCTCTATCTGCTGGAGTATAAAAAATACCGCCAAAAATATCAAAGCGTCAACAGGGCTTACCATCAGCATCAAAAATACGCCTACCCCGCAGCCGATAAAGGCACCGAAAATGGGAATCAGCGCAGTAAAGGCAATGAGTACTCCGATGAGCAGCGCATAAGGCAGCCTCAAAATCAGCAATGTCACAAAAAACATGGTTCCCAGAATCACCGCCTCCAGGCACTGGCCTGTCAGGAAACTGCTGAATGTCTTTTCTGTCAGGGCTGCCACCTGGATTACCCGTTTCTCCCAATATTCCGGCAAAAAGGCCCGGATAATTTTTATGGCTTGTCCTGCCAGCGTCTCTTTCTGAAGCAGAATATAAATCGCAAATACCAGCCCGATTCCAAAAGAAGTTACCCCGCTTGCAATGGTGGCGGCGGCGGAAAAGGTGGTAGACAGCACAGAGCCGGCCCCGTTTTTCAGAAATCCTATAAGCTCCTGCATCATTCCCTGCCAGTCAATCTCCACCGTATTGATCCAGGCCAGTATTTCCGGGTTGTCAGAAAAGAGCTTCTTCAGCCAGCTTTCTGCTCCGTTAAGAAATACCGGTACGCTGTCCCTTAAAGAATAAAGGGTTTTCCATAGCTGTGGAATCACCACAATCATCACGGTCAGAAGCACTGCTGTTACTGCCGCAATGGCGGCAGTAAGGGCCGCCGGACGCTTAAAGCTGCTTTCCTTTATGGGAAGCAGCTTCTCAATGTTACGCATAGGGACATTGAGGACAAAAGCAATGGCTCCTCCCAATAAAAATGGCAATGCCATGTGGAGGATCACCCCTGCCAGTGAAAAAAGCCTCCGGTAGTTTATGCCGGCTATTACAATGATTACGGCGAACACGATTAGTCCCCGCAGTTTTCTTATGGTTTCTTTATCTAACTCCATTCATTTCCTCCAAAAAAGCTGTTTCTATCTCTTCCTTTGTTCCGCCGAAAGTCCCCTGAACAATCTGGCCGCTGCCTCCGCCCCGACCGTTTAATCTGGCGTTAAGCCTCTTTGACAAATCTTTTATGTCTGCTTTCTCGCTGCCCAGAGCATATTGATACTTTCCGTCCTTTTCTGAGCAGACCAGCACTGCATTTCCCTTTTTCTTTTGGTAAAGGGCCGTACAGAACTCTCTGAGCTGAACAGGGGCCAGGCCTTCTTTTACAACCAAAAGAGGCTGTTCTTGTTCCGGATAAAGCTCAGACCAGGCATCAAACAGCTCCCGGTACAGCTTAACCGTCAGATAAGCCCTGGCCTGGCTTTCTTCCTTCTGCTTTTCTACTGCCTCCGCCACTTCTCCTGCTTTTACTGACAGAAGATTGGAGATCTTAAGAATCTGCTTCTGCTTCCTGCCAAAGTCCTGCAAAGCCCGGCGGCCGCATACCATAGTCATTCGGACGCCGCCTTTGTAATTCATAATACTGGTAATTTTAATCAGGCCCACTTCCCCGGTTCTCTCCACATGGGTTCCGCAGCAGGCGCAGATATCGGCTTGGGGAACCTCTACAATCCGCACCTGGCCGCTTAACTCTTTTTTACTTCTATAGGGAATGGCCTTTCGCTCTTCTTCCTCCGGATACCACACCTTTACAGGAAGGTTCTGAAACACTACCTGGTTGGCGGCCTCTTCCATCTCTTCCGCCTCATTTGGGGTCATTGGACCGTCAAAATCTATGGTGACCTCCTGAATCCCCATATGAAATCCCACATTGTTGTAGCCGAATCTCTGATGAATCAAACCGGATAAAATGTGCTCTCCGGTATGCTGCTGCATATAATCAAACCTGCGTTCCCAGTCTACAATCCCTTCTGCCAGGCTGCCAGGCAAAAGAGGCTGCGAAAGCTGATGGACAATCTGTCCGTCCCTCTCATGGACATCCAATACCGGGATCCCTGCCAAAGTTCCCGTGTCTCCAGGCTGCCCGCCGCCCTCCGGGTAAAAGGCTGTCTGGTTTAACACCACGTCATATCCTTTCTTTCCCGGCTGGCAGGCAACTACTGTACACATAAAGGATTTCACATAAGGCATCTGGTAATACAGTTTCTCAATCATTTTCTTCCTCCTTTGGGCCTATGCCCCCCTGTTTCCCCAATATCAGGGACATTATACTACGATTCAAATTTTCCGTAAACATAGAAAACCTGAATTTTTTCTAAATTCAGGAAACAGTGACAGGCAGGGCAACATATGATGGAGTGTAATCAAAATTGTTGGAGGATTCAACTATGAGCGATGTTGCTGCTACAAACTGCGGATGCGGATGTGAATGTGGGAACGTAGGAGGAAACGGATGCAACCTGATTTTCCTGATTCTGATTCTGTGCTGCTGCGGCGGCTGGGGCGGAAGCGGAAACAACTGCGGCAATAACTGCGGATGCACCTGCGGCGGCGGCTGGGGCGGAGACTGCCTGTGGATTTTAATCCTGCTGTGCTGCTGCGGCGGTTGGGGCGGAAACGGCGGCTTCTGCTGCTAATCAAGTACATCCCCTGGAGCTGTTGCAAAAGTAGATGAATCATCTACCGGAGCAACGGCTCCGTTTTTATATCCGGAAATAAAAACAGCTTCAACTGACTGAAAAGAAAAGCCATTGCGGGAGTGCCTCAGGCGTCCCGCCTGCTTTTGCAGCACTCCCTTTTATCAATGTAATATTTTAAAAAAGTCTTTCCTTTTTATCTCTCCCCTGTGCCTTTTGCCGGACGCGCTCCAAGGCTGCAGCGGCCGCTTTTATAATTTTGATTTCTTCTTCTCTCATTTCTCTCCTTCTGCTTCATACACTCGTCATCTATTTCATAAACGGCGTTGCCGTCAATAATCAGCCGATTCCAAATAGTCATGTCTGAAAACCTCCTGTTCACTCTATACTATATGCAGCTGGTATGAAATCCTCTCCCTCTGCATAGGTTTAATCAAGAACAAAAAAAGGACCGGGACAATGGCTGAACACTCGGATATTAAATTTACTGATTTTGATTATTGGAGCAGCGATCCCCATCTTCAGATGTTAAAGGCTGCCCTTCCTTTTATGCAGGTCTCCCAGCAGCGGACCTTTTCCATTTTGGTACGCTTTCAGGAGCTTTTCCATACCATGGATCTTTACGGCCTGGCGGAGGATCCGGCTATGGAAATCTGCGCTCTGGACAGGACCTCTGCCTCCCCTATGGATATGCTGATGGCGGTAAAGCCTTTTGCGCCTTCTAAGGAGCAGGATTTTATTGATGTAATGATCAATTTTATTCAGGGATTTCAAATCCGCAGGGGCTATCAGGAAATGCAGGGGGCTTCCGGGGAAGGCAGTGAGGAAAGCAGCGGCTTTTCCGGGTTCCCCTTAGACCAGCTGAAAAATTTTCTCTCCCCCCAGCAGCAGACTCAGCTGGAAAACATTCAGATGGTAATGCAGGCCCTGCAAATGCTCTAACTTTGATTTAGGAGGAAGGGAAATGCGAAGCATTTTTTAGGATCCCTTCCGACGACATGGCAGGGGACGCTTTGCGTCGCGTGCCGATTCATTATTTTAGGAGGAAGGGAAATGCGAAGCATTTTCAGGATCCCTTCCGACGACATGGCAGGGGACGCTTTGCGTCGCGTGCCGGTTCATTATTATACCAGGAGGGAATACATATGGATTTTAACTGGAAAGACGATCCCAGACTAAAAGGAATGGATACGAAAAAGCTTGAATATTTAAATGAATTTGCAGACAAGGTCCGCCAGGCCCCTAAGGATCGGCTTATGGCTACCTTTCTGTCTCTGAACATGGAAGCTTCCCAAAAAGGGATTCAGTTTACGGATCAGGAAACGGAGCTATTGGTCTCCATTCTTACCGCGAATATGAGCCCGGCGGAAAAAAAGCGTCTGGATACATTAAAGATGCTGTCCAAACGGCTGGGTGGCGGCCTGGGAAAGCGAAATGGAAAGCATGCCGGAAAGTAATTTCAAATGAGGATGTCGCAAAATCATCTAAATTAGATGATTTTGCGATACCTTCTTATCATCATAATATATCTATAAGTCTATTATGCGGCGCTCCATAACATAATACCGTCCTTCTTCATATTTTTATAAAACGGAAGCACATCCTCCCATTCCCTGAAATTATCATAATCAATAATCAGAACGGACAAGACCTTATTATACTCTAATTCCAGCTCAACCGTAAGATCGATCATTTTGTCATGCATATCTTTCATATATCTTTTGACGATTACCGCTATATCAACATCCGATTCCTCTGTCTGTGTTCCTCTCGCAACAGAACCATATAAGATAATCAAGTACACTACCAAAAATCGTCTGAAAACCCGGAATCATCTTCCCAAATACTTCTTGTAAATTTTCCATGCCAAGACCTCCAATTACTATTTGCTTACTTCCAAAGGATTCTGTCATAGCATATAAATTACAAAAGCTTTTCTCTTATCTCTTCTCCTGTCATATCAACCAAATAAGCCGGAGCCACATCAAACACGGTTTTGCAGCCTGCTGTTCCGTCCTGAGCCATCCGGTACACGGCCCGGGCATAGGCGGCAATGACGCTGGCGGTAAATTCCGGGTTTGAATCCAGCTTTAAGCTGTACTCAATAATATGGTTGTTTTCCCCGTTCCAGCCGGTCTTTCCGGTACGGAATACAAAACCGCCATGGGGGATACCGGCGTGATCCCGCATCAGCTCCTCCTGGGAGATAAAGTGCACCGTGGTGTTATAGTCGGCAAAATAGTTGGGCATGGTCTTGATTTCCTTCTCGATTCTTGCCAGATTAGCGCCCTCCTCCGCCACCACAAAGCACTCCCGGGTATGCTTATCCCTGGTGGTAAGCTCCGGATTCTCTCCTCTTCTTACAGCATCCAGAGCGCCGGGCACCGGCACCGTATACTGCCTTGCGTCCTTTACCCCTTCAATGCGGCGGATGGCATCAGAATGTCCCTGGCTTACGCCCTTTCCCCAGAAGGTATAATCATGTCCCTCCGGTAAAATAGCGTTGGCGTAGAGGCGGTTTAAAGAAAACATCCCCGGATCCCAGCCTGCAGAAATCAGGGCCACATGGCCGCTTTCCTTTGCCGCCTGGTCTACAGCTCCAAAATGCTCCGGAATCTTTGCGTGAGTGTCAAAGCTATCTACCACATGGAACAGCTTTGCCAGCTCCGGGGTCTGGACAGGCAGATCCGTAGCACTTCCGCCGCAGAGAATCATCACATCAATTTTCCCCACCCAGTCCTTTACATCCTCTGCCCGGCACACCTGGACGCCCTCAGTAAGAACCGATACCTTCTCCGGATCTCTTCTGGTAAAAACTACCGCCAATTCCATATCTTTGTTTTGCTTTACGGCACACTCAATGCCCTTTCCCAGATTTCCATATCCCATGATTCCGATTTTAATAGTCATACAAATCCTCCTTTTCCATGCAGAAAAGGCCGCCCACCATGGGGATGCTGCAAAATGAAACCGGCAGCCTTTCTATTGGCGCTGTCCGTATTTTGCCACATCCCTATGTGCAACGGCCTTGTTGCTCCTAACTAAAATTTAGTTGTATATTACCAGCTTTTTCTGACTTTTTCAAGTCCCCTATTTCATAACAATATTGATAATCTTGCCCGGAACGTAAATTTCCTTTACAATACTGCCGGTAAGCTTATCGGCAATGGCTTTCTTTCCTGCCTCCAGCGCTGTTTCTTTGGATGCCTCTGCCGGGATGCTTACGGTGCCGCGGGTCTTGCCGTTTATCTGAACGGCAATCTCAATCTCATCATCCTTCATGGCTTCCTGGTCACACTCCGGCCACCGGGCATGGAATACGCTGCCCTTTCCGCCTAACTGCTCCCACAATTCCTCGCCAATATGGGGGGCAAAGGGTGCTAACAGGATGGTAAAGGTACGTAAGGTCTCCTTATCGATTCCCCCCTCTTTCTTTGCCAGCTCCATCAGCTTGTTGTTGTACTCCATAAAGCCGGATACCACCGTATTTAAGCTGAACTGGGAGAAACGCTGTTCAATGTCAAAGATCAGCTTGTGGCGCAGTTTCACCATCTCTTTGTTTTCTTTTATGTCTTTATCCTTATTGTCGGTTACCAGGTTCCAGAAACGGTTTAAAAATCTGGCCACACCTTCAATTCCCCTGTCATCCCACTCGGCATCCAGCTCCGGCGGACCTACAAACAGCTCGTAAAGGCGAAGGGCGTCACAGCCGTAATCCCGTACCAGATCGTCGGGGGAAACTACGTTTCCTTTGGACTTACTCATCTTGATGCCGTTCTTGCCGTTGATCATCCCCTGGTTAAACAGCTTGGTAAAAGGCTCGTCAAAGTCTACCACCCCGATGTCATGAAGGAACTTGGTATAGAAACGGGAGTATAACAGATGAAGAACCGCATGTTCCACACCTCCGATATACATGTCAACGGGAAGGTATTCTTTTGCCTTCTCCTTTGATACCAGAGCCTCGTTATTTTTATTATCCACATAACGCAGGAAGTACCAGGAGGAACCGGCCCACTGAGGCATGGTGTTGGTCTCTCTCTTTGCCGGGCTGCCGCAGCAGGGACAGGTGGTATTCACCCAGTCGTCAATGGCTGCCAGGGGAGATTCTCCGGTGCCGGTAGGCTGATAGCTTTCTACATCCGGAAGGGTTAAGGGAAGCTGATCTTCAGGAACCGGAACATTTCCGCACTTGGGGCAATGGATAATGGGGATAGGCTCGCCCCAGTATCTCTGACGGGAGAATACCCAGTCCCGAAGCTTGTAGTTTACGGTCTTACGGCCAATGCCCATCTTCTCAATCATGGCAGGAGCTTCTTTCTTTAGTACTGCAGACTCCATGCCGTTCCAGTCGCCGGAATTGATCATGGTGCCGGAAGCTTCCGTATAGGCTTCGGTCATATTTTCGATTTCCCTGCCATCCTTGGCGATAACCTGAATAATGGGAATGTCAAATTTCTTTGCGAATTCAAAGTCCCTGTCGTCGTGAGCCGGTACGCACATAATGGCGCCGGTGCCGTAGTCTGCCAGTACGTAGTCAGACAGCCAGATAGGAGTCTTTTTTCCGTTTAAGGGGTTAATGGCATAGGAACCGGTAAATACGCCGGTCTTTTCCTTGGCCTGCATACGGTCTACATTGGACTTCATGGAAGCCTCAAAAATGTACTTTTCTACTGCGTCCCTGGTCTCATCTACAGCCAGCTCTTTGGCTAATTTATGTTCCGGGGAAAGTACCATAAAGGTAGCGCCGTGAAGGGTGTCAGGACGGGTAGTGTAGACAGTAATCTTCTCGTCTCTTCCCTCTACCGGGAACTCTACTTCCGCCCCGTAGGACTTGCCAATCCAGTCGGTCTGCATCTTTTTCACTTTTTCCGGCCAGTCTAATTTCTCCAGGTCGTTTAATAATCTCTCCGCGTAAGCGGTAATCTTTAACATCCACTGGCGCAGGTTTTTCTTGGTAACCGGCGCGCCGCAGCGCTCGCAGCAGCCGTTTACCACCTCCTCGTTAGCCAGACCCGTCTTGCAGGACGGACACCAGTTAATGGGGAATTCCTTCTCATAGGCCAGGCCTTTTTTAAACATCTGGACAAAGATCCACTGAGTCCATTTATAAAATGCAGGATCCGTGGTATTTACTTCCATATCCCAGTCGTAGACAGCGGCAATCTCGTGCATCTGGCGTTTGATATTTGCCACGTTTTCTGCAGTGGATTTGGCCGGATGTACGCCCATTTTGATGGCATAGTTTTCTGCCGGAAGGCCGAATGCATCCCATCCCATAGGGTGGATCACATAATGACCCTTTAACATCTGGTAACGGCTCCAGGCATCGGAAATCACATAGCCTCTCCAGTGACCTACATGAAGGCCGCTGCCGGAGGGGTAAGGAAACATATCCAGACAGTAATATTTAGGCTTTTTGCCGTCGTTCACATTGATGGGATTTTTCTCCCAGTTGGCGCGCCATTTTTTTTCGATGGCGGTATGGTTGTACTGTGCCATTATTTAACACTCCTTTGAATAAATTTTGATACCCTCAGTGAACAAGGGGACACACGGTTCTGCACCACAGATTTGCGATTCTGCGTCGTTACTGTC
>CAJTOL010000036.1 GCA_910577645.1 uncultured Lachnospiraceae bacterium
ACCTGCTGTTTGCAGTGCTGATGTCCACCCTGTTTTTGCCCCAGGTAGTATTAAACGTGCCGCAGTATATCATGTTTAACAAGTTTGGCTGGATCAATCATCCGCTGTACCTGGCGCTGATTGTGCCCACGATGTTTGCCACGGACACCTATTTTGTATTTATGCTGATCCAGTTCTTGAGGAACATCCCGAGAGAGCTGGAGGAGGCGGCAAAGATAGACGGATGCAACAGCGTAAAGACGCTGTGGTATGTAATCGTGCCTATGTTAAAGCCGTCAATCGTATCCTGTGCATTGTTCCAGTTTATGTGGTCGTCCAATGACTTTATGGGGCCGCTGTTATATGTAAACAGCCCGTCAAGGTATCCGGCGTCCATTTTTGTAAAGATGTCCATGGACGGGGATACGGGATTTGAGTGGAACCGGGTATTGGCGATGTCATTAATCTCCATAATCCCATCCCTGGTGGTGTTCTTCTTAGCCCAGGATTCCTTTATTGACGGCATTGCGGCCGGCGGCGTAAAGGGCTGACGTTCCTTTCGTTACATTATACATTACTTAGCAGGGCTGCTGCGAAAACGGTTGTTTTTGCGGCGGCCCTGTGCTATTCTAAAAGATGAGGTTTTTAAGTATGAAGCTTTCCGTATTTTTTCAGACAGCGCGGTGTGCTGTGATTTTGGTCCGGGACGGTTCTGTGTTTGAGGCAGAGACTCCGTATCAGGTATCTGTAAATGGAAAATTGGCTTTTGAAACCAGACGGACGGTTATAAGCCTTTACCATTTAAAGCCGGATAATGACTATCAGGTGACGGTAGAAAGGGAGGGGCAGAAGGAAACGGTTTCTTTCCAAACCCACAGAGAGTTTGTTACTTTAAATGTCCGGGAGTTTGGGGCAAAGGGGGATGGGATTCAGGATGACACTGCTTTTTTACAGGCTGCCATCATGGCCTGCCCAGAGGAGAGCCGGGTGCTGATCCCAAAAGGGATTTACCGGATCACCAGCCTCTTTTTAAAAAGTCATATCCGGGTGGAATTAGAAGAGGGAGCCGCTCTGTCGGCATTTACCGACAGAAATAAATTTCCTGTGTTTCCCGGCATTATCCAGAGCTGGGACGAAAAGAGAGAGTATAATCTGGGTACCTGGGAGGGAAATCCTCTGCCTATGTTTTCCGGGATTATTACCGGAGTAGGGGTGGAGGATGTGGTAATTTACGGCCAGGGCTGCATAGAAGGCAATGCAGGCCCGGAGCCGGACAACTGGTGGTATGACGCTAAGGTAATGCGGGGGGCTTTCCGGCCAAGGATGATTTTCTTAAATCAGTGTAAAAACATTACTATCCAGGGAATTACCGTGCAGAACAGTCCAAGCTGGAATATTCATCCCTATTTTTCCCGGGATTTAAAGTTTATTGATTTGAAAGTATTAAATCCTAAGGATTCTCCCAACACCGACGGACTGGATCCGGAGTCCTGCAAAGATGTGGAGATTCTGGGGGTCTGCTTCTCTCTGGGGGATGACTGTATTGCCGTCAAATCGGGAAAGATATACATGGGATCTAAGTATAAGACACCCTGTGAAAACATTGCTATTTCCCAGTGCTGTATGAGAGATGGCCATGGCTCCATTACCATTGGCAGCGAAATGGCCGGAGGGGTAAAAAACCTGACGGTAAAGGACTGCCTGTTCCTCCATACGGATCGGGGACTTCGGATTAAGACCCGCCGGGGCAGGGGAAAAGATGCGGTTATTGACAATGTGCGCTTTGAAGGGATCCGTATGGATCACGTGATGACGCCTTTTGTCATCAACAGCTTTTATTACTGCGACCCGGACGGCTTTACCGAGTATGTCCGGAGCAAGGAGGCGCTTCCTGTGGACGGGAGGACACCGGAAATCAAGAATCTTACTTTCCGGGATATTGAGGCCGTCAACTGCCATGTGGCAGCGGCTTATCTTTATGGCCTTCCGGAAAAAAAGATCGGCAGGGTGGAGATGGAAAACATTCATGTTTCCTACGCAGAGAACCCAAAGAAAGACATCCCCGCCATGCTGGAGGGCATTGAACCTATGGCAAGGCAGGGGATTATTGCGAAAAATATTACGGAGCTGATTATCCGGAATGTCCGGATAGATGGGCCGGAGGGGGCTCCTGTTTCCACAGAAGGCGTGGACAGAATGATTTAAAGATATGGGGCCAGGCCCCGCAAGGAGTTAGTTAGCATGGCAGTTACCATAAAGGATGTGGCAAAAGAAGCGGGGGTTTCTTACTCCACGGTTTCCCGGGCATTAAACGGTATCGGAACAGAAAATAAAGAAAAGCAGAAACGGATTATGGAGATTGCGGAGCGGATGGGATATACCCGCAATGCGGCGGCAGTAAATTTAAAGCTGGCTAAATCCTATGTTATTGGGCTTTATTTCTCCACCATCAGCCGTATGTCCTCGCCATTTGTTCTTCACGAGGTGCTGACCGGAGTGTACAGCATTGTGGGAAGTCAGTATAATGTAGTGGTAAAGGGTATTGATATGCATGAGGCGGGGACCATTAACCCCAGCTATTTTGACGGGATTATCGTACTGTCCCAGACAGATGATGATCTGCTTTTTATGGAAGAGGTTCTTCAGAAAAAGATTCCCATGGTGGTTATATGCCGTAAGGTGGATGTGGATGCGCCTAATGTGACCACGGATGAGGAGCAGGCTATGGAGCGGGCCATGGATTATCTTTTGGAAAACGGCCACAGAAATATCGGCGTCATTGAAGGGCAGCCGTCTCTGGATTCTACCCGCCTGCGGCACAGGGGATGGAGGCAGTCTATGAGAAGGCACGGCCTGGATCCGGACAAGCTTCCGGTGATCTGCGGAAACTACCGTTATGAAAGCGGCTACCAGGCAGCGAAACAGCTTCTGAATTATGAGCCTACCGCCCTTTTGTGCTTTAACGACGAGATGGCCTTTGGGGCTAGGGTAGCAGTGACGGAGCGGGGACTTTCCGTTCCGGAGGATGTGTCCCTGGTAGGCTTTGACAACTGGGATTTGTCCGGTTATTCCAGCATGAAGCTGACTACAGTAGAGAGAAGCATGAGCGAGATCGCCAAGGAAGGAACCAGGGTGCTGTTAAAACGCCTGGAGGAAGGCGTTCAGGATAACCGGAGGATTTATCTGGAAAACAAGCTGATTATCCGGGAAACCGTAAAGGATATTAGAGGAAAAACAATTAAGGAGGAAATACCCAAGGGCATCCCTGATGCCCGGAAAACAGGGCAATAAGGAGGAAATACCCAAGGGCATCCCTGATGCCCGGAAAACAGGGCAATAAGGAGGAAAAACGATGAAGCGATTAGAAGACTATGTAAGAAGTATTCCGGATTTTCCGGAGCCGGGGATTATTTTCCGGGATGTTACCACCATTCTTCAGGATGCGGACGGCTTAGAGCTGGCAATTAACCAGTTAAGAGACAGCCTTCAGGATCTGGACTTTGATGTGGTAGTGGGGCCGGAGTCCAGAGGATTTATCTTTGGAGTGCCGATTGCCTACCTGCTTCACAAAGGCTTTGTTCCGGTCCGCAAGAAAGGAAAACTTCCCTGTGAAACGGTTTCCATGGAGTATGATCTGGAGTATGGAAGCGCCGTTATTGAGATGCATAAGGATTCCATTAAGCCGGGGCAGAAGGTGGTAATTATCGACGATCTCATCGCCACCGGAGGAACCACTGAGGCGATTATAAAGCTGATTGAGAGCCTGGGCGGTGAAGTGGTAAAAATCTGCTTCGTTATGGAACTGGCCGGATTAAATGGGCGGGAGAAGCTGTCCGGATATGAAGTGTACTCTGCCATTACTTATGAGGGACATTAATGGAATGAGAGAATGAGCGGTTGGAAACATCCGCTTATTTTTGTATGAATTTTTATAAAAACAGGGTAAGATAATAGGTAAGAAAATGGGTAAGATGAAGGTGAGAAATTATGACAAGCTATATTCCGCCATATGAGATTACAGATAAAATTCTATCTTTGGTAGCTCTGGAGATGAGCAACATAAAAGGGAGCCACAGAGTGACTCCCCCAGTGCAGTCCTAAAACATACACCTCTTTCAATAACTATAATATACAATATAAACCGAAAAAATGCAAGGTAAATTTTGGTTTGTCAAAGCGTTTATGTATTGAGGTAGGTTTCCAAAGAGGCTATCTTTTGGGTGACATTTTGCTGTATAATTTGTGTGTAAATTGCAGATGCAACACTGTTTTGTAGAAGCTGGTTTTGACTTTTGTAGGCATGAACCAGTTGCTTCGCTCTTGAGGAACTAAAATCAACACGTTTCAGCAAACAACATACGATGATTATATAGTCAATCAGCGAATATAAGGTGATATTTTGTATGCTGGTTTCTTTTTCAATCCACTTTTTAAGTACGGGGCTGATTTTCCTGTCTTTGAATCTGGTATCAAAAATTATATTATTATGGGCAACGGAATTGCGGAGTGATTTTATGGTATACAGCATGCTGCTGAGCAGAGTTCTGTTTGTATCAATGGAAATATCAAACATGCTTAATTGCGTCATGATGTGTTCTCTCACGGATTCGTTTAAACATTCAAAAAAGCTTGCAAGGTCACTTAGATATAATATTTCGAAAACAACCCATAAAGGGGCATCTTCTCCACGGTTATAAAAATGACGAACCATCTGGTTATCACTGCCTTCTTCATCATGGTAACGCGTGGACAACTTTGAATATACAGAGTTTCGCAGTCTAAGCCGTTTGGATTGTAATTTTGTATTTGTAGTGTTGTCGCACATACGTTCTTTATAGACATGTTCAAATGTACCAAGTTTTAAACCATTTGCAGACTCATTGCAGACAATATTTTTTATGGCGGTTTCGATAAACATCAAGTCAGAATATAATGCGGCTTTTAAATTGTTGTCATATTCAATTACAGCAACTATTTCACTGAAATCTGTATATGGGATTTGATTGTGTCTGTTTTTTATGAAACGATAGCCTTTATATCCATGATAGTAACCATAACTGATTAATTGTTGTTTTTGGTAACTGCCACTGATTTGAATGTTGCAATCATTCCTTAAATGCCGCATTAAACCGTTTATTGTCTGTGGAACACTCATTTTAGAACCTTCTTTCTGTATACATAAAGAAAGTATAACAGCAAATAGAAAGAGGCGCAATAAAAAGTTATTTGTATAGATTGGAATTTCAAAATATGTGAAGAAGCATCCGGCATTGGACAGGGGACTGATACAAATGACGATTCCGGATACGCCAAAAAGTAAAAATCAGAGGTACATAAGAAGATGAAAGTCACTACACTAATCGAAAACCACACTTCCCGCCGGGATTTAAAAGCAGAGCACGGCCTTTCCTTTCTCATAGAGGACGGGAGAGAAAAAATTTTATTTGACACCGGAAACAGCGGAGCAGTTTGGGAGAATGGAAGGAAGCTGGGAATAAGGCCGGAGGACATTACTGCTACGGTTTTAAGCCACAGCCACTATGATCATGCCGGGGGCTTGGCGGAAGGTGTAAAGAGAGGGCTGTCCGGCCGGCTGATTGTGGGAGAAAGCTTTTTTGAAGAAAAATACCGGATTCAGGAGGAAGCCGCATATACTTATACGTATTTAGGCTGCGGATTCGCTGAGGATTGGGCAGAAGAAAAATTTTCTGAGACAGCCGTGTGCCGGGAACTTTTACAGGTTAGCCGCCGCTGCTGGGCAGTAGGAAGGTTTAAAAGACAGAATTTATGGGAAGAAATCTCTAAAAGGTTTGTAAAGGAAAAAGACGGGGTGATGACCTTTGACTCCTTCGAAGACGAAATCTGCCTGGTGCTCCTTCTGCCGGGCAAAGAGGCAGTGGGAGTGATCTGCGGGTGCAGCCATCCGGGAATTATTAATATGCTGGAGACTGTCCGGGAACGTTTTCCGGGAAAAGAGCTGGAATTTGTGGCGGGCGGTATCCATTTAAAAGACCGGGATGGGGCATATCGGGAGAAAACTTTAATGAGTTTGAAGAATATGGGGGTAAGGAATCTGTTTTTAAACCACTGTTCCGGGGAAGACTTATGTTGGGGAACAGGGAAAACCGTTTTGTCTCCGGGGAGCGGGGATTGTTTGTTTATCGCAGACAAATAGACGCGGATGCCTGAACTGTTTATCGGGAAAAATGTCAGAAAAGCTGGGATACCGTTGAATTTGCTTGCATTTTAATCTGAAAAAAATTATAATGAATACTATGAAAATTTGGAAGACAATGGAAAGGAGCGGGTGAGAAGCCATGACAGAAGTAAAAAAGCGTCGGGAACTGGATATGGAACTGGAAGCACCAGCTGACTTTACCAGCCCGGAAGAATTATACGAAGAACTGGTCCGTCGGATTCAGAGATACCACCCTTCCGACGACCTGAGCATGATAGAGAAGGCTTATAAAGTTGCAGACAGCGCCCATCAGGGGCAGAAAAGAAAGTCAGGGGAAGCTTACATTATTCATCCCCTGTGTGTTGCGATTATTCTGGCGGATTTGGAGCTGGATAAAGAAACCATTGTCTCCGCTCTTCTCCATGACGTGGTGGAGGACACAGTCATGACCTTAGAAGAGCTGTCTCAGGAATTTGGAGCTGAAGTGGCCCTTTTGGTAGACGGCGTTACCAAGCTGACCCAGCTTTCCTGGTCCCAGGATAAAACTGAGATTCAGGCGGAAAACCTGCGTAAGATGTTTCTTGCCATGGCAAAAGACATCCGGGTAATTTTAATTAAGCTGGCGGACCGTCTTCACAATATGCGGACCCTCCAGTACCAGACGCCGCCCAAACAGAAGGAAAAGGCCAGGGAGACCATGGATATTTATTCTCCCATTGCCAACCGCCTGGGTATTTCCAGGATTAAGATTGAACTGGACGATCTGGCGCTGAAATATCTGGAGCCGGATGTCTATTATGATTTGGCAGAAAAGATTTATTTAAAAAAGGATGAGAGAGAGGCCTTTGTGGACTCCATTGTCAAAGAAGTAGGACGCCATATGAAGATGGCCGGAATTGACGCGGAGATTAGCGGGCGGGTAAAGCATTTCTTCAGCATTTACCGCAAAATGGTAAACCAGAAAAAGACCCTGGATCAGATTTACGATTTATTTGCGGTACGGATTATCGTGGAGAATGTTAAGGACTGCTACGGCGCTTTAGGGGTTATTCATGAGATGTTTAAGCCCATTCCCGGGCGCTTTAAAGATTACATTGCCATGCCTAAGCCCAACCGGTATCAGTCTCTTCATACCACCCTTATTGGAGGGAACGGCCAGCCCTTTGAGATCCAGATCCGCACTTATGAGATGCACCGAACCGCAGAATACGGCATTGCGGCTCACTGGAAATATAAGGAGAGCGGCAGCGGCCAGGTGGCGGCAGGCAGCGAGGAGGCAAAGCTTAGCTGGCTGCGCCAGATCTTAGAGTGGCAGAAGGAAGCGGATGATGGCAAGGAGTTTTTAAGCCTGGTTAAAAACGATTTAAATCTGTTTTCCGAAAATGTATACTGCTTTACCCCGTCGGGAGATGTAAAGACCCTTCCCAGCGGATCCACCCCCATTGACTTTGCCTATGCCATCCACAGTGCAGTAGGCAATAAGATGGTGGGAGCAAAGGTAAACGGCAGGCTGGTTAATATTGATTACCAGCTGCAAAACGGAGACAGAATTGAGATCCTTACTTCTCAGAATTCCAGAGGCCCCAGCCGGGACTGGCTGGGCCTGGTAAAGAGCACTCAGGCCAAAAATAAGATTAACCAGTGGTTTAAAAGTGAATTAAAAGAAGACAATATCCTTCGGGGAAAGGATATGATGGAGCGCTACTGCAAGGCAAAAGGCATTAATTTCCCCGATATTAACAAGCCGGAGTTTCAGGAAAAGGTAATGCGCCGCTACGCATTCCGGGATTGGGAGTCGGTGCTGGCATCCATTGGCCATGGAGGCTTAAAAGAGGGCCAGGTCATCAACAAGATGCTGGAAGAGCAGCGCAAGAAGGAAAAGAAGGAGATTACCGATGCCAACATTTTAGACGGCATAAGCGATACTAACGGAAAGGTGCCGGTAAGCGCCAGCAAATCCAAAAGCGGTATTGTGGTAAAAGGAATCCACGATCTGGCGGTGCGCTTTTCCAAGTGCTGCAGCCCGGTGCCGGGAGATGAGATTGTAGGTTTCGTTACCAGGGGCCGGGGAATCTCTGTTCACCGTACTGACTGTATCAATATTATCAACCTTCCGGATGACGAGAGGATGCGGCTTTTGGACGCAGAGTGGCAGGCGCCGGAGAATGAAGGCAATAAGGCCACCTACTCTACAGAAATCAAGATTTTCGCAAACAACCGGATAGGAATGTTTGTAGATATATCCAAGGTGTTTACCGAGCGTCAGATTGACATTACTTCCATGAATGTCCGCACCAACAAGCAGGGCAAGGCCACCATCATTATGACCTTTGATATTCATGGCAAGGAAGAATTAAGCCAGCTTACCAACCGGATCCGCCAGGTAGAGGGCGTGCTGGATATTGAGAGAACGGCAGGCTGAGGAGGTCATATGAGCAAATTACGGATTCAGACCATGGTGCTGGGAATGGTCAGCACCAACACATATATTTTATATGAAGAGGGAGGCAGTCAGGCCGTGATTGTGGATCCGGCGGATCACCCGGAACGGATTTTGAATAAATGCCGGGAGTGGAAGCTTACCCCTGCCGCCATTGTTTTAACTCACGGTCATTTTGACCATATCGGCGCCATAGAGGGCATTTTAAAGGACTGCCCGGTGGAGGTGATTGCCGGGGAGAAGGAAGAGAAGCTGATAAAAGATCCGGGCCTGAACCTGTCCGGCCAGTTTGGCAGAGGATACGGAGCAAAGATTACCCACCCGGTAAAGGACGGAGAGGAGTTTTCTCTTCTGGGCCTTACCTGGAAGGTGCTTGAGACGCCGGGCCACACGGTCGGATCGGTCTGCTATTATATTGCCGGGGAAGGAATCCTGTTAAGCGGGGATACCTTGTTCCGGGAATCCTACGGCCGCACCGACTTTCCGGGAGGCAGCAGCAGACAGCTGACAGAGTCCATTGGCAGGCTGTTTAAACTTCCGGAGGACACTATGGTGTATCCGGGCCATGATTCGGCCACAACGATTGGCCATGAAAAACAGTACAATCCCATTGGGGCATACCTCCCACAGACTGGAGATTTTACATGATAGGAATTTTGTTAAATGACAATTCATATGAACAGGATATCAGGGAACTTCTGATGGCCTTTTACCCCGGCGAAACCTTTGCACACCAAGAGGGGGCAGAGGTTTCCTTTTATGTAGAGGGAAAGGTAAATGAGGCCCGGGATAAGTTTGAACTGAGGATTTTTGAAAAGCAGTGCGCGACCTGCCGCACTCAGTCGGCAGTTCCGGGGGCTCAGTCCACCCTTATCTGGCCGGATTTTCCTCCGGAGCTTTTGCCGGAGTGGAGCGAATTTTTAAAATGCGCTCCCATTCAGCTGCCTTATGACGACCGCGCCGTCTCAAAAAGCAAAATCAAGCGCCGCCTGTATTTTATGCTTTATGCCCTGACTGGAAAGCTTCTGCCCTGGGGGACTTTAACCGGCATCCGCCCTGCCAAGATTGCTATGACTAAGCTGGATCAGGGGTGGAGCAGGGAAGAGATCGAGAATCATATGGATTCCACATACCTGACAAGCCGGGAAAAAATCCATTTAAGCATGGATATTGCGGAGAGGGAGCGTCGCCTCCTAGCCCCCTTAAATTACCAGAAAGGCTACAGCCTGTACATTGGGATTCCCTTCTGCCCCACTACCTGCCTGTATTGCTCTTTCCCTTCCTATCCTATCGGAAAATGGAAGGGCAGAACCGGGGATTACTTAAACGCATTAATAAAAGAAATGGACTACACAGCCGCCAAAATGGCCGGCCGGCCGTTGGATACCGTATATTTGGGCGGAGGCACTCCCACATCTTTACCGGCGGAAGACTTAGATCTCCTTCTTAACAGGCTGAGGGCGGCTTTTCCGGTGGAACAGGCGCTGGAACTTACCGTGGAAGCCGGACGCCCTGACAGCATTACCAGAGAAAAGCTTCTGGTGTTAAAGCGCCACGGCGTCACCCGGATTTCCATTAATCCCCAGACCATGAAGCAGGAGACGTTAGATCTGATTGGCCGCCGCCACTCTGTGGAAATGGTAAAAGAAACCTTTGCCATGGCAAGGGAGCTGGGCTTTGACAATATCAATATGGATCTGATTATCGGCCTTCCCGGCGAGAGCAGCAGGGACGTAAAAGATACCATGGAACAGGTGAAAGAATTAAATCCCGACTCTGTTACCGTCCATTCCCTGGCAATTAAAAGGGCGTCCCGGCTGAAGCTTCTCTGGGAGGAATACAGAGATAAGACCGGGCAGGATATTGACGCCATGGCGGAGATTACCGCCCGGGCAGCAAAGGATATGGGGCTGGAGCCTTACTATTTATACCGCCAGAAAAACATGGCCGGTAACTTCGAAAACGTAGGCTACGCCGCCCCGGGAAAGGCCTGTATTTACAACATTTTGATTATGGAGGAACTTCAGACCATCCTGGCCTGCGGCGCAGGCACCACCACCAAGCTGATTTTTCCGGCGGAAAACCGCAAAGAGCGTGTAGAAAATGTAAAAGATGCGGACCAGTATGTGGAGCGAATTGACGAAATGCTGGAAAGAAAAGAAAAAATGCTTGCAAATTGGGAAAAGTAATTTACAATGGATGTAACAGTTCAGACGGCGGGAAATTTGAACTGTTATCACCGAATAATAACGTACTTCAATGAATGGGAGAGAATAATAATGCCATTAAAGAAAAAACCAGTAACCGGCATGAAGGACATACTGCCCGGAGAGATGCAGATCCGGGAATATGTTATGAGCCAGATTAAAGAAACCTATAAAAGCTTTGGATTTTCCCAGATCGACACCCCCTGTGTAGAACATATCGAAAACCTGACCAGCAAACAGGGCGGAGACAATGAAAAGCTGATTTTTAAGATTTTAAAGCGGGGGGAGAAGCTGAACTTAGAGACTGCCCGGACAGAAAGCGATGTGGTGGACGGCGGCCTTCGTTATGATCTGACCCTGCCTCTTTCCAGATATTACTCCAACAATGCCGCATCCCTGCCGGCCCCCTTTAAAGCGCTGCAGATGGGGAGCGTTTGGAGAGCAGATCGCCCTCAGAAAGGGCGTTTCCGCCAATTTGTCCAGTGCGATATTGATATTTTAGGAGATGCCACCTGTATGGCGGAGATTGAATTAATCCTGGCAACTACCACTGCCTTAGGAAAAATCTGTAAGGACGAAAAATTTACCGTCCGTATTAATGACAGGGAAATTTTAAAGGCCATGGCCCTTTACAGCGGATTTCCGGAAGAGTCTATGGAGCAGGTGTTTATCACCCTGGATAAGCTGGACAAGATCGGTATGGATGGCGTAAAAGAGGAGCTTTCTCAAAATGGATTTTCCCATGAAAGTATTGAAAAATATACAGAGCTGTTATCCTCTGTTACTAACGATTCCCAGGGGGTATGTAAGCTGGGGCAGGCTCTGGACGGCGTGCTGCCGGAAGGGGTAGCGGCGAACCTGGCCCACATTATGGACACGGTGACCGAGGTTCTGGATGTGGAGGCAGACTGCCGTTTGGTATTTGATCCCACCCTGGTTCGGGGCATGGGTTACTATACCGGCACCATTTTTGAGGTTTCCGTGGAAGGCCTTGGCTACTCGGTGGCCGGAGGCGGACGCTATGACAAAATGATCGGCAAGTTTACCGGAATGGATACCCCGGCCTGCGGTTTCTCCATTGGTTTTGAGCGGATTGTGGGGATGCTGATGGATGCTGGCTTTACCGTACCGGGAGAAGGAGAAAAGACGGCATACCTCTTTGAAAAGGGATTAGATCCGGAAGCTCTGGCCGCCGTTATCAAAGAGGCCATGAAAGCCAGAAAGGGCGGCGCCCGGATTCTGGTTGCCCAGATGAATAAGAATAAAAAATTCCAGAAAGACCAACTTATGAAAGAAGGTTACCGGGAATTTAAAGAATTTTATAAAGAAGCGCTGAAAAAATAGTAACAGTTCAGCCTTGCATCTTCTTGGCCGCGATACGCGGACAAGAAGCGTGAGGCGTCCGCCTTATGAAGATTCAAAGTAAAAAATTCTTATGAAAACAAGTTTTCAACACATTTTTTACTTTGAATCTTCGCAAGGCTGAACTGTTAGAAAAAATGAAGGAGATGTACATTATGGCAGAAGCAATGTTAGGGTTAAAGCGTACTCACCGCTGTACAGAAGTGACTGCTGCCCAGATCGGCGGCACGGTTACCGTTATGGGATGGGTGCAGAAGAGCAGAAATAAAGGCGGCATTATTTTCGTAGATCTAAGAGACCGTTCCGGCATCCTGCAGCTGATTTTTGAGGAAAAGGACTGCGGCCCGGAGAACTTTGCCAAGGCAGAAAAATTAAGAAGCGAGTTTGTAATTGCAGTGGTGGGCAGAGTAGAAGCCCGTTCCGGCGCAGTCAACGAAAATCTGGCTACCGGCGCTATTGAGATTCGGGCAGAACAGCTCCGCATCCTTTCTGAGTCTGAGGTCCCCCCCTTCCCCATTGAGGAAAACAGCAGAACCAAAGAAGAACTGCGTTTAAAATACCGGTTCTTGGATATCAGAAGGCCGGACATCCAGAGAAACTTAATGCTCCGCAGCAAGGTGGCCACCATGACCCGGGCCATTCTGGCAGACCAGGGCTTCTGGGAGATTGAGACTCCTACCCTGATTAAAAGCACCCCGGAGGGGGCAAGAGATTATCTGGTGCCCAGCCGTGTTCATCCCGGCTCCTTTTACGCTCTGCCTCAGTCTCCCCAGCTTTTTAAGCAGCTTTTAATGTGTTCCGGCTGCGACCGGTATTTCCAGCTTGCCCGCTGCTACCGGGATGAGGACCTCCGCGCAGACCGGCAGCCGGAGTTTACCCAGATCGATATGGAGATGTCCTTTGCAGATGTGGATGATGTAATCGGCGTAAATGAGGTGCTCCTTCAGAAGCTGTTTAAGGAAGTATGTAATTTTGACCTGCAGCTCCCTATTCCCAGAATGACCTGGAGAGAGGCGATGGATCGATTTGGCTCTGACAAGCCGGATCTGCGCTTCGGCATGGAGCTTAAAAATGTTACGGAGCTGGTAAAGGGCTGCGGCTTCGGCGTATTCACCGGTGCTGTCGAAAACGGCGGTTCTGTTCGGGGAATTAATGCCCAGGGACAGGGAGCAATGCCCAGAAAGAAAATCGACGCTTTGGTAGACTTTGCCAAGGGCTTTGGCGCCAAGGGTCTGGCTTACCTGGCAATCCAGGAGGACGGAAGCTACAAGTGTTCTTTTGCTAAATTTATGACAGAGGAAGAGCTGAAAGCCCTGGCAGATGCCATGGACGGAAAGCCCGGCGACCTTCTGTTATTTGCGGCTGACAAGGATAAAGTGGTATTTGACGTATTGGGAAATCTGAGACTGGAGTTGGCAAAGCAGCAGGATTTGTTAAAGAAAGACGATTTTAAGTTCCTGTGGGTAACCGAGTTTCCACTGTTAGAGTATTCCGAGGAGGAGAACCGCTATGTGGCCATGCACCATCCGTTTACAATGCCCATGGATGAGGATCTTCCCCTTATTGACACCAATCCGGGTGCAGTTCGTGCCAAGGCTTACGATATTGTATTAAACGGTACTGAGATGGGCGGCGGTTCTGTCCGTATCCATCAGGCTGACATCCAGGCTAAGATGTTTGAGGTGCTGGGCTTTACCCCAGAGCAGGCAAATCAGCAGTTCGGTTTCCTGTTAGAGGCATTTAAATACGGCGTTCCGCCTCACGCAGGCCTTGCTTACGGTTTTGACCGTATGATTATGCTGATGGTAGGCGCAGATTCCATCCGCGATGTAATCGCCTTCCCCAAGGTAAAGGACGCTTCCTGCATGATGACCGAAGCTCCCACCCCGGTGGCTCCCAAGCAGCTTGAGGAATTGTGCATTAAGATTTCTGAGAAAGAAGAATAAAAAAAGAAGGATGGGGCGTTGCAAAATGAAACCAGAGACTTTCTATTTGCGACATTCCCATCCTCTTTTACATTAGGTCCTGGTGATGCATCAGGCTGATCAGCAAATCTTTGTCTTTAATAATAATACAACCATCTTTTCGGTCAATGGCCCCCATTTCCTTTAGCTTCTTGGCCAGGCGGCTTACAGTAACCGGATGCATCCCAAGGTATTTGGAAACCTCTGCGAAGGAGAATGTTTTGGGGACTATATAGCCGTCCCCCTTTTTAATGGAGCAGCTTAGCAGCCACTGGCAGAACTGGGCAGTCCGGTTGCCGTCCATGGTAATATGAAATTTGTTGATCAGCTCCAAATAATTGTGAGTCATAGAGTTTAAGATTCCTTTGCAGAAATCCGGTGATTCTGACATAAGCAGCAAAAACTGCTGTTCTGTAATATGGTAAAAAAGACAGTCGGTTTTTGCTATGGCCCAGCACATCTGAGGGGCCATCACATAACCCCAGTCATAATTTTTCTTCCAATCATCGGCAAACATCCGAACTAAGACGCCGGCAAAACCAATTACCCGTTTGGCATTAAAATACAGATGAACCCGCTCTTCGCCGGCATCATTGTAAGTGATAAGGGAGGCAACCCCCTGCTCCAGATAACAGACGGTCTGAGTGATCCCATCGATTAACGGATTACAGATATACTCCCCTCTTTTTACTTCTTTGCGCGTGCCGATGTTCAAAAAATCAGTCCTTATATCATAGCTTTCCATAACACGCCCCCTTAAAAGCTAATATATCGTAGTTCCATTGCCATTATACTATATAATTCAACAAATCGCCATAAAAAGACGAAATATTTAGCCAAGACTATTGGAATAAAAGAAAATAGTATGTTAATGTTATAACAAATAAATAATGGAGGAATGAGAGTGATGAAACAGAAGAGCAATAGGATTTATCTTCATGTGTTGGTCGGACTTGTAGTGATGCTGGGTTTCCGTTATCTGCCTATGGAAATGCCGGGGATTACTCCCATTGGAAAACAGATCTTTGGAATTTTCTTGGGAACCTTATACCTTTGGACGACCATTGATCCGGTTATTGCCAGTTTGCTGGCTATCTTTATGATCGGAGTATCGGATTATGCGCCCATGGGCCAGGTTCTAAGCGGAACCTTTGGCAACCCTATGGTGGTTCAGATCTTCTTTTTGATGGTCTTAATGAGCGCCCTGCAGACGAACCGTATCAGCGCATACATTGGCCGGTTCTGTATGACCAGAAAGATTATGATTGGAAGACCATGGGTATTTACTGCAGTAATGTTTATCTCTTCCGTTTTGATTGCAGGATTTGTAGGCGCTTTTTCTCCGATTTTCCTGTTCTGGCCTATTCTTTATGAAGTATTTAATGACATCGGAATGGAGCCTTATGAGAAATACCCCACTCTGATGGTGATCCTGATCCCGGTTGCCTGTGCGATTGGCTTTACGATTCCGCCCTATATGAGCAATGGCCTGGCTCTGATTACGAACTATGCCACCATTTCTCCTAACTTTTTAGGCAAACAGGTTATTATCAATAATGGCGAGTGGCTTTTTGTATCCCTTAGTTATGCCATGATTTGTTCCGTAGCGATTATTGCATTTTGCAAGTTTGTGTTCCGCCCGGATGTAAGCAAGTTAAAAAATCTGACTTTAGAGCAGTTAAACCGTAATCCACTTCCGCCGCTGAATTTGAAGCAGAAGATAGTGGCCGCCTGTTGCGGCGGCATGATGGTCAGCATGATGCTTCCCAGCATTATCCCATCCTTCCCGGGGATGGCCTGGCTCAGTGCAAACTCTTACGGTTTGGTTATCTTGTTTACCATTATTGCATGTACTATTCATGTGGATGAAAAGCCTGTATTCTCTATGAAAGAAGGGGTTGGAAACTTTGCATGGGGAACATATTTTATGATGGTTTCCGCAATCTATATTGGCAGTGTTCTGACTAACGAAAGCACTGGTGTGGTAGTCTTTTTAAATGCGATTCTTTCTCCTATTTTTGGAGGAATGAGTATGGCTATGTTCAGTATTGCTCTGCTGGGCATCGGATGCATCCTGACCAATATCTGTAACTCTCTGGTAATTGGTATGCTGCTTCAGCCGGTTATTGCTACTTACTGCGCCCATACCGGAGTAAATTCTGCTCCTCTGGTTTCCATCATGAGTATGTTCGTATTGTCCTGCGCGATTGCAACGCCTGCGGCATCTCCCTTTGCAGCTATGATGTTTGGTAATAAGGAATGGCTGCACGCAAAGGATATTTACAAATATAACACAATGATTGTGGTACTGGAGCTGGTATTAGTCCTGCTGATTGGACTTCCCTTAGCGAATGCGATTATCCATTAATATTACATAATTAAAACAGCCCCTGTAAAATGAAATTGTCAGTTTTTTCATTTTGCAGGGGTTGTTTTTGATGGAATGGAAGCATTAACGGAGCGTAAGGATCTGGCAGGCCTCCATGATCTGGGCTTCCCATGGATCGTGGGTGATTAAAAATACTGTTTTTCCAGTACTTCTGAGTTTGGCATCCCGGATCACGACCTGGCGGGTTTTATCATCCAGCCCTTTAAAAGGCTCGTCCAGAAACAAGATATCATAATCTGCAAGCAGAGCCCGCAGAATGGCAACCCGGCGGCGCATACCGCCGGATAATTCCCGGACAGGCTGGTGAAAACAGTCAGCCAGAAGCACTCCCTCCATGGCGGCGATAATCTGGGAGCGCTTTTGCTCCGGCGCCACCAGCCGGATATTGGAGACAGGGCTTAAATTGTCACAGAGCCGGTTTTCCTGAAATACAGCGCTGAATTTTTTTCCGGAAAGCCCGGATATTTTTCCGGAATCCGGCGTTTCCAGCCCCATGAGGATACGCAGAAGCGTAGTCTTTCCCTGCCCTGACGGAGCCATAATAGCAGTTACCTTGCCTTCCGGGACGACGGCGGAAAAATCTGTTAAAACCCCATGGTTTCCGTAGGCTTTACAAAGCTTTTCTAATACAATGGCCATAATTCTACATCCTTTCCAGGTATCTGACGCAGGTATCCAAAATCCTCAGAACCAGCTTTTCAAAGCATAAGCTGACCATTACGATTACCAGGGTCCAGGCAAACAAATCCGGAGTATTTAAAAAAATCTTGGCATTGTACAGTTTTTCTCCTATAGATCCGTCGGGAATCCCGATTACCTCAGCGGCGATGCCGGATTTCCAGCAAAGCCCCAGCCCAATGGTGCAGGCGGAACGGAAAAAGGGAAGAATCTGAGAAATATAGATATACCGGATTGTCCGCCCTGCCGGAAGGGCAAATACCTGAGCCATTTCCAACAGCTCTCTGCTGGTGGTCTGGATACCGCCTAAAACATTGGAGTACATCACCGGAAAGACCATTAAAAAAGAGATAAACACGGACAGATTCCGGGAAGGGATCCAGATCAGGGCCAGGATGATAAAAGAAGCTACAGGGGTGGCCTTTATTGCCAGAATCAAGGGGGTGAGCAGATCCTGAAACCTGGCAAAGCGGGCAGCCAGGGCGGCAAATAAAGTTCCCCAAAAAGCGGCCAGCAGAAATCCCAGGGAGATCCGCGCCAGAGAAAATCCAATGGATTCCCAGAAGGGAAACGTCCGGATAAGGCTGCTAAGCCGCACCAGAACGGAGACAGGAGATACCAAAAGAATTTCCTGGCCCAGGGCCTGGCTGCCAAGCTGCCAGACCAGGAGCCACAACATTACCGACCAGAGGCGGAGCCTGGGGGGCCGGTGGTCTGAAGTATGGGAAGCGTTACGGGACAAAGTAAAATTCATCAGCCGGAAGCGCCCCGCCTACGGCGGCCGGATTCTGCTGATATAAAGAATCTAAATAACCGGAAAGCTTCTCCTTCATCTCTTCCCCGTCAATATAGGTAATGTTACATTCCGGAATGGCTTGTACCGCTACGGCAGCCGGAACAATATCATATTTGCCTACTAACTCTGCGCCCTGCTCCACATTATTGTTTACATAGTTTACAGAGTCTTTATAGCGGGCCATAAAGTCGGCGACAGCTTCCGGATTTTCCTGGATAAACTCAGAGCGGGCAACCACAACGCCGGTAATCATAGCGGAAGGGGTATCTGCGCCTTCCTGAAGCTTATCCCACTCCTGGCTTAAATCCAGAGCCGTGCGGATGGTTTCCACTTTAGACCGGGCAGTGGTTACAAAGGGCTGAGGCAGCATGGCAATGCCGTTTTCGGAAGCAGTGACAGCGGCCAGACATTCGGTATGCTCGCTTTTCCACTCAATGGTAACATCAGCGGCCGGATCGATGCCGTTTTGGCTTAAGATGTAATTAAGGCCGTATTCCGGGGTAGCGCCTTTGCCGCTGGCGTAGATGGTTTTGCCCCGCAGATCCTCCACAGAGTGGATGGTATCGCCGTTTTCTACAATATAAAGAACGCCTAAGGTATTTACTGCCAGCACCTTTATGCCGCCCTCTGTGTTGTTAAAAAGTACGGAAGCCATGTTGGCCGGAACGGCTCCGATATCGATCTGCCCCTGCACCAGTTTCGGGGTAAGCTGATCAATAGATGCCGCGATGGTGAAATTGTAGTCGTAGTCCATGACGTTTCCTGCGTCTGCGTCTTCCATAAACTTTACCATGCCCATGGCAGTGGGGCCTTTCAGGGCCATAATGTTTACCGCAGGGGCTTCTTGCACGTCTGCGCCGGTTTCGGTTTCGCCGGAAGCCTCCGGGCCGGGGCTCTCATTTTCTGCCTGACTTATTGCAGTCTCTGTAATTTTTTCTGTGGGGGCAGTAGTGCCGGTGGTATCTGTGCCCTTTGCACAGCCGCTTAACAGTGCGGCGGTCAGGGAAAGGGCATAGATAAATGACAAATTCTTTTTCATAATAAATCCTCCTAGTATAACAATGAAGCGGCAATGCGCTTACGCTTATTGTACTCGGTTAGGTCGGACTAAGTCAATAGGGAATCGGATGTCTGTGTGGTTACGTTAAATAGTGGTTGTTTTTTTTCCTGGGTTGTGATAAGATTGTATACAAGAAGAGGAGTTTGAATACAAACTTTCTTAAAATCGTATTATTTTATCTTAAGGAGGAAAAGACATGGACATTCGTTATTCTGCCAACCAGAGAGACTTTAAGCGCTACACTACTGAGGAGACCAGAAATGAATTTTTAATTGAGAACCTGTATGTTGCCAATCAGGTAGTTGCAGTGTATTCTCATGTAGACCGTATGGTAACTTTAGGCTGTATGCCTACTACTGAGACGGTTTCCATCGACAAGGGCATTGACATCTGGAAGAATTTCGGCACTCAGTATTTTTTAGAGAGAAGAGAGATCGGTATCTTCAATATCGGCGGCGCCGGTGTGATTAAAGCTGACGGGGTGGAGTACAAGTTAGGATATAAGGACTGCTTATACATTACCAAGGGCACTAAGGAAGTTCTGTTTTCCAGCGATGATGCCGCAAATCCTGCTAAATTCTACATGGTAAGCGCGCCGGCTCATAAGGCATGCAAGACCACCTTTATTTCCATCGATCAGGCTGCCAAGAAGCCTTTAGGCGCTATGGAAACTTCCAATAAACGTGTTATCAATCAGTTTATCCATCCGGATGTATTGGAGACCTGCCAGCTTTCCATGGGTATGACTGTACTAGAGCCGGGCAGCGTATGGAATACCATGCCGGCCCACACTCATGAGAGACGTATGGAAGTTTACATGTATTTTGAGATTCCGAAGGATAATGTAGTATTCCACATGATGGGAGAGGGCAATGAGACCAGACATATCGTAATGCAGAACGAACAGGCTGTTATCAGCCCTTCCTGGAGTATTCATGCCGGCGCAGGCACCAGCAACTATACCTTTATCTGGGCAATGGGCGGCGAGAACCAGGCATTTGATGATATGGACACCATTCCCACCACTGAATTAAGATAATCGGAAAACATTACAGACAGGCGCTTTGCCGCTTTCCTGAGAATGGGAGGCAGCCAGGCGCCTTTTCTGATTCATTAAGAAATTGCCCTTTTAAATCCCCATATCCAGAAAGGACTCTGATCATGCTGCTAGTTCAGCTAAAAGAAGAACAAAATTTTACCAATCACGAAAAAGAAGTGGCCCGGTACATTCGGAATCATATGGATGAAATCCTGCATATGTCTGCAAGTGAGCTGGCCAAAGCGTCTTTTACCAGCAAGGCTACCGTAGTGCGTCTGAGCCAGAAGCTGGGGCTTTCCGGCTACCAGGAGTTTAAATTGAAGCTGGTGGCAGAGATCAATCAAAATAACCGTATTAATGAGATTCTTGCGGGAGAGCCTATTTCCAAAGACAGCACCTTCCAGGATATTATCAACACATTACCCGGCCTTTACGACAAGGCCATTACCAACACCCGGCTGACTCTCAATAAAAATCACATGATCCGGATCAACAATTTCCTTCAAAATGCGGAAAGCATTGATATTTATGGAACCGGCATCAGCTACCTTTTGGCTCAGTCCGCTGCCTTTAAATTCAAGACTCTGGGAGTAGAAAGCTCCGCTTACGAAAGCATTAATGCCTACTACCTGGCAGCCAGAAAACATAAAAAGACGGTGGCCTTTGTCATCAGCTTTACCGGCGCTAACCGGACGGTAAGCCAAATGGCAAAATACCTGAGGGAAGCAACCAGCCATTACATTGTGGGCCTTCTTGGCCCCTACAATGATATAACCGGCAAGTGGTGCCACCAGGTGGTGGAGATTCCTAACCGGGATTCCCTTTTAAGCCTGGATGTTATCACTTCTTTTGCTGCAATCAATTATGTGCTGGATATTTTTTTCGCGATGCTTTTAACCAGGCGCCAGGAGGAACATGTGAAAGCCTCCATGGATATGATGGCCCACCGTTCCGTTTTGCTTAATAGCGTAGAAGAATCCGAAAAAGAGAACTGATTCCCCCTGTTTTGAACCGCTGTTTCAGATACGGCGGTTCTTTTTTTATATATTTTGAACCGTTGGACCTATGGCGTTCTGGTTGGTTGTTTCTTCTGAATACCTGTGTTAGACTGACCGCATCAAATACAGGGAAATAAATTTCAGGAGGTTTAAAATGGGTAAGTATCAAGAGTTAGCCAATGACATTGTAAAAAATGTAGGAGGCAGGGAAAATGTATCAGGCCTGGTTCACTGCATCACCAGACTGCGCTTTACATTAAAAGACGAGAGTAAAGCCAACGATGATGTGCTGAAAGCCATGAGCGGCGTTGTCACTGTAATGAAAAGCGGCGGCCAGTATCAGGTAGTAATCGGAAATCATGTGGCAGAGGTATTTGAGGATGTGATGCCTTTACTGGATTTGGGAACCGCAAATGCCCCGGCGCCGGAAGAGAAAAAGAAGGGCAGGTTTTTAGACAGAGCCATTGATGTGGTGTCCGGCATTTTCCAACCGATTTTAAGTATTATGGCTGCCTGCGGTATGCTGAAGGGATTTAATACCCTGTTTGTGGCAATGGGATTTTACTCTGCCACCAGCGGCGGATACTTAATTATCAATGCGGCAGGAGATGCGTTGTTCACCTTTTTGCCCCTGTTTTTGGGTTACACTGCTGCTAAAAAATTCGGGCTAAAGCCTATGCTGGGGCTGGCAATGGGGGCGGCTATGTGTTATCCGGGAATCCAGTCCGGCGCGGTATCTGCAGGAGCAGAGCCCCTTTATACCCTGCTTAAGGGAACTATGTTTGCTTCGCCGGTTTACATTGATTTCTTCGGAATCCCGGTAATCTCCGTAGATTATACCGGAACTGTAATCCCGGTTATTTTAGCGGTTTGGTTTGCCTCTAAGTGCGAAAAGTTTTTCAGTAAATTTGTACCGGATTTAGTAAAATTCTTTTTTGTTCCTATGCTGACCATGCTGGTAGCTCTGCCGGTGGCTGTTCTTTTCTTAGGCCCGGTGGCTACCTTCGGCTCCACCCTGATTTCCGAATTTACCTTAACTATCCGGGGATTTAGTCCCATGCTGGCAGGAGCCGTGGTAGGGCTCACCTGGCAGATTCTGGTTATTTTCGGTATGCACTGGGGATTTATCCCGGTTTACATCAACAACATTATGACACTGGGTTATGACAACGTAATGATGCCCTTCTTTGCATGTACCTTTGCAACCTCTGCGGTTGTACTGGCAATTTTCTTAAAGACTAAAGACAAAAAGCTGAAAGAGATGGCAATTCCCAACTTTATCTCCGGCATCTTCGGAGTAACAGAGCCGGCCATCTACGGCATCCTGCTTCCTTTAAAGAAGCCGTTTATTATCAGCTGTATCGCAGGCGGCATAGGCGGCGCATTTTACGGACAGTTTAATTTCCGCAAATTTATCATGGGCGGTATGGGCATTTTCGAGCTTCCTAATATGATGAACCCTGACGGAAGCCTGGATAATATTATTGTAGCATTTACAGGTATCCTGATTTCCATGGCAGCAGGCTTTATCCTGACCATGATTTTCTACAAGGAAAAGCCTGAAGAGACAGATTCTGCTGACGGCAAGAGGATTGCCAGCCCCTTAAAAGGAAAAATCGTACAATTAGAAGATGTGGAGGATGCGGCTTTTTCTTCCGGCGCTCTGGGAAAAGGCATTGCGATCCTGCCGGAAGAAGGAATTTTATATGCTCCCTCTGACGGCACCATTACTGCCATGTTTCCCACAGGCCATGCCATCGGCATGATAAACGGCGCAGGGGCAGAGATTCTGATGCATGTGGGAATGGATACGGTTCAGCTGGGAGGCAAAGGATTTAAACCTTTGATCCAGACCGGAGATACAGTAAAGAAAGGGCAGAAGCTTTTGGAATTTGACATAAAATTAATTAAAGAAGCCGGGTATTCCCTGGTGACTCCGGTGCTGATTACCAACTCCGCCCAGTTTGAAAAGGTGGATCCCGCCGGGGCAGATAAGGTAAATGCCGGCGACAGCCTGCTGATCCTGGGGTAAATAAAAAGAACAGGAAAGGATGAATCCTATGCGAAAAGATTTTTTATGGGGCGGCGCAACTGCCGCCAATCAATGTGAAGGCGGATGGCAGGCAGGAGGCCGGGGAAAGGCTATTGTGGATGTAATTCCTCACGGTAAAAACCGCCTTCCGGTTATGAAAGGCATTATGGATTACAGGACTCTTCCCAAAGACTCCTTTTATCCGGGAAGAGAAGCCGTGGATTTTTACAGCCGCTACAAAGAGGATATTGCCTTATTTGCAGAGATGGGGTTTCAATGCTACCGATTTTCTTTTTCCTGGTCCCGGATTTTTCCTACGGGAGAGGAGGAAACGCCCAATGAAGCCGGACTAAAGTTTTACGAGAATGTGATTGATGAGCTGCTTTCCTATGATATCCAACCGGTGGTTACCATCTGTCACTTTGACATGCCTTTAAACCTGGTGGAAAAATATGGTTCCTGGAGAAGCCGGAAGGTTATTGACAGTTATCTTAAATACTGTGAAGCTATTTTCCGCCGTTTCCATAATAAGGTGCGGTACTGGATTACCTTCAATGAGATTAACATGTTGATGCATCTGCCCTTTATGGGAGCCGGCCTGCGGTTTGAAGAAGGCGAAAATATATTAGAGACCCAATATCAGGCGGCCCACCATGAACTAGTGGCCTCCGCTTTGGCTACCAGGCTGGCCCACAGGATTGATCCCAGGCTTCAGATTGGCTGTATGTTGGCGGCCGGAAGTGTTTACCCCTACAGCTGCCGTCCGGAGGATGTGTGGGAGAGCCGGAAAATGGATCGGGAAAATTATTTCTTTATTGATGTCCAGGCCAGAGGAGAGTATCCTTCCTACGCAAAAAGATTTTTGGCCCGGAACCGGCTGAATATTGCCATGGAGCCGGAAGACGAGAAGCTCCTGAGGGAAAATACCGTGGATTTTATCTCCCTTTCTTACTATAACAGCCGGACTGTCCGTACCCACGGGGAACAGGAGGCCTCCGGCGGGAACGTATTTGCGTCTGCTAAAAACCCGTATCTTACCTGCAGTGAATGGGGATGGCCCATTGATCCTACCGGTTTTCGAATTACGCTGAATGACCTTTATGACCGTTATCAAAAGCCCCTGTTTGTAGTAGAAAACGGCCTGGGGGCAGTGGATACGATGGAAGAAAACGGAGAGATTCATGACGATTACCGGATTGACTACCTGAGCTCCCATATTCAGGCCATGATAGAAGCCTGCAATGAGGACGGGGTGGATATTATTGGCTATACGCCCTGGGGCTGTATAGATTTGGTCAGCGCCAGCACCGGTGAAATGTCGAAACGATACGGGTTCATCTATGTAGAGAAAGACGATAATGGAAAGGGAACCTTAAACCGCCGCCGGAAACAGTCTTTCTACTGGTATCAGAATCTAATCCGCCAGAAGGGGGAAAACTTCCTTTGTGAAATGTCTGTGAACTTATAGAAAATCCTTATAAAATCTGTTACAATGGAGCTGTCCTGAAAATTAAAAATCTTGTAGCAGAGGGGATTAGTCTATGGAAGGGTTAAAAATATTAGTAGTAGACGATGAATCACGTATGCGGAAGCTGGTGCGGGACTTTTTAAAGGTCAAGGGTTTTCGTGTAATAGAAGCAGGGGACGGGGAAGAGGCTTTGGACATATTTTTCCGGGAAAAAGACATTTCTCTGATTCTTTTAGACGTAATGATGCCCAAACTGGACGGATGGGAAGTATTAAAGACCATCCGCCAGTATTCAAAAGTCCCCATTATGATGCTGACTGCCCGGGGAGAAGAGCGGGACGAGCTCCAGGGATTTGACTTGGGAGTGGACGAGTATATTTCCAAACCATTCAGTCCAAAAATCTTAACGGCCAGGGTGGAGGCAATTTTAAGAAGAGCAGGCAGCAAGGCCTCGGACGCGGTTACCGTAGGCGGGATTACCATTGATAAATCAGCCAGGCAGGTAACCATAGACGGCCAGCCTGTGGAGCTGAGCTATAAAGAGTTCGAGCTTTTAGACTATTTCATAAATAATCAGGGTATGGCCCTGTCCCGGGAAAAGATTCTCAATAACGTTTGGAATTATGACTATTTCGGGGATGCCCGCACGATTGATACCCATGTGAAAAAGCTGAGAAGCAAATTGGGAGATAAAGGAGATTATATTAAAACTGTGTGGGGAATGGGCTACAAATTTGAGGTGAACGAATAAAGGCAGTATGCGTTAAAGTCAGTATTTATGGGCGTTTCCGGGTTTTGAGGATGCGCCGGGTGGGGGAGTTTCTACCAAAATACTACCAAATATATGGTTTTTGTGGAGTAAATTTTCTATTATGTTCTATCATTTTTTACGAATTTCATAGCAGGTTTTTACCGGGGCTGGTTGACATGGATTTCAACCAGCCCCGGCTTGTCAAAGGGCATGGAAAGGCCTGCCATATCTGCTAAAATCCTTTACATTTTTTCCGTGAATTAGCATGAATTATATTTTTATTAGCCCCAAATTAGGTGAGGTAATTGCTGAAAGCCGCATAAATACTGGGTTTCTTGACTCCGCATTAGGAAATTATGATATTTTGTATGAGCGTGTTACATGGATATGGAGGTGGCGGCGATATTGAACATCAGTAAGTCGCTGGCATATGAGTATATGCAGGGGGCGGATTGTCCATTTGCCGTGCTGAAAATCAACAGCCGTTACGTTGTGCCGTACAACAGCTTTTGTGCATGGTATGAGAGTCTGGGTGACAATGACGGAGAAAGGGGCGTAAATAGAAAGCAGTTATAAAATAGCGGCATACAGGCTGGCTGGTCCAGTTCAGCCTGTATGTAATGAATAATGCAACAAGATTAAATTTTGAACGAGGAGGAAAGTGACGTATTGTGGTTTGGATAAGAGAAATAGGGAATAAAACACAAGATATTGTGGTTTAAAGAGTAAAAATAGGGTCAAAAACAGGGCGAAAAACAACCATTTTTGACCCCTTATTTTTGCCCTTTCCACAGATGACATCGGGATTTTAGAGGTAAAAGAGAAAAAATAAGGGATGGGAGATGAAAATTTCCTGTCTGATTCGTTCCACAATCTCATCCTGTGTCAGCTTATGTTTAATTCCCCTACTATTCGTTCACCTCCAGCACCATTTTTTATGAATTAATAATGTAATAGATTTTGAAGTGGTAGCGGGGAATGTCCACGACAGTGTGCCATTTTGGGGACTGTACCGGAGCGTAAACGGAAGGGTGAAATATTCCAAATACTATGTAATGGATGTGGGCTATAAGATCCCAGTAATTGCAAGGAAGCTAATCGAGGGTGGAAAGATTCCGGTTATGTCCTATAAACGTCTAATGATAAAGAACGGGTATTTTCAAAAGAGCGATTATGTATATGATGAATACTTTGCTTGTTATCTGTGTCCAAGTAACCAGATACTAAAATATAGCACAACAAACCGTGAAGAATACCGTGAATACAAAAGCGATGGAAAAAGTGTAAGGGATGTGCGTACCGAAACCAATGTACGGGAAGCAAAGACCATGTAAGAGTGGTGAGCCGCCATGTATGGGAGGAATACATGGAAGAAGTGGAGGGGATTCATCATCAGACCGAAATGAAAGAAATCTATCAAAAACGGAAAGAAGCTATCGAACAAGTCATTGCAGACGGAAAAAACATGGGATGAGATATACACAGTACAAAGGATTGGCTAAAGTGACAATGGAACTGACCCTTATATTTGCATGTATAAATCTAAAGAAACTGGCAATCCGGAAATGAAGAAAGGGTGGGCTAAGGAAAGACTGTTCTTTTGTCTGGATATTAGAACAAATATATCTATATAAAATTCAAATGGTTCCGGGTGCATCGTATTAGTATCCCTGTATTTGTTCAACTCATGGAAGCTTTTTTGACCCTCCTGATAAATTATCCCCGCTTTCAACCTCATCCAAAAGGCAGGCAATCTCGTCAATGTCCACTACAAAATCTTCTTATCGCATATTTTAGGCAGAGTAACCGTTGGTGGATTTGTCATAATCTGCCCTTTCTGATAAAAGTAATTATGAAAGTTTACGCATAACTTTACGCTCTTTATTAACAGTAATATTTACTCACTATATGTATATCTGCAATTACAAAAAGTAGTATTGACAATAGAAAATTTTGGCAGTATACTATGCACTAAGTATAAATAGTACAATATAAGAAGGAGGTATATAGTATAAATTTAAGGAAAGGATTTTCTACATTAGTAATGGCTATGGTTTTTGCAGTAACTGCTTCAATGCCAGCTTTTGCAGATGCAGGAACAAAAACTGCATCATTTGATACGGGAAGGATTCCTGTTTCAAATGAACATATGGTGATGCAAAGAACCAATGAGGCACCAACTCATGTAGGTGAAGTTAAGGAAGCGGGGCAGCTTGATGATGGAACGATTCTGTATGTGGAACTTACCGAGCAAACATCAGATGAACTTACTCGAGGTACAAACAAGACCAGTAGTAAGACATTTACTTTTTACACTGTTAATACTGCTGGAAAAAAGGTGACCGCATTTACAGTTAAATCAACATGCAGTTGGTATCTTGATGGAGAAAATAGTTATATTAAGAATTTGAACTGTAGCTATACTATAAGCGATAATCGCTTCTCATGTGCATGGGATAAAGATAATGCAACAAATGAGCCATTAGACCATTCTCTTCCATTGGAAGTATCGTCAACGGCCGGGAATGCGTATTATGTTTTTTATGCAAGTCTGAATCCATATACTACTAATATTGCACCGGTTTTAGGATATCAAAGTTAAATATATAGTCTTAATAACTGAGAAAGATGAGTAGTTAAAAGCTGTGACAAATTTTGTTGCAGCTTTCTGTTTCTAATCGTATAATAAGTAGCGAAAGATGCTGTCTTTATTACATAAAAGGATAATATAAAATGTCTAGAAAAAAAATATATATATCAGTTTTTTTAATTTGTTTAATATCAGCTTTTTTAATTTCAAACAACAATAAAATAATCGAAGTGAATTTTAGTGATACTACTATTACCGCGAATATAGACAAAGATCAAAAAACTCAATTAGCTTTATTAAAAAGACTAGAGCAGCAAGTTAATCAGATAAATGGCGTTAAAAGTTCAAAAATCATAAAACGCAATGAAGGAAATATTTTAGATGTTGAGATAATATTATCTGCAGACACAACACCAACTGATGATTTGGAAAATAATATTATAAATATATTAAAAAATTCCTCAACATATGATGAGATTTCTATATCATGGTTACTTAATAACGATATTTGACATATTAATGTTGTAATGATAATATGTGTACTAAGTTCTATTAGTTCTTTAGATGCGTGGGTGAAATTTTGAATAAAACTCTATTATTTATAATGACGTTATCTGGTACGCAAGTATTTATTTTATACAAGCTTTTTAATTCGATTGCAAGCAAATATTTTTCTTTACGTTGGAAATATTTTATTTTGAAGTCCTCTTTAGTATTTTATTTAATTCCATTCGCGTGGTTTAAATTTATTGTGTTAAGAGAGATTTACAAGATATTCCCTAATTTAAAAACATATTTTTCGAGTAGTATTAAACATATTGATTTAACTAAATACATATTAGTCATTCAAGATGATAAAATCATCTCCTGGTCAGTAAAAGTTATATGGTTGATTTTGAGTTTGATATGTATTGTATCTACATTATTAGTTTTAAATCAGATTATAGGATATTTTAAGTTAAAAAAGTTATATTTTAATTGGGATGACGAATCTATAAGTAAAATCGAACTGTTTTATAATATCAAAGCTGAATTGAAAGTGAAAAAAGATGTTAAACTGGTTTACTCAAATTTGTGTGATGTGCCATATACGATATATTTTTTAAATATATGGCTCTGTTAGCTATTGCTGTAAACTGGTATAATCCAATTTGCTATCTTATGTATTATTACAAATGCTCTCGTATTGAGTTGATGCAAAAATGGACAAAGAAAATGGTGAAAGAATATTTTGATGGTTCTATTGTCAATTTAATAATAGCGTTTACAGGTGGTAAGAAATTATCACCAGAAGAGGCGGAAGATATAAAAAATTGATATAGGTTTATAATCATACGTAAAATAGTCTGTGCAAGATGCTGGTAGGCAAAAAAAGATGGTTCGCGTTACCCGGCGAGCAAAATCTGCGAACAGAGTAGAAAAAGACCCCGTGAGAGAGTTTCCCTGGCTGATTTGGAGGCGAAACAGAAAAAGCCACGCTGTAGCCGTTGTCTGAAAGCGGAATAGGAGGCTCTTGGCGGTAGGGTCATGAGAATGGAAAAGGCTCCAACAAAAAGGCAAAAGTGGCTTGATTTCCACCATTATGAACGCCGCAGGTTTCGGTTCGGCATCCCAGACGGTATTGCCGCAGGAGATTGTGACGGTGGTTGAGGACTGTGGCTTTTTCGAGAGCATTCCCCTTTGGGCGGTCACGCTGATTGGCGGTCTGTTTATCACGGTGCTGTCATTCATTATGATAATGTCGGTGTATGGCGGTGTCGATGGTCTGGAGCTATGTGGGCGAACTGATATTCAATATGTTCATTCTTGTCGGTGAGGTCAAAATGGCAGACCGTGTTGTCCGTGAAATGATGGGCTTATAATGTAAAATTTTTCTGTGCGTATTGACTTGATTGTATGAGATGAGTATAATATGGGTAGAATACTGCTATCTAATATATGCAAGGAGGCTGTGTTATGAATATTCGTCCATCCGCAGCAATCCGCCAGAATTACAACGAGATTGCTGATATGTGCAGAAAGACCGCAGAGCCGATTTTCCTTACCAAGAATGGCGAGGGAGATTTAGTCGTTATGGATATTGAAACTTATAACCGCAGGGAAAAAATGCTGAAGCTCCGTGAGGAGCTTTTGGCAGTAGAGGAAGATAGAATGGCAGGCAGAGTTGGCTGTACGCTTGATGAACTGGACGCTTACCTTGATGATGTGATTGCAGAGGAGTAGCGTATGGCAGAGAGCAGGAGATACAAAGTCATTGTTTCCGACAGGGCAAAGAGGATGTTGGGAACACATATCCGTTTTATGGCACAGGTCAATAAAGACGCAGCAAAGGCAAAAAAGAAAGAAATTATGACCGCTATGCGTTCCCTCTGCCAGATACCGCAGCGTTTTCCGTTTTTTGAGGAACTTTATATCACACCAAATAAATATCACAAAATGTTTATTGAGAAGTGGTATCTTGTCCTCTATCAAATCCAAGACGATACTGTGTATGTGGATTATATCTTAGATTGCCGTAAGGATTACAGTTGGCTCATTCGATAACAACAAAATAACTTTCAGAAATCGTCGCTTACAATTGGGTGGCGCTTTTTAGTACCATATAAGTGTAAGAGATAAAGCATTTCATCAGTGCTTTACC
>CAJTOL010000037.1 GCA_910577645.1 uncultured Lachnospiraceae bacterium
ACTGTTCTCGTATAAATTGAGGGGTGAGAGGGAGTAAAAATCGCCTCTGAAATACCCCGAAATCAGGGCTGTGGTTGTCCTATTTTTTAACCACTAAGCCCGTTTTTTACCTCCATTTTTGCCGGTTGTCCTATTTTTAACCACTAAAAATTGGGTGAAAATGGCTCTCGTTGTGTCAAATCAGGTCAAACTATATCAGCTTGTTTGGGTATAAGAAAACCCCGGAAAACCTTGATTTTCCGGGGTTTTTGAGCAATTTTGATACGGTTTGAACAGCCGATTATCGCTTGCTGAACTGCGGAGCGCGGCGGGCCGCTTTGAGACCGTACTTCTTTCTCTCTTTCATTCTCGGATCTCTGGTTAAGTAGCCAGCCTTCTTTAAGATAGGCCGGTACTCAGCGTCTGCATGAAGCAGAGCTCTGGAAATGCCGTGACGGATAGCGCCTGCCTGGCCGGAGAAGCCGCCGCCGTGAACATTTACTAATACGTCGAATTTATCAGTGGTCTCAGTTGCAACCAGAGGCTGACGAACAATGAGTTTTAAGGTCTCCAGACCTAAATACTCATCGATATCTCTCTTATTGATCGTAATCTTACCGGTTCCCGGTACTAAATATACTCTGGCGATGGATTTTTTTCTTCTGCCAGTTCCGTAAAATTTTGCGTTAGCCATTGCAATTTCCTCCTTCCAAATCTTCTAAATTAGAATGTTAAAACTTCTGGTTTCTGTGCTGCCTGCTCGTGATCCGGGCCTGCGTATACATGAAGCTTGTCTAACATGCTTCTTCCCAGAGGTCCCTTTGGAAGCATACCCTTGACTGCTAACTCTACTACCTTCTCCGGCTTCTTAGCCATCATCTCACGCAGGGTGGTTTCCTTCATACCGCCTACGTACTCGGAGTGATGGTAGTAAATCTTCTGATCTAACTTCTTGCCGGTTACTTTTACCTTCTCTGCATTTACAACGATTACATAATCGCCGCAGTCCATATGAGGGGTAAAAATCGGCTTATTTTTGCCTCTTAAAACCTTAGCAATCTCAGATGCTAAACGGCCTAATGTATATCCGGTAGCGTCAACTACGTACCATTTTCTTTCAATTGTTGCTGGACTAGCCATAAAACTCTTCATTGGTTGACCTCCTGTTAACTTCGCTCAAAATATCTGAAACATTTATCGCAAAATGCCTGTTCCGGGGCTTTGGTCAAGCATTTTCTCGCAACGTCACAGTTATACATTATATAATAGACCTTCTGGCATGTCAACCCATTTTTCCGGAAAAGCCCTTTAAAATCACAGGTTTTTCACTATTTCTTTTAAACGGGCGATTTCTTTTGGGTAAAATCCGGTAGTAGAATTTTGTCCGGCAATCTCCATATATTCCAGAGCCTTTTCATAATTTCCCCGCTTTTCTTCAATTTTAGACAAATCCTCATACCCTTCATAACAGACACACTTATTACAGGTAAAAGCCCAGTTTTGACGGGCAATTCCCTGCCGGGCAATTTCCTCCGCCTCATCAAGCCGTCCCAGATGAAACAGCACATCCGCAATTCCTTCATATGTGCAGCAATTTTTCGGATTCTCCTGAAGTTTCTTTTGGTAATTTTTCAGAGATTTTTCATAACATTTCCGGGCTTCACCGGATCGTCCCAAAGCATCGTAAAGCTCTCCCAGCAACATCCAGCCGTAGGTTCTCTCATCTCCCAGTTCCATGGCCTTTTCCAAATAGGAAAGAGCTTTTTCCGGATCCTTCTGCTCCTTAAAAAAGTGTTTTCCTATGGCCTGCCAGTACACAGCATCTTCAGGGCTTTCTTCTATGGCCTTCCGGAAATATTCTTCCGCTTTCCCATAGTCCTTTTCCTTTTCATACAGCAAGGCAATCTCTTTGTAAGCGTAGGCCGTCTGTGAGGGCTTTAATTCCATATATCTCCCATAACATTTTCTGGCCTCGTCATAGTTTTCCTGGCGGCTTAAAATCTTGGCATAAATACTAAACAAAATTGGGTCATCCGGATCCCGGGATATTCTAAGCCTGGCTTCTTCTGCCGCTTCCTCCGTCCGGTATAAGCGCTTCAGGATTCGGCACAGATCTCTGGCGGCCTGAACATCCCCTCCATCTGCGCCTGTGCGGTAAGCTTCCGCCGCTTCCTCCCATTTTCCTTGATTTTGAAGTACATCTCCCAAATAATCCCAAATACGAAAGGCTTCCGGATTAAGCCCGACAGATTTACGATAACAGCCTTCTGCCTCCTCATACCGCTCCATTTCTTCATAGGCCTGGCCTAAACGAAAATGAATATAATATCCGTCGGCTCCCTGCTTCATCAAGGTCAAATAGAGAGCCGCCTCCTCCTCATACCGTTCCAGGTCATGAAGGTATCCGCCCCGGATAAACTGGCGGGTGGCCGTATCCTGTCCGGCAATAGCCTGGTCAATAAGCTTCAAAGCCTCCTCTGTCCGATCCGTATCTGAACATAGCCCGGCATATTCCTGATATACCACCGGAGCTCCTCCGGTTTTTTCCAGCAGATCCTTTAAAACTGCCTCTGCCTTTTCCCACTCTTTTAATTTCCGCAAAGCTTTCGCGTATTGGTAACGGGATGTAGCGCTTTCAAATCCCTGGGCAAACAGATGCTCCGCCTTTTCCCTGGCCTCCTGATACTGCTCTAAATCTACCAGAATCTCCAGATACATATGGAAAGCTTCCGGTTCAAAGCCTATTTTCAGCATCCGGCGGCAAAGCTCCAAAGCTTCTTGCTTTCTGGAATTTTCCAGAAGCAGCTCCGCCTTTTTGAATAAAGGCTCTCTCTCTTCCGGAAAATCTGCTATGGCTTTGTCATAAAACTCCTGAGCCTGGTCTTTCTGACCGGAAAGAGCATACGCTTCTGCCAAATCCAGGTACAATTCCAAAGGCCTTTCTTCCGGTGCAAGTAAATCCCAGATATTTCTTCGATACGTGGCGGCTTTCTCGTAATCCTTTAGCTCATAGCAGCTCCTCGCCATCATAAAGAGCCAGGACATCTCCTTTTCCTTTGGCGGATCAGTTTCTGATAAAAGTTCTACTACCCGGTTATAAATTCCTCCCATATAGCAGATATGGGCCAGGTTCCAATTCTCTATGTCCCCGTACTCCCCATTTTCCATCTGAAAAGCCAGGTCCTTTGCCGTGTCCTGAATCAAACTTTCTATATATTCCCACTTTTCACCATACAGGCGGTCTGCTTCCTGGTACGCATTTAACGCGCTGGCCAGATCTCCCACATGCCGCAGATAGTTTCCCAGAAGAACCATATAATTGCAGTCCTCCGGATCCGAGGACACAAGCTCATTGATAAGTTTAGAAAGTGTCTCATCCTCCACTTCCGATTTCTGGTAATTTAAAGCAGTCCGGGCAAAGAAATACCGGGCAGTCGGGTTTTGTCCATCCTCCTGATAGAGACGCTCCGCCAACCGGAAGGCCTCCTCCTCTTTTCCCTGGTGCATCAGAGTATGACGAATCTTCAGCACTTCCATGTCCGGGTGGTACAGCTTTACTCCTTTAAGAGTCTCCAATATTTGATCGGCAGTCTCTTTATCTTTCTGGTTAATGGCAGAGCGCAGGTCAAAATAAGCCTGGCAGTATTTCTCACAATCTATCCCCATTCCAGGCTTTACCAGATCGTAGCGGAAATCTTCCTCCCCTTCAATCTGGTCAAAGAGATATTCTATGTACCCTTCCGGAAACTGATCCGCCAGCCCTTCTTCTCCGGTCCAGCCAAAATAGTCATTAAGAACAACCAGGCAAGGCGCCGGCAGGTGGAAATGATCCATAAAAAAGCCCAAAAGAGCCATTCCTGCCTGACTCTGGGTCTCCAAATCCCGACAAGCAGGATGTTGAATCAATTCTGCCCATTTATCAGGCTGAATACGGCAGCTATAATCCTGGTACAATTCCTCTGCTGCTTTTAGCAGCCCCTGGATTTCCTCACCTCCCAGCATCTCCGCAGCCCGTAGTCCGTCCTCCTGATCATTCTCTATTTCACCAGCCTGCATAAGGGCTTCTTCCATAGCCTTTCGCAAATCCTTAAACCCCTCCGGATTTTCTTCCGGGTGAAAATAAGGCAGTCTTGTGAAATAGGCCTTTCGGATTTCTTCCTTATCTGCAGTTGGTTCAATCCCCAAATACTCCCAGCAGCTTTTATTTTCTTTCATTTTCCTTCTCCTTTTCCCCTATATCCTTTGCCTGAAAAAACCATGGGCGTGTTCCAAATATTTCAAAACCAGATTTATGGTACAGGCTTACAGCCCGCTTATTACAGTCAGCCGCCATCAGTTCCATACGTGAAAGGCCCCAAACCTCTGCCATATTTTCTACCGCCTTCATAGCCTGATATCCAAGTCCCTGGCCCCAGAACTCTTTGGCAATGCCAATCATGTCAATATAAAGGGTATCCATCTTAGGGTTCGGTACCAATACCGCAAACCCCACCCGCTTTCGTCCCTTGAGGAGCCAGAAAAACCGGCTGCCGCCCTGCTGCTCCTTCCGGATATCTTCCGTATCATAAGTGGCGGAACTTGCCACCTGGAAAAAGCTTTCATTATACATCGCCAGCCACTGAGGCCAATCCGGCTTTTTTAAGCCTGTAAGCCTGATGGCGGCAGTCCCGGAGACCTGCTGCATACTATCCTGCTTTTTCAACTTCTTTTCCATTTTAAAAAACCGGTAGCTTTTTTCCAGTCTATAATAGCCGTAACATTCTCCCGGGACAAGCCGTTCCTTTCCCGGCTCTGCATCCAGCACAAAGATTTCTCTGGCTCCGTTTCGGTAACACTGGTGTACCAGACGGGTAACCGTCCGTTGAAAGTCCCCGTCTCTGCATCGTTCAATAACCACGTAGCCTTTCTTCTTTTTTGGTATTTCCCGCTGAACCATACGGTATTTCCAGTCTTTGTTATCCACCTGAATCTCCGGACACAGCTCCTTTTCGTATTCCATACTCACCAGAGTCAATCCCTTAGCCGGAGCAGTGCCTCCGGCTGCCTGCCGATCTCTGGCATCCAAAATCTTTTCCACCTGTTCCGGCGGATATACTCCCATCCCCACCTTTAGCAGAGTACCGGCAATGATCCGAACCATATTGTAGAGGAATCCGCTGCCGCTAATTCGCATGGTAATCAGCCCTTCCCTGTCTTTTTCCAGAGTCAGGTTATAAATAGTACGTACGGTTTCCTCTGCCTGGCTGCGTACCGTGCAGAAGCTTTTAAAATCGTGTTCCCCTATAAGGTAAGAGGCGGCCTGCCGCATTTTCTCCAGATCCAAATCAAAATAGCAAAAATGCGCGTAGAGACGGCCTACCGGCATATCGATTTTCTGGTTTAAGATTTTATATTCATAGGTTTTGATACAATTCTGTTTTCTTGGATGCCAGTCCAAAGGAACTTCCCGGGATGCCTGAATCCGGATATCCTCCGGCAGCCGTTGATTTAAAGCAAAGCAAATCTTATCTGCCGGAATCCGGCTCTCTGTGTCAAATACGGCCACGTTGCCTTTGGCATGTACGCCGGAATCCGTCCGGCTGGCCCCTATAATGGCAATAGGCTCTCTCAGTAAATCTGACAGAGCCTTATTTAGTACCTCTTCTATTGTGATTCCATTAGGCTGGAGCTGCCAGCCGCAGTAATTGGTGCCGTCGTAGGCTACCACCAGCTTAACACGTTTCATAGCATTATCCTCAATACAAGTACAAGCCCTATATAAATCGCAAACAAAAGATAGGAGATTCGGTCGCGGCGGGCATATTTTAAGGGTTTCATCTTAGTCCGGCCTTCCCCGCCCCGGTAGCAGCGGGCCTCCATTGCCATTGCCAAATCCGTGGCCCTGCGGAATGCGGAAATAAAAAGGGGCACCAGAAGAGGCACCATTGCCTTAGCCTTTTGAATCAAATTGCCGCTCTCAAAGTCTGCGCCTCTGGCCATCTGGGCCTTCATAATCTTATCCGTCTCTTCCACCAAAATAGGAATAAATCTCAAAGCAATGGACATCATCATGGACACCTCATGAACCGGCATATGAAAAGGTTTTAAAAATCCCAGCCCCTTTTCCAGTCCATCTGTCAGCTGATTGGGAGTGGTGGTAAAGGTCATGAGAGAAGAACCGATTACCAGATAAATCAGCCTTACCGCCATAAACCCTGCTGTCTGGATTCCCTCCCTGGTCACCTTTAAAAATCCCAGCTTTATCAAAACCTCCCCATCCGTTAAAAAGAGGTTAAAGCTGACGCTGATCAGCAATAACACTACTATGGCTTTCAATCCCCTGACAATAAAGCGGAAGGGAACCTTGCTGCTTCCAATCACCAAAGCCAGAACTACTGTTGCCAGCAAATATCCCCAAATATTGTCTGCAAGAAACAGGGCGATAATAAACACCATGGTTCCCACAAGCTTTGTTCTGGGATCCAGCCGGTGAATTACGGAATCCACCGGGTAATATTGTCCTATCGTAATATCTCTAATCATATTGTCTCCTAACCGTCAGACTGACACCGGGCAGTGTCCCCTTACTGCGGGGTATCGGGCTTCAGCAAATTTAAAATCGCCTGTCGCGCCTGTGCCACTGTAGTAATTTCATCGTCTATATCCACTCCCCGGCTTCTTAAATCCTGAACAATATAGGTAATCTGGGGAGCCGCAAGTCCTATCTTTTCTAATTCCTTATAATGCTTAAACACCTCTTTAGGCGGGCCGTCAAAGACCTTCTCCCCATGATTCATCACCATAAGCCTGTCCGCGTATCGGGCAATATCCTCCATACTGTGGGAAACCAGAATAATGGTCATCTTTTTCTCTTTATGAAGGACAGCTATCTCATCCAAAATCTCGTCCCGCCCTTTGGGATCCAAGCCTGCTGTAGGTTCGTCCAAAATCAGCACCTCCGGTTCCATAGCCAGCACTCCCGCAATGGCTACCCGCCGCTTTTGTCCTCCAGACAATTCAAAGGGGGACTGGGTATAAAAGCTCTCGTCCAGTCCTACGGCCTGAAGAGCCCTTTTTGCCCTTTCTTCCGTGTCTTCTCTGGAAAGGCCCTGGTTTTTCGGACCAAAACACACATCGGAAAATACATCTACCTCAAAAAGCTGGTGTTCAGGATACTGAAATACCAGCCCAACCTTACTTCGGAGTTTTCTCATATCGTAGCCATGATTATAAATATTTTCCCCATTATAATACAGCTCTCCCCCGGAAGCCCTTAAAAGGCCGTTTAAATGCTGAATCAAGGTGGACTTTCCGGATCCGGTGTGCCCAATAAGGCCCACAAACTCCCCGTCCTCTATTTCAAAGCTTACATCTTTTAATGCATACTGCGCCAAAGCGGTTCCCTGGCCGTAAATGTGGTTCAAATTGACTGCTTTTATTCCCATCTGTTTTCCCTTTCCTGTAAATTCCGGCCTACACGGTTATTTTTCCCGGATATTTTTCTGCAAATACAGGCATTAGGGCATCCATAAATTCCTGTCTGGTTAAAATTCCCTCCGGAAGAGGCAGCCCTTCTTTTTTCAGTTCCCAGGCCAGCTCTGTTACCTGGGGAACATCCAGCCGGTAGCTTTTCAGCTCTTCCACCCTGGAAAAAATTTCCCTGGGAGTTCCGTCCATAACAATTCTGCCGTCATCCATAACGATTACTCTGTCCGCGTGGATCACCTCTTCCATATAATGGGTGATTAGCAGTACCGTAACGCCTTCCTTCTGGTTCAGCTCCCTGACCGTCCGGATCACTTCACTCCGGCCGTTGGGATCCAGCATAGCCGTAGGCTCGTCCAGAACAATACACTGAGGCCGCATAGCCATTACCCCGGCAATGGCCACCCTTTGCTTCTGGCCGCCGGATAACTTATTGGGGGATTTTTTACGATAGGCTGTCATTCCCACAGCTTCCAGACTGTCATCCACCCGTTTCCAAATTTCATCTGTGGGTACTCCGATGTTTTCCGGGCCAAAACCCACATCCTCTTCCACTATATTTCCAATAATCTGGTTATCTGGATTTTGGAACACCATGCCCGTTTTTTTTCGGATATCCCAAAGCTTTTCCTCGTCCCGGGTATTCATGTCTGAGATCCACAGAGTTCCGTCTGTAGGCATAAGAAGGGCATTTACATGTTTGGCAAATGTAGACTTTCCGGAGCCATTGTGGCCTAAAACCGCTACAAAATCTCCCTTTTCAATATCCAGGCTCAAATCGTCAATAGCCCGGTTTACTTCTTCTATATTTTCCTCTTCATCCCGTTTTATATAATCAAAAATTACATGTGCTGCTTTGATAATTCCCATATCTGTCCTCTCATGCTTTATCAGCGCTCCTGTTTTTGCGCTTTTCTAAACTGTTACGTTTCATTTTATTAGATATTAATAGCATAGTCAAGTAAATCTGACAAGGGGATGGCACAAAATAGATGGTATAAAGTGAAACCAAACCGCTTTCTGTTATCACTGCCTGCTACTCTCTGACATCTGTACCGAAAAACAGCGCCCAGGCAGATTTTACCCTGCCTGGGCGCTGTCGCCAGCATATGAAAATTTTGACTTACAACAAGCCTGACGTGCAAAATTCCTTTCAAATCCCCGCCGTCTGAGCTGTTATAAAAATATTACCGGGTCATGATATTCCGGTTCCAGACTCCCTGGCTGTCTACCGGGAAACCGTCAATAACTGTATTCACCGCCATCTCTCCACTGCCTGGATAAAAATAATGCCACTGGCCGCCTACATCATTCCAGCCCTCAGCCATAATACCGCTGGGATTTACATAATAAGTTTTGCCGTTAACCTGAATCCAGGAGTTGGTACACATGGCCCCTTCCGGCCCTCCCTGATTGGGATTGAAATAGTACCAGGCATTGCCTTCCTTCAGCCAGCCTACATGCATGGCTCCGTAAGGCCCTCCTTCATTAGTGCTTAAGTAATACCAGATGTTATTTACTTTCTGCCAGCCTGTAAGCATTACGCCGTTGGAATCAAAAAGATACCAGCGTCCGTCTACGCTTAACCAGCCGTTTCTGTGGTAGCTGCCGTCCGGGTAGCGGAAGCTCCAGGTGCCATTCAGTTTCTGCCAGCCTACGCTGGTGATTCCACCGGAATTGGTAGTACTGCTATTGTCCTCTGAAATCTGACCGCTGCCGTCAGATACTTGATGCTCATCAATATAGAGCTCATCCGACTTGGTCCATCCGCTCTTCTTTCCGTAATCCTCTTCCTTGCTGGTGGAAGGAACAGTACGCACACGGAAGGTATAGGTCCCCTTTCTGGTCATGTAGGGATAAAAGTCTGCTGAGGTTCTTTTATAATTTTCCAGCTTTTTCACCAGAGTACCGCCCCGGTACAGGTATACATCATAAGCGCCTGAGGATGCATATTTCTCATCCGGCGCTTCCCATTTGGCCTGGCCTCTGGAACCACTCCAGTAAGCATCTGCCGGAGGATCAAATTCGCCTTTTACAGGTCTGGCCTTAACCGTCAGTACCATCTGGCCGTTGCTGACCTTGGCGCTTACAAAGTCGGCTCCGCTTACGGAAACATTTCCGGAGCTGTAGCTATTACGGAAATAGTAGTCATCGACTCCCTCAAGATAGATCTTCATCTTGGGAGTCTCTCCAATCTTTAATTCCTTTTCTGTTGAAGAAGACCACTCTACATCCAAAATATCATATTTAGATGAATTGGAATATACATAGTTGGTATCTCCATTATTTCCTACATTCATATCCGGCAGGGTATCTCCGGCCTCCAGGTTGGTCTTTACATGCACTCCAAAGCTGCCTATAGCGGTTCTGGCCCAAGCCTGAGGCGCCAATACCGCAGAAAATAGTGATGCTACTATCACTGTCTGAATGATTTTACGTAATTTACTCATATGCCCGCCTCCTTTATCTGTCTTTATTATACGGCTCACATGAGTCTACCGTCAACTTACAATATTCTGACTTTTTTCTGACAGAGAAGATGCCCCCGTGAACCAATGTCAGTTAGTTAAGAACTTTGAAAATCGAATAAGTGGCCTGAATATAGGAATGAAGTGCCATTTGGGAGCGGGTTCTGGAACAGACAGCATGAATCATGCCATTTGCCGAACAGTGTTTCTATTTTATTGCATGACAAATAAACAGGTATGAAAAAAGCCTGCCATGTGGTACAATGATTCTGTCAGTCAAAATCGGTATGTAAAGCTGACTGGTACCTGGAACCTTTGCTGGCGGGCAAAGTTCCTGGAGGGCCTGACAGGAAGCGTGTGCTTTCTGATCAGGCCCTCCACATCAGGCGGTGCTTCTCCTGAGTGCAGGCGCAGGAAATGGCGGCAGGTCTTGAAAGCAATCGAAAAATTAACCTGATGGACATGTTTGCGTTTCTGCTTCACAAACGTGACCTGGCCCGTTATGTAGGAGCAGAAATTAAAAAGTATGAGCCTGGCCCATATCTCATGTGTTATCATCTGCCTGCTCTTTGAGTGGAAGTTTACGGCAGCTATTGCATGCTTCAGCGTACAGAAAGAAGTCTCGATGCCCCATCTGAGGCGGTATAGTTCCTTGATTTCATCCGCATGGAACTCGTTTTCGGGAAGGTTCGTTAAGATGTTCTCATATGTGCCATTCCCGATGGGGAAGCGCAGGACGCGGAGGGATATCTCGTATTCCCCATACCCTTGGGGCGGGAAATAGTCGAAAGCCACCTTTTGGCAGATGTGCCGGTACTGGTCTGCCGATTCAGGATGGTCATACAAAGGGACGAGGTACATCTGGTTATAGCCTTTCTGGGAACGCCCGCTTGGAGCATAATAGCTTTCGGAGTCCTTCGGGTTCCTTGTGAAAGTAAAGCCTGACCCGTCACATGCGAGGAGCTGGTACCTGCCTTTGAGCAGGTATCTGGGGCTGAAGTGTTTGTTGAAGCTGTAGAAAAGCTTTTGGAAGACATCATCGGAGAGCTTGGCCCGCTGCTGGTAGAATGCTGAAAGCGATGGTGCCTGGGCATCGAAATTGAAATACTTGAGCAGTTCATGGCTGACGGAGCCGCTTTCCATGGAGATCTGGAAATGTAGGAGCGTACCGAAAGGGATTTTCCTGTCACGGGTGAAATCGATTCCGGGGCGTCTGCAGAAATCCTCATGGTGCTGGTCCATCTTTTCGATTTCGGACAGCAGGATCTGTTTGATTTTTTCAGGGTTGGTCATAGTGTGCCTTCTTTGGTCAAAAACGATATTATCCCCCTGACCAAAGGGCCGCGCTCACTACCTCTAAATTTCATCAGTAGTGAGCGCGGCCGCACATTTTAGCGTTTTTGTCAACCACTTTCGAGATATTTTTACAAAAATTTAGGTTAGGCCCCTATCGCAGAATCTAACCTGGTACTTAACTAACTGACATTGGCAGTGAACAGTAACGAAAATGAAAAAGGATGCTGCAAAATAAAGCCCGGCGGACATCTGCTAATGGAAAACCGCCTTATTTTGCAACATCCCTAAAATTACTCTGTTATCAATTATACCAGCTCAATGAGAACTTCCATTGCTCCATCACCTTTACGCTGGCCAATCTTCACAATTCTGGTGTAACCGCCGTTGCGGGAAGTGTATTTAGGTGCAATCTCGTCAAATAACTTTGCTACTAAGTCAACAGACTTGGTATTTTTCTTTCTGCCGGCTGCCTGGGTGGGAACCTCAGTTACTCCGTACAGAACCTTTAATATCTGTCTTCTTGCGTGTAATCTGGAAGGCATATCCTTCTTGATTTCTTTCTCAACTTCATCGTATACGGTAACTTTCTTGCCGTTTACCATTTCTTTTACCCTTTTGCCATTGGCATCCTTACGGGCAACCTTAGCAGTAACTTTAACGGTCTCAAAGTTATCTTTCTCTTTAACAGCCATTGCAACAAGACCTTCTGCAATCTTGCGGATCTCCTTGGCTCTGGCCTCAGTGGTCTTGATTTTGCCATTATAGATAAGGGCGGTTACCTGATTACGGAGCAGGGCCTTTCTCTGATCAGAAGTCCTGCCTAATTTTCTATACTTTGCCATGATAAATTTTCCTCCATTTTGTGGAACACGCTGTCATGCTTCGTCGGTCTTACTGACAGAGTGCTTTTGCTCCATAAAAGTGTTATCCCGCAGCGAAATTATTCATCACTGGGGTTGAGCTGAAGTCCCAGCTCCTTTAACTTAGCCAACACTTCCTCCAGGGACTTGCGGCCAAGATTTCGAACCTTCATCATATCCTCTGAAGTGCGGTTGCACAGCTCCTCAACAGTATTGATGCCGGCACGTTTCAGACAATTATAAGAACGAACCGAAAGCTCCAGCTCGTCAATATTCATCTCTAAAACTTTTTCTTTCTCATTGTCCTCTTTTTCTACCATAACCTCGGCAGTTCTGGCATTTTCAGAAAGATCAATAAATAAATTCAGATGTTCGCTTAATACTTTAGCCGCAAGGCTTACTGCCTCGTCCGGAGCTAAGGTACCATTGGTGAATACATCCAAAGTCAGCTTATCGTAATCGGTAATCTGTCCTACACGGGTGTTCTGTACAGCTAGATTAACACGCTCAACCGGGGTATAGATGGAGTCAATGGCTATCACTCCAATCGGCATATCTTCGGTTTTGTTCTTATCTGCACTGACATAGCCGCGGCCCTTGGTAATGGTAAGCTCCATATAGAACTTACTGTCTGTGCCGCCGCTTAAGGTAGCAATTACCTGCTCGGGATTCATAATCTCGATATCTGCATCCGCCTGGATGTCTGCACCGGTAATTACGCCTTCACCCTCGTATTCGATGTACGCAATCTTTGGCTCATTGGTATCGCTGGTATTCCGGATTGCCAAGCTCTTGATGTTCATAATGATTTCTGTTACGTCTTCCTTTACACCAGGAATCGAACTGAATTCATGCAAAACTCCGTCGATTTTCACCTGACTGACTGCTGCACCCGGAAGAGAAGAAAGCATAATCCTTCTCAGGGAATTTCCCAACGTGGTGCCGTAGCCTCTCTCAAGCGGTTCTACTACAAATTTTCCGTATTTCTTATCTTCTGAAATCTCTGCAATTTCAATGTTTGGTTTCTCGAAATCGAACACTAACAGCCCCTCCTTCTGGGTCATATAATCGAGGGTACATACTCAGAATAAAGACCATGCTCTGGCCTGCGGAATATGCAGGCCAAAGCAATGATGGATTTTTTATTTGGAGTACAACTCGACGATAAGCATTTCATTTACAGGAACATCAATCTCGTCTCTGGTAGGAAGTTCCTTAACAGTGCCTTTTAATGCCTCCTGGTCAACTTCCAGCCAAGCCGGTACCATACGGCCTCCTGTTACCTCTAAGATATCTTTGTATCTCTGTGCAGATTTAAACTTCTCTTTGATCTCAACAACATCTCCAACCTTCACTAAGTAGGAGGGGATATTTACACACTTACCGTTTACTAAAACATGTTTGTGATCTACAATCTGTCTGCTCTCTTTTCTGGTTCTGCCGATACCCATACGGAACAGTACATTGTCCAGTCTGGTCTCCAGCATGATCATCAGGTTCTCACCAGTCTGACCTTTCATACGAGCTGCTCTTTCATAGTAATTGCGGAAAGGCTTCTCTAATACACCATAGATAAATTTCGCTTTCTGCTTCTCTCTTAACTGAGTACCATACTCGCTCATTTTCTTATTTGCTCTTTTAGACTCTCTATTGGATTTCTTGTCAATTCCTAAATAGATGGGGTCCAGGCCAAGGGATCTACATCTTTTAAGAACAGGAACTCTATCAACTGCCACTTTACTTACCTCCTAAGATTAGACTCTTCTACGCTTCGGCGGACGGCAACCATTATGCGGTACCGGGGTTACGTCCTTAATGCTGGTTACTTCTAATCCGCAAGCCTGAAGGGCACGGATTGCTGCTTCACGTCCTGAACCAGGACCCTTTACCATAACATCTACTGATTTTAAACCGTGTACAAGAGCTGCCTTTGTTGCAGTTTCTGCTGCCATCTGAGCCGCATATGGAGTAGATTTCCTTGAACCTCTAAATCCCAGACCACCAGCACTTGCCCATGATAAGGCATTCCCCTGTGCATCCGTTAAAGTCACTATCGTGTTGTTAAAAGATGACTGGATGTGTGCTTGTCCGCGTTCAACGTTTTTCTTTACACGCTTTTTTGTCACTTTTTTTGCAGTGGACACTTTTTTAGCCATTTTAAACTAACCTACTTTCTTTGCTTCTTCCTAGAATCCGTTATTCCTGTTTTTAAAACATATAACCCGATTCCTGTTACCAGTTTCTAGTAATTTAAGGTAGTCCTTTTTCCTAAGTCGGCGAAAGACCTCCCTAAGGTCAAAGAACAAAGTCGGTACTAAACTTGTAAAACACTTGTTAAGTACTCTTCTTTTACTTCTTCTTGTTTGCTACAGTCTTTCTCGGGCCTTTGCGGGTTCTTGCGTTGGTCTTGGTCTTCTGTCCGCGTACCGGAAGACTCTTTCTGTGGCGGATACCACGGTAGCAGCCAATTTCCTGAAGTCTCTTAATGTTCATAGCGATTTCTCTACGTAAATCACCTTCAACAATCTGAGTCTCAGCAATCACGGATGCCAGTCTCTTTACTTCATCGTCAGTCAAATCCTTAACACGGGTATCGGGATTTACGCCTGCTTCTGCAAGGATGCGGTTGGAGCTTGCGCGGCCGATGCCATAAATGTAAGTCAGACCGATTTCAACACGTTTTTCTCTTGGTAAGTCAACACCTGAAATACGAGCCATGTGTGTATTACACCTCCTAATTTAATAATTAACCTTGTCTCTGCTTATGCTTCGGATTTTCACAAATTACTCTGATACTGCCTTTTCTCTTTATGATTTTGCATTTTTCGCAAATCGGTTTTACAGAACTTCTAACCTTCACAGTAATTCTCCTTTCTATAGACCAACAGAGTTGCTAAAGCATTATACCACCAATTTCTATATAATGCAAGTGCTTTCTGCGGGAATATTGTAGCGCTCGGCTTCGCCATACGGGAAACCCAAACTTCGCTTTGCTGCGTTTGGGTAGCGCTCGGCTTCGCCTCGCTTTATTTGTCTCTCCAGATGATGCGGCCCTTGGACAGGTCGTAGGGAGACATCTCCAGGGTTACCCTATCGCCGGGAAGGATTCGGATGTAGTTCATTCTCAGCTTGCCGCTGATGGTTGCCAACACTTTATGGCCGTTTTCCAGTTCTACCTGGAACATGGCGTTGGGCAGCTTTTCTACTACAGTTCCTTCAATTTCAATAACGTCAGCTTTGGACATTCCACACTTCCTCCTTTTATTCCTCCAGACAGCAGCCGAAACGGGCACACTTACGTGCACATTTGGCCGCTGCTGCAGGGTGTTTCTCTTTATACCTACTGCTTATTCCCCGTTGCTCAGGGACAGGATTTCCGGTTCTCCACTGGTAATTAAAATGGTATTCTCATAATGGGCAGCTACAGAACCATCGTCGGTTACCACTGTCCAGTCATCATCCATCCATACCACATCATACCGGCCGGCAGTAATCATCGGCTCCACAGCCAGGGTCATCCCCGGCTCCAGGCGGATCCCTTTTCTTTTCTGGGAAAAGTTTGGAACCTCCGGCTCTTCATGAAGTTTTGTTCCGATTCCGTGACCTACCAGATCCCGGACCACGCCGTATCCAAAGCTCTCGGCATATTTCTGGACTGCCGATGAGATATCGTTGAGATGGTTCCCCGGCTTTGCATACTTAATTCCTTCAAAAAAGCTCTGCCTTGTGACCTCAATCAGTTTTGCTGCTTCCGGAGAGATTTGGCCTACCCCATGGGTGCGGGCAGCATCCGAGTGATAGCCGTTCCAAATTACTCCTGCATCCAGGCTGACGATATCGCCCTCCTGGAGAATGCGGCGCTTATTGGGGATTCCGTGAACCACCTCATCATTGACAGATACGCAGATGGATGCAGGATACCCATTATAATTCTTAAAAGAAGGAATACATCCATAGCTCCTGATAAGGCGTTCTCCAATGCGGTCAATATCCAGAGTACTCATTCCCGGCTCAATAGCCCTACCAAGTTGGTCATGGACTCTGGCAAGGATCTGACCGGCTTCCCTCATCAGTTTAATTTCTCTCTCAGATTTGATGGATACCATAATATTTATGCTCCTAAAACTTTAACAATGTCCTGGAATACTTTTTCCAGATCCTGGGTACCGTCTACCTCAGCCAGAACGCCGGCATTTTTATAGTAGTCAATCAGAGGCTGGGTTTGCTCATGGTAAACATCCAGGCGCTTCTTAACAGTCTCCGGCTTGTCGTCATCGCGAAGTACCAATCCCTCGCCGCAGGCATCGCAGACATCTTCCTTCTTGGGAGCATTATATACCACATGATAAGTCTGGCCGCAGCTTAAACAAGCTCTTCTGCCGGACATACGATTGATGATGTTCTCATCCGGTACATCCACATTGACAGCGTAATCAATTTTGTCTCCCAGCTCTGTAAGAGCCCTGGTCAGGCTTTCTGCCTGGGGAATGGTTCTTGGGAACCCGTCCAGCACATAACCCTTTACACAGTCTTCCTCTTTGATTCGGTCAAGAAGCATGCCGATAGTAATCTCGTCCGGAACTAATTGCCCCTGATCCATAAATGCCTTTGCTTTCATCCCCAGTTCGGTACCGCCCTTGATGTTGGCACGGAAGATATCGCCGGTAGAGATATGCGGAATCCCGTACTTTGCGGAAATTTTTTTTGCCTGAGTGCCTTTGCCTGCACCCGGAGCGCCTAACATGATAAGCTTCATATTTGTATCCCCCTTTTTTAGATTACCTTCTTAACAATCCAGCCAAATACGTCGCCGGCGCGTTTAGCCGGATACTCTGTAATACCAGAAGAAACACCCGTTTCAGGGTGCTTCTTCTGCAGTCTTTAATCGTTCAAAAATCCTTTATAATTCCGTACCAGCATCTTGGATTCAATAGCCTTGGCAGTTTCTAAAACAACACCTACAATGATGATTAAAGAAGTACCTGCAAAAGCAATGTTTCCTACGGTAAACAAACCGGACACCATGATGGGAATCAGGGCAATGATGGTCAGTCCGCACGCGCCAATGAATACGATATAGTTCAGAATCTTATTCAGATACTCGGATGTTGGCTTACCGGGACGGATACCCGGGATAAAGCCGCCTGCCTTCTTCATGTTATTTGCAACTTCCAGCGGATTGAAGGTGATGGAAGTGTAAAAATACGCAAATACAATGATCAGCGCAACATACAAAACCATGCCGATGGAGTAAAGCGGCATCTCCGGCTTGAACCAGGAGGATGAGCTTAATACCAGTAAAATCTTTCCGCCAATAGTGCTGTAATCAACGTTAAAGAAAGAAGCAATCATAACCGGCATAGACATTAAAGAAGAAGCAAAAATTACTGGAATAACACTTGCAGTATTTACTTTTAACGGGATATGGGAGGATTGGCCTCCAATCATCCGCCGTCCCTGCATCTTCTTGGAATACTGAACCGGAATCCTTCTCTCGCCGCTGTTCAATACAACAACGAACACTACCATGGCAGCCAGTACAGCCAGGATCATTAATCCCATAACCACTGCTACTGCCACGCTCTTCCCCTGCATGAAACGGGTATAAAGCGTTCTCATGTCATTGGGCACACTGGAAATAATGTTGAACAACAGGACAATGGAAATACCATTTCCTATGCCATTCTCTGTAATCCGCTCGCCAATCCACATAAGCAGGGCGCTGCCGGTAGTCATGGTGACAACCGCTACAATCACGCTCCATACATTATAGTTGATTAGCAAACCTCTTCCGCCAAAGCCTACTGCCATGGCAATAGACTCTACCAGAGCCAAACCAACGGTCAGATAACGGGTATACTCCATAATCTTCTTTCTTCCGTCTTCTCCGTCCCGCTGCATCTCCTCCAATTTGGGGATGGCAATGGTAAGAAGCTGCATAATAATGGAAGATGTGATATAGGGAGTAATGCTTAATGCAAATACAGACAGGTTATCAAATGAGTTACCGGTCATTGCATTGAAAAATCCCATATTCTGTCCAATGGTGTTCTGAAAGAAATCTTTCAGATAGGTTGGGTTCACTCCCGGTACCGGGAGCTGTGAACCAAACCGAATCACTATCAGCATTCCAAAGGTATACAGAAGCTTTGACCGTATCTCTTTGATCTTGAATGCATTTTTCAGTGTTTGAAACATAAATTAGATCACCTCGCAGGTTCCACCTAAAGCCTCGATCTTAGCCTTTGCACCTTCTGAGAAAGCGTTGGCCTTTACATTCAGCTTTTTGGTTAATTCTCCATTTCCAAGGATCTTAACGCCATCCCGAGGATTCTTGATGATACCTGTAGCCAGTAATTCCTCAACGGTCACTACTGCATCGTTGTCAAATCTTTCTAATGCGCTTACATTGATGCCTACGATATTCTTGGAATTGATATTGGTGAAACCTCTCTTGGGGATTCTTCTGTATAACGGCATCTGGCCGCCTTCAAAACCGATTCTGGGAGCGCCGGAACGTGCTTTCTGTCCCTTATGGCCCTTACCAGCAGTCTTACCGTTGCCTGAACCATGTCCGCGTCCTCTTCTGAAATTATCGCTGTGCTTAGAGCCTTCAGCAGGTCTTAAATTAGATAACTCCATGACTTGCACCTCCTTGCTTGATTATTTTAGTTAAACCTCTTCCACTTTTACTAAGTGGCGTACACTCTGAATCATACCTCTAACAGCGCCATTGTCCGGCATCTCAACTGTCTTGTGAAGCTTTCTTAAGCCGAGAGCCTCAACAGTTGCCTTCTGCTTGGGAACAGCACCAATCGGGGATTTTACTAATGTGATTTTTAACTTCTCTGCCATGTTCAATATCCTCCTTACTCAGTAATCTCTTCCACAGATTTGCCGCGCAGTCTGGCAACTTCCTCCGGGGTCTTTAAGCTGGTTAAGCCCTGGATAGTAGCCAGTACAACGTTGGTCTTGTTATTAGAGCCTAAAGACTTGGTACGGATGTTCTTAATTCCTGCTAACTCCAGTACATTACGCGCCGGGCCGCCGGCAATAACACCGGTACCTTCGGGAGCTCTCTTTAACAAAACAGTTGAACTGCCGAACTTGCCCAGGAAGTCATGGGGAATACTTTTATTCTCATCAACCGGGATCTCTACCAGGTTCTTGACTGCTGCTTCTTTTCCTTTGCGGATTGCCTCCGGAACCTCGCCGGCCTTGCCTAAACCAGCACCAACGTGTCCGTTGCCATCTCCTACTACTACCAGAGCGGAAAATCTCATGGTACGTCCACCTTTAACGGTCTTGGATACACGTTTGATTGCCACTACTTTGTCATTTAATTCTAACTGACTGGCATCAATGATTGTACGCTTCATGCTTGTTCTCCTCTCTATTAGAATTTCAGGCCAGCTTCACGAGCTGCTTCTGCCAATGCCTGAACTTTTCCATGATAAATGAAACCGCCTCTGTCAAACACAACCTCGGTGATTCCCTTTTCTAATGCTCTCTTGGCAATTACAGTACCTACATGTGCTGCAGCATCTACGTTGTTGGTCTTCTCCAGCTCAGCTTTTACTGCCTTCTCTACGGTAGAAGCAGCAACTAAAGTGTTGCCTACTGTATCGTCAATAATTTGAGCATACATATGATTATTACTTCTGAACACTGCTAAACGCGGTCTCTCGGTGGTGCCGGAAAAACGATTGCGTAATCTAGCGTGCTTTTTCTCGCGAACTGCGGTTCTTGACTGTTTGCTAACCATTTTTACACTCTCCTTACTTATTTCTTACCAGTCTTACCAACTTTACGTCTGATTACTTCATCAGCATATTTGATGCCCTTGCCCTTATACGGCTCAGGTCTTCTCTTGTCTCTGATTTCAGCAGCATATTGGCCAACTTTTTCTTTATTGATACCTTTTACAGTGATCTTGTTCTGACCTTCCAGCACAGTCTCAATGCCTTCCGGATCTTCCATCTCTACAGGATGGGAGTAGCCTAAGTTCAGGGTCAGCTTTTTCCCCTGCTTAGAAGCTCTGTAACCAACACCGTTGATCTCCAGAACTTTTTCATAGCCTTCAGTAACACCATGAACCATGTTGTTAATCAGGGTTCTGGTCAGACCGTGTAAAGACTTCATCTGCTTTAAATCATTCGGTCTGGTAACTACAATATGTCCCTCTTCTTCTTTGATGGACATCTCTGCCGGCAGCACTCTGCTCAGAGTGCCCTTGGGACCTTTTACAGTCACTTCATTGTTTTCTGCAATCGTTACAGTTACGCCTGCCGGGATTGCAACTGGCATTTTTCCTATACGTGACATGCCTAAATTCCTCCTACTTAGATTTTCGGAGAAGCCGTAAGCGGCCTCTCTGTTTTCAGTCGCAGTAAACGCTTAACGAGGTCTCCCACGAGTTTAGCGTGAACGCGCATCTGGCTCACTTAACGAGGTTTTCCCACGAGTTTAGTGAACAGATGCTTCCTTTGCAGTAAATGCTTAACGAGGTCTCCCTCAAGCTTAGCGTGAACGCGTATCCGGCTCTTAACCAGGTCTCCCCGAGTTTAGTAACCGGATGTCTCCTTATTTTCCAAATGCTGTATCTACTACCAAATAAATGCCAAAACCTCGCCGCCAACGTTAGCCTTTCTGGCTTCCTTGTCAGTCATAACGCCCTGGTTGGTGGATACGATAGCAATACCTAAACCGCCTAATACCTTGGGCATATCCTCAGCGCCTGCGTATACGCGCAGACCGGGCTTGGAAATTCTCTTTAAACCGGTAATGATCTTTTCGTTTTTGTCCTTACCGTACTTTAATGCAATGCGGATAGTAGTGAAACTGCCATCCTCAACTAAGTCATATTTCTTGATATAGCCTTCTTTTACCAGAATGTCAGCAATAGCCAGCTTCATCTTGGAAGAAGGTACGTCTACTGTATCATGCTTTGCAGTGTTTGCGTTACGAATTCTTGTAAGCATATCTGCAATCGGATCGCTCATAGTCATTTTGATTTGCCTCCTTTTCTTTCTCTGATGGGACACGGGGCTGTATGGGGGGAACGCCTTTTCTCCTTTTAAAGGGGCACCTCGAAGGCAAAGCCTTCTCGGTGAGAAGGGGTTCATTTAGCAGGCCAGGGAACGCTGGTACGGCGCTTTCAGCGCCTGAAACTGCTTCGCAGTTTCTAAAAAAGCGCCCTATCAAATCTGCCGTCTGCAAGCAGCCGCATCTTTGATATGTCCCTTTTTTACCAGCTAGCTTTCTTTACGCCCGGAATTTCGCCTTTGTATGCTAATTCACGGAAGCAGATTCTACAGATACCATATTTTCTTAAATAAGCATGCGGACGGCCGCAAATTCTGCAACGGTTGTATTCTCTGGTGGAGAATTTTGCAGGGCGCTGCTGCTTAATCTTCATAGAAGTCTTTGCCATGGTGATTCCTCCTGATTATTTTGCAAATGGCATATTGAATAATGTCAACAGTTCACGAGCTTCTTCGTCAGTCTTAGCAGTGGTTACGAAGATGATATCCATGCCTCTTACCTTGTCAACCTTGTCGTATTCAATCTCAGGGAAGATTAACTGCTCTTTGATACCTAATGCATAGTTGCCTCTGCCGTCAAATGCATTGGGGTTAACGCCACGGAAGTCACGTACACGAGGAAGCGCCAGGTTAATCAGACGGTCTGCGAACTCATACATTCTCTCGCCCCGCAGGGTAACCTTGCATCCGATAGCCATGCCTTCACGAATCTTAAAGTTTGCAACAGACTTCTTAGCCTTGGTGGTAACAGCCTTCTGTCCGGAAATAATCTCCAGGTCTCTTACAGCAGAGTCTAAAACCTTGGCATTGTCTTTTGCTTCGCCGACGCCCATGTTAATGACAATCTTGTCCAGCTTCGGCACTTCCATGATATTCTTATATCCAAATTTTTTGATCATAGCAGCTACGATTTCGTTCTGATATGTCTCTTTTAATCTAGCCAATTTGTGTTCCTCCTCTCTGCAATTACTCGATTACTTTACCGGTTGCCTTGGCAACGCGGACTTTCTTGCCATCCTTAACGGTGAAACCAACTCTGGTGGCCTTGCCGTCTACTACCAACATAACGTTAGAAATATCAATAGCAGCTTCGTGGTTTACGATTCCACCATTGGGGTTAGCAGCGCTGGGCTTGGAATGTTTGGTTACCATATTGCAGCCCTCTACCACTACTTTGTTCTTCTTGGTATCCACGTGGAGTACCTTACCCTGCTTGCCGTTGTCTTTGCCGGCAATAACTTTTACTAAATCGTCTTTTTTGATTTTATGCACAGTGGACACCCCCTCTTATAATACTTCCGGAGCCAGAGAAACGATCTTCATAAACTGCTTCTCACGAAGCTCTCTTGCTACCGGACCAAAAATACGAGTTCCTCTTGGAGTCTTGTCGTCCTTGATAATAACGGCTGCGTTCTCATCAAACTTGATGTAAGAACCGTCTTTACGGCGGGCGCCCTTTACGGTACGTACTACTACAGCCTTGACAACATCGCCCTTCTTTACAACACCGCCTGGCGTTGCATCTTTGACAGAAGCAACGATGATATCGCCAATGTTCGCATATCTTCTGGTTGAACCGCCCATAACGCGGATGCACAGGAGTTCCTTTGCACCAGTATTGTCGGCAACCTTAAGTCTGGTTTCCTGCTGAATCATGCCTGATTACTCCTTCCTCATTATTTCGCCTTTTCGATAATCTCTACAAGTCTCCATCTCTTATCCTTGGACAGCGGTCTTGTTTCCATTACACGAACAGTATCACCAATCGTGCACTCGTTTTTCTCATCGTGTGCTTTTAATTTATAAGTTCTCTTAACAATCTTACCGATTACAGGATGCTTTACATGGTTCTCGATAGCAACTACGATAGTCTTATCCATCTTATTGCTTACGACTTTACCGGTACGCACTTTTCTAAGATTTCTTTCCACGGTAATTATGCTCCTTTCTGCACTTAGTGAGCAGCCTTAGCAGTGATAACAGTCTGAATACGCGCGATGTTCTTGCGAACCTCTTTGATTCTGCTGGTGTTATCTAACTGGTTGGTTGCATTCTGGAATCTCAAATTGAACAGTTCTTTCTTAGCAGCAACTAATTCCTCGTTTAACTCTGCTGCGGTCTTCGCATTTAAACTCTCTACATACTTATTACTTTTCACTGTTATCACCGCCTTCTAAATCTGCTTTCGCAACGATCTTACACTTGCAGGGTAACTTGTGCATAGCAAGACGCAGTGCCTCCCGGGCAGTTTCTTCCGGAACACCAGCGATCTCGAACATAACACGGCCAGGCTTTACTACTGCTACCCAGTATTCTACGGAACCTTTACCGGAACCCATACGAGTTTCAGCAGGCTTAGCTGTTACAGGCTTATCCGGGAAAATCTTAATCCAAACTTTACCGCCACGCTTAATGTAACGGGTCATTGCAATACGGGCTGCTTCAATCTGGTTGGACTTAATCCAGCATGGCTCGGTTGCCACTAAACCATATTCACCATTGGAAATAGTGTTGCCTCTTAATGCTTTTCCGGCCATGGAGCCACGGAACTGCTTACGACGTTTTACTCTCTTCGGCATTAACATTATTTATCGCTCCCTTCCTTATTGCCCTTAGTTGGAAGGACTTCGCCTTTGTAGATCCAAACCTTAACGCCAACCTTGCCGTAGGTAGTATCTGCCTCTGCGAATCCATAGTCAATATCTGCTCTTAAGGTCTGCAGCGGAATCGTTCCTTCGCTGTAGAACTCGGTACGCGCCATATCAGCGCCACCCAGACGGCCTGCACAGGCGGCCTTGATGCCCTTAACGCCAGCTTTCATGGATCTGGACATAGTGGACTTCATAGCACGACGGAAGGAAACACGGTTCTCTAACTGCTGTGCGATAGACTCGGCTACTAACTGAGCATCCCGATCCGGTCTCTTGATTTCCTTAATATCGATAAATACTTTTTTGGAGGTCATCTTCTGAACCTCAGTCTTTAACTTCTCAATCTCAGCGCCGCCCTTACCGATAACAACACCCGGTTTTGCGGTGTAGATAATGATCTTAACTCTATCAGATGCACGCTCAATCTCAACCTTGGAGATACCTGCACTGTACAGTTTCTTCTTCAGAAATACTCTGATTTCGTGATCCTCAATAAGGCAATCAGCAAAATCAGCTTCTGCATACCACTTGGAATCCCAGTCTTTAATAACGCCGACTCTAAGACCGTGCGGATTAACTTTCTGTCCCATGATTTGCCTCCTTATCTTTCATTCAGCACAACGGTAATGTGGCTGTTTCTCTTTTCGATTCTGTAAGCCCGGCCCTGTGCCCTGGGATGAATTCTCTTCATGGTAGGAGCCTGGTTTGCATAACATTCCTCTACATACAGTTTCTCAACATTCATTCCGTTGTTGTTCTCAGCGTTAGCAATTGCTGATTCTAACAGTTTCTTTATTAAACTAGAAGCATATCTGGGATTGTAGGTTACAATACCAAGTGCGGTCTGCACATCTTTGCCTCTGATGGCATCTAAAACGAAACATGCTTTCTGAACAGATACGCGGGCGTAAGATAACTTGGCGCTGGGTCTGGTATCTTTCTGAGCATTTCTTTCTCTCTTAATTTGGGATCTATGTCCTTTTGCCATGACTTAAAAACCTCCTTTCAGATCTTATCGATTAGCGAACACCGGACTTCTTCTCGTCTTTGCCATGTCCTCTATAGGTTCTGGTGGCAACGAATTCGCCTAATTTATGACCAACCATATCCTCGGTAATGTATACCGGAACATGTTTTCTTCCGTCGTGTACTGCAATAGTATAACCAACCATAATAGGGAAGATGGTAGAACGGCGGGACCAGGTCTTGATAACCTGCTTCTGTCCGGATGCGTTCATCGCTTCTACCTTCTTCAATAAATGCGCGTCTGCGAATGGTCCTTTTTTCAGTGAGCGAGACATGTTCTAACCTCCTTCAATTATTTGATGGTTCTTCCATCGCGTCTTCTTACGATTAACTTGTTGGACTTCTTGTTCTTCTTTCTGGTCTTTAAGCCAAGAGCCGGTTTACCCCAAGGAGTGCTGGGACCCGGACGGCCGATACCGGTCTTACCTTCACCACCACCGTGAGGATGGTCGTTGGGGTTCATTACGGAACCTCTGACAGTAGGACGGATACCCATATGGCGCTTTCTACCAGCCTTACCAATGTTAATCAGAGCGTGTTCTCCATTGCCTACAACACCAATGGTGGCGCGGCAGATAATCGGAACCATTCTCATCTCACCGGAAGGAAGACGTAAGGTTGCGTACTTGCCTTCTTTTGCCATTAACTGAGCAGAGTTACCAGCAGAACGAACCAGCTGGCCACCCTTGCCAGGATATAATTCAATATTGTGAATCTGAGTACCTACCGGAATTGCGCTTAACGGTAAGCAGTTTCCAACTTTTGCCTCAGCCTGCTCTCCGCTTACTACCTTCATGCCATCGGTTAAGCCAGCCGGAGCTAAGATATAGGATTTGGTGCCGTCTGCATAGCAGATTAATGCAATGTTGGCGCTTCTGTTGGGATCGTACTCGATACCGATAACAGTTGCCGGAACCCCGTCTTTTGAGTTTCTCTTAAAATCAATAATTCTGTATTTCTGTCTATTTCCGCCACCGTGATGTCTTACGGTGATTTTACCCTGATTATTACGGCCAGCATGTTTCTTTAAAGAAACAACTAAAGACTTTTCCGGAGTCTTTTTGGTGATTTCGGAAAAATCAGAGCTGGTCATATGTCTTCTGGAAGGTGTATATGCTGTATACTTTCTAATTCCCATGACATTTTACTCCTTTTACTAAATTTATCACGATATAGTGTTCATCGTATATTCGCGTCAGCGACAAGCCGGGGTGGAGTAGTTTCAAAAAACTGCGTTGCGCTGGCGCATAAACAAATTTTGAAAGTTTCCCCAGGGTCTTCCCCTTGCTCATCCTGCCCGCTCTCAAATTACAGCCCCTCGAAAATCTCGATGTCCTTGCTGTCAGCGGTCAGCTTAACAATTGCCTTCTTGGTCTGAGCAGTTCTTCCAACCACCATGCCTCTTCTTTTCTTCTTGCCGTCGATGTTCATGGTATTTACCTTGTCAACCTTGGTTCCGGGGAACATCTTCTCAACAGCCTCTTTAATCATTGCCTTGTTGGCATCTACGTGCACCATAAAGGTGTACTTCTTATCTGCCATTGCGTTCATGCTCTTCTCGGTAATAACCGGCTTGAGGATAACGTCATAATATCTGATATCTGCCATTACGCATACACCTCCTCGATTGCTGCAACTGCTGCCTTGGTAGCAACAACAGTGTTGTACTTGAGAATGTCAAATACGTTGATGGTGTTAACCTGAGCAGTCTTAATGTCCTCTACGTTTCTAGCGGACAGGACCACATTCTGATCGTTGGACTCCAAAACAATCAACGCTTTCTTAACATTTAAGTTCTTCATAACATTTACAAAGTTCTTGGTCTTGATAGCGTCAAACTTCAGCTCGTCTACAACAACAAACTTGTTGTCGTTTACTCTGCTGGTCAAAGCGCACTTTAATGCCGCTCTCTTTTCTTTCTTATTCAGTCTGATAGTATAATCTCTGGGAACCGGAGCGAATACTACGCCGCCGCCAGTCCACTGGGGAGCTCTGGTGGAACCCTGTCTTGCATGACCGGTACCCTTCTGTCTCCAGGGCTTTCTTCCGCCGCCGGAAACTTCGGAGCGGGTCTTTGCTTTCTGGGTGCCCTGACGTTTATTTGCAAGCTGGCTTACCACTGCCATGTGTACCAGGTGCTCATTCACCTCTACACCAAACACAGCATCGTTTAACTCTAAGGTGCCAACTTCTTTCCCTTCCATATTGTAAACAGCTACATTTGCCATTTGTGTGTTCCTCCTTTCCTATGCAAAAGCTTACTTGGAAGCCTTTACGGTTTCCTTAACAGTTACCAGGGACTTCTTGGGTCCCGGTACAGAGCCCTTAACCAGAATCAGGTTCTTGTCTGCATCGATGCTTACAATCTCAAGATTCTGAACGGTTACCTGCACATTGCCCATATGGCCAGGCATTCCCTTGCCCTTGAATACGCGGCCGGGAGTAGTTGCGGAGCCGTTGGAACCCTGATGACGATGGAACTTGGAACCGTGAGCCATGGGACCTCTGTGCTGGCCATGTCTCTTAATAGCGCCCTGGAAACCTTTGCCTTTGGAAATAGCGGTTGCATCTACCTTATCTCCTGCTGCGAATACATCTGCCTTGATTTCATCCTTAACATTGTACTCCTCAGCATTTTCAAATCTAAACTCTCTCACATATCTCTTGTAAGATACGCCGGCCTTGTCAAAGTGGCCTTTTACCGGCTTATTGACTAATTTCTCTCTCTTGTCAACAAAACCAACCTGCACTGCTTTGTAGCCGTCATTCTCAACAGTCTTAACCTGGGTTACCACACAGGGACCTGCCTGAAGAACGGTTACCGGAACCAACACGCCGTCTTCATTGAAGATCTGAGTCATTCCGACTTTGGTTGCTAAAATCGCTTTCTTCATTTTCTAACCTCCTGTTTCTTTTCTACAGCGGAGCGCCTTGACGCTCATCCTAGAACAGTCCAGAATCTATCTAAACCCTTCAGGATATTTCCTTAAATTATTTGTTTTTCATCTTGATGTCAATATAGACACCAGCCGGCATCTCCAGTCTGGATAATGCATCCACAGTTTTCTGGCTCGGAGTGATGATGTCAATCAGTCTCTTGTGGGTTCTCTGTTCGAACTGTTCTCTGGAATCTTTGTACTTGTGTACCGCACGCAGAATGGTAACTACCTCTTTCTTTGTGGGCAGCGGCACCGGTCCGCTCACCTTAGATCCGGTTTTCTTTACAGTTTCGATGATTTTTCCGGCAGACTGATCTACTAACTGATGATCATAAGCCTTCAATGTGATTCTCATTACTTGACTTGCCATAAAAAAAGTCGCCTCCTTTTCGCACTTTTACATCTAAGTACGACAAGCGGTGACTGTACACGTTTCCGTGTGTGTCCTCTCGAACTCACACTCATACTGCCTTTCATTTCTGTTGCAGATGTTCAATTGGTACAGTGACTTGTCGCCAGTTTCCTAACTTGACATTCGCTCCACGGAAAACCTGTCCTATACAGACAGCAACCTCACGCTTCTCAGCTATCATGCCACAGCCTCGTTAGCATAACACAGATTTCTCCAAAAATCAAGCAGTTTTTTCAAATATTCCGCAACAGTTTAGACGGCGTGGACTTTGATAAGGAATTTTACGTCAAGCTCGCTTGTAAGTAAAATTCCTTATCAAAGTCCACATCGGATGGACATCCGATGCTTCTTGCCCGGCCCAGCC
>CAJTOL010000038.1 GCA_910577645.1 uncultured Lachnospiraceae bacterium
TTGTAACTATTAACCAGTAGTCATTCTTGACTACACCATTATTATACTAGGAGAAAAAATTATGACAAAAGAAGCATTTATTCAGACCATTTTAGAAAACGTAAACCAGTCCAGTGAGAACGGCAGGGTGGGAGTAAGAGAGGTGATAAAGAGGAATGGGACAGTCCGGTTAGGAATTACCCCGGTGGACTCAGCCAGCCGGATTCAACCGATTGCATATCTGGATTCTTGTTATGACGAATATATGGGAGGAAGGGAAACGATTGACAGCATTGCAAAAAGGATTCAAGCAGTACTGAGAGAAGATGTCAAACCGGAATTTCCAATCCAGAATCTTTACGAGTATGATAATGTACGGCAGAGTATCTTTCCAATGCTGATAAACTTTAAAGAGAATGAGCAGTTGTTAGGCCAGCTTATCCATATCCGGATTTTGGATTTAGCCGTCATTTTTTACATAAATTGGGATATGGAAGGATATAAAGGAACAGCACAAATCAGAAATAGCATGATGACAATATGGAACCTGTCCCGGCAGGAATTATTTACGGACGCATTGCAAAATGCGGTCAGACACCTTCCGCCGATTTGTATGCAGCTGGAGGAGCTGATTTGGAAAGAAGTAAACGAAATGCCCGGAGATTTGGGAGAAGAGCGGGAAAATCTGGCTTTCGGATTTCCTGAAGGAGCTTTGCAGACATATGTTGTCAGCAATTCGGAGAAAGCATTTGGGGCCGGAGTGGTACTATATCCTGATTTCCTGGCCGAGAAGTCCGAGGAATGGGAGTCAGACATAGTGGTGCTGCCCTCCAGCATCCATGAGACCATCTTGATTCCGGCAGGGGACAAAAGCATAATGGAAAAGCTAACAGCCGTTGTAAAGGAAATTAACCGGGATGTGGTATTGAAAGAAGACTGGCTGTCTGATTTTATCTATCTTTATGAGAAGGAAAGCGGTTACCTGCAGCGGATTGGCGATAATGGAAAGACAGTAGAGCGGATTGATTTGAAAACCTGGTATCAGCTGACGAAAGAAAATTAAGAAAAGGAGAGAGGATATGGGCTAATTTATGAAAATGACAGAAAAGGATTTCAGAGAGATGATAGTTTCCGAGAGAATTGCAATGATTATCAAAAGGGAGCTAAAGAATGGCCGGGAAGCATTTGAAGAAGGGGAGAAAACCATAAAGGGTTTAGAACTGGAAACGAGAAAAGTGATAGAGGCATATCTGGAAGTTCTTGCCAGTGATGATGCTGATATTCAGGAGGCGGCATATTTAGGAGGGGTTTGGGACGGAATATATCTGATGGCGAAAATTTTCCGGATTGTGTGGGAGAGGGAAGAACAGGAAGGGAGGCAATGAGAAATTATTACCAGGCCATGGAGAAGAAGCAAGCTGTTTTGAGGGAGTACCGGCGCCGGTACTCCTTCTTTTTGACATGAGGAAGGACTATGAAACAAAAAGGCAATTATCAGCAGGACATTGCTGAAAGGATTCAGATAATGGAAGGGAACGGAAGAATGCTTCCTATGTTTCCGGATAACAGTGTAGACTGTATTATTACGGATCACCCCTGGTTAGATACTGTATCGAATAAAGGAGGGAACCGTTCTTTTGCGGACTACGAATGTTTCTCTTATGAATTAGAGGATTTTAAAGAAAAGGCGCGGGTATTAAAGCCGGGTTGTTTTCTGGCTGAATTTTTGCCTGCGGAAAACGCGAATAATTACCGCCAGCTTTATAAAATTAAAGATTATGCAGCCCAATGCGGGCTGGAATATTACAGTAAAGTGAGTTGGAAAAAGGGAAGGTTTGTCAGCAATACCGGAAGGAAAGCGAAGAATACCCAGGACATTCTAATATTTACAAAGGGAAAGGCCAGATGCTTAAGGCTTGACAGGAAGAAAACAAAACAGACAGGAGAACCTTGCTACATGAGCGGGGCTGCCGGTATGCTTCCAGCTATGTTTGATATTGAGCCGGTGCCGAGAGAGCAGAAGATTCACCAGAGTGAGCTGCCGGTGGAGTTGTGTGAACAGCTAATTGAATACCTTACAAAGGAAGGTGAAGTCGTTTTAGATCAGTTTGCGGGAAGCGGGGCGGTAGGGATTGCGGCTTTCAGGAAAGGAAGAAAAAGTATCTTGATAGAAAAATCCGGCGGGACAATGAAAGTATTGAAGCAGCGACTCTATTCAGAAAGTATTTTAAAGGAAGAAAGGGACAGTGCCAATGGGAGAACAACGAATCATGGGGTACGCCAGAGTGAGCAGCGCAGGACAAAAGCTAGACCGACAGCTGATAGAATTGAAAAAGTATGTGCCGGAAGAAAATATAGTGGTAGATAAAGTAAGTGGAAAGAGTTTAGACAGGCCAGGCTATCAGGCATTAAAAGGAGCATTAGGATTGAGAAAAGGAGATACTCTGGTTATAAAGTCCTTAGACAGGCTGAGCCGCAACAAGCAAGAAATGAAACAGGAAATACAGTGGTTTCAGGAAAACGGCATACAATTAAAGATTATTGATTTACCGACAACGATGATTCAGTTAGCTGAGGGACAGGAGTGGATTCGGGATATGGTAAATAATATCTTATTAGAAGTTTTATCAAGTATTGCAGAAGAAGAGCGCAGACTGATTTCACAGAGACAACGAGAGGGGATACGTGCGGCAAAAGCTTCAGGGAAAAAATTTGGCCCGCCGGATAAAGGATATCCGGCGGAATGGGAAAGCTATTATATCAGATATAAAAAAGGAGAGCTGAAACGAGGATATATTTTAAATAAACTTGGTATTTCGGTTGACCGTTTTAAATATTTGCAAAAGAAATATTTAAAAGAGCAGGGGGAAAAAGCTGGAATTAACTTATAACCCTCTTTAGTGTTGATGTTTAAGATTATTCCCCCTATTTATATGAAGAATGGAATAGGGGGAATATACTCTGATTTATTCCTCTGGACAGTACGGGAACCTTTTTATTGAAGACTTGATTCACAAATCATTTCTTGTTTTCAAAAAGATAACGGATATAAAAATTATCGTCCCATAGATTTAATAAATCTGATAAGACAATATAGTTTTTAATTCTATCTGGAAAATAGAAATGATATAAAATATAAAAAGTAAAATATTCATGCAAAGATGAGGGGATGGAATCAAATGAACGAGAATTTTGATAAAATGTACACCATGAAAAATCAATATTTTTCGGGTTTGATAAGTAGGAAATAAAATTATTCGGAATATAAGTATCCCAAGATTCCGAGCCATAAGTAGCATACTGAAAAAGCAAATAGAATAATAAATCATAAAGTTCATCAAAAACATTAATATAGTTTCCAACCGTAGTATTATATGAAAGTATATTATCGGTACAGCAATGAGCCCAAATAAGCTGTTTTGCAAAGTGAAACTGGCAAGACTGCAGCCGCTCAATCAAGAAGAAGGAATCGCGAAAAGCAGGCATGACTTTCCGGTTTTGCTCGGAAAACAAAATTCCTAAATTGGAAAATATGGATTTAAGAAAACTGTATTGAAAAATATTTTCTAAATTGCATACGAGTAATAAACGCTCACTAGGATTATCTTTTAAAGTGAAGGAGCAATAGCCCCTGTAAAACCTCTCAATAAAAGAATTCAAAGAATCTAAAGAGATCCCCGAAAGCGTTTTGGTAGTATAAGGAGAATTTGTAGAAGAAATAGCACGGAAAAGAATCGATAAAAAATAGCGTCCCTCTTTGTTAAAAGTATAAGAGTTTTTTTGTTTGTCCCGTTCAATATAAAAGTGGGTAGAAATAAAATCTGACAAGGGAGTATTTTGAATAACTAATTGGCCTATATTTGCAGGAGTGAGTTCTTTCACCTTTGGTATATCAGACTCTGCTAGCACTATAGAAGTTTTAGCCCAGCTGGCTTCTATAACTTCAGTATGCTTTTTAGGCTCAAAAGTATTTTTGTTTTCAAAAGTAAGCTTAGAAGGGGCAGTAGAATCAGATTTAGATTCGTAGATAATAGTGCTATCCAAAAATTTGTCCACACCTTTGATTTTGTCAGAAGTATAGATGGATATAGTGGTAAAAAATTGAAGTACCATTTCCGATAAAATTTTTGTTTTGATTTCTTCTCTGGGGAAATCACATAAATCATACTGTTCCCAGTATTTCTTTGAAATTGTTTCCCAAATCGTATTTAGAAAATCTTCTAGCTTTAAAGAATGATATTTTTCAATAATAGAAGATAAGTCACTTTTAGAAAACAGGTAGTCCCTTTCTTGTATCCTTTTCAGATTGAGAAGTATATCCATATCTTTCCTCCATAAAATAGTCCGGTTTTCAGAAAATTTCAAAATGGGATTAATAGCGAGTGCACTTTTGATATTATAATAAATGCCAGTAAATGACTCACACACAGCACAAATGTACAAAAAAATTTTAGCAGAAAAGGGGGAAAACAGCAATAAAAAGTGAAGGAAATGTGTAAAAAGTGAGTGGCAGAAAAAACGGAAAGAGGTGAAAAGATGTATAATGAACTCGCTGCACAGGTGTCCTTGACTCCAGACGACACGAAATCCCTTTATCTCCAAAGGGCAGCCGCATCAATCCGGTGGGAGGAAGACGTGAACAGGAAAAAGGCATTCTCGCAGATTGCCGTTGCGGAAGCGACAGAAAAAGTGATCAGAAGAGCAGAAATCCAGGAAGGGAGAGAGCTAAATAAGACAGAGATAATCGTGTCCAGGAACGGCCAAGTCACTGTAAGGAAAAAATGCTTTGGAAAAGCGCTTGATGATGCTGCCCCCTTCCAAATAACAAGCAGTCGGATTTTCAGTAATATGAAGCAGCCGGAAAAAAGAGCTTTGTGTATCGTTTATGTCGTAGATGGGAGGGAGGACTTTCTGGTGATTCTAATGAGTCAGATTGGAGGAAAGAAAGCGCTGGAGAAATTTACACAGGCAGGCCTTTCCTTTGGCTACGGCAGCAAAAAAGAAAAGGAAGTGCGGGAGGAGCTTTTGAATACGCTGGTAAGAATTTCGGCGGGTGAAGATTTACCGGAATCTCCAGGGTGGTATCGGACGGACAAAGGAGAGTTAGGGTTTGCTTTTCCGGAGGATATGACGTGGGAAAAATTGGAGGAAAATGCTTGAGGGGGTTACAGAATATGGAAGAAGGCTTTATGAGGATGCTGATTCTGGCAGGAATGGTTATGATCTATCCGGTTTTGGCTAATAATGGCATAAAAATGCACGGGCCACTGGCGCTGTGTGCGGATCGGGAAGACGCTTTTTCAGATTTGCTGAGGATTATTGGATGGGGAAAAGAAGTGGAGACGCTTCTTATTTCTGAACCGCCAAAAAAATTAGAAAAAGCAATTTCTGAGAGTCGGCAAGGGAGAGTAATTTTGAGCTATGCCAACGGGCGGTATACCGCGGAAAATTTAGAAATGATATGCAATGAAATGCTGAGGAAAGGGGGTGATGTTTCTTTGGAAAAAATCTGCGTGGCCTTGTTTTACGGGATGCCGGTTAAAGCAGAAATTTTTGCCGGAGTCGCCTATGCGGAAGAAATATCCGGAGACAGAGACGGAGAAATAGAAAAAATCCAAAAAATAATAAAGGGACTGATTCAGTTGCTAATAAACAAGGAAAAACTTGTGATGACAGAAATAAAAGAAAAGCTGAGGGAGAAAGAGATAAGCGGAGAAACAGAAGTTCTGTGGGCTGCTATTTTTGCACTGGAAGCGTTTGTGCTGTGGAGTATGCCCCAAAGTACAGGAATCCCTTTCCGGGAAAATCTTTTTGAACTGGGAGAAAAAATGGATGCAGATTGGTTTTCAGCGGGAGATCCGGAAACATACGCGAAAGTATTTTGCCAGTGTTTATATAGCTGCATCAAGAAACTGCCCAAGATGCTCTGCCGGGAAAGAGTTCTGGGGAATGAAATAAAATACCTGAAAGAGGCGGCGTTTTTTGACGATGATTTCTATTACTTCCCGGTCAATGTGGTTGAGGAAATCTGCCAGAAAATTGCGCCGGGAGAAAGTCAGCTATATGCGAAAAGCCAGTTGGCGGAAGCAGATTTGTTGGTCTGTGAAGGAAAATCGGCTAAACACTATACGAAAATGACAGAAATTGTCACTGTTTACAGTCAGGTTCTGCGTACCAGAAGGGTCAAGATCTGGAGAAAAAAGGTAGACAACTCACAGGGATTGACGCTTCTAGAACTTTTACAAGCGAGGTGAGAGAGGAACATGGAAACATTATTAGGAATGATGTCCGGAAGCAATTTACAAGTATGGACGGCCAGCGATGCAGATAACGGGCATATCCTGGTAACAGGACGATCCGGAAGCGGAAAAACATACGCGATGCAGATGCTGGAAAAACGGATTGCAAATGAGGGCGGCTGTGTTGTGGTTTTGGATTATAATGGAACCCACAGCAATGTCCGGAAGTCAGGTCAGATTCAGCGAATAGAAATCTATAAAAAGGGTTTTCCCTTTTCATTACTGACACCATTGACTCTCCTGGACGGCTCTTTCGAAAGGGCGACGGATATTATGGAAGCCGTTGTGGATGTGTTCCATACTGTATCCCCCTTGCAGAGTAAGCAGCGGATGGCCTTACGGGAAGCGGTTCTGATGGCAATGACGGATAAAAGTGGGAAAGAAAAAGATGAGTTCAGACGTATCATGGCGGCGTTGAAAGAACTTGAGGACAGCAGCGCCGAAAGCGTTCTGGACAAGTTTTTTCCAATATTTTCCGGCGTGCGGGTCTGGAACCAGAACCGGTTTTCCTTAGAAAAAGGGAAAATCCAGCTGTTCGATCTAAACGGCTACAGCCCTTATGTTCAACGTCTCCTGGCAGAGCTGATTATCGCTGTAATTTGGAGATGGAAGCGCGTCAAGAGAGACGGAGCGGATTGTTCTGTGTACATCGTATGCGACGAATTTCAGCTCTTAAGCTTGAAAAGGGATTCAGTACTGTCCCAAATTCTGAGGGAAGGGAGGAAGTTTCACGCGTCTCTTCTTTTGGCCACTCAGACATTAGAAACCTTTGACAGGGGGGAGAAGGCGATGCTCCAACAAGCGGCAACCCATCTGTACTTTCGGCCAGCGGAAGGAGAAATCAGGAGTATTATCCGTTACCTGGGCACAGAGGATACAGAAGGGACAAAAAAGATTCTTCAAAGTCTGGCACGTGGAGAATCTCTTGTATCCGGGCGTCTGCGCGTAGGGAATATAACGGTAGAAAAACACTTAAAAATTAAATTTTAAAAGGAGGGGTAGCATGATCGTGTACATCCACAGAGGCAGTGAGGTCTTTTCGCCAAAACCGGAAAGAAAGTAGAAAAACCAAGCACTTTGCGGCATAGAATAAAATAATGAAAAACCGGAGTAAACTATGCCGCAAAAGAATGGCAATACGGAAGGAGAGACACGAACAATGGAACAGAATTTACTGTCTGATATAGATAAAAGCGAGTTTAGGAGCATGATGAAACGCGGGATTTATAAGGAGCTTCACCGTCGGGAATTGCTGACAAACGCACAGCTTGACGCTCTTTTGGAGAAATTGTAACAATTCATACAGAAAACCCCAGGTCAATAGGTGGTAAATGACTCTGGGGTTTTCTTTTACAACCGTTTAAAGGATGGGGAGTCAGTAATGCGGAAATTAAAAGTAGCAGCTTATGCCAGAGTCTCAACAGATAAAGATGATCAGGCCAATTCTTTAGCCAATCAGAGGCAGTATTTTACAGATTTTATTAACAGTCATAAAGACTGGAAGCTGGTAGCGGTTTATTATGACGAGGGAATCAGCGGAACCCAGACGAAAAAACGAAGTGGCTTTAATTCTATGATTCAGGACGCAATGAATGGTGATATTGATTTTATTCTTACAAAAGAAGTGGCTCGTTTTGCCAGAAATACAGTTGACACATTGTCCTACACGAGAAAGCTAAAGGAGGTGGGAGTAGGGGTATTATTTACCATAGATAACATTGATACCAGAGACAGGGATGGGGAGCTGCGTCTTACGATTATGGCCAGTATGGCTCAGGAAGAGAGTCGGAAAACTTCTGAACGCGTAAAATGGGGACAGAAAAGGAGAATGGAGCAGGGGGTGGTTTTTGGCAGGGATCTGCTGGGGTATCATGTAAAAAACGGAGTTTTGTCTATTAATGAAGCAGAAGCGCCTGTGGTAAAGGCTATTTTCCATAAATACACAAATGAAGGAAAGGGAACTCATGTAATTGCAAAGGAATTATTAGAAGAGGGAATGAGACCAAAACGGGTCAAACTCTGGTCAAATGTTACTATCCTGAGGGTATTGAAAAATGAGAAGTACGTAGGAGATTTGTGTCAAAAGAAAACTATTACGCCAGATTATCTCACTCATAATAAGAAATATAACCGGGGAGAAGAAGAGATGGTTTATATTCAAAACCATCATGAACCGATTATCAGCCGGGAACTGTGGCTCCGGACACAAAGCGAACTGAAAAAGCGAATGCCCAGCCAGGAAAGAATCGAAAAGTACAGCAACCGCTATTGGAATAGCGGGAAAATGTATTGTGGGGAGTGCGGGGGCCATCTAGGGATGAGAACCCGAAAGCAGAAAAGCGGAAAAATTGATAAGGCATGGGCTTGCAGGGCGGCAAATCAGTATGGGAGCAGAAAGCAGGCACAGGATGGAGAGTGGGTAGGATGTGACAGCGGATATATAAATGAACGGGCGATAATAAATTGTGTCCAGGAATGTTTAAAGCTGATCCGCATAAATAAAGAAGAGCTGCAGCAAGAAATTATGAAAGAGATAAAGCAAATTCGTAATTTTGATAATGCTGTAAACTCAACGGATATTCAGAGAGAGTCAGAAGAAATCAGAGAAAAAAAGAGAAGAGCCATTGATTTGATGCTGGATGGACTGATTAGTGAGGAAGACTTAAAAGAACAAAACGACTGGTATGATAGAGAACTGCAAATACTAGAGAACAGACTAAACCAGGAAGCAGAAGAAAATAAAATAAGACAGCGACAAATTGGAAATATGGAGAAGTATATTTCCGTACTTTGTGATATAATGGAATTTACAGAGGAAGACGAATGTTTGTATCGGGAAATCGTAGAAAAAATCGTGGTTTACCGGGACAAAACAGTGGAAGTATGGTTATGTGGGATTCCATTTGGGGTTTCCTTAAAGATAAGCTGTCATGGAAAACTGCAGAACTACCGAACAGAGGTACATAACGTGAATATTATTGAGAGAAGATAAAGTGGCCGGTTTCGATAACGATACAGGCACAGAGGAGTTAGGTCATTTCGAGATTATCGGTGCGATAGTCCATCAGCTTACCAGAAACCTTACCATGGAACAAATCGAGGAATCCGGATTTGGGCCGTACTACATTGACCACACCACCGGCCTTTGGCCCCAGGCAGCAGGAGGGATTCCTTTTAATGCCTGTGAGTTCCAGTCCAAGGGAGATCCGATTACGGACCTTCATGAAGATTTGGCAGCAGAACAAAAAGCCAGAGTCACCTACGATAATATTCTGCGTCTGGTAAAAGATCCGGAGGTGGCGGATCCCATTCGCTTCCTGAGAGAGAGGGAAGTGGTTCATTATCAAAGGTTTGGCGAAGCGCTGCGTATAGTCACCGATAACCTGGATTCCAAAAACTTCTACGCATTCAATCCGGCCTTTGACATGCAAAAGCCTGGGGACTGCGGCTGTAAGCCGGTTCCCGGAGTTTGCCAGAAATAAAAAACACCTTTGCCTGCAGTATTCCGGGATGGATATTATGATATCCACCGGAGTGCTGCAGGCTTTTATTAAGCAGGCTTATTTCATTAATAAGTATAAGGAGAGGGAAGGTCAATATTCCCCTAAATTCGCCTTTGGGTTGCTTGACATCCCATAGGAAAGCCGATACAATTAAGCCGTTGTCCTGAAATAAGAGAAGAACTAAGGAGAAAAAGCAGTATGAAAGAGCAGAATTCTTTAAAAGAGGCTTATGACTTTTATGGTAAGCTTCCCCTTAAACATGCCATTCCTCTGGGACTCCAGCATGTTTTGGCAATGTTTGTAGGAAATTTAACTCCCATTTTGGTTATTACCGGAGCCTGCGGCATTGGAGCAGGCAGTGAATTTGCGGATTTGCAGGTAATGCTTTTGCAGAACGCCATGTTGATTGCAGGTATTGTAACGCTGGTACAATTATACGCCATTGGCCCGGTGGGAGGAAAGGTGCCGATTATTATGGGCACCAGTTCTGGATTTATCGGAGTGTTTAACAGCATTGCGGCTACTATGGGCAGCGGCATTTTAACTTACGGAGCTATGATGGGAGCTTCCATTGTGGGAGGAATTTTTGAGGGGATTTTAGGCTTCTTTTTAAAGCCCTTAAGAAAATTTTTCCCGGCAGTAGTTACCGGTACAGTTGTACTTTCCATTGGCCTTTCCCTTATTGCCATTGGCGTAAATTCTTTTGGAGGCGGAGACAAAGCTCTGGATTTTGGCTCTTATGAAAACCTGTTTTTGGGAGCCATTGTGTTGATCGTAATCATTGCTTTAAAACACGGAACCAAGGGATTGACCAGCTATTCTTCTATTTTAATCGGTATCATTGTAGGTTATATAGCAGCGGGAATTATGGGACTGGTTCTGCCTCATACGGCGGTTAATGCAGAAGGCACGGAGTATGTAAAGGCCTGGGTATTAAACTGGGGCAAGGTAGCGGCGGCAGACTGGTTTGCCATCCCTAAGTTAATGCCGGTGAAACCGGTGTTTGACTGGAGAGCTATCCTTCCGGTAGGTATTATGTTTATTGTTACTGCAGTAGAGACGGTAGGCGATATTTCCGGTGTTACGGAGGGCGGCATGGGCCGTGAGGCTACGGACAGCGAGCTTTCCGGCGGTGTTATCTGCGATGGTTTAGGCTCTGCTTTTGCAGCATTGTTTGGTGTTTTGCCTAATACTTCCTTTAGCCAGAATGTAGGACTGGTTGCCATGACCAAGGTAGTAAACCGGGGGGCACTGGCTTTTGGCGGTATATTTTTAGTTTTCTGCGGCCTGTTTCCCAAGCTGGCGGCATTGATTTCCATTATGCCCCAGAGTGTTTTGGGAGGAGCAGCCGTTATGATGTTTTCTTCCATTGTGGTTAGCGGTATCCAGCTGGTTACAAAAACTCCCATTACCGGAAGAAATATTACCATTGTTTCCGTTGCATTAGGCCTTGGCTACGGAATCGGCGCAAGCAGTAATATCCTTGCTAAGCTGCCTGAGGCGATCCGCTTGATTTTTGGCGGTTCCGGTATTGTTCCCGCAGCGTTGGTGGCGATTATACTAAATATTTTATTGCCCCGAGAGGAAGAGGATAAAGAAGCTATACAAGAATAGAGAAATACCAGTGTTAAGATTCAGGAGAATTTAGATTCATGAAAAGATTTTTTAAAAAATCTGTTAGTATCTTGCTGACAGGAGCCATATTGGCTTCCGTTCTGACAGGCTGTGGAAATCCCGGCCAGCCGGCAGCTTCCACAGAAGCAGAGATAAGTTCCACAGAAACAGAGACAGGTTCCACAGGAGCAGAGACAGCTTCCACAGAAGCAGAGGCGCCTTCAACAGGCAGCTCTCAGGAGGAGACGCCGGCTTTTGAAAGCCCGATTACCGTAACGGATCAGATAGGAAGAGAAGTGACTCTGGATGCTCCGGCTGAAAAGCTGGTTTCTTCGTATTATATTTCTACAGCACTTTTGATTGCCCTGGGATGTGAAGATAATCTGGCAGGCATTGAGATGAAGGGTGAGACCAGAGAGCTTTACCGTTTGGCTGCTCCGGAGCTTTTAGAGCTCCCGGCAGTGGGATCCGGGAAAGGCATTAATGTGGAGGAGACTGCTGCGCTGGAACCGGATGTGGTGATTATTCCCAAGCGGCTGGAGGAGAGCGTGGAGAGCTTTGAGGCCCTGGGGATCCCGGTTGTTGTGGTAAATCCTGAGACTCAGAAGGAGTTTGAGGATTGTATTAATCTGCTGGCTCAGATTACCGCCACAGAGGAAGCCGGAGAGGAGCTTCTCGGTTATTATCACGAGAAGATGGAGTTTGCCAGGGAGATTACTAAGAACGCAGACAGGCCTAAAGTATATTTATCTTCCGGTTCGGACTACTTAAGGACCTGCACCTCCAATATGTATCAAAATGATCTCATTGCCATGGCAGGCGGTGAGAATGTTTCCGAAGAATTGACGGACGGCTACTGGACTGCTGTCTCCGCCGAGCAGCTGGCAGCCTGGAATCCGGAGTATATTTTTGGAGTCAGCTACGCAGAGTATGGTCTGGAAAGCTTTACCGATAATCAGGCATTCGCTCAGGTGGAGGCAGTGAAAAACAACAGGGTATTAACCTTCCCGTCCCGTATTGAGGCCTGGGATTACCCCACTCCGTCTTCTATATTAGGCATCCTGTGGCTTACCAGCACCCTGCATCCGGATTTATATCCAGCGGAGGAGTATAGGAAAGAAGCAGCAGAGTTTTACCAGAAATTTTTTGACATTCAGGTGTCTGATGAAGCTTTGGGGCTTTAAGCAGAAAAGAGGAAAAAATGAAACAAAAAAAGTTCTGGGCTTTGGCCGGAATCTTGCTTAGCGCCGTGGCGGTGTCCATTTATGTGGGCAGATACCCCCTGACCTTACAGGACCTTTGGGCGATTTTTACAGGGACTGAGAAGGGGATGGGGCAGCGGGTGTTTCTGCAGATCCGCCTGCCCAGGACTTTTTTGGTGTTATTCTGTGGGGCCGCTCTGTCGGTTTCCGGTATGATTTACCAGCACATTTTCCGAAATCCCCTGGTATCTCCCGATGTGCTGGGGGTTACCAGCGGCGCATCGGTGGGAGCGGCTTTTGCCATTTTGCTGGGAGGCAGGGCTCAGATGATAGGAATCTCTGCCTTTGGGGCTGGGCTTTTGGCAGTTCTTTTTACCATGGCGCTGGCCAGGGCAGTAGGGGGACAGCCCAAAGTATCCCTGCTGATTTCCGGAATTGTCACCGGAGCCATGTCAGGAGCTTTTTTAATGCTCATGAAATACGCGGCAGATCCGGCGGAACAGCTTCCTTCTATAGACTACTGGCTTATGGGGAGCTTTCACACCGCAGGATGGAAGGATGTAAGGTTAACGGTTCCGGTGGTTTGCCTGTCAACGGCTGTTTTGTGGGCCATGCGCTGGAAGCTGAGTATCCTTGCTTTGGGGGATGAGGAAGCTAAAACCCTTGGCCTTGGGGTGGAAAAAGTGCGGATTGGAGCAACTTTGCTGGCAACCCTGCTGGCAGCAGCTGTTGTGTCTGTGGCAGGTACGGTTTCCTGGGTGGGCCTGATTGTTCCCCACCTGATCCGCCTGATTTGGGGCGGGGATCTGAGAGAAAGCTTTGGCCCCTGTATATTGGGAGGAGCCGCCTTTCTTCTCATAGCAGATCTGATAGCCAGATCTCTTACAGCGGCTGAAATTCCTGTCAGCATCCTGACTTCCCTGTCAGGGGCTGTACTGCTTGCAATTCTTCTTATCCAGTCCCGGAGAAAGGGGGGATGGCTGTGAAATTGGAAATAACAAACCTTTCCCTCCGTTTATCAGGAAGAGAGATTTTAGACAGGATTCATTTTTCCACGGAAAATACGATAACCGTAATTCTGGGAGAAAACGGCGCCGGCAAAACTACGCTGTTAAAAACCATTGCCGGCCTTTATGCGCCGGATGGAGGCGGGATTTTTTTAGACGGAAGGAATCTTGGGGATTTTACAGCCAGGCAGCGGGCCAGGCTTTTTTCCTATGTTCCTCAGGACTGTCAGGCAACGGGATGTGTGGCGGCGGATTTTGTGGTTATGGGGAGAAATCCCTATTTGAAATTTTGGCAGATGCCAGGGGGAAAAGAATATTCAGACGGGCTGGCGGCTTTACAGGCTCTGGGAATCCGTCACCTGGCGGAGCGGCCTATGGATCACTTAAGCGGCGGGGAGCGCCGTCTGTGCTATCTGGCCCGGGCCCGGATTCAGGAGGCGGAATGGATGATTTTGGATGAGCCGGAAAGCGGCCTGGATTTTGGCCGCCGCCATGAATTTTTTACTCAGTTAAGGGAATACCTGAAAAAAAATAGAAAACATGCTATAATGAGCTTACATGACCCGACTCTGGCAGATGCTTACGGAGACGGGATTCTGTTTATGAAAAAGGGGAGGGTGTTTTCCTTTATCCATAAACAGGAAAAGGATTACAAAGAACAGATGGCAGACAGCTTAAAAAGGCTGTACGGGCCCAATACCTGTCTGATAGAGGAAGGGAAATACCGGGCTGTTATCTGGAAAGGAGAACGAGATGCTGACCATTGAAAACTATGTGAAGGCAGGGAGCTTAGAAGAGGCATATGAGAAGAATCAGAAAAAAACCAGCCGCATTATCGGCGGCATGCTGTGGCTGAAAATGAGCCGGATGCGGGTGCAGACAGCCATTGATTTATCCGGCTTAGGATTCGATACCATTGAAGAGGATGACAGGGAAATTTCCATGGGAGCCATGGTGACTCTGCGGCAGCTGGAGACCCATGCCGGCCTTCTGGAGTACACAGAAGGCAGCATGAAGGAGAGCCTGCGCCATATTGTGGGGGTTCAGTTTCGCAATTTGGCAACCCTGGGAGGAAGTATTTTCGGCCGCTTTGGCTTTTCTGATGTGCTCACCGAATTTCTGGCCCTGGGGGCAGAGGTAGAACTATATAAGGCAGGCCGTATAACCCTGGAGGAATTTTCTAAAATGCCGGTGGATCGGGATATTTTAGTTGGGGTGATTTTGCCGAAAAAGATAGAAAAGAGCGCATATTTATCCCTTCGCAATACCAGCACTGACTTTCCGGTATTAACCTGCGGCGTGTCCATGCTCTCTGACGGAATGATACAGGCATCTATTGGGGCAAGGCCGGGCCGGGCTGTGGTGGTGAAGGACAAAGAAGGGATTTTAAAGGACGGTATTACGGAAAGCCGGGCAAAAGCTTTCGGAGAATACGTTTCCGGTGAAATTGTCACCGGATCCAATATGCGGGCCGGCGCCGAATACCGGAAACACCTGGCAGAAGTATTGACCAGAAGGTGCATTTTGAAAATAGGAGGTGGGCAGGAATGAAGATTGCCGTTACGGTAAATGGGAAGCGGATAGAAGAAGATGTACCCTGCGATCTGCTGCTCATTGACTTTCTTCGGACTCACGGCTGTTACAGCGTAAAGCGGGGGTGTGAGACATCTAACTGTGGCCTGTGTACAGTGATGATGGACGGGATTCCGGTGCTTTCCTGCTCTGTCCTGACCGTGCGGGCAGACGGCTGCACGGTGGAGACTCTGGAGGGATTAAAAGAGGAAGCCGCCCAGTTTGGAGCCTTTATTGCGGATCAGGGAGCCGAGCAGTGCGGATTCTGCAATCCGGGCCTGATAATGAATGCCATCGCCCTGTTTCGAGAGTATCCGGATCCGGACGAGGAGACTATCCGGGAATATCTGGCAGGGAATCTTTGCCGCTGCTCTGGCTATGAAGGCCAGCTTCGGGGAATCCAGGCGTTCTTACAGTGGAGGAGGAAGGGAGATGCCAAGCATTTTCAGGATCCCTCCCAACGAGATGACAGGGGACACCAGGCGTCGCATGCCGATTCATTATTATACCAGGAGGGACGGCCATGAATCTAAAAGCAGTCAGCAAGCCAATCCGCAAAAAAGATGCTATGGCGCTGGTAACGGGACAGCCGGTTTATATGGATGATATGATTCCGGGAAACTGTCTGATTGTCAAGGTGCTCAGAAGCCCTCATGCCAACGCTGTAATTGAAGATATTGAATTTGACAGGGCCCTTAAGATTCCGGGGATTGAGGCGGTTTACACCTGGAAGGATGTTCCGGATAAACGGTTTACCATGGCCGGACAGACCTATCCGGAACCCAGCCCTTATGATCGTTTGATTTTAGACCGCCACCTGCGATACGTAGGAGACACGGTTGCCATTGTGGCGGGAGATACGGAAAAAGCAGTGGATCAGGCTTTGAAACTTATCAAGGTGCGCTATAGGGTACTGGAAGCTTTGCTGGACTTTCGGGTGGCTAAGGATAATGCTATTCTGGTGCATCCTGAGGAAAACTGGGAATCTCTATGTCCGGTAGGGGCGGACAATAAACGGAATTTATGCGCCAGCCAGGTCAGCGGCCATGGGGACGTGGAAAAGGTGCTGTCCCAGTGTGATGTGGTGGTGGATCAGACTTACCATACCAAAGCCTGCCAGCAGGCTATGATGGAGACCTTCCGGACATACTGTTCCATTGATCAGTATGGGCGGCTGAATATTTTAAGTTCTACTCAGATTGTGTTCCATGTGCGCCGGATTATTTCCAATGCGTTAGGGATTCCAAAATCCCGGATCCGGGTGGCCAAGCCCAGAATCGGCGGCGGTTTCGGCGCTAAGCAGACGGTGGTTGCCGAAATTTTCCCGGCTTTTGTTACCTGGAAAACCGGCAAGCCTTCTAAAATGATTTTTACCCGGGAGGAAAGCCAGACCGCTTCCAGCCCCCGCCATGAGATGGAGGTTCACGTAAAGGTAGGCGCGATGAAGGACGGCAGGATACGGGCAGTGGATCTGTATACGTTATCCAATACCGGCGCTTACGGGGAGCACGGCCCTACAACCGTAGGGCTTTCCGGCCATAAATCCATTCCTCTCTACGGTTTGGTGGAAGCTCACCGGTTTGCCTATGATGTAGTTTACAGTAATATTATGTCCGCAGGAGCTTACCGGGGTTACGGGGCTACCCAGGGAATCTTTGCCCTGGAATCCGCAGTCAACGAGCTGGCGGCCAGGCTTTCCATGGATCCGGTAAAACTGCGGATGATGAACATGGTAAGGGAAGGCCAGGTGATGCCGGCCTATTACGGGGAGACAGCCGGAAGCTGTGCCTTAAACCGCTGTATGGAGCGGGCCGGAAAGATGATTGGCTGGGACGAGAAGTATCCTTTTCAGGACTTGGGAAACGGAAAAGTCCGCAGCGTAGGGGTTGCCATGGCCATGCAGGGCTCCGGAATCTCCGGAGTGGACGTGGGTTCCGCCACCATTAAGATGAATGAGGAGGGCTACTATACATTATCCATCGGCGCTGCCGACATGGGAACCGGCTGTGATACTATTTTGGCTCAGATGGCGGCAGAATGTATGGAGTGCCCGGTGGAAAATATCGCTGTTCTCGGAGCAGATACGGATTCCTCACCCTATGATTCCGGATCTTATGCATCCAGCACAACCTACGTAACCGGAAAGGCAGTGGAAAAGGCCTGCCGGAAGTTAAAGGATCAGATTGTGGCAATAGGCGCAGAATTGTTGGAGGCATCCTTGGAGGAAGTACAGTTTGAGGGAGGCGGAGTCCGGCGCCTGTCTGACGGAAAGCTGGCCACCCTTCAGGATATTGGAACCAGAAGCATGTGCGGCAGCAGCCAAACCCTGACCGTTACCGAGAGCAACAGCTCCCCCACCTCCCCGCCGCCTTTTATGGTAGGTATGGTGGAAATTGAGCTGGACAAGGACACCGGCCATGTGGAAATCATAGATTATGTGGCAGTGGTAGACTGCGGGACCGTCATAAATCCCAATCTGGCCAGAGTCCAGACAGAAGGCGGACTGGCCCAGGGAATCGGCATGGCCCTTTACGAAAACGTCCAGTATAATGAGAGGGGCCGTCTATACGAGAATTCCCTGATGCAGTACAAGATTCCCACCCGGCTGGATGTGGGAAAGCTGCGGGTAGAGTTTGAAAGCAGCTACGAGCCTACAGGCCCCTTTGGCGCCAAATCTATCGGGGAAATTGTAATCAATACCCCATCCCCGGCCCTGGCTCACGCTATCTACAACGCTACAGGCAAATGGTTTCGGGAACTTCCCATTACTCCGGAAAAAATTGTTATGGGAGATAAGGACGGAAAGATTTTACCATGATATATGTGATTTTACTGGCGGCTGGAAACAGCCGCCGTTTTCAAAAGGAAGATTCCCACAGTCCCGTTAATAAGCTGTTATATCCCTTTTCTGGAAAGCCCCTGTTTCTTCACAGCTTCGAGAAATGGCGGCAGGCGGCGGACACTGTGGGAGACTGCCAGGTGATAGCCGTGGCCAGGGAGCCGAAGATTTTAAAGACTGCCCAATCACTGGGATTCTTTCCGGTGGAAAGCAGGGACAGCGAAAAAGGGATTTCTTATTCCATCAGGGCGGGAATTGACGCTGCGGTTTCTGCGAAGGCAGATGCCTTTAACCCCTCTGACCGCCTGGCGTTTTCTGTTTCCGACCAGCCCCTTTTGAAAGTCCATACCCTTACCGCCTTTTTAAAAGCCGCAAAAGAAAGCCGGTATGCCTGCGTCAGCTGGAAGGGGGAGTGGTATAATCCGGTGTCCTTTCCTCCGGAGGCTGTTCCGGAGCTTTGGGAATTGCGAGGGGATCAGGGGGGCAAAAGGGTTTTAAGAAACCACCAGGGGGAACTGAGACAGGTGGAAGTCCGGGGAGAGGAAGAGATAAAAGATGTGGATTTTTCTAAAGATATGGACGATCTATGGGGAAAGTGATATAATATAAATAGTGTAAAAATTTATTTTAAATCAGGAGGAGAAGATTATAATGAAACTACAGTCAAGAATTGCCGGCAGACGGAAAGCCGCCGCCTTGCTGGCTGGAGTTATTTTGCTGGGCTTTATACCTGCCGGAGGGATAACGGCAGAGGCTCACGGACGGAGGGGGCATGGCGGCTGTCATGGCGGACACTATTACCAGGAGAACCAGCAGTACTGCAGGCCTGCAGAGGTAAGACAGCCGGCGGCGGATGGTTCTGACTGGGAAAAATGGATTTGTCCCAGAGAGGACTGCCCTTACTTAGAGGAAGGCTTTGACTGCCACGAGAGATTTTCGGCAGGCTGCAGCGCATCGCCTGATGACTGCAGCTGTTACTACCACCACTGCATTGGAGGAGGATGCGGGGGATACTAAGCGGTACAAGACGAACTTACGGAGAGACATTTATGACAAAACCAATCATCAGCTTTGATTTAGATCAGACACTTTTAGACCACGCTACCTTTTCCATACCGGACAGCGCCATGTATGCGCTGGAAAAACTGCGGGAGGATTTTACCATAGTACTGGGAACCGGCCGGGATATGGATAACCATTACAGCCGCCAGTTTAAAGATATTGTAAAACCGGATGCAATCATTCACTTAAACGGCACAAAAATCACTGTTGGAGATCAGCTTTTTTTCGAGCATTTCATGGATAAAGAGCTGTTAAAGAATGTGCTGACCTATGGGGAAAAGATGGGGTACTGCATCGGTGTTACCATTGGGGATGAGGACTACTATATTAACCCGGAACGGGTAAGGCAGATCGATATCCGGCGCTGGGGAGAATGTATGAGACGGTTTCGGGATCCCTGGGAGTTGATGGAACACCCCATCCATACCCTTTCTTACCAGGGAGGGGAAGACGGAGCAAAAGATATGGAGGAAAAATTCCCTGAGCTGAAGTTCCCCATGTTTGCCGGAAAGATGGGAGCGGACGTGGTGGAAAAGCAGGCTTCCAAAGCAGAGGGGCTTAAACGCCTCTGCCGGCACTACCAGGTAAAGCCGGAAGATACCATCGCTATTGGCGACAGTATGAATGACTATGAAATCCTTCAGACCGCCGGTTTGGGAATTGCCATGGGCAATGCGGTAGAAGAGCTGAAAAGTGTTGCCGATTATATTACAGCAGATATTGGAGAAGATGGGATTTATAAGGCCTGCCGGCATTTTGGATGGATTCCGGCAGGGCCTTTTGAGTCTGAATAAACAAGAAAAAGGGGAAAGAAAGTGGCAAAACAGTACGACTTAATTGTAATAGGCGCGGGGCCTGGAGGTTACACGGCGGCTTTGAAAGCGGCAGAGTACGGAATCCGCACCGCTGTCATCGAAGAAAAAAAGCTGGGAGGAAACTGCGTCAACCGTGGCTGTATCCCCACTAAGGCGCTGCTTCACGCCTCCAGCCGCTTTAAGCAGATGCAGCAGTGTGATGAGTTTGGAGTGTCTGTAGATTTTATTTCCTTTGACTTTAAGAAAATGCAGCAGTATAAAAAGCGGGCGGTAAAAACCTACCGGGACGAGATTCGCCGCCTCTTCCAGGAGGAGGGGATTGACTACATAGAAGGAAAGGCTACCATTCGCCGGGACCGGACTGTGGAGGTGAACGGCCGCGAAGGCCGGGAGTATTATCAGGGAAAAAACATCATTATCGCAACGGGAGCCATGGCGGTAATGCCTAAGATCCCCGGATCCAATCTGCCGGGAGTTTATACCAGCAGCCGGCTTTTGGCGGCAGATACCTGGAATTTTGACCGCCTGACCATTATCGGCGGCGGTGTTATCGGGGTAGAGTTTGCCACAATTTTTAACTCTCTTTGTTCTAAAGTAACTATTATTGAAAAAGGCCCTCACCTGTTGGGTCCCATGGACGAAGTGGTGGCAAAGCAGCTGGAGCAAGCATTAAAAGAAAAGGATATTACGGTCTACTGTAATGCAGAGGTGAGCCGGATCGAGGATAAGGACGGCCTGACCTGTCAGATAGAGGTTGCCGGAGGAGAGAGCTTTTCCATGAAGGCAGGGCAGATTCTGATGGCAGTGGGACGGAAGCCAAATATTGACGGCTTGTTAGGGGATGACATGTCTCTGGAAATGAACCAGGGCAAGCTTGCTGTTGATTCAGAATTTATGACCAGCGAGCCTGGCATTTATGCCATAGGGGACGTGGTTTCCGGAATTCAGCTGGCCCATGTGGCGGCAGCTGAAGGCACCTATGTGGTGGAGAAAATTGCCGGAAGGCCTCATGGCATTAAATTAGAGGTAGTTCCCACAGGTATGTATGTAAGTCTTCCTATTGTGCCAAACTGTATCTATACCGAGCCGGAGATTGCCACAGTAGGCATCACCGAAGAGACTGCTAAGGCCAGCGGCATGAAGGTACGCTGCGGCTACTATTCCATGACGGAAAACGGCAAGTCTATTATTACCAGAAAAGAAGAGGGCTTTGTACGTCTGGTATTTGAAGCCTACTCGGATACCATTGTAGGAGCCCAGATTGTATGCCCCAGAGCCACTGACATGATTGGGGAGATGGCAACGGCTATAGCCAACGGCCTTACTGCAGGCCAGCTTTCTATGGCTATGCGGGCTCACCCAACCTACAGTGAAGCAATCTCTGCCGCCATTTCAGACGCTATGCGGCAGAAATAAAACAGCCAGGGCAGGCGGACAGCTGTTCGCCTGCCTTGTGATTCCACAAAACTATAAGAAAGAAGCAGGCAGAATTATGAATCTCATTCCACAACGTTTAGCAAAATTAAGAGCCCTGATGGAAGAACGGGCCATTGACGCTTATATGGTTCCCACTTCTGATTTTCACGAGTCCGAATATGTAGGCTCTTATTTTAAGTGCCGGGAATTTATCACCGGCTTTACCGGTTCTGCGGGAACCGCAATTATCACAAAAAATGAGGCCGCCCTTTGGACTGACGGCCGCTATTTTGTCCAGGCCGGAGCCCAGCTTGCAAAAACTACGGTGACGCTTCAGAAAATGGGACAGGAAGGGGTTCCTACAATAGAAGAATATCTGCTTTCCCACATTCCGGAGGGAGGAACTTTGGCCTTTGACGGCCGGGTTGTAAACACTGAGGAAGGGGAGCGCCTGGAAGATGCATTGGGTGCGAAAGACATTGCCATTTCCTGCCAGGAAGATTTAATTGACATTATTTGGGAAGAGCGCCCTGCTCTTTCTGCAGAACCGGTATGGGTGCTGGAGGAAAAATATGCCGGAAAAAAAGCGGCAGAAAAGCTTTCTGATCTGCGGGCTGTAATGGAAAAGAAGGGGGCCACGGCCCATATTCTTACTACTTTGGATGATATTGTATGGCTGCTGAATATCCGTGGTAATGACGTGGAGTGTAATCCGGTGGTATTGTCCTATCTGTTGGTAACCGGCAGCGAAGCCAGGCTTTATATTAATCCGGCGGTGATAAATGCAGAGGTAAAGGATTACCTTTCCGGAATCGGTGTGGAGATTTCTCTCTATAACGACATTTATAAGGATGTAAAGAATCTTCAAAATGAAACGGTTATGCTGGAAAAGAGCCGTACCAATTTTGCCTTGACCCAGCTTTTAGATGAGACCAATGACATCATAAATATTCAGAATCCCACCGCTTTGATGAAAGCAAAAAAGAATCCGGTGGAGATTGAAAATATGAAAAAAGCCCACATCAAAGATGGTGTGGCTGTCACCAGATACATGTACTGGTTAAAGAAGAATATCGGCAGGATCCCTATGGATGAAATCAGCGTTTCCGATTATTTATGGGAATTGTGCAAGGATCAGGAAGGATGTCTGGGCCTTAGCTTCCCCACTATTTCCGCCTACGGCGCCAATGGGGCTATGTGCCATTATTCCGCCACTCCGGAGACCAATACCAGGCTGGAGCCCAAAGGATTTTATCTGGTAGATTCCGGCAGACAGTATTATGAGGGAACCACGGATATTACCAGAACCATTGCCCTGGGTGAGCTGACCCAGAAGGAAAAAGAGCATTTTACTCTGGTTGCCATAAGTATGCTGCGTTTAGGGGCAGTTCGTTTCCTTTACGGCTGCCGGGGCCTGAACCTGGATTACGTGGCCAGAGAACCCTTCTGGAGCAGAGGTTTAAACTTTGATCATGGAACGGGCCACGGGGTGGGATATTTGTTAAATGTCCACGAGCGTCCCAACGGCATCCGGTGGAAGATGGTTCCGGAACGTCAGGACAACTGTGTATTGGAGGAAGGCATGATTACTTCCGACGAGCCGGGAATTTATATAGAAGGAAGCCACGGCATCCGCACAGAAAACCTGTTGGTCTGTGTTAAGGACGAAAAAAACCAGTATGGCCAGTTCATGAAGTTTGAATACCTGACCTATGTGCCCATTGATTTGGATGCTATTGACAAAAGTCTCATGCGTCCGGAGGATGTGGAGCTGCTGAATCAGTATCACAGAGACGTGTATGATAAGATTTCTCCCTACTTAAATGAGGAAGAAAAGGAATGGCTGAAGGGAGCCACCAGAGAAATTTAGATGATATTAAAAAGCCGGATGCTTTCGCCTGCATGCCTTTATGAGAGGCAATGGGGAGAGCATCCGGCTTTTTTCATGTTAATGTCTTCTGGCAGAGCTGTCCTTTAAGGAGATTGTGCTCCGCTAAAAGAACTGACAAAATTTATAAATCTACAAAAATGGGCTCATGCCCTACAAAAGGAAGAAATTTTTCCATCAGATCTGTTGTGAGGAATTTTACGCTGGAGGTGTTAATGCAGGGGTGGCAGGCAAAAAATTCCCGGTTTTCCACTGCATCCCGGTCAATAAGGAGCTGAACCTGATGGTCTTTATCGTTCATCAGCCCAAGGACGCTGACAGAGCCGGGAGTAATATCTAAGAGCCGTTCCATATCCTCCGGCCCGCCAAAAGACAGACGGGAGCTGCCGATTTGCTTGGACAATACCGCTGTGCGGAATTTTTTCTCACCGGGAATCAGCAGCAGGTAAAACCGGGTTTTCTGGCTGTTGGTAAGAAAAAGGTTTTTGCAGATGGGGATTCCCAAAAGAAGATCCACATCCTCACAGTCATGGATAGTCTGGGCAGCAGGGTGATCCACCCTCTGGTAGGCGATGCCAAGCTGATCCAGAAGAGCATAGGCGCGGACCTCCTTTTCCAGACGGCAGGCACATTCGGAAGCATCAGGGCGGCCAAATGAAAGGGTAAGGGATTGATTCGGTATTCTCTGGGACATGATATGAAATCCTTTCTGTAGCCAGGGCTTATTGCTCTCATACCTTTGAAATCAAGAAGATACATGGCGGAACCCTTATATTTTACAGGAAATATCCTGTCAGGCTTCGAAAGCTATTTTATAGCGAAATCTCGGGAATTGCAAGGGAAAGGTCGATTATGATTTCTAATTCTTCTATCGGATTCTTGTAAAAACAGGAGATTACATTTATACTGGAAGAGATCAAAAAGGAAAAATAAGTGAGGATTAATACGTGGAACGGATAGAGAAGGATAGAAGGGACGCCAATAAAAGAAATAACAGGCTAAAAGGCAGTCCAGAAAAAGAAAGAACAGGAAAAGGCAGGGCTGAAAAAAGCAAGAGTGAAAATAGGGGAGAAAATAGACACGAAAACAGGAGCGAAAGCAGGAGAGAAAATAGGAGCGAAGGCAGGGGAGAAAACAGGCGCAAAAACAGGAGCGAAGGCAGGGGAGAAAACAGGTACGAAAGCAGGCCGGGCAGAAAAGAACATCAGCTTCCCTGCCCGGTGGCAAAACGCTGCGGAAGCTGTCAGTACCTCCATTTAACTTATGATCAGCAGCTAAAAACCAAGGAGGACAAGCTTACCCTTCTTTTAAAAGACATCTGTCCCCTGAAAGGGATGTTGGGGATGGAAAATCCCTACCACTACCGCAACAAGGTTCACGCTGTATTTGGCTGTGACCGGAAGGGACGGCCGGTCTCCGGCATCTACGAAGCCGGAACCCACAATATTGTTGAGGCAAAGTCCTGTCTGATTGAGGACGAAAAAGCCGGTGAGATTATAGAGACTATCCGGCAGTTGACGCCATCGTTTAAAATCCGCTATTATGATGAAGATACCGGCTACGGCCTGCTGCGCCATGTGCTGATTAAGAGAGGCTTTGCCACCGGCCAGATTATGGTAGTTTTAGTTACCGCTTCCCCGGTATTTCCCTCCAGAAATAATTTTGTCAAGGCCCTGCGTCAGCGCCACCCGGATATTACCACAGTGATCCAGAACATTAACGGGCGGGGGACCAGCATGGTGCTGGGGGAAAAAGAACAGATTCTCTATGGGCCCGGATATATTGAGGATGTGCTGTGCGGATACACTTTCCGCATTTCTTCCAAATCCTTTTATCAGGTAAATCCGGCGCAGACAGAGATTCTTTATAAAAAAGCCCTGGAGCTGGCTGCTCTCACAAAAAAAGAAACGGTTATTGATGCCTACTGCGGTATTGGAACCATCGGAATTATTGCCAGCAGAAAGGCCGGGGAGGTGATAGGGGTGGAACGGAATCCTGACGCTGTCCGGGACGCCATCCAGAACGCCAAAAGAAACGGGGTGAAAAACATTCGCTTCTACTGCAACGACGCCGGAAAATTTATGTCAGAGATGGCTGCCGCCGGGAAAAAGGCCCATGTGGTTATCATGGATCCGCCAAGAAGCGGCAGTACCAAAGAATTCATGGACTCCATTGCCATCCTAGAGCCTGAGAAAGTAGTATACATTTCCTGCGGCCCCGAAACCCTGGCAAGGGATTTGAAATATCTGAGGACTTTGGGGTATGAGGCTAAGGAGGCGTGGGGGTGTGATATGTTTGGGTGGACGGAGCACGTTGAGACGGTAGTATTGATGTCAAGGGTTGAGAAATAGAAGTACAAAAAAGTGTAGTAAACAAGGGGTTTCCGGGAGTTGGGAATTGCCGACGGGTAGTTCCGACTCCCGGATTTTTTGCGTTTAGTAGTTCTATGGAAACTGGTCTACGGCAAAAAATCGCGTGGGATTGAGTTGATAGGTTGGATATTGGGTAGGTTGTGGAGATAGGATTGTTATAGGATGGTTGAGTTGACAAGATGGACATTGTAAGACATTACTATAAAATCGAAAACCGCAGACTCCATTCTATGGGGCGACTGCGATTTCCATCATTTTATGATATCCATAAGGTCAAGCAAGATTTTTCTCTGCTCTGGGGTAAAGGTACTCCATTTTGAAAATAGCAGCCTCTGTTCCTGTAGCGTCTCATTGCCTTCAAAATCCTCAAAGAACTGAGACAGCGTAATGCCAAATGCTCTGCATACAGCTTCAAGGGTCGGTAAAGTTGGAGCATTGCTGCGGTTGAACATATTTGTAACTGTGGAATGGGAAAGACCGGCTTCCTTCGCCAGCCGGTAGTCTGTCCAGCCTCTCAATTCCATCAGGTCTTTGATTCGTTTCTGTACATCCATTTTGTAGTCCGCCTTTCCTTATGTCTATTTTAAGCCCTTGAGTGGTGCTATAATAGTCTTGATTGGTAGATAAACTATATCCTTTCACGGGCATAAAACCGTTTATATTATGCCTCAGATATGACATACTACTCGTATGGAACGAAAGGAGGCAGGCATATGCCGGAGTATAGAACGTTTTTTGAGAAGCTGGCGAGAGACAGGAATATTACAGTGGAAGAGATGAGGGCGATTATTTCAGCCCGCATAAAATCGGGGATGAATGACCCAGACCCAATACGACGGGCACAATGGGAGAAAATTCCCCACACAGGGGATATGCCTACACCGGAAGAGTGGTTAAGTTATGTGGTCAGAAAGCTGGAATCCGAGGGACTGTCTGAGCTGCTCCGCTGGTATCCCAATCTTTGACTTTGTGTATTTACATGAAAATCAAAAGTCGAGCAAATTTTCTCTCTTTCTGCAATGAAAAAGGTGGAACGATATTCAACTTGACTGTGTGTGCAATGTACGGCAATATACTCATGGTCGAGGGGCATCTCAAACAACGCCGCACATCAAAAGGGCATTGTGTGAAAAGCCCAGCCGGAAATAACGTGGTATGATGTGAACATCATAGGGATGAGCTAAACGACATTTTGCTCATAGCTATGAACATTAATCATAGGAGGTGCTGTAATGCACGCATGGGAAACAATCGAACAATCCTTGACTTTTATCGAGGAACACCTGGCTGAAGAAATTTCGACGGAGGAATTGGCAAACACCGTTGGCCTGTCCCCTTTTTATTTCCAGCGCTTGTTCAAGCGACTGGTGAATAAATCGGTGCAGGAATATGTGAAGCTCCGCCGTTTGGCAAAGGTGATCGAGAATCTGGGGGACTCCGAGCAGAGAATCCTTGACGTCGCCTTAGACTACGGCTTTTCCAGCCACGCAAACTTTACACGGGCTTTCAAGGAAACGTATGGGATCACTCCCGAAGACTATAGGAGGAATTCACCAATGCTTAACACATTTGAAAAGCCGGAGATTTCCATGAACTACGTTCTGGTTGACGAAGGGGTTCCGCTGGTAGCGGGAGATATCGTTTTGGAAATTCAGAGAAAATCGCTGGCGACCCCGGAGACCTACCTTGGTCTGGAGACCGAAGTTCGTATTTCTGAGCAGGTTCCGGCTGGCGAAAGCACCGGCGTGGATGCGCCGGGTCAGCTTTGGAAACGGTATCACACGGAGAAAGCCTCAATTTTGTCCGCCCTCGATACCAGCGTAGAAATGGGAATGTCCCATACGGAAGATGCTACGCAAGGCCTTTTCGCCTATTTTGCAGGTGGCTTTGCTAAAAATGTACCGGGCCAGTTGCAGGACGGTTTCATAAAGAAAGAACTTCCCGCAGGCGAATACATCGTTTGCAAAATTGAAGCAGAAAAATTTGAGGATTTGGTGACGGTTGCTTTGGATCAGGCCAGCAAGTATCTTTTTGGCACATGGCTGTCGCACCATAACCTGGCCACGGAACCTTTCTCTGCGGAAAAGTATTACCGGGATGCAGAGGACATGGCATACATGGAAATTTGGGTCAAGCCTTTGCCGCTGGATAGTCGGGCCTAAGGAGGGAAATTAGGATGGATTGGAATATGCTCTATTCAAATGTAACGCCGCCAACGTGGGAGCAGGTCACAGAATATATTTGTAGCCCGTTATGGGCGGACTTCAATGAGCGTATCCAGTCCGCCTACCAGATCAAGCCTTGCATGGAACACAGCCGTTGTTCCATGCAGGCTGGCTGGAATATTAAGTACAAAAAGAGCGGAAGATCCCTTTGTACGCTCTATCCAATGAAAGGCTATTTTATCGCCCTCGTGGTCATAGGAAGTCATGAACTTGCAGAGGCAGAGCTTCTCATGCCGCTATGCTCGAACTATGTACAAACGGTATTCAAAGCTACTAAAGCTGGAAATGGACAGAAATGGGTAATGCTGGATGTCAAGAACGAAAGGAATCTTTCCGAAGTTAGTTGAAATAAAGCTTTCATCAAATGGTAAAACATGGTATAATAAGCACAAATTTTAAAGCGTTTGCAGGAGTTGA
>CAJTOL010000039.1 GCA_910577645.1 uncultured Lachnospiraceae bacterium
TCTTTGAATTTTCAGGGTCTGTGTATTATTCAATCTTCAATTGTTAAGGTGCTTTTTGTTGTTGCCTTTCTCGGCGACAGCTTGTATAGTATATCATGCTGTTTTCGATTTGTCAACAACTTTTTAAAGTTTTTTTCAAACTTTTCTTTTTGCCAGTTTGTAACTGAGCAAAAAAATAATCATTCGAAAATAGGAAACGGAGAAAGAGGGATTTGAACCCTCGCGCCGGTTGCCCGACCTACACCCTTAGCAGGGGCGCCTCTTCGGCCTCTTGAGTATTTCTCCGCAGTTTCATATTTTCAATATGATTACGTTTTCAACAACTTTCTGCCTCAAACGCATGTGTTATTATACTAGACAACTTATAACTTGTCAAGCATATTTTTTAATTTATTTTCAATCTCATAATAGTTCAGAATTCGCTTTAGAATTCCTGTCAAATCTTCCCGCCGTCTGAACTGTTACGCAATATTCGATTTATTTCTTCTTGTATTCTGTCATGGACAATTTCAGCAATTTCTGTTGTCTTTTTTCCCGCATATTCTTCTGGATATATGGGCTTTAAATAGTGAACCTGTACTGTTTCTTTTTTTATTGAGCTTATATCAAAGGGCCGGAAGCTGTCAATGAGTGCTACCGGAACAATAGGACATTTTGCATTAACAGCACTTTTAAAGGTTCCTGCCTTAAATGGAAGAATCTGATTCTCATCCTTGCTTCTGGTTCCTTCTGCAAAAATCACATAGTTTCTTCCTTCTTTAACCTCTTCTGTCATTTGCCCGATTACCTTCATAGATTCCCGAATATCCTGCCTGTCAATAGAAAGTCCTCTTAAAAGAGCAATAACCTGTTTTACAAGAATAATATTTGCTGCTTCCTTTTTCACTACCACACTAAGAGGTTGATCACAAGTATCAATAATGGCCAGCATATCAAACATCCCCTGATGATTTGGAAATAAAATAAAACCTTTCTCCTGAGGAATATGCCGGATTCCATATCCATCTACTGTCACACGGCCGCTTTTGTTTACTTTTTTTATAATCATTCTCAAGTAACAGTAACGTTCCTGTTCTGTATGAGTATCTTCTCTACTCCCATATCTGCATACCCGGTAGAACCAATAAGGAACCTTAGGAAAGCATTTAAAAACCATAAGTGCAATTCGTTTCATATTTTCTCCCTTAAAAAGGGGATGGGGATGCCGCAAAATGAAATAAAGGGACTTTCTATTAGCGGACAGCGCTAATAGAAAGGCTCTGGTTTCATTTTTCGATACCCCCATTCCCTTCCTCTTGCTTTTATTCAGCCGGATCCTGATAAGAATCCTCTTCCTCATCAGAAGATGAGCTTTCCCGAACTTTGGCAATTGTAGCTACACGGACATCAGATTCTACATCAATATCCATCAGCTTAACTCCGGAAGTATTTCTTCCTATAATGGAAATCGTATCAACTGCCATACGAATGATAATTCCCTCATTGGTAATTAACATGATCTCCCGATGGTTATCTACCAGTTTCGCACCCACCAGATATCCTGTCTTATCTATTACTTTATAACAGCGAATACCTTTTCCTCCTCGATATTGAGCTGTAAATTCACTGATAGGAGTTCTCTTTCCATAGCCATACTCTGATGCAACCAGAAGACATTCTCCCTGACTTTCTATCTGCATACCGATGAGTTCATCGCCATCCTCAAATTTCATACCAATTACACCCATGGAAACCCGGCCGGTAGGTCGGACATCCGTTTCATGAAACCGGATACACATACCTTTTTTGGTAATCAGGAATATATCTTCTGTATTATCGGTAGCTTTTACTTCAATCAGCTCGTCTCCATCTTTTATCACAATAGCCTGGAGACCATTTTTCCGGACATTTTCATATTCCTGCATGGGAGTTTTCTTAACCATTCCCTCTTTTGTTGCCATAAAAAGGAACTTATCTTCATCATATTCTCTCATGGGAACTACAGCGGTTATCTTTTCCCCGGCCTGAAGCTGAAGCAGATTAACAATAGCAGTTCCTCTGGCTGTCCGGCCTGCTTCCGGAATCTCATATGCTTTGATACGGTAAACCCGGCCTGTATTGGTAAAGAACATTAGATAGTGATGATTAGTAGTCATAAGCAGATCTTCAATATAGTCTTCATCAATGGTCTGCATACCTTTAATCCCTTTGCCGCCCCGATTCTGAATTCGGAAATTATCCGCATCCATTCTCTTAATGTAACCTAAATTGGTCATGGCAATAACTGTATCGTCATCAGGTATTAGGTCTTCCATGGAAACATCATCATCATATCCAATGGAAGTCCGGCGATCATCACCATATTTATCAGAGATCATCATGATTTCTTCTCTGATAACGCCCAAAAGCTTATTTTCATCCGCTAAAATGGCTTTCAATTCTGCAATCCTTATCTGAAGATCTCTATATTCGTTTTCAATCTTCTCTCTCTCCAAACCGGTAAGAGCGCGCAAACGCATATCTACGATTGCCTGGGACTGAGCTTCACTGAGTCCGAAACGTTCCATTAACTGGGCTTTTGCAGCCTGGACATTCTCAGAAGAACGAATAATTTTAATAACCTCATCAATGTGATCCAGTGCGATTAACAGACCTTCTAAAATGTGAGCTCTTTCTTCTGCCTTATTTAAATCATATTTGGTTCTTCTGGTTACTACATCTTCCTGATGCTTAATATAATACTGCAGCATCTGGGAAAGATTTAAAACTTTCGGCTCATTTTTTACCAGTGCCAGCATAATAACGCCAAAAGTGTCCTGAAGCTGGGTATGCTTTAACAATTGATTTAATATTACATTAGCATTGACATCACGGCGAAGCTCAATATTAATTCTCATACCTTCCCGGCTGGACTCGTCTCCAATATAGGTGATGCCATCAATTTTCTTTTCCTTTACCAGATCAGCAATTTTTTCAATTAGGCGGGCCTTATTTACCAAATAAGGAAGCTCAGTTACAATAATTTTGGACTTTCCGTTGGGAAGAGTTTCAATATTTGTCACAGCTCGAACTTTAATTTTAGCCCGGCCGGTACGGTATGCTTCCTCGATTCCTCTCCGTCCCATAATGGTTGCGCCAGTGGGGAAGTCAGGGCCTTTTACGATCTCCATCAATTCCTCAATAGAAGTATCTCTTCCCTCTAAAATCCGATTATCAATAATTTTTACTACTGCTCCAATAACTTCTCTTAAATTGTGGGGAGGAATATTCGTTGCCATACCTACTGCAATTCCGGTAGTTCCATTTACCAATAAATTAGGATACCGGGAAGGAAGAACCATGGGTTCTTTTTCTGTTTCATCAAAGTTAGGTGCAAAATCAACGGTATCTTTATTAATATCTGCAAGCATCTCCATAGAGATTTTACTTAAACGTGCTTCCGTATATCGCATTGCGGCGGCTCCATCGCCGTCTACGGATCCAAAGTTTCCATGGCCGTCTACCAAAGGGTAACGGGTAGACCATTCCTGAGCCATATTAACCAATGCTCCATAAATAGAGCTGTCTCCATGAGGATGGTATTTACCCATAGTATCACCTACAATACGGGCGCATTTACGGTGAGGTTTATCCGGACCGTTGTTCAGTTCAATCATAGCATACAGGATTCTTCTCTGAACCGGTTTCAATCCATCTCTAACATCCGGAAGAGCCCGGGAAGCAATGACGCTCATAGCATAGTCGATGTAGGATTTCTCCATGGTCTTTTTCAGGTCTATATCATGGACTTTATCAAAGATATTCGGTTCCATCTATTTTCCTCAACTTTCCTTAGATATCCAGAGTACCATATTTGGCATTGGCCTCAATAAATTCTCTTCTTGGCTCTACCTGATCGCCCATCAGAGTGGTAAAGGTCAAGTCAACTTCAGAAGCAGTATCTTCATTCATAGTAACACGAAGAAGAATTCTTCTCTCCGGATCCATAGTGGTTTCCCAAAGCTGTTCCGGATCCATCTCTCCCAGACCTTTGTAACGCTGGATTTTGTTGTTGGTATCGCGGCCGATTTCCTGAAGAATTTTATTCAGTTCCCCATCGCTGTAGGCATACCATACCTTTTTATTTTTCTCAATTTTGTATAGAGGCGGCTGAGCCAGATATACATATCCCTGCTTAATCAGTTCCGGCATAAACCGGTATAAAAAGGTTAAAAGCAAAGTACTGATATGAGCCCCATCTACATCCGCATCTGTCATAATAATAATCTTATGATAGCGGAGTTTGGAAATATCAAATTCATCGTGAATTCCGGTTCCAAAGGCCGTAATCATAGCCTTGATCTCTGTATTCCCGTAAATCTTATCCAATCTGGCTTTTTCTACGTTTAAAATTTTACCTCTTAATGGCAAAATCGCCTGAGTAGCGCGGGATCTGGCAGTTTTTGCGGATCCTCCTGCAGAATCTCCCTCTACAATATAGATCTCACAATTTTCCGGATTTTTATCGGAACAGTCTGCAAGCTTTCCGGGAAGCGCCATTCCTTCCAGAGCTGTTTTTCTTCTGGTAAGCTCTCTGGCCTTTCTGGCAGCTGCTCTAGCCCGCTGAGCCAGGATAGACTTTTCACACATTACTCTGGCTACAGAAGGATTCTGTTCCAGAAAATAGGTAAGCTGCTCGCTGACAATATTATCTACCGCTCCTCTGGCCTCGCTGTTTCCCAACTTTTGTTTCGTCTGACCTTCAAATTGCGGCTCCTCGATCTTGACGCTGATAATAGCAGTAAGTCCTTCCCGGATATCTTCTCCGGAAAGCGCCGGCTCATTTTCTTTTAAAAGTTTATTCTTTTTGGCATAATCATTGAACGTCTTAGTTAAAGCATTTTTAAAACCAGTTAAATGGGTACCGCCTTCCGGGGTATTGATATTATTTACAAAGCTATAGATATTTTCGTTGTAGGAATCATTGTGCTGCATAGAAACCTCAACATAAACATTATCCTTAGTTCCTTCACAGTAAATCACCTGATCGTATAAAGAAGATTTCCCTTTATTTAAATACGTAACAAATTCTTTAATTCCGCCTTCATAGTGAAATGTTTCTTCTCTCCTGTCCTCCCGCTTATCTGACAGAACAATCTTTAAATTTTTTGTTAAAAATGCGGTCTCCCTTAAGCGGATACGAAGTGTATCATAATCATATACTGTTTCTTCAAAAATATCCTTATCCGGAAGGAACGTAACCTTAGTACCATGCTGATCCAAAGGACAATGTCCGACTACTTTAAGCGGATACATTACATGTCCCCGCTCATAACGCTGCTTATAAACCTTTCCCTCTTTGAAAATTTCCACTTCCAGCCATTGAGAAAGAGCGTTTACAACCGATGCTCCTACGCCATGAAGGCCGCCAGATACCTTGTATCCACCGCCTCCAAATTTACCGCCGGCATGAAGAATGGTAAATACAACCTCAACTGCCGGGAGTCCGGCTTTTTTCTGAATATCTACCGGGATTCCTCGTCCATCATCTGAAACTGTAATAGAATTATCTTCGTTAATCCGAACATCAATCACGTCACAGAATCCTGCCAGCGCCTCGTCTACCGCGTTGTCAACAATTTCATAAACCAAATGATGCAGTCCTCTGGACGAGGTACTGCCAATATACATGCCAGGCCTCTTTCGAACCGCCTCCAGACCTTCTAAAATCTGGATTTGATCTGCTCCATATTCAGCGCTCATATAAATCCTCCTAACGGTTAATTTTCATTTACAACAGTTCCATCTATTACCTTAAAGATTTTATCAATAGGAAACCGGTTATTGACAAAGTCATCCAGCCCTGTACAGGTAATCATAGTTTGAATGTGGTGGATGCTTAACAAAAGCTGATTTTGCCTCTCACCGTCCAATTCAGACAACACATCATCCAACAGAAGAACAGGATAATCCCGGGCAATCTTTTTTACCAATTCAATTTCTGCAAGCTTTAAAGATAAAGCTGCCGTACGCTGCTGTCCCTGAGATCCAAATTTTCGAATATCGATGTCATTCACAAAAAAACTGATATCATCCCGATGAGGTCCGGAAAGAGTAGTCTTTTGACGAATATCCTGATCCCTGTTCTTTATAAGGGAAGTTTCAAAATTCTCCGGTTTTGTATTAGGTTCGTAAACAATTACAAGGCGCTCCTTTTTCCCGGAAAGTTTGTAGTGAATGTCCCGGATAATCTCGTTAAGCTGATCAATAAATTCCTTTCTGTATTCCATCACCTGAGTTCCATAGGAAATTAACTGGGTATCCCACACATCTAAGGTGGATTCATAATCAGGACGAAACGCCAGCTCTTTTAGCAATTTGTTCCTCTGAACCACTATCTTGTTGTATTGAACAAGAGCATGGACATATAGCTTATTTAACTGACAAAGCTCTAAATCTATAAACCGGCGCCGCTCGGCAGGTCCGTTTTTTATAATATTTAAATCCTCCGGAGAAAAAAATACTACATTGGCAATTCCAAAAAGTTCGCTGGCCTTGTGAATAGGAATCCCGTTAACAGCAATCCCTTTTGCCTTATTTTTCTTTAAATGCATATCAATGCGGTAAGGAACCCCTTCCTTTTCCAAAGTCAGCTTAATGTGAGCTTCTTCTTCTTGAAATCGGATGATCTCCTTATCCTTGGAACCGCGGTGAGATTTTGTGGTACAACATACATAGACTGCTTCCAGCACATTTGTCTTTCCCTGAGCGTTATTCCCATAAAGAATATTAGTACCTTTGCTTAGATCCATATGTAATTCGCTGTAATTTCGGTAATTTAAAAGTTCAATGGATGTGATAATCATGCTTTCACTATAAACTCACTTCCGTTATAAGAGACTAAATCTCCATTCACCAGCTTTTTCCCTCTCTGGTACTCTACCTGTCCGTTTACTTTTACCTGGCCGTCCTGGATCACAATTTTTGCTTCCACGCCTGAATCCACCAGTCCGGCCAGTTTTAAAGCCTGACCTAATTTAATATAGTCCTCCCTGATTGTTATGGAATCCATATTTATTAAAATCTCCTTATTGTTAATTTTGTTATTTTTTTATCATTTTTGTCCGTCTGTGTCAGACAGATGCTGTATTAAAATTCACAGGAAGAATTAAATAAATATAGCGTTCCTCATCGTCCCTGATAAAGCAGGGAGATTTTGGATTCATCATATAGAGACTGATTTCTTCATCTTCGATCACCCGCAGAGCATCAATCAAAAATTTGGGGTTAAAACCGATCATGATATCTTTTCCATTTTTATGGATCATAATCTGGGCATTCATGGTGCCGAAACTGGAATTTAATTTCAAATTCATTTCATTATCAGAAATAGTTAAAATTAAAGGTTTTTTATCATTTTCCCGGATTAGGATCGTAGCGCGTTCAATGCAGTCCAGAAATTCTTTTTTATTAACAGTAACCTTTGTTTCATAATCATGAGAAAGCATTTGACTGATTCGGAAATATTCTCCCTCTATTAATCGGGAAACTACTACTGTATTGTCAAATTCAAACATTATATGATTTTGGCTGAAGGAAATAAGAACTTCCTTTTCATTATCCCCACTTAAAATCTTGCTAATCTCACTTAAGGTCTTACCGGGAACAATGACCTTAATATTTTCATAGTGATCCTTTAACTCCACTTTTCGAATAGAAATACGATGTCCATCCAGGGAAACTACCTTTAATTCGTTTTCTAAAACTTCGAATAATTCTCCTGTCATCATTTTATTGCTGTCATTGGGAGAAATGGAAAAAATAGTCTGCCGGATAATTTCCTTTAAGGTAAACTGAGAAAGCGCAATATATTTATCTCTTTCAATATAAGGAATATAGGAAAATTCGTCTCCATCCCTTCCCTGAATGGTAAATACGGAGTTGTCACAAGAAATAATGGTATTTAATTTTTCATCACTCTCAATAATAATTTGAGAATCCACACTGGAAAGCTTTCGGATAATCTCCGAAAACAGCTTGGCATCCAGGGCAATTTTCCCTCTCTCTAAAATATCACCTTCTACTTTGGTTTCAATTCCCAGCTCCATATCATTTCCAGTAAGTTTAATATCCGTTCCGGATGCATCTACTAAGATACATTCTAATATTGACATGGTAGTTTTTGAGGGAACTGCTTTTAATACAATATTGATTCCATTTAACAGGGCGTCTTTTTGAAAAGTTAGCTTCATAATTGTTGATAACTCCTTTGCTTGATAAAATGGAGAAAAGAAAGATATATATAGTTCTTTTCCGTAGTAATCGTAGTAGGGGGTGTGAATTTGTGTAAAAGCCTTAAAAACCTGATTGAGAAGGGATTTTAAGGTGTGAATAATTGTGTGAATAAGCCTTGAAGTCTTTTCTGAAAATTTTAAGGTTATCCACATAGGGGGAAAAGACAAAAAGGGGCATATAAATATCCACAGCTTATCCACATATAATTACACAGGTTACTGTGGATTGATTTTCTTTTTTAATATATCAATTGTATTTTGCAAAGTAGGATCCTTTGGAATATCTTTGGAAATTTTTTCTATGCCGTGGATGACTGTGGTATGATCTCTTCCTCCTAAAAATTGTCCTATTTGCTGGAGAGGAGTGCTTGTCATATTACGGCACAAATACATTACAATCTGGCGGGCCCCGGCAATCTCTTTATTTCGTTTTTGTCCTAAAATGTCAATGGCTTGGACTCCTAAATGGTCAGAGACAATCTGGAGTATCAGATCAGGAGTTACTTCTCTGGCAACATTTGGGGAGATAAGATCTTTTAAGGCTTCTTCCGCTAATTCAATGGTGATTTCTTTTTTATCAAGTTTGGAAAGGGCTACGATTTTTGTTAAAGCTCCCTCTAACTCACGGATATTGGATTTAATGTTGGTGGCAATATATTTGATAACTTCGTTATCTATATTATAGCCTTCCATTTCTTCCTTTTTGCGGAGAATTGCCATCCTGGTTTCATAATCCGGAGATTGAATATCCACGGTCAGGCCCCATTCGAAACGGGAACGGAGACGTTCTTCCAAAGTTTCGATTTCTTTTGGGGGTTTATCGGATGATATGATAATCTGCTTTTTACATTCGTGGAGGGCGTTAAAGGTATGGAAAAATTCCTCCTGGGTACTTTCTTTTCCTATAATAAACTGGATATCATCGATTAAAAGTACGTCATTATTCCGATATTTTTCCCTGAATTCAGTGGTAGTAATGTTATTTTTGTTACGGATGGCATCAATTAGCTCATTGGTAAATTTTTCTGAGGTTACGTATAAAACCTTGGAATTGGGATTATTCTTTAATATAAAGTGGGCAATGCTGTGCATTAAGTGGGTTTTTCCAAGACCTACGCCTCCATAAATAAATAAGGGATTGTAAATCTCACCGGGAGATTCCGCTACTGCCAGGGATGCGGCATGAGCTAAATTATTATTAGCGCCTACTACAAAAGTATCAAAGGTATATTTTGGATTTAAATTGGCATTCTGGATAACTTCCGGACTTACTTCTTTGGAATTCTTTTTAATAAGAAGATTCTCCGCGGGAAGGGCTGAAGATTCTATCTCTTCTTTTGATATAAAATTGAGTTTACATTCAAATCCCAGCTTTTCTGCAATGGAAACCTCCAATGGAAGACCATATTTTTTGCGGATGTAACTAATCATATTGCTGTCCGGGACAACAATAGTTGCTGTATTATGCTCTACATGATGGACTTTTAATGGAAGAAGCCAGGTTTTAAAAGAGATGTCCATAATCTCATGCTCTTCTTTCATATAAAGAAGGACTTCATCCCAATTTTCTTGTAATTTTTCTATCATTTCCGGTCTCCTAATTCCATAAAAAGTGTTAATGCATATTAGCCCAGTATTAATATCATTTTACATGAAACAGGAAGAGATTTCAACGAAAATAGAAAAAAATAAAAAAAAATTGTGGAAAACTCCAGAATAAGTATGTGGAAAGGTTGTGTACAAGCTGTGTATAAACAAAATTAGTGGTGGTTATCCACATATTGTTGAAAAGAATAAATGGGAGTTGTAAACATAGAGAATAGACTGGTAATTTATAAAAAATTGGGACAAGCATGTGGAAATATAAAAGTTATTCGACGACTTATCCACAAGTTATCCACACTTTGGGGATAACATTATGTAAATTAACAATTTTGCTGTTGCAATTCACAGGGTATGAAAAAACGGATGAAAACAGGCGTCAAGTTTACTTGTAAGACAGTTTTCATCCGTTTTTTCATATCGGGCGGATGCCCGATGCTTCTTGCCCGGCAGAACCGGGCAAGAAGATACCCGTAAAAAGTAATTGGCAAAGTAATTTAATTGTGAAATTTTGCTTGACTAAGAACTGAACCTTAGATATAATCAAAGGGATGTTTAACTAAAATAGTCGGAATATGTTCACTCATATTCTTAAAAGATAGTAGTAAGAGGAGGTGCCCCAGATTATGAAAATGACATTTCAGCCCAAAAAGAGACAGAGAGCAAAGGTTCATGGCTTTAGAGCTAGAATGAGCAGCGCAGGCGGAAGAAAAGTCTTAGCTGCCAGAAGAGCAAAAGGAAGAGCGAAACTAACCGCTTAATGAACGAGAGGCCGCAAGAAATTGTGGCCTTTTCTTGATTTCAAGGAGATTTGATGAAGCGTTTTAGTTCCATTAAAAAAAACAGGGATTTCCAAAATATTTACGATACGGGTAAATCCTATGCAAACAGACAATTGGTCATGTATGTATCTGAGAATTTTTCTGAGGATACCAGAATTGGAATATCCGTCAGCAAGAAAGTGGGAAACAGCGTAGTCCGTCATCATATGACCAGATTGCTCAGAGAAGTATTTCGTTTAAACAAACAGAACATCCGGCGGGGGTTAGACATCATAGTCGTTGTCAGAGTGGCAGCGAAAACGTCAGATTATAAACAATTAGAAGGTGCATTTCTGCACCTGTGCGGACTGCATAACATTAAATTAGAATCGAAGTGAATCTTATGATAGCAAAGTTTTTTATTTTGTTGATTCGGGGATATCAAATTTATTTGTCTCCATTGAAGGTCAGGACTCACTGCATTTATATGCCTACATGTTCTCAATACGCCATTGAGGCATTGAAAAAATATGGCGCTGTAAAGGGTACTTGGTTGACCTGTAAGAGGATTCTTCGCTGTAATCCTTTTGCAGACGGCGGTTATGATCCAGTTCCGTAAGCTTGAGGAGGTAATTCATTGTTAGTATTAACAAAATCCCATGACTTTTTTTCGTTTGGTCCGGTGGCTGATATTTTAGGCTGGATCATGGAACTTTTGTTCCGGTTTACCGGTATGTTTGGTATTATGAATATCGGCCTTTGTATTATTTTATTTACATTGGTAATTAAGCTGGTTTTATTTCCATTAACAATTAAACAGCAGAAATCTTCTAAGCTGATGGCTGTTATGCAGCCGGAGATTAATGCAATCCAGCAGAAGTATAAAGGAAAGACGGATCAGCAGTCTATGATGCTTCAGCAGCAGGAGATGAAGGCGGTTTATGAAAAATATGGTACTTCTATGACCGGCGGCTGCGTGCAGTTATTGATTCAGATGCCTATTTTGTTTGCATTGTACAGGGTTATTATTAATATTCCGGCATATGTACCTTCTGTAAGGGTTTTCTTTGATAATGTTGTTAATGCTATTGGGGGAATGAATGCAGCAGATACTCTTACAAAGTTTGCTACAGATAATAATATTTCCATGTCAACTATCAAAGCGATTACGGATAATGATAAAATTGTGGATTTATTATATAAGCTGACTCCGGATCAATGGACAAGCTTAACCAATCTATTTCCTCAGGCTCAGCAGGTAATTACAGAAAATGCCCAGCAGATTGAGAAGATGAACTCTTTTTTGGGAGTAAATCTGGCAGTGGCGCCCTGGCAGGGATTTGAGCCTAATTTAGCATGGATTATTCCGATTCTTGCAGGTTTAAGCCAATGGTACAGCACTAAGCTTATGAGCTCCACCAATAAGTCTATGACAGATGAAAATGCTCCAGGGGCAGCTATGATGAAGTCTATGAACATCTATATGCCTTTAATGTCTGTATTTTTCTGTTTTACTTTTGCATCTGGTATTGGTATTTACTGGGTTGCCAGCAGTGTATTTATGATCATTCAGCAGTGGATTGTAAATGCCCGTTTAAACAATATTGATATGGATGAGTTAATTAAGCAAAATGTAGAAAAGGCTAATAAAAAGCGTGCAAAACAGGGGCTTCCTCCGGTAAAGCAGAATCAAAACGCAAGTCAGGATTGGAAGCATCTCCAGGAGGTTAATGAGAAAAAAGAAGCAGACAGAATGGAGAAGATCGCCAAAAGTCAGGTTTTGGCAAAGGAATCCACTGAATATTATAATCAGAATGCAAAGCCGGGGAGTTTGGCTGCCAAGGCAAATATGGTAAAGATGTATAACGAGAAGAACGAAAAGCGTAAATAATCGGGAGGGGTTGCTATGGAGATGATTACAGTTTCTGCAAAAACAGTGGATGAAGCAGTGACAAAGGCATTGATCCAACTGGAGACCACCAGTGATAAGCTGGTTTATGAAGTGGTTGATAAAGGTAGCGCAGGATTTTTAGGAATCGGTGCAAAACCGGCTGTTATCAAAGCCGGCAAGCAGGAGACCATTGAGGATAAGGCAAGAGATTTCCTGAATCGGGTATTTGAGGCTATGAATCTTCCGGTAACCATTGAGATTTCCTATGATGAAGAGGAAAAAGAAATGTCTATCAATCTGGTAGGCGATGATATGGGAATTTTGATTGGTAAGAGAGGCCAGACTTTAGATTCTCTTCAATATTTGGTAAGCATGGTATTAAATAAAGGAAACGAAGGATATTTGAGAGTAAAGCTGGACACGGAAAATTACCGTGCCAGAAGAAAAGAAACTCTGGAAACCCTGGCAAAAAATATTGCTTATAAAGTTAAGAGAACAAAGAGAAGCGTTTCTTTAGAGCCTATGAATCCCTATGAAAGAAGAATTATTCATGCAGCTCTTCAAAATGATAAGTATGTGACTACCAGAAGTGAAGGTGAGGATCCCTTCCGCCATGTTGTAATTTTCTTAAAGAAGGATGTAAACCGGAGAGAGCGTTATTCCAACAGAGAGAAAAGAGATTCATAATAAATTTTTATAGTAATTATTGGTAATAGGGCGGATGCTGCCGGGATTGTCAAGGGGTTAATAAACCGCTGGCAGCCAGGCAGCATTTTTAATGCAGCAGTCTGAATGATTGCTTTTTAATCGAGGAGTATTTATGAAGAGAGAAACCATAGCAGCCATAGCTACTGCCGTAAGTAATTCTGGAATCGGAATAGTCCGTGTCAGCGGTCCGGAAGCTTTTGAGATTACAGATAAAATTTTTGTGCGGAAAAATGTAAGAAGCTTAAAAGAAGAGAATGGAAACACAATACATTACGGATTTATCCAGGATGGAAATAAGCGTCTGGACGAGGTGCTGGTTATGGTTATGAAGGCTCCTCACAGCTATACAGCAGAGGATACGGTGGAGATCGATTGTCACGGAGGAGTTCTGATTGTTAAAAAGATCCTGGAGCTGGTTATCCGCAATGGGGCCAGAGCAGCAGAACCGGGAGAGTTTACCAAACGGGCATTTTTAAACGGCAGAATCGATCTGTCTCAGGCAGAAGCAGTTATGGATGTGATTCAGGCTAAAAATGAATATGCTTTAAAAAGTTCTCTTGATCAGCTTAGTGGATTTATGTCCAGAAAAATAAGAGATTTGCGGGAAAAGATTTTGTATGAAATTGCATTTATTGAGTCTGCTCTGGACGATCCGGAACATATTTCTTTGAATGGCTATGCGGAAAAGCTTTTGACAAAAGTAGGGGAGTGGATAAGTCAGGTAAAAAAGCTTTTGGAATCTGCAGATAACGGCAGGGTTATGACAGAAGGAATCAAAACGGTTATTTTAGGAAAACCAAATGCAGGAAAATCATCTTTAATGAACATACTTTTAGGGCAAGAGAGGGCAATTGTCACAGAAATAGCAGGGACTACCAGAGATACTCTGGAAGAAAATATTTATCTTCATGGTATTAGTTTAAATGTGGTAGATACTGCGGGAATTCGAGAGACAGAGGATGTGGTTGAAAAAATAGGAGTTGTAAGGGCTATGTCTGAGGCAGAATCGGCAGATTTGATAATCTATGTAGTGGACGGATCTTGTCCTTTGGATAAGAATGATCAGGAAATTATGGATTTTATTCGGGAAAAGCAGGCTGTAGTTTTATTAAATAAGTCGGATCTTGATATGGTAGTATCAAAAGAAGAACTGGAACAGAGGTCTGAGCACAGGGTGATTTCTATTTCCGCCAAGGAACAGACAGGGATGGAAGCTTTGGAAGAAGAGATAAAGTCAATGTTTTACCAGGGAGAGATTGGGTTTAATGATGAAATTTATATTACCAATGTGAGGCATAAGGAAGCATTGGAGAAAACTTTAGAAAGCTTTCATATGGTAAAGGAAAGTATTGAAAACGGAATGCCGGAAGATTTTTATTCGATTGATTTAATGGGGGCCTACAGCCAATTAGGATCAATTATTGGAGAAGAGGTAGGAGAGGATTTAGTAAATGAAATTTTCAGTAAATTCTGTATGGGAAAATAGGCAGAATGGAGGAAAAGGATGCCATATTTAGAGGAAACTTATGATATGATAGTGGTCGGAGCCGGACATGCGGGCTGTGAGGCTGCCCTTGCAGGAGCCAGGCTGGGTCTGGAGACGATTATGTTTACTGTCAGTGTGGACAGTATTGCTTTAATGCCTTGTAATCCTAATATAGGAGGAAGTTCTAAAGGACATTTGGTTCGGGAGTTGGACGCTTTAGGCGGGGAGATGGGAAAAAATATTGATAAAACTTTTATTCAGTCCAAGATGTTAAATGAATCAAAAGGCCCGGCAGTTCATTCTCTCAGGGCGCAGGCAGATAAGCAAGAATATACCAGGCATATGAGAAATACCCTGGAAAATACGGATCATTTAACTATTCGCCAGGCTGAGGTCTCAGAAATTCTGGTGGAAAGCGGAAAAATTGCCGGAGTAAAAACTCATTCAGGGGCTGTTTACCATGGAAAGGCAGTTGTTCTTGCTACTGGTACTTACCTGAAAGCCCGCTGTATTTATGGGGATGTAAGTAATCCCACCGGACCAAATGGACTTCAGGCAGCTAACTATTTGACAGATTCCTTAAAGTCTTATGGTATCGAAATGTTTCGATTTAAGACGGGAACTCCTGCCAGAGTGGATAAAAGAAGTATTGATTTTTCTAAGATGGAGGAACAAAAGGGAGACGAGAGAGTAGTGCCATTTTCTTTTTCTACAGATTTGAAGTCTGTGCAAAAGGAACAGGTATCATGTTGGCTTACTTATACCAATGAAGAAACCCACAGAATTATCAGAGAAAATCTGGATAGATCTCCTTTGTTTTCCGGTGCTATTGAGGGGACAGGCCCTAGATATTGTCCATCGATAGAGGATAAGGTAGTAAAATTCCCGGATAAAGACAGGCATCAGGTGTTTGTAGAGCCGGAAGGGCTTTATACAAATGAAATGTATTTGGGAGGAATGTCCAGCTCTCTTCCGGAAGATGTCCAATATGCTATGTACCGGACAGTCCCTGGTTTGGAAAATGTAAAAATTGTTCGGAATGCTTATGCTATTGAGTACGATTGTATTAATTCTTTGGAACTAAAAAATACTTTGGAATTTAAAAAAATTTCCGGACTGTTTAGCGGAGGACAGTTTAATGGAAGCTCTGGCTATGAGGAAGCTGCTGTTCAGGGATTTATGGCTGGAGTCAATGCGGCAATGAAGATCATGGAGAGAGAGCAGATAGTATTAGATCGTTCTCAGGCATATATAGGTGTTTTAATTGATGATTTGGTGACAAAGGAAAATCATGAGCCTTATCGTATGATGACTTCCCGGGCAGAATACCGTTTACTTTTGCGGCAGGATAATGCAGATTTACGACTTGGGAAAATCGGTTATGAGATTGGATTGGTTAGTCAGGATGAATATGAAAAGATATTAGATAAAGAAAAAGGGATTACAGAAGAAGTAGAGAGGCTGAATCATACCAGTATAGGAGCCAGTCCAAATGTACAGGAATTTTTATCTTCTCATGGAAGTACTCCTCTTAAAACAGGGGCAACTTTGGCTGAGTTAGTTCGTCGTCCTGAACTTGACTATTTTATGTTAACTGAAATAGATAAAAAGCGTCCAATATTAGCGGAAGATGTACAGGAACAAGTTAACATAAATATTAAATATGAAGGATATATACGCCGCCAGATGCAGCAGGTAGCTCAGTTTAAAAAGATGGAAGGCAAACGGTTACCAGAAAATTTTGATTATTCTGTTGTGAAAAGTTTGAGAAAAGAAGCGGTTCAGAAATTGAATCAGTTTCAGCCTGCATCAGTTGGACAGGCATCTCGGATTTCCGGAGTGTCCCCGGCAGATATTTCAGTTCTTTTGGTTTATTTGGAACAGAGTAGACAGGAAAGAAATTTAGCGGAAAAAAGTAGTTGAATTTTCAGAATGGAGATTTTATGGATGAAGTTTTTGTAGATGCTGAATTTAGCGAATTAATGATTCATGGTATGAATTCCATAGGAGTTTGTTTATCGGATTATCAAATGAAACAATTTTTTCAATATTATCGTATGTTGATTGAGACAAATAAGGTGATGAATCTAACTGCTATTACAGAACTTTCAGATGTAGTATCGAAGCACTTTTTAGATAGTTTGTCTTTAGTAAAAGTAGTGAAAGATTTATCTCAAAAAGAATATTCTATTATTGATGTAGGAACTGGTGCCGGATTTCCTGGAATTCCGTTAAAGATTGCTTATCCCAATTTAAAAATTACTTTATTGGATTCTCTTAATAAAAGAGTAAAATTTTTACAAAATGTAATAGATGAATTAGGTCTTAATAATATAGAAGGAATGCATGGACGGGCAGAAGATTATGGTCTTAATACCAAGTATAGAGAAAAATATGACTTATGCGTTTCAAGAGCAGTAGCCAATCTTTCAACACTTTCTGAGTATTGTCTTCCATTTGTTAAAGTTGGAGGAAGTTTTATTTCTTATAAGTCAGGAACTATAGAGGAGGAGGTTAAACAGGCAAAAGGAGCTATTAAGATTTTGGGAGGGAAAATAAAGGAGGTATTAAAATTTTCTTTGGAGGAAGCAGAAGCGGAAAGATCCTTTATTGTAATTGAAAAGAAGGATAGGATTTCTGCAAAATATCCTAGAAAGGCTGGGATGCCTTCTAAGGATCCTTTGAAGTAAATATGTTATTTATAGAAATATCTCCGGGAGAATGTTTCACGTGAAACATTCTCCCGGAGATATTTTGTATCTATATCAAAATAGATAGAAGTATCTTTAAATCAAATTAAGAAAAAAACATATCAATCATTTTTAACACTTGGGCTGGCGACTCTAGTTGAGGCATAAATTTAGTATGCGGAATAATGGCATATTCAATAGCTGAATTATATTTTTTGTATTCATCAAATCGTTCTTCAATAAAATCTATACACTCACCACCGATTAAATAAATACTATTATCAATTTTCTTTAAAGCATTTACAATGTTACATTTTGTATAATGACATTCAATGCTGGCATAAACAGATTTTGGTGATTCACCTAAATGAGAAGATTCATAACACCAATCAATCAAATTAGCTTTTACAGAATAAGGATTATTAAAGTAAGATTGAGAAAATCTTTCTTCTAGGGACTTTTTGCTAACTGCAATATTATAAAACAGAGTACCAACTATTGGAGTGTCTAAAATAAATTTATAGAGTTTAGCCCTTTTTCCAGGAATCATACTATTAGAGAGAATGGAATCAGGATTAATAAAAAGCAGCTTGTCAAATAACTCTGGCGCTAAACTGCATGCCATAATAGAGAAAGAAGCAGAAGCACCTGATGCGATAATGTCTGTCCTATGTCCAATTTCAGAACGAATAAAATCTGTTAAAAGTTGTACATATAAGTAGTTAGTATAGGTGATATTAGGCTTTTCAGAACGTCCAAAGCCTAATAAGTCAATTACATAGACACAATATTTATTTTTAAGAGTATCAACTAAATCATTCCATTGATATCCGCTAAATTCTGGAATTAAATCATGGATCAGTAAAAGGGGCTTTCCTTTTCCATATTTTGTATAATGGATATTTCCAAGTCTCCATTTATAGCAATGAGCTTCTGGATTTACCAATAAATTTTTTGATACAGCTGAGAATTTAATGTATTGGTTAATGACTGCAGTAGAAGCGGCGGCTCCTGTAGATAGAATTAGTAAAGTAAGTAGTTTATTCTTAACTTTCATATAAGCCCTCCTGTAATAACGATTATTTATATTATAATACAGAGAATTAATGAATACAAGAGAGGAAAAAATGTTTCACGTGAAACATTTTTTTCCGGCTGCGCCGGGTAAGAAGATATTTCTCTCCAAACTGTTACTATTTTTAAAAGAATATGCAAGTTTACCATAGGAATCAAGAAAAAAATATGTTATAATGTTTTGAAACGCGAAAAATATGATAAATAAAAAGGGGATAAGTCCAGATTATGGGAAGAACAATTGCAATAGCAAACCAAAAAGGCGGTGTAGGAAAAACTACAACCACTATTAATTTGTCAGCCTGTTTGTCAGAAGCTGGTCAGAAAGTTCTGGTTGTGGATTTTGATCCTCAGGGGAATGCTACCAGCGGTTTTGGATTAGAAAAAGGGAGCATTGAAAATACTGTATATCAAATGCTGATTGGGGAGACTGATGCAAAAGAAAGTATTGAGAAAAATGTACAAAATAATTTGGATATTCTCCCTTCGGACGTTAATTTGGCCGGTGCAGAAATAGAACTATTAGAAATGGGCAATAAAGAATCCTTGTTAAGAGATAATTTGAAAAGTATAAAGAATCAATATGATTTTATTATTATTGATTGTCCTCCTTCTTTAAATCTTTTGACTATTAATGCATTAACTGCAGCGGATACGGTAATTGTTCCGATACAGTGTGAGTACTATGCATTAGAAGGATTGAGTCAGATATTAAAAACCATAAATTTAGTGAAGCGTAAATTGAATCGTAAACTGGAATTGGAGGGAGTCGTATTTACCATGTATGACGCCAGAACAAATTTGTCTCTGGAAGTTGTGGAAAGTGTAAAAAACAGCTTAAACCAAAATATATATAAAACAATCATTCCAAGAAATGTCCGTTTAGCAGAAGCGCCCAGCCATGGAATGTCTATTAATTTATATGATTCCAGATCTAGTGGTGCAGAGAGTTATCGTTTGCTTGCAGCGGAAGTAATAAGCAGAGGGGAAGATATCTGATATGACAAAAACAGCAAAAAAAGGATTAGGAAAAGGATTGGGGGCACTTTTTGGTGAGGACTTGACAGAAGATGTTGGAAATGAGACAAGTTCTGTTTCTGAAAAGGTAACGGTGGAAACAAAAGTAGTAGAAGTTCCCAAAGAGGTCTATTTAAAAATTTCCTTGATTGAACCAAATAGGGAGCAGCCCAGAAAAGAATTTAATCAGGAACATCTGGAAGAACTGGCTGAGTCTATTCGCCAGTATGGTGTTTTGCAGCCTATTATGGTGCAGAAAAATGGAGAATTATATGAAATCATTGCCGGAGAAAGGCGCTGGAGAGCAGCAAAAATGGCTGGTCTAAAAGAAGTCCCGGTAATGATCCGTGATTATGATAAACAAAAGAAGATGGAAATCAGTTTAATTGAAAATGTTCAGAGAGCTGATTTAAATCCTATTGAAGAAGCAATGGCATATATGCAGTTAATCGAAGAATTTGGATTAAAGCAGGAAGAAATTGCTGAAAGAGTAGCAAAGAACCGCACAACAATTACTAACAGTTTACGGCTTTTAAAATTGGATTCCAGAATACAAGAATTATTGGTGCAGGGAGCTATTTCCAATGGACATGCCAGGGCTCTTTTAGCTATAGAAGATATGGATAAGCAATATGCTGTAGCAGAATTGATTGTAAAAAAGAAGTTAAGCGTTAGGGAAGTGGAGAAGCTGGTTAAGTCTATTTTAAAACCAGATAACAAGGAAAAGGAAAAGAAAAAAGAAGAAAAAGACTTAAGTTTTATTTTCCAGGATTTAGAGGAACGGATGAAGAGTATTATGGGGACAAAAGTAATGATTCATCGAAAAGATAAGTCAAAAGGAAGAATTGAGATAGAATACTATTCTGAAGCAGAGTTAGAGCGTATAGTAGAAATGATAGAATCCATTAGAAATTAGTATTTTAATAAAACGAATAAGGCTCATATTTATGAAAAGATACATGAAGAAACAAATTTATGCGAAAGCAGGGAGTGAAGCAGTACAATGGAGAACAATAATATAGGAAACAATCTGTTTAATCAGCTAGGGATTGATTCTAGTTACATTATTATAGGATTATGTGTATTAATTTTGATTCTTTTGATTATAGTAATAGTATGCATTACAAAGTTAAATAAGCTGACTCGAAATTATGATTATTTTATGAGAGGAAAGGATGCAGAATCTCTGGAGGATTTTATAATCGGAATCTCTGAAGAGGTTCACAGACTCCAGAATGAAGATAGAGGAGCAAAGGACACCATTCGTTCTATTAATCGGAATTTAAGAGCATCTTATCAAAAGTTTGGTTTAGTACGTTACAACGCATTTAAAGGAATGGGAGGAAATTTAAGTTTTGCCATGGCAATGTTGGATTATACCAACAGCGGATTTGTTTTGAATTCTGTTCACAGCAGAGAGGGATGCTACCTTTATCTAAAAAGAATCGACATGGGGCAGACAGATGGTCCTTTGGGAAATGAGGAAAAGGAAGCTGTGGAGCAAGCTCTTGGCTATGTTCAGGCAAAGGATAATTAAAGGATAACGGATGAATTATAAAGAAATTGTTGACAATAAGTGTATGTACTGTTATACTAAGACTCAATAGAGAAAGAGATGGCAATGAGGCCCCTTCCTGGATAGGAGAGGGTCTTTTTGTGTCTAAATAAGGAGGAGAATTTATGTCATATGTTGATGAAGTTTACGAAAAGGTAGTCGCAAAAAATCCTGGTGAGCCTGAGTTTCATCAGGCAGTTAAGGAAGTTTTAGATTCTTTAAAACTAGTTATTGAGGCGAATGAGGAAAAGTACCGTAAAGAAGCAATTTTAGAGAGATTGGTAGAACCGGAGAGAATTATTACATTCCGTGTTCCCTGGGTTGATGATAAAGGACAAGCACAGGTAAACAGAGGTTATCGGGTACAGTTTAACAGTGCCATTGGTCCGTATAAAGGAGGACTTCGTCTCCATCCTTCTGTAAATCAGAGTATTTTAAAATTCCTGGGATTTGAGCAGGTATTTAAAAATTCTTTAACCAGCCTTCCTATTGGCGGCGGAAAAGGCGGAAGTGATTTTGATCCCAAAGGAAAATCAGACAGAGAGGTTATGGCATTTTGTCAGAGTTTTATGACAGAGCTGTATAAATATATAGGAGCAGACAAAGATGTTCCTGCCGGAGATATTGGTGTAGGAGCAAGAGAAATTGGATATATGTATGGCCAATATAAAAAGATTACCGGCCAATATGAAGGTGTCTTGACCGGAAAGGGATTGGCTTACGGTGGATCTTTGGCCCGTACTCAGGCAACTGGCTATGGCCTGGTATATATGGTAGTGGAGATGTTAAAGCATGAAGGGCAGGAATTAGCAGGAAAAACGGTTATTATTTCCGGTTCCGGTAATGTTGCAATTTATGCAACCGAGAAGGCACAACAGTATGGAGCAAAAGTAGTTGCTCTTAGTGATTCCAATGGTTACATCTATGATAAAGATGGTATTAAGCTGGATATTGTTAAGGAAATTAAAGAAGTCCGCAGGGGAAGAATTAAAGAGTATGTAGATAAAGTGCCTACTGCAGTTTATACAGAAGGAAAAGGAATTTGGACGATTCCTTGTGATGTTGCTCTTCCCTGTGCAACACAAAATGAATTAAATCTGGATGATGCAAAGACTTTGAAAGCAAATGGATGCATCTTGGTTGCAGAAGGAGCAAATATGCCTTCTACCAGAGAAGCTACAGATTATTATTTAGAGAACGGAATACTGTTTATGCCTGGAAAGGCAGCAAATGCCGGAGGTGTGGCAACTTCTGCTTTGGAAATGACTCAGAACAGTGAACGCTTATCCTGGAGCTTTGAAGAAGTAGATGAGAAGCTTCACGGCATTATGGTAAATATTTTTGCCAAGGCAGCTGATGCTGCAGAGCGCTACGGCGTACCAGGCAACTATGTAGCAGGCGCAAATATAGCAGGTTTTGAAAAAGTTGTCGATGCAATGATGGCTCAGGGTATTGTCTAATTACAAAAAATAGTATATAATAAAACAGATTCAATCAGAAACTGTACATTCAGAGAAAAGTAATAAGGCGGAGTTGATTCTTCGCCTTATTCTATTCTTAATCTTATTTCTATAAAAAGAAATTCCTATGATGGAGGTGAAGGAAATGCATAAGTTTTTACGGGCAGTAGGATTTTCTATGTGTCAATCTAAAAAAGAGATTAAAGAGATGCTGGGAGTTTTATTAAAGGAGACAGGAGAAGTATTGGAATTTTTCAGAGAAAATGAAAAGTTATGTCAACTAAGTATAGAGCTTGCTCCTGGTATGGGGATCTGTATAGTAGGTGAGAAAAATGAAGATGGCAGTATGGAAGTAGAATATTATTTTCCATATTTAACCGGAAAGGAAGTAACATCAACTGCAGAGTGCTCCATTCAACGCCATACAGAAAGAGAGACTTTTGCAGGACTTTTAGATGAATATCGGGTAGGAATTTCTCTAATTTATTATTTAAGTAATTCTATAGAGTACCGTCTCCGACAGCACAAGAAAGAAAACTGTAATGTCAAAGGATCCAGACTAAGCGGATTAAGCGTGAGAGGGAAAATTCTTTTTCCAATCCAGAAAACAGCAGTACAGATTGAAAAGTCTAAAATAGCATCTAAAACCCGCTCTAATTTATTGGAGGCAGCAAAAAATGGAGATGCAGATGCCATTGATACATTGACGATAGAGGATATTGACCTTTATTCTCAGGTTACCAAAAGAGTAGAAAAAGAAGATTTATATTCTATTATTGATTCCTGTTTTATGCCTTGCGGGATTGAATGTGATCAATATTCAGTAATTGGGGAAATTAAGGAGATTGATCAAAAGGAAAATTACCTTACGGGAGAAAACATCTATGATTTTACCATAGAAGCTTGTGATCTGATATTCCACGTGGGAATTAATAAGAATGACTTGATCGGAGAACCAAAGGTTGGAATGCGTTTTAAAGGACAGATTTGGATGCAGGGGTTTGCTGATTTTTAATCTTGATTTTTTTTATAAAATAGGGTAATATATATAAGTAAATTTTACTTTTTAGTTTACAACTGGTCAGATACACGTTTCCGTAGCTCAGATGGATAGAGCGACCGCCTCCTAATATCCCGGTCATCAAAGTCCGTGGAGGTAAAAAAGCTCTTTTCATAAACTTCATATCGTTCGAGTCCTCGTAGCTCAGCTGGATAGAGCACACGCCTCCTAAGAGAACCTACAACGGAAACTTTTTGGAGGACATGAAGCAGCAAGTCACGCACAATTTGATATACGTTTCCGTAGCTCAGATGGATAGAGCGACCGCCTCCTAAGCGGTAGGTCGGGTGTTCGAGTCACCTCGGGAACGCTGGGAACATAGCCGAAAGCCTTGATTTTAGAGGGTTTTCGGCTTTCTTCATTTCAGCACTGAAATCCGGTTTTGCTAATATGCTAATACATCTGAAAATCGAACCTACATGCTAATACGAGTTGAATGGTTAAATGTTCAAATAATCCGCCCCATTTTTCTGCTAATAAAATCCCCGTTTTGAAGCTTCCCAAACACCAGATTTTTTCTTTTTTGCTAATACGGTATTTTTATCCGTTCATTTGCCTGCTAATAGATTTACTCTTTATTAGCATTTTGGATAGACCTGGCAAATTCTATTAGCAGTTCAGGATTGGATTTCATAAGCTGCTGCAATACCTGTTCTGCAGAATCTGCCTTATCATTATTATTAGGTGGCTCGTTTATGCCTTTGCCGTCAAGAAACTCATTCATTTTGCCAGCCAGCTTTTCACGTTCGCTTGCAAAAGAATGCTTCCCGTAACGTCTGGTCAGCATTTCCAGATTAGACCAGCCGCCAGCCTGCATAACCGAATTATAATCACCTCCGGACATAAGAAGTTTTGTGGTGGCACTGGTGTGACGCAGGCTGTGGAAGACAATTTCCTGGGGGTTCATATCCGGGTCATTCATTTCTGTCAGAATTTCCTTAAACCGTTTATTCAGGTGTTCTGTCATGATAGGACGCCCATTGGCCTGACAGATGGTAAGGTTATAATCCATATATCCATCAGAGCCCAACTCCTTTTTCAGCCTGTCCTGCATCTCTTTCAATACAAGCAGCGCACTCAGCACACTCTGGGGAACATCCACATCCCGGATTGTGTCATCACTCTTGGGCTGTTTCAGTACAATCGTTGTCTTGGTTCCCGGATAAAGATTTGGGAACTTAAAAAGAATATTCATCTTAGGCATGTCCATATTTTTTTTGGATACCCTGTCGATTGCCCTGTCAAAATGGATGATCTGCTTTTCAAAGTTGATCCTGTCCCACTGTAACCCACCGATTTCACCGCCCCGCACAGTACATCCAATGGCAATCAGGACTGTGCAATGAATTAAGTAGTAATCATAATATTCTGGACGGTTCGTGAAATTCAGAACCTTTAAAATCTGTTCTGGCTCCAGGACTACCCTTTCTTTTTCGTGGTGTTCAGGAAGGGTTGCGTTGAGAAATGGGTTTTTACTGATATATTCCCAGCGCACCGCAAGGTTGAATGCACACCGCAGTACTTTATGGATGTCATGGATGGTAGCCGCCGTGATATGATCCCGCATGGGCTTTCCCATATTGGTAGCCGGTTCTGCTTCTGTTTCCAGAAAATGATAATAGTCATCCACCGTTTTTGTCTTAATGGAACGGAGTTTTTTGTCACCCAGATATGGATGCACATAATTCTCCAGCAGTCCGTTATTGCCGTCATAGGTAGATGCCCGCCACTTCTTCAGTCCATATTTTTCAATGAATTCATAAAGGAACTCACTGACGGTCATATCCTTACTGTCTGCCGTAGGAATGGTATTTGTCGCCTGCTCGTGTTCAATCTGGGCTTTCCTGCTTTTGGCAGTGGAATAACTAAGACCGGATTCCCAGACCTGCTGACGTTTTTTTCCTGTACCCTGATAATAAACAACAGAATAAGATTTTCCCCGTTTTACAATAGATGCCATACTGATTCTCCTTCTTTCTATTTGCTGTCCAGCCATTCATCGAAAGAAGGTTTAGATACCCTGACATACTTTCCCACCCTGACAGTCTTAAAAAGAGACTGGGAGCAGAGATTGTAAGCCATACTGCGGCTGATCTGCAGGATATCAGCTATTTCCTGGACGGAATAAGTCCTTTTTTCGTTGTCGGCTGGTGTTTTCATGTTCTTTTCTTCAGCTGCCATACATACTCCTTTCCTTGCAGCTGAAGCGGAATCAGCATAATCCTGTGTAATACTCTCCATATATAATATACGAAGTGAACTGCTGACATTTCAACTGCAATTAGCAAAAAATTAAAATTTATCCACATGGCAGCCTGGGTCATTTCCTGCGCCAGAGTCCTGCCGCGTATTTCCAGGCCGTGCTGTGCAGCGATTAAGCAGGGGTAGGACTGCTTTGCGGCATACCTATCCCATGCACCTGTATAACTCCCAGTGCCATGCTATGAAATTGTCAATGTGCAATCATATGGCATCTCTTCTAAAAGACCTATACAATAATAAAATAGGGTGGAAACCAGATATTTCTGCAAGAATCACAATTTTTTTATTTCTTTTATACTATATATAGTTTTGAGTTATTGACTGATTCCATATCTTGTGCTACACTTTCCATGTAATTGATTTTTGTGCGAATCCTTTTTAGGGAGATACAGTCAGAAACGCCTGTATGCGGTATCGGTTCCGCATTGCACACGCTGTTAAGTTTGTATGAATGTGCCAGCAGTATCACTACGCCCTGTAAGTGATATACCGCTGGTTTTTATTTTGGAAAATTTATAATCTCTGTT
>CAJTOL010000040.1 GCA_910577645.1 uncultured Lachnospiraceae bacterium
GTATTGTGCATAACTTGCTATCTTATGGAGTTGTGGGAAAGTCTGTTTGCAGAATGTGGGAAAGCTGCACTTTAGCTTTTCCATGTTCTGTGAACGGACTTTTCCATGACGGAATAGCAAGTTATACACATTTCCACGGTGCTTGTCTTTTGGTCTTTGGTTTCTTTGGTTCGGAATAGTGTGGTGCTGGCGGTCTATCTCTTGTTTTCGGTTGCTTGCTTCTTTACCGCACATGAGCATTAATCCCTGAGTTATAAGATTCGGCTTCTTCTCCGGAACCGTAGTCCCGATTACACACTGAATCTGGCCGCTGGATTCAATAACCTTTAACAGGCCGTTTATCTGATTCAGCTTTTCCATATTCACTAAATCTCTGTTTACAGGTACGATTCTTAATCTGGTGATGCAGTGAAATACTGTCTTAATATTCTGGCTTCCGCCAACTGCTTCTAAAATTTCAGCACATATAGTTTCATACTCACTTTTTGCCATAATTTCCTCCGTTCTATACATGTTTCACAGCATTGTATGCCCCGTTTTACCAGGTACAAACAAGCTCTGCCTTCTTTACAAGGTAACTCCCTCTGTAGCGTTTTTTCACTTTATCCGGACAAGCTTTATGGTATTATCATAGAGCAAAAAATCCCTGTTTACAATTTCGGGAGAAAATGTATTGACTTACCAAATTTAATCTTTTATGATAATTTTGAGGTGATGATATGGACCTACAGGATCTGGATTTATTTCTGTTTCAATACACCAGTTCAGAAAAGCATCACATGGAGGCAGGTCCCGGCACTTTGTCCAAGCGGTATCAGGCGATTCCCAAAATCCAGTACCACGGCCGGGAGCTCTATCTGTTTTCTTTTCGCTCTTTACTGGAAAATAAATACGTATGTATCAATAAAGAATCCCGCTTTACCTACATACCGGAACATATTCACACGGTAATCGAATTTTTGTATGTCTATTCCGGGTGCTGCACCCAAATCATTAACGGCAAAAAGGTCGTCATGACCCAGGGCGATATTTGTATGCTGGATACCGATGTTCCCCACAGCGTAGAATTTCTCGGGAAAAATGATATTATTATTACTATTGAGATGCAAAAGGACTATCTGACTCAGGGCTTTTTATCCCGGCTGGGAGATAATGAGCTGATTAATCGTTTTTTGATTAATTCCCTTTCGCAAAACGCCTCTCACAATCAATTTCTTCTCTTTAAAAAGCAGAATGAAAATCCCATTCATTCCATCATCCGGCATATTCTCTGCGAATATTACGATCCGGGCCTGTGCAGTGATAAGATTATTGATGCCTATATTATCTTGCTTTTTTGTGAAATTTTACGCCAATATCAAAATCAGCAGTTTTCCTCCCGCCAGGAAAGCGGTTTGATAATAGAGATTCTAAATTACATTGAAACCAATAGTTTAACGGCAACTCTTCAAAATGCTGCGGAGCATTTTGGATTTCACCCCAATTATTTAAGCGCCTATATTAAGCGAAGAACGGGAAAGTCTTTTAAAGAGCTTATTATCTTTCAGCGAATGTATCAGGCCAGTTTTTATTTATCTAACACAGAAATGCCTATTTACGAGATTGCCCATAAGGTAGGGTATGACAATCTTGGCTTTTTCTATCAAAAATTTAAAGCACTGTACAAAATGACGCCTTCCATGTATCGGGAGCTAAGAACAAACACTTTGAAATAGAAAGGAATTTTTACCTATGCACTACGATTCTGTGGTCACCGGCGCTTTCCTGGCCCGGCCTAACCGTTTTATCGCCCATGTGGAGCTTGGCGGCCAGACAGTGATCTGCCACGTGAAAAATACCGGGCGCTGCCGGGAGCTTCTGATTCCCGGCGTAAAAGTTCTGCTGGAATATCACAGGGACGCTAAGGATAAAGGGCGCAAAACTGCCTATTCTCTTATTGGCGTGTGGAAAATACGGGACGGGCGCTCTCCCCTTCTTATTAATATGGATTCTCAGGCCCCCAATCAGGCAGCGTGGGAATGGGTCTGCAGCCAGGGCCTGGAACGTCTGGCCTCCGGAGAGGAAAAGCTTTTGGCTCCGGGCCGGCCATTCCATGCTGCCCATGTGCGGCGGGAAGTTACCTATGGCCAGTCCCGTTTTGACCTGGCCTTTCTTTTAGACGGACAGCCTGCTTTTATGGAAGTAAAGGGCGTAACCCTGGAGCAGGCCGGACTGGCTATGTTTCCCGACGCTCCTACGGAGCGGGGAGTACGCCATCTTAAGGAGCTGGCAAAAGCCGCCCGGGAAGGAATCCCCTGTTTTATCCTGTTCGTAATTCAAATGAAGGAAATCTCCTGCTTTGCCCCCAACCGCCAGACTCATCCGGCGTTTGCGGATGCCCTGACTGCCGCTGCAGATGCCGGAGTAACCGTTCTGGCCATGGATTGCCGGGTCACAAAGGATTCTATGGAAATTGACGCTTCCGTACCTGTGCGGCTGGGATAGACAGGCAACCGCCGGTTATGCACGAAAGTTTCCTGCCCCGCATACCATATTAGTAACTGACTTTTCTGCGGTGCTAATTCTATGGTTCTTCCATTAAATCAAATAAAAGCCGGTGAGGAAGCCCAAGTGGCTTTCCTTGCCGGTGATGACAGCATTTCCCTTCGCCTCTATGACCTGGGCTTTGTCCCCGGCGAGACGGTAACCTGTGTACTGAAAGGAAAAAACGGCTCCATGTCCGCTTACCTGGTACGCTGTGCAGTAATTGCCCTGCGGGATAAAAATGCAGTGGAAATACTGGTTTCTCAAAAATAATAATTGCGTTAGGAGCATTTGTACAAAATGAAAAAGCATCAAATACTGCTGGACTTACTGTTTACCTTTATGAAAATAGGACTGTTTACCTTCGGCGGCGGCTACGCTATGATTTCCATAATAGAAAACAACTGCGTTGAAAGGAAAAAGTGGATTACTCACGATGACATGATGAATATAACTGTTATTGCAGAGTCCACCCCCGGTCCCATTGCCATTAACTGTGCAACCTTTGTGGGCTACCAACAGGCCGGATTTCCCGGCTCAATTATTGCTACTTTAGGCATTGTGGTTCCCTCGTTTATTATCATTTTTTTGATTTCCATGTTTCTGGATAATTTTCTTGAAATAGTGGTTATTGCAAATGCATTTAAAGGAATTAAGGTGGCCGTTGGCTTTTTGATTTTAGAAGCGGCCATTACCATGATAAAGAAAATGCATAAGAAGATGTTTCCGAAAGTAATTATGATTTGCTCCTTTGTGATTATGCTGCTAATTAATATCTTCTCCTGGAATTTTTCATCCATTAGCCTAATGTTGGCTGCGGCGGTAATCAGCCTTGTGGCATTTATTATGAAAGATTCCTCCACACAGAAAGGCGGTACAGAAAAATGATTTATCTTAATCTGTTTCTCGGTTTTCTTCGTGTGGGTTGTTTCGCCTTTGGCGGCGCATACGGCGCCATTCCTCTTATTCGTGATGTTGTATTGTCCTATGGCTGGCTGAATGAGGACACACTAACCTATATGATTGCAGTCAGCGAAAGTACCCCGGGCCCTATTATGGTCAATCTTGCCACTTATATCGGCAGCAGCCAGGGAGGGCTCTGGGGTTCAATTATTGCTACTTTAGCAGTAATTCTCCCCTCTTATATCATTATTCTTCTTGTAATGGCAGTGCTGAAAACACTGATTAAAAACAAATATGTCCAGGCAATCCTGAGAGGAATCAAGCCCTGTGTTGTGGGAATCATCCTTGCCACTGGCGTTTATATGATTCTTGGCAATTTAATTACATTGTCCCATAAGGTATCTGTAAAAACACAACCCCTTATCCTGACAATAATCTTGGCTGCTATTTTATTAGGGGTAAAAGTGATAAAAAAGAAAAAAGTATCTCCTATTATGACGATTATTATATCGGCGGTACTTGGAGTTGTAATATATGGATTTTAGATATATATTCTTTGCACAAATAACGAGGGGTGTTACAAAATGAAGAGGGCGCCGTAAAAAACCCCGGCGGACATCTGCTAATGGAAGTCCGCCGGTTTTTTTGCAGCATCCCCTTCATTTTGAATAGATAGCATCATTTCTTGAAAGAAAATACACACAATACTGATTCATACTGATGCCTTCTTCAAGTGCAGCTTCCATCCATGCCCTCTTTGCATCCGCCGCATTTACTACCGCTTTTTCTACTGTTTCACCACAAGTAATACCTCCCGGCAGGTCAGGATAAGAAACTACAAAGCCACCTTCATCCTTATCCTCCAAAATTTCCATCCGATAAGATATTGCCATATAATCATTCAGCGTTTTCATCGTTTTTTGTCTCACTTTCTTCCCATCTATATACTATTCATAATTAATAATTTCCCAATGTCCGCTAAAGCCACGTCCAATATAATTCACATTATCCATTTCCTTTATATGGCGTTTAATTGTTTTAGAACTTACACCTAATGCAATCGCTATTTTCTCTGTACTAATTTTGTTGTCTTTACGAATCAAGTCCACAATCTGAGCATCCAGTTTATCTTGAGGGACATCTTGGGGGACATTTTGGGGGACATCATAATTCAGGTTCGGCATCACTACAGTAAACTGATATCTGTCTGAACGGAATGACGGTCTTTTGCTCTCATTATAATTGATTTGAAATTCATATCCACTGATAATCTTTCCAAATCCGCTGCCCTTACGCTCCATATATCCCAACCTATTGAATACATCAGCAAGTAATGCCCCTGCATTTGTTAATTCTCCCTGTTCATTTACCAGTCCAAATGAAATCAAATCCTTATCATCAAAACTATTCCCAGTCCATTTCTTATACCTTTCCTTGAGCTTTGAGAAAGCAAAATCCTCCACCTTATAAGTAGAATTCCGTGAATCATAGGATGTATTCCTTCCTCTGAGAACAAGACGCTTTAATTCAGTTGCAGTTGCCTTTACACTTTCATTTCCAACACGAACAAAAGCTTCCAACACACCATCTCCTGAATAGTAATATGGTGTCTCGTCTCCTTTATATACTTCAAGTATGACCAAAACCTTTTCATTATCAGCTTTATGAAATCGGAGCTTAAATTCCGGAATTGGATCCAGTCTTGATTTTACTGCTTCACTTACTTTTTCTGCATCTTCTTCCGGATCGTCAAGCCCCACAATCTGTCCGTCATCAGAAATACCAAAAATCAAAGCCCCGCCAAATGTATTCGCAAATGCACTTACGCTTTTACACCAGCTTTTGGGTTTCTTCTCTTCCAATGCAAGCTTTTTGTCATATTCAGTTGCTTCGCCAATTAAATCTTTTATATTCCTAGCAAACATCTTTTTTTATTTCAATCCCTTCCATACATCAGGCTGATGTCCATACAACAAAATTAAATTCACCTTTGTTCATGCCTTTTTCTATTATATCAACAAACTAGCACTTAATACCGCGTTCCTTGCAAAAACGTTCTAAATTGAATTCTGCTCATACTACTGTACCCTCAGTAAACAAGGCCACACACGCCTTGTCCACTGAGGGTATATTTCGCATATATAATCAGAATACTCTATTTCAAAATTTTTATTTATATCATGTTTACAAATGAATTTATATTTTTTGTCTATAAATGTCTTTGGATTATTTTCAACAATTTCCAGATTATCTTTCTTCATAAACTCAATAAATTCATGGTCTATCTGGTGTATTACCTGCTGGAAATCTGAAATTATCCAATCAAATGGACCTGAAAAATTTCTAAGACCTAATTTTGACAGAACAATTACCTATGCCCATACCGCCGCCCGCGACCCATACCGCCTTCTCTTCCGGAATTTCCGCCATGGGAGCCGTGATTTCCTCCGTTTCCGTGGTGGTGTCCCCGTCTGGGCCTCTCGTTTTTACCGCGCTCAAAGCACTTTTCACAGATGGAGAAGGGATAATCCCATGCAAGCTCTCTGCCGCACGCAGAACATTTTCGAGAATAGCTGCCGCACTCGGTTTTCAGGATACGGCTGATCTCTTCCTCTGTCTCATGGCGCTCCTGTGTAAGATTTTCAGTCTGAACAGGCAGCCCCGCCTTCCTGGAAAACTGAAAATACAGATCCAGCATCTTGTAATAGCTTTCCAAATCATACAAATCCGGGCCGGGGCTGTAAGGGAATTCCAGCTCGTCCACCTCCCGGTATTCCCGGCAGTAATCTTTCCATAAATCCACTACCATCTTATTGTTAATGTCAATGGCACAGGTAATCAGCTTATAAATCTCCGGCTTGGCAAATTCGTTTAATCTGTCCCGGTGAACCATAAGGAAATGCTGGTACAAAGCCAAAAGCTCGTCCACTTCCATCTTCTGATAAATAGCCGGAGCATCCATGGAAGCCCAGATCTTAATCAGATTGTCAATCTCTGCCGGAAGCTCCAAAAGCTGCTCAGGAAATCCCACGTAAGCTTTCATAATCGGCACCGGGAGGCGGGAAAGGCCGTCCTCAATAATCTCTATTCCGTCAATAGCGGCAACAAATCCTTCCTCATAAATGCCGAAGCGGCCGGCCCTGCCGGCAATCTGCTTGATTTCCGCCGGCTCCAGGGTACGTTTCACCACACCGTCAAATTTGGCGGTTTCTACGAAAACAATCCGGCGGATGGGAAGGTTTAATCCCATTCCAATGGCATCCGTACTGACTACGATATCCGTCTCTTTTTCCAAAAACCGGCGAACCTGCTCCCTGCGGGTGGCCGGGGGAAGGCTTCCGTAAATCACGCTGCAGGAAATCCCCTGCTTTTCCAGGTGGGCAGCCAGAGCCAGCACAGATTTCTTTGAAAATACAATGAGGGCATCCCCCTTTTTTAAGTCACTTACCATAGAATAAGGCCGCCGTTCTACTGTAAGGCGGGTATTTCTCTTATGGCGCACGATCCTGTAGCTGTCGCCGCAGCGCTTAATCATCTGCGTAATAATAGACTCCGCCTCAGGAGCCATACAAAGATGGATCTCTTCCGCACGAAGCCCTAAAATAGCCCGGGTCCAGTTGTGCCCCCGGTAGGGATCTCCTACCATTTGGCATTCGTCCACCACCACAATATCAAAATATTCGTGATCATTGAGCATTTCTACGGTGCAGGACTGGCAGACCGCGCCAGGCACTTCAATTGTTTCCTCTCCGGTTATCATAGAGCAGGGAACCTGCTCCCCATTACACTTATCATAAACCTCCAGAGCCAGAAGGCGCAAAGGCCCAAAATAAGCGCCATGGGAGGACTGCTTTAACCGTTCCAGCGCATCGTGGGTTTTTCCGCTGTTGGTAGGGCCGATATGGAGGATAAATTTCCTCTTCATTGCCCGTGCCTCCGGATACTCGTCCTCCGGCCGTTTTTCCATAGAAGCAGAAATCCCTCTCTGAATGGTTTTGGGAATGTAAAAAAGCTGGTACGCCCGCTCCAGAGAGTTGGTCAGCAGGTAACGGCGGATACCCTGCATTTTTAAAACCTGCTCCAGTTCCTCCACGCTTAACGGAGGAAGGAATCGTAAATCCGTCTCTGCCAGGCAGCGGCAGAACTCTTTTGCCTGAATCGTGTAGGCTTCAATTACAGCCTTCTGCTCGCCAGTCCGAACCGTATGCTCCTTGTGCATCAGATAAGCGCAGACCTTTGACAGCATGGCGTGAATATCGCTTAGCTCATTGGCCTTTCCAATTTCGTCCAGAGTCTTCTGACATAGCTTTTCCACTCTTTTCTTCATCTCGCCGGTGGTCATAGCCCGGTACCGGCGATTCACATGTCCAAAAAACAGTTCTTCGTAATAATTTCCTAAATAATCCGATGTTTCCATTTGTTTCTCCGTTCCCCTGCTGTCTTTATTCCCACGGGCAATACGGCAAACGGCCATGCCTGTAACCGTGAATTGACTCTGCCCTTTCCATTTATATCCACTGAGGATATTCCTAATCAATCTCCTCCTTCGGCAGGTGAATGTATTGTTCTACTTCATTCCAGTTTACCACAAATCCGGCTCCATGGGAACAAAAAACCGAAGATGAGGTATTTTCTTTGTCTGCTCCCTTATCATAATCACATTCTGCAATCACTGCTTCTGTATTGTGGCACTCCCTGTAGCCGCCCCAAACCATAGAGATACTGCCGGTTCCTCTGGTGGCCGCCGCCAGTTCTATCCCGTAATCCATAAAAGATGCTGCCGGGCCGCTTCCCGATACCGGCATTACAGCGCCATTTAGCCGGGGAGGATCAAATATTCCGGATCTCTTTTGAATATCTGCCATAATTTTTCCGATATATTCCTCCGGAGCAGTGATTTCAAACTGATACCAGGGTTCTAAAAGAACGCTTTCTGCTTTCTCCAGCCCCTGACGGATAGCCCGATAGGTTGCCTCCCTGAAATCGCCGCCTTCCGTATGCTTTAAATGGGATCGGCCTGCAGTAAGAATCATTTTTATGTCTGTCAGAGGAGAGCCGGTAAGTACCCCTTTATGGACTTTCTCAAATACATGGGTTTTGATCAGATTTTGGTAATTTATCCCCAAAGTATCCACATGGCATTCACTGGCAAAGGTAATGCCGGTTCCTCTTGGGGCAGGTTCTAAGCGCAGATGGACTTCCGCATAATGGCGTAACGGCTCATAATGGCCAAAGCCCATTACCGGCGCGGCAATGGTTTCCCGATACAGAACCTTTGGAGGGGAAAAGGTAACTTCTGTGCCAAACCGCTCTCTTAATACCTGGTCTAAAACCTCCAGCTGAATTTTTCCCATTACGCTTACCGTCAGGCTTTTATCCTCCCCCACATTAACAGCCAGCCCCGGTTCCTCATCTTCCAAAAATTTCAACTGATTAAATAAGGTGTGGCTGTCTGTATTCTCAGATGCAACCCGGGCCTGGAGAGCGGGGCGCATCTGAAGACGAGGCCGTGTTTTAAAGGCCTGGTATATCTCTGTGTCATTTAATCCGGCCCGGACTACCATATCCTGACACTTTGGCAGGCTTAATCCTGTAACGGCACAGAGGCTGCCTGCCAGCGCCTTATCGATTATCCGGCTTTGCTGACCGGAATAAATGCGGATCTGGTGAACTTTTTCGCCTGTCCGGGCAACCTGCTCCCCGTCTTCCTTGTCCGCTTTTTCCTCCAAAACGCAGACGGGATCCCGGCCCTCCAGCTTGCCGGATAAAACCTTAATGTATACGATCCTCTGGCCGTCCGGATCGTGGCGCACCTTATATACCAAACCGGAAAACGGCTCCTCCTCCCCATAACCGGTCTCTGTCAACTGATGGAATACCTGAAAAAACTCTGCCACTCCCTGGTCTTTTAAGGCAGATCCTTTCATGCACAAAAAGCCGTTTCTCTCTTTAATGATTTTCTTAAGGGATGCCAGAATACGGTCTCTTTCAATAGGCCGTCCTTCCAGATAATCTTCCATTATATCTTCGTCCCGCCCTGCGGCAAACTCCGTCAGCTCTTCCGGTATTTCTCCGTCCAAAGGCGCCTCTACCAGGATAATATCCTCTGTCAGCCGTTGTTTTATTTCCTCCATAGTCCGTTCCAAATCAGCTGTATTCAAGTCTATCTTATTTAAGAAGAAAAAAACCGGCACCTGAAACCGCTTCAGCATCCGAAACAGGGTAACAGTATGGGCTGCCACTCCGGAGGAGGCATCTACCAGCAAAATAGCATAATCCAGGGCTGCTACCACCCGCTCTGTCTCCGCCGCAAAGTCCACATGCCCCGGGGTGTCCAAAAAATAGTATTCATCCCCGCCGTATTCAAAACAGCTCTGATCCGCATAGATGGTAATCCCTCTGGCCCTTTCCACTGCGTCACCGTCCATTACCGTATTTCCCTGATCCACCCGTCCTGCTGACCGGATAACTCCGGCATGGTATAAAAGCTGTTCCGAAAATGTAGTTTTTCCGCCATCCACATGGGCCAGGAGACCTACACAAATATGATTCGTTGATTTCTTTTCTTCTTGATTCCCCATGAAAAGGTCCCCTCTCCATAAAATTATGTTTTTTAGTATATCACAGGAGGAGGAAATAGTCGAGATACAGCATCAGCCCCACTCCCTGGAAGGGTCTGAATGAGAAAACTCTGTGCGTCCCCTTGTCCACTGAGGGTATGTTTTTCATTTGCGATAATACCGCATAAAAATCTTCTCATTAAAGCCTTTTTGCTTACCATGTTTTTCTGGAATACGTTTAAATTCCTCAAATCCGATACTCGTATAACATTTAATCGCATTAATATTTATATCAGTAACATCAAGCACAAAATCTTGATAATCTGTAAGCAGCATACTTTCTTGAAGCATAGCTGTAGCAATACCTTGTTTGCGGTATTTTTTTCGTACTGCTACAAATTCTATGTATCCAGTTGTAATAGGATACTCCAGTTGCTTTTCAAATTCTTCTTTCAAAACGAAGGTGCCAATAATTCCTTTAAAGAACCCCAAATGTCTCTTCAAAGATGCTTTTTCTGCTCTTGCAGCTCTGCCATTACAATCAGAAATTGCCAGCACTCCCACAATATCTCCCTTTATATCTGCCACATAAAATCTTTCCATATTCAGTCCTGTTTTGATAGCATCTGCCACTTTTTGATTATCCTTACATAATATCGAAAAATCCTTTTCAAATCCTTCCGCAATACATAAAGCTACATTATTGCGGTCTGTTTCTTTTGCTTTCCTTACCCTCAGTGGACAAGGGGACACACGGTTCTGCACCATATTAATATCCTCCAAGCTTTGACTATTTATATGTAATTTCCCGGACACATTGCGATAAATCCTTTATTTTCAAAGGATTGCCTGACTCCGGCATCCTAATTCAGCCTGCTGATATTTCCTTAATCTGTTCCCCACAAGCAGTATCGCAAAAACGTTCTAAAAATAAATTTGAAGAATAAAGCAAAACTGGCTGTGCTGTAAATTAGATTATCCCGAATTCCTGAGAAAAAGCCTGGAAGCTTGCAGATTTCTGTCAGGATATTCGGGATAGCTTTTTGCTGTTTCCGGCTGTTCAGTATATCACAAGAGGAGATTCAGGGTTAAAACAGCCGAAACAGGCCGGTAACTCCAATACACAGCAAAATCCCCAAAAAAGTTGGCAGAAGTACTGCCGCCATGGTCCACTTAAAAGAGCCGGTTTCTTTTCGGATAGTCAGTACTGTGGTAGAGCAGGGCCAGTGGAACAGAGAGAAAATCAACATGGAAATTGCCGTCTGCCAGGTCCAGCCATGAGCCAAAAGAAGATTTTTCAGGGCCAGGTTATCTCCCATTTCCACCAAAACCCCGGATTGGAGATAAGCCATAAGGATAATGGGAAGTACAATCTCATTTGCCGGAAAGCCCAGCAGGAAGCCAACTAAGATCACCCCGTCTAATCCCATAAGCCGCCCCAGCGGATCAAAAAAACCCGTAAGGATAGCAAGGAGGGTGGGAGAAGCTTCTGCAGTTCCCAGCCCGGTCAAGGCAAAATACCCATGCTCAGGCCCCACATAAGAAATGTTTGCCAAAATCCAGATAAGGAGTCCTGCCGGAGCGGCAATTGCCACTGCTCTCCCCAGGACAAATAGGGTTCTGTCGAAAATAGATCGGACAATCACCTTTCCAATCTGGGGCCGCCGGTAAGGAGGAAGCTCCAGGGTAAAGGAAGAGGGAATGCCTCTCAGCAGCGTGTGGGATAAAATCCAGGAAGCCCCCAATGTGGCAAAAATTCCAAGCAGGATCACGGCAGTCAGGCACAAGGCGGCTGAAAGAGACCCCAAAAAGGAGCCTTGAAATCCGGCTACAAAAAACAGGGTAATCATAGTAAACAGGGTGGGAAAACGGCCGTTGCAGGGAATCATGGAATTGGTCAGAATGGCGATAAGCCGTTCTCTTGGCGAATCGATAATCCGGCATCCCACCACTGCCGCTGCATTGCATCCCAGCCCCATAGCCATAGTCAGGCACTGCTTTCCGCAGGATTTGCATCGTTCAAAAGCTCTGTCCATATTAAAAGCAACTCTGGGCAGATAGCCCAGATCCTCCAGAAGCGTAAACAGCGGGAAGAAAATTGCCATAGGCGGAAGCATTACCGAGATGACCCAGGCCAGAACGCGGTAAATCCCGTAGACCAGGCATCCGGTAAGCCATTCCGGCGCATGGGCAGCTGTCATCAGAGCGGCCAGCTTTCCTTCCATTAAAAACAGGGAATCCCACAATAACTGAGAAGGGTAATTCGCTCCGCTCATAGTGAGCCAGAAAATCATCAGGAGCAAGCCTATCATAATCAGCTTTCCGCTTATTTTACCGGTGACAATCCGGTCTATCTGTTCTTCCCTCCTGCGGCTGTTGGAAATATCACAGGATACCGTTTCTGCTGCCAGAATTTTGGGAGAGAAATCCAGGCAGTCATAAGAAAACCTTTGACTGCAGGCTTCTAAAACAGCCTGACGGATGTACTGAAGAGATTGAGTGTCTCTGGCGCAGCAGGGAACCACCGGGATTTGAAGCACATCCTGAAGTAAGAGAAAATCAATAGAAATTCCCTTTTTCGCCGCCTCGTCACACAGGTTCACACATAATACAATAGGAGTTCCCTGATCCTTTATATAATCCAGACGGGTGATTTGAGATAACAGGTGCAGGCCCCGTTCCAGGCAGGTGGCGTCGCAAACCACCACAATAATATCCGCCTGGCCGGAGCAAATATAATCCTTGGCGATTTCCTCTTCTTCCGAATGGGCATTGAGAGAATATGTTCCGGGAAGATCTACCAGCAGAAATTCCTTCCCATCGTATTGATAAGTACCCCGGGCAGAAGCGACGGTTTTTCCGATCCAATTTCCGGTGTGCTGCCTTAAACCAGTAAGGCCATTAAAAATGCTGCTTTTTCCCACATTAGGATTACCGGCCAAAGCTGCGATAATACGTCCGTCCTCCATAAAATACCTCCATAATCGCCGCTGATACACTACCACAAGTGTACAGCGGAAGCCTTATTGTTAAATATGAAGGAGGACTGGGAAGAGTGCTATTCCGAGAGCCTTATAAATTTTTATCAATGTACAGGGACTAAAACCTCCGTCCGCCGCCCCCATGTCTTCTCCCGCTGCCGGAGCGATGCACAGTCGTCCGGCCCGGGCGGCTTCCTCCTGTCCTGCCGCCGGACGGATGGGATCGGGGAATGGCCTGGCGAATCACTTTCTGATCGATTAACTGATCCGTAAAAGGCCGGAGCACATATGCGGCTTCCGCCCGGTATGCCAGATCCTGATTCCGTCTGGCCCTGGGGTCTTCTTTTAGATCGTATTCTTTTATTACGCCGCGGCAGGCCAACAGTCCGGCTCCGCAAGCCACTGCAAAGGCAAACAGCCCTTCGTACCAGGTAATTCTCCGGTATACGCTTATTTTTCCTGTTTCTTCATCATAAATATACTGGCCTCCCGGAATCCCTTTCCGGATCCAGCTTCCGGTGTCTTTTAAAAACGCCTCTGCCGCCGCCCCATACCGGCCGTCAGCCATATATTCCGCCACATCTCCATCCAAAACAGACTCTATCCGGCTGTCTGTCAGATACCGGGTCATTCTCCCTTCTGTGGAGATCCAGTAGTACCGGTTTTCCATGTCAATTAAAAACACGGCTCCACTGTGGTCTTTTCCGGTTCCAAATCCCCCCTGCTCATAAAAATCATCTGCATATTCTTCTGTAGTCTTTCCTCCTGTTTTCTCTGTGGAAGCAATTACCAGCTCCATCCCGCTTTCTTCTGACACCTGGGCCGCTATATCTTCTAAGCGCTCTTCCTCTGCCTGAGAAAAAATTCCTGCCATATCATAAACTCTCTGTTTCAGGAGAGTTTTCTTTTTTCCTGAGGCAGAACCGGCAAATGCCGTTATCCCCAAAGTCATTACCAGGATCATCACCCAGACGGCCGCTGAAACCACTCTTTCCGGCCATTTTTCCGTCAAGGCTGTCTGTCTGTTTCTCATATCAGGTATCCTCCTATCAGCAGGGCAATCAGCACCGGGAAAAAGACGGTAAAGAATAATCCCATCAGCCTGTTTTTATCTACCGGCAGGCGGCCGCAAACCTTTCCGCTGTCTCCGTTTAAGGCAAAGTAATACACCTTTCCGTCCTTCTCGTCCCGGTATGTCAGTGTCCACACAGGGAGCAGGGCGTAATGCCATTTTTCTTTTATCACCCGGATCTCTGTCCCTTCTACCTGAACCTGGTTATAATTTTCTACGCTGGCCCGCAGGGATTCTGTGGCATATTGCCTCATCTCGTCCGCCATTTCCCCCTGGAATTCCTGGTACTCTATGTCCCTTTTCTCCGCAAAAAAGCCGGTAAGGTATCCCATGGAAAAAGGCTTTAGCCTCCCTGTGTGAAACGGCAGCACCCCCTCAATGATCTCGTGGTTTGCTTTCCTCAATGCATTCCGGGGTACATTTTTTACATCCATTTCCCCTTCTCTTCGGACGCGGTAACGTCTGGTTTCCGTACTGCGGATTCCTCCCATGGTATGTATCGTTATCTGATCCCCCACACCGTCCAGCTCCCCATGAATCTGGCAGCTATAGAGCCAATAAGGGAAGTATACCCCGGTAATTTTCTCAATCTGATCCGGAGAGTAAAAAGCTTTGGGCACAAAACGCTTTCTGCCGATCCACTGGTTAAAAATTTCCACCGCCTTTTCTCTGTCAATGGTAAAAGGAATAATCTCATCCGGGGCAAACCGGCCTAAAAGCCGCCCGGAAAGAACCACAGGATTGTGGCAGTAATAGCAGAAGGACGCCGCCGTAGTATCATCTGTAACAATCTCAGCCCCACAGCTTGGGCAGTGGTAAATCACCATAGCCTCAGGTTCTCTCCGGCCCTCTTCCTTCTCAAATAAATCTTTTAATTCCCCTTCAGAAAATAAGCTTAAGCAATATTCACATTTATATTTCTGGGATTCCGGATCAAACAGCAGTCCTCCTCCGCAGTTGGGACATTGATAAGTAATTACTGGCATCTTCTTTTTACTCCTGGTTTATCCTCTGGGTGTTCCGCAGTTAGAGCAGAACTTGCCTGTATTTACATTTCCGCACTTAGAACAAGTCCACTGGGCAGGAGCTGGTCTGGGCCCGCCACATTCGCTGCAGAAATTACCGGTTCCCGGTGTTCCGCAGTTAGGACAGAACCACTGAGCGCCGCCCTGTGTTTTGTTTCCTGCCTCCGGCTTAACTTCCTGTCCCGTTCCCTGCTGCTGATTTGCCTGTCCTGTTGCCGCAGGCTGGTTCATCCTGGTTCCCCCGGAGGCCTGGCCTTCCTGGCCCATCCGGGCTGCCTGATTCATCTGCATTTGCTGGAGATTGGTGTTGGAAGCCGTACTCATAAAACCGCCTCCTGCCTGCATCCCCATGCCCATTCCCATGAATCCGGACACTGCTCCGGAAGTATTTAATCCGGCCCCTTTCATTCCTTCTGCTATGGTGCTCTGGACATATCCCTCCCGGACAAAAGGATCTCCCATCATAGCTCCCTTGTTACGCATATTAATCAGGTTCTGGGATTCTTCATCGTAGGAAATGCTTCCGATCCCCACAGACCGGATCTCCATCCCCCTCATCTGCTTCCACTCTTCATCCAGGGTTTCCGCCATATACTTGCCCAGCTCCCGCCCTTTTGAAGCCACATAGGAGATCCGGATACCGTCTGCTGACATCTGATTAATAGAGCTTTGCAGCGCCTCTAAAAATTCATCCAGAAATTGGCTGTTAATATGGTCAATTTCCACTTTTTTCGCGTTTTTGGGAATCACTTCCCGGTAGAGCTTCAGCGGATCTGTCACTTTGACGGAATACGTGCCATGGGTCCGAAGAAACAATTCTGCATTGTAAAAATTATCAAAATAGTTAATGGGCGTTCTGGTTCCGAATTTAATCCCTTTAATTTCCTGGAGATTGATAAAAAATACTTTTTGAGCCAAAGGCGTCTCTCCGCCAAACTTAATCCGGGCAAAGGATTCCTTTAACGCTTCCCCAAACTGCCCGTTAAATAAAGAGGGCATGGAAGAACTGTCCACTGTGTAATATCCCTCTTCCGCCGTATAATCAACTACCCGGCCTCCGTCCACCAGCATCATAAATTGGTTGGGATAAACATGGATGACAGAGCCATTGGATACGGTGTTATCTGTTCCTTTTTCATTAGAGCCTTTCCGGATCTTTACTCCTGCCGTAAACAGAGTCTGGCCGCCCATGTCTCCTGCCTCCATAATCTCCAGCCACTGGTCACTAAGGCCGCCCTTTACTGCAGTTCCTATTGCTTTTATAATTCCCATCTTCGTTACCTCCTGTTTTTATTGTTGCTTTTCCTGATTCTCTTTAACGCCGGATCAATAAATCTTACTGCTGCCCCCATCAGAAACACGGCCGTCAGAAATTGTACCGCCATGCTGACTGGTACCCAATGTTCTGTTAAGAAGCCGGTTTCATGGTAGCCAAACCACTGAGAAACCGCTCCCCTCCCTACATCTGCTCCCGTCTCCCTGCTGATAATGGAATAAAAGGTGACTGCAGGATTAAAAAGCATAAGATACAAAAATCCGCCGGAGCTTGCCTGGCTGGCTACGCTTCCGATTTGATTCATGTAGCTGTTCCACCGCATGGTAGAAATACTTAAGGCAAATTGGTTGATTGCATAGGTACCGCCGATTAAAAGGATAAGCCCTCCATAAGAAGCCGGCACTGCCAAAATCGTCCGCTTAAACAGGGACGAGCAAAACAGCCCAATCCCCGCTACCAACAGCGCCGCCACTGCAAAGCAGCAAAGCAGCAGCAACAGATCTCTCCAGGTAATTCCTCCATAGACAAACACCAGCGCTACCACCGGAAAGCTGGCAACAAGGATTAAAAGCATATTGCTGAGAGATGCCATAAGTTTCCCCCGGATAATCTGTCTGGGGGTGGTTTGAGTGGCCAGCAAAAGATCCAGCGTCTGACGCTCCCTCTCGCCACTGATACTGCCTGCCGCAATGGCAGGCATGATAAATAAAAGCAAGGCAAACTCCACAGCTGTCACCAGTACATACATCTCCAGAAAACCGGAATATTGGATCTCTGCCGTGGTCCACACCCGGTACAGCACCGAATACATATTTAAAAGAGCTGCCACTGCCAGGATACCGTTAAACGCTATCAGAATAACCGGCAGGCGCACGCTTCTGGAGCTTGCCTTTACCTCCTTTTTGTAAATGGGATTAGCCCTCATGTATCAGCACCACCTTCTCATCTTTATCCGTAATCTGCATAAATAAGGTCTCCAGATTCCCCCTCAGTCTGGCAAATCCGCACACCGGAATCCCTGCGTCCACCAGCTGTTGCAGCAGCCGGGCCTCCTCCTGCCTGTCCCCGGTAAAGCCTACCATAATATCCGTATCCTTAACGGAAATCGTCTGGACATTGGGGTGGCTGCGTAAAACCGCCATAGCCTTTTCCGGAGGGCCATTTACCGTAATCGCCAAAGGCCTTGAGATATCCACCCGTTCCAGTATTTCCTGCATACTGCCTCCAAGAACCATGCGGCCCTGATCAATAATGCCCAAATCCGTACACACCTCTGACAGATCCGACAGCAGGTGAGAGCTGATAATAACGGTCTTTCCCTGGTCACAAAGCTCCCGGATAATCTCTTTAAAGTCAAACCGGCTTCTGGGGTCCATTCCTGAAGTAGGCTCATCTAAAATCAGGATATCCGGGTCATGAATCAACGCCCTGGCCAGGCACAGCCTCTGCTTCATTCCTCTGGAAAGTCCGTCTACATAGAAGTCTGTTCGTTCTTCCATTCCCGTCTGCTCCAGCAAAGCCATAATCCTGGTTCGGGCCTTTAATCCGTCCAGCCCATAGCAGGCGGCAAAAAACTCCATATATTCCGACACCTTCAGATTGTCATAAACGCCAAAATAGTCTGGCACATATCCAATCATCCCTTTGACTTTTCCAGGATCCTGACGTATATCCCAGCCTCCCACCTCTACTGTGCCGGAATCCGGCATTAAGAGTCCGCAGATAATCTTAATCGTAGTGGTTTTTCCGGCTCCGTTAGGCCCTACGAAGCCAAACAACGCCCCGTCAGGCACCTCCATGTCCAGGCCGGAAAGAGCATGGTATCTGCCAAAGGATTTTTTTAAGCCTTTTATTTTCAGCATCACGGTTCCCTCCCTGTCACGTATAATATGGGAAGCACGATATCTCCATATTCCTCTGTGCTGCTGCATACATACCGAATTGTAATGGTATTTCCCGGAGACAGGTAAGAGTCCAGCTGCCAATCTACAAATTCTGTCCGGCTGCTGTCCATCAGTTCAAAATCTCCCTTGGCGTAGTTGTAGAAATAAATGCTCCCCTCAAAAGGCCTTAGCCGACCAAAAGAGCTATCTTCCATAAATACATGGGAAAGGGATCCGAAGGTCAGCTTTTCAATATACAGAGCGCTGCCCAGGCTATATTCCAGTGTTACCGGCGTCATACCGGATATGGTATTGCTGGATGCCTGATAAATGCCGTTAATTACTTTGGGGGCCTTTCTCATAATCGGACGGTATATCCGCCCGTCTTTTTTCATATCCGCCTCTGCTGCTGCCGTAAACATAGTAAGTCCGGAGGTCTCATAATCATCTCCCAAAAGAAAAGATCCCGGATCCTCTCCCCCTCGAAATGCCACAATACGCGCTCCCGGCTGATATCCGGTAAGATATTGGGTAAGGTAAAACTCCAGCAAGCTGGTTTTCGCCATGGTTTTCATATATTCCGGATCTGAGATATCTACCTTTTCATATCGCCACCCTTTGGTAATCTGCTTCGCCGTAGCTCTGGCGGAGTCTGAATCCACCGGATAATTCAAAGTCAAAAGTCCCTCTAAACTTTTTGTTTCTCCAGGCGCCAAATCGCCCACCACTGCCAGAGTTCCATATAAAAGCACTGCTGCATCCTCTACCGGGCAATCCATTCTATTGGTAATCTGTCCTGTCAAGATACCTTCAAAATAATGAACTTCCGCGTCAATGCCTTGTCCGGACTGATTATCAAACCGCTTTTCCAGCTGAAAATAGTTGGATGTAAACGCCGCCATATTTTGAACCTCCAGGCTGGTATAGTCCTCATCATAGCGGATAGTAATATTAGGCGTTTCCTCCCCGGTAAACTTTGGTATTTGTTCTGCATTGTAATATGCATTTCTGGTCACCGGGCGCACGGTATAGCTCGGGTCCAGTTTAACGGAATAAGGCCGGTTGTAAGGCGCTTGCATATTAATATAAGTAGACTCTGTTACCACGGTATCCGAAACGTCCTGAATAGATGCATAGTTGAAAAAGGTATCCGTAAACCTGGTTTTTTCACTCATTACATAAATAATCCCCGTACAAATCAAAGATAACAACACCACGCTGATTCGGTAATGTTCCCCCATCTCTCTCTGCTTTAAAAAGAAATACAGCCCCGGCCCCGCTAACAGGATATAGCTGATGATCACCACTGCATAAAGGCCAATCTGAGGAAGCTTTTCCACGCTTCCCGCATTAATAATGCTCTGAACCGCCCAATAAGTATTGGAAGTGCCGCTATAAATATAGTCTGATAGTCTGGTAATTCGGGTCTCTCCCAAAAGTTCTGTCAGAAGCCAATCCACATAGGTGGGATTTTCCTGACAAAATCCGGCCAAATCAGCAAAGTCAAAGGCCGCCGCCGCAATGATCCCGCTTTCTCTGGCTACCGCTGTTAACAGCGGCATCCCGTCGCTCTCTATTAAAACCGTGCCTTCTGATAAAGTAATATCGTTACATTCCAACAGGATTTTGGAGCTTCCTGTCTCTGAAAATAAGTAACCTTCTCCCATATCCACCTGGATAGGGCCCAAATAATTCAGCATTGCTTCCGGATTATCTCCCAAAAATTCTTCTAAAATATCTGTTCCCCTCGCCCCGGTTCCTAACAAAAGCACTCCGCCCCGGTTTACCCACTCCCGTATAGTAGCGATCTGATCCTCTGACATTCTCCTCACATCATAATTGGTAATCAGAAGCACGTCCAGTTGATCCAGCCCTGCGGCCTGAGACGGTACGCTTCCGGCCACCATAAGGCACAGGCGGGTCTTTAAGGTGCTGTAATTAATACCGGTATCGTTAAAATACTGAAGCTGATCCTGGGTATCACTGATGACCCCGATAAGCAGCTCCGGAATATCCTCTCTGGTGTTCAGCTTCAGACGCTTCTGCACAATAAGCTGATCTTCCCCGTCATATAGCCGGACATAAAGCTGATCTGCCTTAACTCCCAAAGGAATATTTAAATTTTTCTGGCGGCTCTCATTTCCTTCCAATGTTACCGGAAACTCATACTGGTACACATGGTAATCCGATTCCATAGAGACTACCTGAATGCTTCCGGCAAATCCTTCTTCTTTTTGATTTGTCAGTGTTATATAAACCGGGAGATACCGGCCTCCTTTGGCCATATTGTCAAAGCCGTATCCTGCTTCCATTTTCACAGCAGGCTCCCGGTATTCATACCCTAAATTCTCCCGAATTACAGCCGCCTGGGCTTTTCCTCCCTTCCCCAAACCGCCAGGCAGCGCAAAAAAAGCTGCAAAAGCCAACAGGCAGACAAACACAGCCTTTCCTGCGCCTGCGGCCCATTTAACCTGCAGCCCTTTATGCTTCCCGAAGCGTTTGCCTTCTAAAAGGCCTCCCTCCTTTTTTATTTCCATATGCCGTTCATCCAATCTTACCAAAATTTTCTTTATTAATATCAAAATCCACCTTAAGCTTTACGGTAAACACTGTGCCGTTTAAATCGCTGGCGACCTGAATGTCGCCTCCGTGCATGTCCACAATATTCTTGGAAATAGCAAGACCAAGGCCAGTACCTCCGGTAGAGGAGGATCGGGAATGTTCCACCCGGTAAAACTTATTAAACAACATAGGCAGTTCTTTTTCCGGTATTACATATCCGAAATTCGTTACGGAAATCTTGACAATTGTCTCGTCCGCCTCCACATCCACCAAAATCTGCTTTCCCTCTGCTCCATATTTTATGGCATTATTAATGAGATTATCAAACAGCCTTGCCAAAAGATTGCCGTCCGCTGTAATGACCTTGGCCGGCACATTGCTGCGTAGCTCATAAACCAGGCTTTTCTCTGCAAAGCTGGGATAAAATTCTTCCAAAAGCTGGCTTAAAAGCTTAATCACATCCACCTGAGAAACCTTCATGGAGATCTTTCCATAATTCAGCTTGGTAAAGCCGAATAAATCCTCAATCAGTTTTTCCAGGCGTTTTGCCTTTGTATAAGCAATGTCAATATATTTTTTCTCCATCTCCGGCGGTATGGCCGTTCCGGTAGACAAAAGTTCCAAATAACCGATAATGGAAGTCAAAGGAGTACGCAGGTCGTGAGCCACATTGGTAATCAGTTCATTTTTGGTGCGCTCCGCTTCTCTCTCTTTGTCCATAAGACTCCGGATATCCTGGGCCATCTGGTTTAAACTGGCCGCCATGCTGGAAAACTCATCATCTCCCACCACTTCCACCTCTGTAGTCAAATCTCCCTCCGAAATGTTCTGCATAGCCTCATAAAGCTTATGGATGTACTCCAGGGAGCGCCGTTGGAGAACCAGGAAAATTGCTGAAAACACTCCGATTCCCAAAAGGACGTAGCACAGCACTCCCACTGTAGTGGCTCCCAGCCCCTCCAAAATCCGTCCTCCTCTGCCGCTGTTTTGCAGATAATCTGTAATCATAGAAACGTTGGCTATCAGAAAGATTTCCACCAGACAGGTAACAGCAGCGCTGTAAAAAATATTGGCAACTACCCGGGCGTAAAAGCGCCCGCTCATATCATTTTTCAATCTTGTATCCTACTCCCCACACCGTTGTGATGATCTTATTTTGTCTGGTGTCTTCCTTCATCTTGCCTCTCAGCCTCCGGATATGTACCATAACAGTATTGTTCGCCTCATAAACCTTCTCATTCCATACCTTCTCAAAAATCTCATCGGTACTGAATACATGCCCCGGGTTGGAAGCCAGCAGGTACAAAATGTCAAATTCAATGGGGGTTAACTTAATCTCTTCCCCATATACGGAAACCTTGTGGTTATCTTTATTAATGGTCAGGCCCCGGATAATAATCTCGTTCTTTCCCCCGGCATCTGCGTGAACCGCGCTGCTGGGATTCAGCTGGGTGTAACGCCTGAGCTGGGACTTTACCCTTGCAGTAAGCTCCAGAGGATTAAAAGGTTTGGTTACGTAATCGTCGGCTCCGGTTCCCAATCCCAGGATCTTGTCTAAATCTGTAGATTTGGCGCTGAGCATAATAATCGGGATATTATTGGTTTCCCGAATTTTTTTACACATTTCCAGGCCATCCATTCCGGGCATCATAATATCCAGCAGCACCAGGTGGACCTCCTCTTTTTCCAAAATGTCCAAGCCCTCCTTGGCATTATTGGCTTTAAATACTTTATAGCCATCACTGACCAGATAAATCTCAATCAGATCCGCAATCTCTTTTTCGTCATCTACCACTAAAATATTGGTTTCAGCCATGTCTTTTCCTCCTCATTGGTCTTTTGGCCTGTCGCCTCTGTCTGGCTACTATCTTACCATAAATGAAACGAGTTTGCCTTACATTTCTCTTACAAAATATGTAGATTTTTCCAAATGTATGTTTGAGCAAAAGAAAGAGGACGGGATATTTCAAAATGAAATAAGCGGACAGCGCCGCTTTTTGTTTATTTCCTCAAAAAGCGGCGCTGTCCGCCAGCAGCCTCTGTTTCCTGCAAAGCAGGGCTATTCTGCATAGGCAATCAATTTTTCTCCGTCTTCGGACACGTCAATGACAATGGTATTTCCCGCTCTGACACCGTCGCTTAAAATCAGCCGGGCTGCCAGGGTTTCTACATGTTTCTGGAGATATCTCTTTAAAGGCCGGGCTCCGTATACCGGATCATAGCCCCGCTCCGTAACAAATGCCTTTGCCGCAATGGTCAGTTCTACCTTTAGCTCTTTATCCGCCAGGCGCTTGTTAATGTCTGCAATCAACAGATCCACAATGCCGCTGATATTCTCCTTTGTAAGCGGTTTAAAGAGAACCGTCTCATCCAAACGATTCAAAAACTCCGGGCGGAAATGGGCCCGCAGCTCATTCATCACCATATCCTCTGCATCAGGACGAATATTTCCCATTTCATCAATTCCCTCCAGCAGGTATTGGGAACCAATATTGGAAGTCATAATCAAAATGGTATTTTTAAAGTCCACCGTTTTTCCCATGGAATCCGTGATCCGGCCATCGTCCAGAACCTGCAAAAGGACGTTAAATACATCCGGGTGGGCTTTTTCCACCTCGTCAAAAAGGACAACCGAATAAGGCTTTCTTCTCACCGCCTCGGTAAGCTGGCCCCCTTCCTCGTATCCTACATATCCGGGAGGCGCTCCGATTAACCGCGCTACGGAATGTTTCTCCATATATTCGCTCATATCGATACGGACCATGTTGGTCTCATCATCAAACAGGGACTCTGCCAAGGCCTTGGCAAGCTCGGTTTTTCCCACGCCGGTGGGGCCTAAAAACAGGAAGGATCCAATCGGTTTTGTAGGATCTTTGATCCCTGCTTTGGAACGGATAATTGCCTCCGTTACCTTCTCCACTCCCTCGTCCTGGCCGATAACCCGCTTGTGGAGAACTTCGTCTAAATGCAGGGTTTTACTGCGCTCGCTCTCCGTCAGCTTGGACACCGGGATCCCCGTCCAGCGGGAAATAATTCTGGCAATTTCATCTTCCGAAACGCTCTCATGAACCAGGCTTAAGTCCTGATTCCGGACTTTTTCTTCCTCTGCTTCCAGTTCCTTCTGAAGCTGGGGAAGCTTTCCGTACTGAAGCTCGGCAGCCTTATTTAAATCGTATTTTTGCTGGGCATCCTGAATCTGGCGGCCTACATTTTCAATCTCCTCCCGCAGGGAAGATAATCGGTCCACGCTGGATTTCTCGTTTTCCCACTGAGCCTTCTTGGCAGCAAATTCGTCGTGAAGTTCTGCTAATTCTCTCTGCAGGTCTGCCAGACGATCCTGGCTTAACCGGTCTGTCTCTTTCTTTAAAGCCGCTTCCTCTATCTCCATCTGCATGGTCTTTCTGGACAACTCATCCAGCTCTGCCGGCATGGAATCCAGCTCTGTTTTAATAAGCGCGCAGGCCTCGTCCACCAGGTCAATGGCTTTATCCGGCAGAAACCGGTCACTGATATAGCGGTTGGAAAGGACTGCCGCAGAAACCAGGGCGGAGTCATTAATTTTAACGCCGTGGAATACCTCGTAGCGCTCCTTTAATCCCCTCAGGATGGAGATGGTATCCTCCACCGTAGGCTCTTCCACCATAACCGGCTGGAACCGGCGCTCCAGAGCGGCGTCTTTTTCAATATATTTTCGGTACTCATCTAAAGTAGTTGCGCCGATACAGTGAAGCTCGCCTCTGGCCAGCATAGGCTTTAACATATTTCCGGCATCCATAGATCCTTCGGTTTTCCCGGCTCCTACAATGGTGTGGAGCTCATCAATAAATAAAATGATCTGGCCTTCGCTCTTTTTTACTTCCTCCAATACGGCCTTTAACCGCTCCTCAAACTCGCCCCGGTACTTGGCTCCCGCTACCAGAGCCCCCATATCAAGGGCAAATAATTTCTTATTTTTTAATCCTTCCGGTACGTCGCCCCGGATAATCCGCTGAGCCAGGCCTTCTACCACAGCAGTCTTGCCCACGCCGGGTTCTCCGATTAAAACCGGGTTATTTTTGGTCTTTCTGGACAGGATACGGACTACGTTTCGGATCTCGCCGTCACGGCCGATAACCGGATCTAATTTTTGATCCCTGGCACGCTCTACCAGGTCATAGCCGTATTTATTTAAGGTGTCGTAGGTGGCTTCCGGATTATCGCTTACCACCCTCTGGTTCCCCCGGACCGTGGAAAGGGCCTGGAGGAACCGCTCTCTGGTAATATTGTAAAGCCGGAATAATTCCTTGATGGCATGGCCCGGCTGTTTGACCATTGCCAGGAACAAATGCTCCACGGACACGTACTCGTCGCCCATGGCTTTTGCCTCGTCCTCTGCGTTTACCAGGACTTTATTTAAATCATTGCTGACATACAGCTGGCCGCCTCCGCTGACCTTGGGCAGCTTTTCTAAAAGCTTTTCCGCCTCGCCTCTAAACAGCTCCGGCTGGATCTCCATCTTGGCAATCAGCTTTAAAATCAGGCTGTCCTCCAAAGTTAAAAGGCTTACCAATAAGTGCTCCTGCTCCATCTGCTGGTTGCCGTATTCATAGGCCAGTTTTTCACAGCCCTGGACAGCGGCAAGAGACTTTTGGGTGAATTTATTGATATTCATACTTGCTCCTCCTAATATAATAGTGAATCGGCATGCGATGTTTGTTCTATTCGTAATATAACACTTATTATTAGCACTGTCAAGTGTTGAGTGCTAAAATTGTATGGGAATTTTATGAAGTGGCGATAAAATGGGAATTTGAGAGGAATAGATATTGTTTAAAAATTATATTTTGTACCTATAGTCCCCTATTGTAAAATATGCTGTAATTTTTGTATAGTGGAGAAGGTGTATCTATAAATAGCCGCCCCACTCAAAATCTAAAATGAAAGAAGGTGTCGTTCATGGCATATAATGAAAAGCAGGGGGAAAAGCTTACTCCATTTATCGTGCGTGCAATCAATGAAACTATGGAACGTGACAACCACAAGCAGGAATGACCGCCCTTGTCAGCACTCCGATTTCAAATCGGGATATTACCGCCGGATGCCGCCCGGAAAATTCCGGGTACTGTCTGGCCGCACATCTGATTCCCAACTTTTAGGGAATGGTTCGGGTCCGGGTACATTGCCACTTGTGGCTATGCTCTGCAAGGTTACATTTCAAATCGAACCTTCAAAAGACGAAATTCGTTGTTTAGCGGCTCTACCCCACAATATCAATTTTTCACCTCATTATGAGGTCAGCCGTCACTATTGCGAGTAGTGGCGGCTATTTCTTTTTTCCCTTGTA
>CAJTOL010000041.1 GCA_910577645.1 uncultured Lachnospiraceae bacterium
AATCAGTTATTGGATTGGATATGCTGCTGCATACGGTTATACAGCTCTTTTATGGAATGATAATCACCTTTCAAATGTTGCTTTCGCGGCAGTTTCCCTTTGGATAGTCGGCTTTCTGTACTTGAGTATTTTAATGATTGGGTGCGTGATATTCAGACAGACTTTCACAAGCATACTCTTTACAGGCGGCATTGTCGCCATAATATCCCTGCTCGGAATGATAGAACCGATTGCGAAATTCAATCCGTTCATTTTAACTTCAAAAAATATAGATTTGATTTCCGGCGAAGCTGTTCCGGCAGAATTTATGATACCTGCTGTTATTTCCATTGCCTTATCCATTTTGGGGGTGTTGATTGCTATTCGCCTTTTCAATAAAAAACAGCTTTAATTGTCGAATTTACAACGATTTGAAGAAATACTCTTATGTATAAACAATTTAACATCTGCTTAAATCTGCCGGACGACGGCAAAAGAAAAAAAGCCGTCGTACAGCAGACGTACTTCTATGCTCCCTTGTATAATTACCATAGTTTTGTTACGCAGTAGAAAGGCGCTTTTTGAGGGAAAAGGTATAAAACCCTTGCCACGCGGAAAGCGCACCCGCAAAGCCGCTTGTATCAATGCTTTTTCAGTCCTTACTGCGTAACAAAGAGCATGAAGAAAGCGGATAAGAAACGCTTTGTTTCCTACCCGCCTTTTTCTGCGCCCTGTAGGCAGCTACCCTATTTCAGTTTGTTGGTTGATACTGTTTTATGAGTAGCTACCATTGTCTATCAATTTTTTACGAATGTGGATTCTTGCCCACTGAGGGCAAATTCCCCTTATTTTCAAAGCTCTTCACAATGCCAGAGTGGCTCTGCAAAACCACAAATAAAAGTATAGAAGAACCAAAATGGACAATAAAAGCTGATGCATACTTGTTAGCGAGTGCTTTTTTTGCTATAATAAGAGCGGTAAATCAGAATTGTGTAATCTGATAAAAGGCAGAATATTAAGCAGGAGGCATTGTTATGAACAAAAAATTAGTTAGTTTTGTTGTGGCCATATTTTGTTATAGTGTGGTGCTTGGGGGAATATTCTGCTTTATCGGATACAAGATAGCTTATGGCCGTATAGAAAATTCGGCACCATCACGGATTCCGCAAACATTTTATGCCACAATTACTGACATTCAGGATAATTCGATCAAGGTAAAAGGTATGGAAATAAATGATATTAACTTTAGAGGAGAATTTTGCTTCTTTATTGTAGAGGAAACGAAAATTACTTGGAGATATACTGATATTTTAATCGATGACTTGGATGTTGGCGATAATATTTCCATTACCTTTACAGGAGAAATTCTTGAGACATACCCTGGGCAGATACAGCAGGTGGAGGCCGTTCAATTACTGGATGATGAAAAATAAATCTCCGGTTTCATGCCTGCATCTCTGTATATCTCAGCTTCTTTTTGATTCAATCCACTATGGGTTCCGTTTCCCCAAGAGTGTCTGCTATCTGAACCGGGCGGTTGGCTGTAATTGTCTAACCAATCAGTTTCCAAAATTGTACGAGTGGTTTCAATCAGAGATTCAACGTTTTTTGTAAAAAGTAACAGAGTATCTTTATCCTCTTGATATACGCATTTATCTTGCATCCAAACCATTATATTTTCAAACTCTGTTTTCCATACGCCTCGGTAGGTATCTTGCAGTTCCCTGCGTTCAGCCTCACACGAAGCATTTTCAATACGTGGTAAAAAATAGGCATCTATTGGATTTGAATATTCTTCCTGATGAAGTTCAGATAAAACAATCGTTGTTTCTGTATTATCCTCTGATTGAGCAGTGGCATCTGCATCAATATTACATCCTGCTGCGGACATTAATACACAAACACACAAAATAGGAATCAAATATTTATTTTTCATAAAATTGCCTCCCGAATTCCCATAAGCTGTTTTGACGAATTCCCCATAAATTCCGGTTGCCACTGCGTTTAACTTAGCACATTTATAGGACATCTACAAGAATTAGTTACTGCATTTTGTAAGAAACTGTAGTAGGATGTAAAGTGCCCCACTTTGTCAAGACAGTTTTTTGATAAATTTACCGTTAGGTGCTAAATGATTACCGCCGGATACAGAAAACTTTTGGCACAGACTTCTACTATGCATGTGCAAAGCAGGAGGACTTCAAGAGATTTTTTAAAGAAATGGAATTGGGTAAAAGAGCATAACACGAAAGACTCCCTGCAAACGCCTTATTTTCGGGATTTGCAGGGAGTTTTTGCTATATAACTGTAAAAGTCAGGACAAAATGACGGATTGGATAGAGCAGAAAAGAGGCATGGCAGAATAAACTTTTTCATGATTGACGAGCGTAAAGGCGGACGCTATAATATAGCTTATAAGAAGTTCGCTTGCTTGTAAGGGCGAATTTCGAAAGCTAACGAGCGGCTTTGCCGTGAGTGATATGTAGATATCATGATGAAGGAGTGATGATATGATTGCAATAAGTGCCACCAAGGCAAGGGATAATATTTATCAGATTATTTCAGATGTAAATGCAAATTGTGAGCCCATTACCATAACCAACAATAAAGGAAAAAATGCTGTATTAATAGGGGAGGCTGATTGGAGGGCAATCGAAGAAACCCTATATTTGATGTCGGTTCCAGGAATGGCAGAATCCATTATTGCAGGTGGAAAAACACCAATCGAGGAATGCGTTTCAGAGGAAGAGGTGGAGTGGTAATTGTATCGCATTGTCTATGAGAAACAGGCGGTAAAAGATATTAAAAACTTGAAAGCGGCTGGTTTGGATAAGAAGGCGAAAGAACGGATTGAAATCATCCGTAGCAACCCATTCCAGACTCCGCCTATCTATGAAGGATTAGTTGGGAATTTGCAGGGATTTTATTCAAGGAGAATTAATATTCAGCACTGATTGGTATATCAGGTGTATCAGGAGAAGGTTACCGTAGATGATACGGTATACCAGGGAACCATAAAGATTATACGGATGTGGACACATTATGAAAAGATAAGATAACGAATTTTGACTTATAAGAAGCCGGATGCCTGAGTTTAGGTATCCGGCTTCGCTCTGCTATGAAAGGAAAATAGCCTCAATTTCTTTTGTTATAGACTGGAGATCCGATATGACCTGAACCACCTCAGTATAAGGTTATATTTTCTCTTCTATAGGGGCAGCTAAAAGAATATCATCAAAAATCGCGTAAAGCTTTGCTGCCAGCCGAAGGGTCTGGGGGCAGGCCTTTCATCAAACTGTCAATCCATGATGTTCGTATCGGTAAGTACCATTTTTTTCCTCTTGGTTGTAAAAGTGTTGTGTCCTTAGTATAGTGGATAAAAAGAAAAGAGGCTAAAAAAATAGGTGTGCGGATAATAATAATGGACTATTTTCAAAAAAATATGGGGAAAGAATATAGATTTTCGGACAATCCCGTCCATAATTGCACCACAGGAAGCCAAAACCATACTGACCATAATGATGAGTGGTCAGTATACCAGGCTTAGGGAAAGGAGAATTATGGCAGGAAAGAGAGAAAGAAAGGTGAAGCGTCTGGCGGCGCTTCTGGCAGTATCTATGGCGATACCGCAGTCGGTGCCCACGGTTCATGTATTTGCAGAGAAGTACCACGGGCGAGAAGGATGGGTGGGGAAGGCGACCCCTTCTGAGGCAAGTCCGCCTGAGACATATGAGACGGAGGCGGACGGCAGCGGAATTTTGGCTGATGTGGACAGGAGATTTAGGAATCAGCGTTCCGGGAACCAGGCGGAATATGTTTTAGACCTTGTGGTTTCTGAGGTGAAGGATAAGGAGTGGGACGGCACAGGTGCAGTGTCATGTAAGATTGGACTTACAGGTGTCAGGGCTGGATGGGAAAACGTGGTCCTCCGGTATCCTCGAGAAATCAAATAAGATGAGCACTGGAGGATTCACCATGGACTGGAAAAAGGTTGCATCAATCTATTCCTATGCCAGAAAGAAGAAGGGGAAAGGATGGGAGCAGAATGACCTTTGAGAAACTATTATGGAGTACAAAGGCTGGTGAAGAACATTTCTTGGAATTATATCAGGAACTGTCAAAGTCATTTATCATATGCATCCAATCCCATAATTTTCTTTTTTTCCCTGCCATATAAGTAGTTGTTGCTGTTTTGTAGGAAACTGTGGTAGAATAGCTTGATATATGGTAGAATGTATGTGAAAATAAATATCACAAAAAGAAGCAAAAAATTATGCAATACAAACAAAAATATAAGGAAAAACCATGAGAAAACTAGCCCTACCTGATGAAGTTCTATTAAGTATCGACCACCCCGCCCGCTACATCGGCGGCGAGGTAAACATGTGCGTCAAGGATCCCAAAGAGGTTGACGTCCGTTTTGCCATGTGCTTTCCGGACGTATACGAGATTGGAATGTCCCATCTTGGGATGCAGATCCTCTATGACTATTTTAACCGCAGGGATGACATTTACTGTGAGCGGGTTTATTCCCCCTGGACGGATTTGGACCAGATTATGAGGAAAGAACAGATTCCCCTGTTTGCATTAGAATCCCAGGATCCCATTAAGGATTTTGACTTTTTAGGGATCACCCTCCAGTATGAGATGTGCTATACCAATATTTTACAGATCCTTGACCTGTCCCGGATTCCTCTTCACAGCTGTGACAGGACAGAAGAGGATCCCATTGTCATCGGCGGCGGCCCCTGCGCCTACAATCCCGAGCCCTTGGCAGAATTTTTTGATCTCTTTTACATCGGCGAAGGTGAGACGGTTTACTATGAGCTGATGGATATTTACAAGGAATGGAAGAAAAAGGGATGCAGCCGGAAAGAGTTTTTAGAGGCAGCGGCAGAAGTGGCCGGCATCTATGTGCCTCAGTTCTATGATCCGGCTTATAAAGAGGACGGAACCCTGTTAAGCTTTACCCCAAACAATCCCCATGCCAAAGAAAAAATCGTCAAAGAAGTAGTAGTCAATCCGGACGATGCCACTTATATAGATGCCCCTCTGGTGCCCTTTATTAAGGTGACCCAGGATCGGGTGGTTCTGGAGATTATGAGAGGCTGCATCCGGGGATGCCGGTTCTGCCAGGCAGGCAATGTATACCGCCCCTTAAGAGAACACAGCCTGGAGTATTTAAAGGAATATGCCGGCAAGATGTTAAAAAGCACCGGTCACGAAGAAATTTCCTTAAGCTCCTTAAGCTCCAGCGACTATACCTGTCTGGAAGGCCTGGTAAACTTTCTAATAGAAGAATTCCACGGCAAGGGAGTCAATATTTCTCTGCCTTCCCTGCGTATCGACGCCTTTTCCCTGGATGTTATGAGCAAGATTCAGGATGTGAAAAAGAGCAGCCTGACTTTTGCGCCGGAGGCCGGTTCCCAGCGATTAAGAGACGTAATCAATAAGGGGCTTACAGAGGAAGTGATTCTGAATGGCGCCGCAGAAGCCTTCCGGGGAGGATGGAACCGGGTAAAGCTCTATTTTATGCTGGGCCTTCCCACCGAGACAGTAGAAGATATGGAAGGCATTGCCCTGCTTTCTGAAAAGATTGCAGAGCTTTATTATGAGGAAGTTCCCAAGGAAAAGCGCCAGGGCAGAGTTCAGGTAACCGCCAGCTCTTCCTTCTTTGTGCCAAAGCCTTTTACCCCCTTCCAGTGGGCCAGAATGTCCACAAAAGAGGAATTTTTGGAAAAAGCAGCCATTGTCCGGGGAAAATTCCGGGAGATGCTGAATTATAAAAGCCTGCGCTACAACTGGCATGAGGCGGATTTAACCGTTTTAGAGGGCGTTTTGGCCCGGGGAGACAGAAAGTGCGCCGCCTTAATTGAGGAAGCCTATAAAAACGGCGCCCTTTACGATTCCTGGTCTGAGTGCTTTGACAATGAGATTTGGATGAAGGCTTTTGAAACCTGCGGCCTGTCTGTTGATTTTTATACCACCAGAGAGCGGGGGCTTGATGAAATATTCCCCTGGGATTTTATTGATGCCGGTATTTCCAAAGAGTTTTTAAAAAGAGAATGGCAAAATGCCATGAACCAAACCATAACTCCCAACTGCCGTCAGAAATGCTCGGCCTGCGGGGCGTTAAAATGGAAAGGAGGCGTCTGCTTTGAAAATAAGAATTAAATTTTTTAAACAGGGGGATATGAAATTTATCGGCCATCTGGATGTGATGCGGTACTTCCAGAAAGCTATCCGCCGGGCAGACGTGGACATCCGCTACAGCGAGGGCTTCAGCCCTCACCAGCTTATGTCTTTTGCGGCCCCTTTAAGCGTAGGATTGACCAGCAACGGAGAATATGTAGATATTGATGTCAACTCCACCGGATCTTCCGCCGAGATGATCCGCCGGATTAATCAGGTTTCCGTAGAGGGGATCCAGGTGCTCAGCTACAAGAGACTGCCGGAAAAGGCTGCCAACGCCATGTCCATTGTGGCTGCTGCCGATTATACCTTACAGTTTCGCCCGGGATATGAGCCGAAAGAGCCGGAAAAGGAAGCCGCCTGGTTTCAGGAATTTGCCACATTCCTTACTTCCACCTCCATCCCGGTTTCGAAAAAGACCAAAAAAGGAGAGAGGGAGATGGATTTAGCTCCCCTGATCTACGAGTCTAAAACCTATATCTGCCAGGTTCCGGAAGAAAAGCAGGAGGAACGGGGGGCCAAAGAGGTTCCGGGAATCTTTTTAAAGCTGTCTGCCGGAAGTGCCGCAAATATTAAGCCGGAGCTGGTACTGGACGCTTATTATAAATCCTTAGGTCAGGACAGGCCGGAATTTGCATTTTTAATCCAGAGAGAAGAGGTATATGCTGCCAATTATGATGAAAGAGGACAGGCAGAGTTTGTTTCCCTGGATGATTTAGGAGAAAACATTGAAGGATAACTGTAAGGGCATTAAGCCCCAATCCAAACTGATTATCACAGAGTACAGGGATAAGATTGTATCCGTACTTACAGAAGACAGCCGCCCTGTCCAAATCTCTCTGGAATCAAAAGAACAGGAATCGATTCTGGGAAATATTTATATCGGCCGCGTCCAGAATATTGTAAAAAATATCAATGCCGCCTTTGTGGAGATTGCTCCCGGGATTACCGGCTACTACAGCCTTACGGAGAACCGCCGTCACTGGCTGGGAGATAAGCCGGAGGAGAGGACTCTTCGGATTGGCGATGAGATTATGGTTCAGGTGGAAAAGGACGGGATAAAAACCAAAGCCCCCATGCTGACTTCCAATATCAGCCTGGCGGGAAAATACTGTGTATTAACGGTTTTATTTCCAAACATCAGCTTTTCCGGGAAGATCCGCAGCTCTCAGTGGAAAGAAACGGTAAAAGGGCTTATAGAAGCCCGCAAACAACCTTCTTATGGGGTGATTGTCCGAACCAATGCCAGAGATGCAGGCCATGAAGAGATCCTTCAGGAGCTGGACAGATTGTCCGGGGAGTTTGAAAAAATTCTTGCCCAGCGGGCATTCCGAGCCTGCTACAGCCTCCTTTGCGAGGCCTCTCCCCCTTTCTTAAGGGAGATACGGAATGTTTATACAGATACCTTAACAGCCATTGTCACGGATAAACAAGAGCTGTACGACGAGATTTTCCGCTACCTGTCTTTCAACCAGCCGGAGGATCTGGATAAGCTGACCTTCTATGAAGATTCTTTGCTGTCCCTTTCCTCTCTGTATAGCCTGGAAACGGTAATTGGGGAAGCCCTTCAGCCCAGGGTGTGGCTGAAATCCGGAGGATATCTGGTTATTGAGCCTACAGAGGCCCTGACCGTCATTGATGTAAACACCGGTAAATTTTCCGGACATAAAAATCCCCAGGATACTTTGATGAAAATTAACCTGGAGGCAGCCCGGGCGGTGGCAAGAGAGCTTCGCCTGCGGAATCTCTCCGGAATTATTGTAGTGGATTTTATTGATATGGAATCGGAAGAAAACCGGAAGCTTCTTATGGAAACGCTCCGCAGCGCAGTCCGGAAAGATCCGGTAAAAACCACGGTGGTGGATATGACAAAGCTGGGCCTGATAGAGATTACAAGGAAAAAAGTAAGGCCATCCCTGTATCAGCAGGCAAGGTAGAAGACTTTTTTTCAAAACCAGTTGACATATAAGGAAAAGAATGTTAGACTAACACAGTATGCCGCACAATGAGGTTATAAGGATGTCCAATATGTGAGTTTTGGACAGACACCGAAGTTGGCGAGTAATGATAATAGGAGGTGCCTTTCATGTACGCGATTATTGCAACAGGTGGAAAGCAGTACAAGGTAGCTGAAGGCGATATCATTAAGGTAGAAAAGCTGGGCGTAGAAGCCGGCAAAACCGTAACTTTCGATCAGGTACTGGCTGTAAACAACGGTGAGTTAACCATCGGATGCCCCACTGTAGCAGGTGCAACTGTTACCGCTACTGTAGAAAAAGAAGGTAAGGGCAAGAAAGTTATCGTTTACAAGTATAAGAGAAAAACTGGCTATCATAAGAAAAACGGCCACAGACAGCTCTATACTCAGGTTAAGATTGAAAAGATCAATGCTTAATTAACACCATGATTCAGGTGACGGTATTTACAAAAAAATGTGTGGGAACTGATTCTCAGTATGATTACACAGGAATCCGGCTTCAGGGACATGCGGGATATGATGACAGCGGCAGGGACATTGTCTGTGCGGCGGTTTCCGCTTTGGCGGTTAATACGGCCAATTCCATTGAGGCATTTACCGGGGACAGCTTCCAGGCAGAACAGGATGAAGAGAGCGGATTTCTTTCCTTTTCTCTTTCTTCCCCAATCAGTCCGGAATCAAAGCTCCTTTTAAACTCCCTGGTTCTGGGGCTCCAGAATATTGAGGAGGAATATGGGAGACCATATATTCATATCCGATTTAAGGAGGTGTAGACACATGTTAAAGATGAACCTTCAGTTATTTGCTCATAAGAAAGGTGTAGGCTCTACCAAGAACGGCAGAGACTCTGAGGCTAAGAGACTTGGCGCCAAGAGAGCAGATGGACAATTCGTTCTGGCTGGCAACATCCTGTACAGACAGCGCGGCACCAAAATCCATCCGGGCAACAACGTAGGCCGCGGCAGCGATGATACTTTATTCGCTTTAGTAGACGGCGTTGTCAGGTTTGAGAGAAAGGGCAGAGACAAGAAGCAGGTTTCTGTTTACCCGAGAGCAATCAACGAATAATTATGAGGGCTTCATACTTTTAGAGGTATGGAGCCTTTCTTTCATCACACAGAAAATTGCGTCTGTGTGGTAAAACCCTTAGAAAGGAATACCCTATATATGTTTGCCGACAGTGCAAAAGTATTTATAAAATCAGGAAAAGGCGGCGATGGCCATGTCAGTTTCCGCAGAGAGCTGTATGTAGCTAACGGCGGTCCTGACGGCGGCGACGGCGGCCGGGGCGGCGATATTATTTTTCAGGTGGACGACGGCCTGAATACCCTGACGGATTTCCGGCATGTGAGAAAATACGTGGCCGGAAGCGGAGAAGAGGGAGGAAAGAGACGCTGCCACGGCGCCGACGGAAAAGATCTGGTAATTAAGGTGCCGGAGGGAACGGTAATCAAGGAGTTTGAATCCGGCAAGGTCATTGCCGACATGTCAGGAGAAAACCGCCGGGAGACGATTTTAAAAGGCGGAAAAGGCGGTCTTGGCAATATGCATTTTGCCACCTCTACCATGCAGGTGCCCAAATATGCCCAGCCCGGACAGCCGGCTCAGGAGCTTTGGGTTTTGCTGGAGCTTAAGGTGATTGCAGATGTGGGCCTGGTAGGTTTTCCCAATGTAGGAAAATCCACTTTGCTTTCCAGAGTCAGCAATGCCCGCCCCAAGATAGCCAATTATCATTTTACCACTTTAAATCCTCACCTGGGAGTGGTGGATTTAGGAGATGGAGCCGGTTTTGTCATGGCGGATATCCCCGGCCTTATTGAAGGCGCCTCAGAGGGAGTGGGCCTGGGACATGCCTTTTTAAAACACATTGAGCGGACAAAAGTACTGGTTCACGTGGTGGATGCGGCGTCCACGGAAGGCAGGGATCCGGTAGCCGATATCCAGGCCATTAATAAAGAGCTGAAAGCCTATAATCCGGAGCTGCTGACCCGGCCTCAGATAATTGCCGCCAACAAAATAGATGCGTTTTATCAGGAGGAGGAAGAAAGTCCCATAGACCGTCTCCGCAGGGAATTTGAACCAAAGGGCATTCAGGTAGTTCCCATTTCGGCAGTCAGCGGGCAGGGAGTAAAAGAACTTCTCTATCAGGTAAATGAGCTGTTAAAAACCGTGGATCGGAAGCCGGTTATCTTCCAAAAAGAATTTGATATGAGTATGAAGGCGGTGGAAAATCTTCCTTATACGGTAGAAAAGGCATCGGATGGCGTCTATGTGGTAGAAGGCCCCAAAATTGATAAGATGCTGGGCTATACCAATCTGGATTCGGAAAAGGGCTTTGAATTCTTCCAGAAGTTCTTAAAAAACACCGGAATTTTGGATGATTTGGAAGAAGCCGGAATAGAAGAAGGCGACACCGTCCGCATGTACGGCCTGGAATTTGATTACTATAAATAAACAGTACAGAGGTAAAATAGCTGGCCCTTTTCAGGGCCTGGAGGAAATAAATGACAAGCAAGCAGAGATCGTATTTAAAAGGTTTGGCTATGGAAATGGATTCTATTTTCCAGATTGGGAAATCCAGCCTTACACCGGAGATAACCCAGGCAGTAAATGAGGCATTGGAAGCCAGGGAGATGGTGAAAATCACCTTGCTGAAAAATTGCCTTGATGATATCCACGCAGTGGCACAGACCCTGGCGGAGAGAACCCGCTCTGAGGTTGTCCAGGTAATCGGACGCAAAATTGTATTATATAAGCCTGCAAAGGACGAGAAAAAGAGAAAGATCGTCCTTCCATAGGAGGGATACTATGTCCAGAATCGGAATTATGGGAGGAACCTTTGACCCCATCCACAACGGACATCTAAGGCTGGCCCATGTGGCATACACCCAATATCAGCTGAATTCTGTATGGTTTATGCCCTCAGGACAGCCGCCCCACAAGAAAGACCACAAGGTAACGGATCCGGCCCTGCGCTGTGAAATGGTGCGCCGCGCCATTTCAGATTATCCGTATTTTTCTTGTTCGGATTTTGAAATCCGGCGTTTGGGCAATACTTATACGGCTCAAACTCTGGAGCTTTTAAAAAGAGAGCATCCGAAAGATGATTTTTACTTTATTATTGGGGCGGATTCTCTCTATGAAATCGAAAATTGGTATTGTCCCGGGGAAGTGATGGCAAGAGCCGTCCTGCTGGTAGCAGGAAGAGAGTACCCCAAAGCCCACCGGCCTATGGAAGAACAAATTTTGTACCTGAAGGAACGGTATCATGCAAAAATTGGCAGGCTGAACTGTGAACAGATGGATATTGCCTCCGCCGATATAAGAGAAATGGCCTCAAAGAACCGATCCATTGAATCATTGGTTCCCGGCCCTGTGGCAGATTATATCCGGACACACCGCCTTTACGCCTCATTATAATGGCCATGACCGTTTAAACCTTATTATGGCAGAAAGAAAGGAGGGCATAACCATGGCTAATTCCCCAAGCCAAATTGCGTTGTACAGAAAGCAGCTGAAATCAAAATTACCCCCTATGCGTTACGAACATTCCCTGTCTGTATCCTACACCTGTATCTGCCTGGCAATGCGCTATGGATATGATATGGATAAGGCGGAGATAGCCGGACTTCTCCATGACTGCGGAAAGCGCTTTTCTGACGATGTTATTTTAAAAAAATGTGAAAAAAAGAACATTCCCATGACTAATGAGCAAAGAGATGTACCGGCAGTTCTTCATGCAAATTACGGCGCATGGCTGGCCCGGCATAAGTATCAGATTGAGGATGAAGAAATCCTAAATGCCATCCTGTATCATACAACGGGAAAACCGGAGATGACTACCCTGGAAAAAATACTCTATGTGGCAGATTATATGGAGCCCCGCCGGAATAAAGCGCCGGATTTGGCGCGGATACGGCTTTTGGCCTTTCAGGATTTAGATGAGACGGTTTACCAGATATTAAAAGGCACCCTGGAATATTTGGAAGCAAAGGGAGGAAATGTTCACCCTACCACCAGGCAGGCATATGAATATTATAACAATCGGAAGAATTAAGAAAGGATTTTTATATGGAACAATCAAAAAAAATGGTACGTTTGGCAGTCCAGGCCCTGCAGGATAAAAAAGGCGAGGACGTAAAAGTTATTGATATCCATGAGGTCTCCGTGCTGGCGGACTATTTTATCATTGCCAGCGGAATGAATCCCAATCAGGTTCAGGCTATGGCGGATAATGTGGAGGAGATTCTGGGAAAAGCCGGATATGAGTGCAAGCAGACAGAGGGGTATGACTCTGCCAATTGGATTCTTATGGACTATAAAGACATTATTGTCCATATTTTCTCCAGAGAGGATCGCCTGTTTTATGACCTGGAGCGTATCTGGAGAGACGGAAAGACAATTGTGGACATAGAGAGCCTGTAGTCTCCAGAAAGGAGGCGCGCATGACCACAGAAGCGCAGATACGGATCTCCGTGCGGAATCTGGTGGAATTTGTCCTGCGATCAGGAGATTTAGATAATCGAAAAACCGCCGGGGCCCATAAGGAAGCCATGCAGGCAGGAACCCGCCTTCACAAAAAGATCCAGAAAAAAATGGGGGCCGGCTATGAGGCGGAGGTGGCTTTAAAGCATCTGGTACAAGAAGAAGGCTTTACGATCCAGGTGGAAGGACGGGCCGACGGGATCCTTACAGAGCCAGGCGGCGTTATCATAGATGAAATCAAATGCATGTATATGGATTTAAGCCGCCTGGAGGAAGCGATTCCTGTCCACATGGCCCAGGCAGCCTGCTATGGTTACATGTACAGCCTGGATCACAATCTGCCCTCTGTTACATTGCAGATTACCTACTGCAACATTGATACCGAGGAAATCCGCCGTTTTAAAGAGGAATGGTCCTGGGAACAATTAAACCAATGGTTTTCCGGATTGATTCACGAATATGTAAAGTGGGCCAGGTATTTATACCATAACGGCTTAAGGAGAAACCAGTCCATCCGGGATTTAGAGTTTCCTTATCCCTACAGGAAAGGGCAAAAAGGACTGGCAGCCTGGGTCTACAAAAGCATTAACCAGAAAAAAAATTTGTTTGTTCAGGCTCCCACAGGTATCGGAAAAACCCTGTCCACGGTATTTCCCGGCTTAAAAGCCATGGGGGAGGAGAAGGCGGAGAAGCTGTTTTACCTGACTGCCAAAACCATTACCAGAAGCGTGGCGGAGGAAGCATTTCAGATTCTTCGGGAAAAGGGGCTGTATTTTAAAAGTGTTACCATTACGGCAAAGGAAAAGCTGTGCTTTCAGGAAAAGACCGAGTGCAACCCGGAGGCCTGCCCATATGCCAAAGGCCATTATGACAGGGTCAATGATGCGGTCTTTGACATGATCCATGAGGAAAACGGCATTACCCGGGAGAAGATTCTCGACTATGCCATTCGATACCAGGTATGTCCCTTTGAGTTCTGTCTGGATATTACCAACTGGGTGGACGGGATTATCTGTGATTATAATTATGTCTTTGATCCCAATGCAAGGTTAAAGCGGTACTTTGCCGAGAACAGCGGGGCTGCCGGATATTTGTTTCTGGTGGACGAAGCCCACAACCTGGTAAGCCGTGCCCGGGAGATGTACAGCGCTGCCTTAAAGAAAGAAGATTTTCTTCTGGTAAAGAGGATTTTAAAAGAGCGATCCCACAAGATTTCCAAATTGCTGGACAAGTGCAACAAAGCGCTTCTCACCTTAAAAAGAGAGTGCAGCAGCTATGAGATTTTGCCTGGGATAGAGTTTCTCATGATTCATATCCAGCCTCTTTTCGGAGAATTGGAAAAGTTTATGGACCAGTATCTGGAATTTGAAGACCGGGATCTGGTCCTGGATTTTTATTTTGCTCTCCGTGACTTTCTCTATATTCAGGAGCGGCTTGACGACAGCTATGAGATCTATACGGAGCTTCTTCCGTCCGGGGAATTTATTCTCCGCCTGCTGTGTGTAAACCCGGCCCGAAATTTAAAACAGTGTATGGAGCAGGCCGTAAGCACCATATTTTTCTCCGCCACCCTGCTGCCGGTTCAATATTATAAGGAGCTTTTGTCCGGGGATCAGGAGGAGTATGCAGTTTATGCCGACTCTCCCTTTCCAAGGGAAAATAAACTTCTTTTAGTGGCGTCAGATGTCAGCAGCCGGTATACCAGAAGGAATAAAAGGGAGTATGAAAAGGTTGGGGAATACATTGAAAAAATTGTCAGGGGAAAGAAAGGAAACTATCTGGTTTTCTGCCCTTCCTATCAGTATTTGAGGGAAGTGGAAGAAATCTTAAGGGAGCGCCTTGGGGAAGGCAAGGACTGGGAAACAGAGCTTTTAGTCCAGTCCTCCAAAATGAGCGAGGCGGAAAAGGAAGAGTTTCTAAATGCTTTCTGCGAAAAGGGAAGGAATAAGAGCCTGACCGCCTTATGCGTTATGGGAGGCGCATTTTCCGAAGGGATCGATTTGACAGGGGATCGGCTCATCGGCGTGGTGATTGTGGGCACAGGACTTCCCATGGTCTGTACAGAACAGGAAATTTTAAAAGGATACTTTGATAAAAGAGAGCAAAACGGATTCGATTATGCCTATCAGTACCCCGGTATGAATAAGGTGATGCAGGCGGCGGGCCGGGTGATCCGGACCATGGAGGACAGAGGGGTTATTGCCCTTTTAGATGACCGGTTTTTAAGAGCGGATTACCAGACATTGTTTCCCAGGGAATGGGATGAATACTATCCGGTAAACCGCCGTCAGGTAGGAGAAGTTCTGGAACGTTTCTGGAACCCTACAGCATCCCGATAAACTGCTTGGCAGCCTGGGACACCGGAAGATTTTCGTTGTGGGCTACCACAAGCTGGCGGGAGGGAAGCTGTTCGCTGAGCTTTAAGATAAACAGCTCTTTGTCATTGTCCGGAATGCAGAAATCCGGGACAAAGGCAATCCCCAAACCGATACGGGCCAGATCTAAAAGAAGGTCATTACTGGTAAGCTCAATTTCCGGCACTAAATCCAGCCGGCTTCTCTGGAACATCCGATGAAGGAACTCACTGGTAGTGCTTTTCCTGGTCAGCATAAGAATTGGATAGCCCTGAAGTTCTTTCAGGGTAAGAACTTTGTCTTCCAAAGGAAAGCTTTTCCGATTGGCAATAAACACGTCAGAAAATTCTTTGATAGTACGAATGTTCTGAGCATTGGAAAGTCCGGAATTCGGATAATTGGTTACAATAAAGTCGACTTGTCCGTTTTCCAGAAGACGGGCACATTCAATGGAGGTCTGATTGGTCACCTTGATGTGGACATTGGGATAAAGAGTGTGGAATTTCTGCAGGTAAGGAACTAAATAATAGCGGCAGATAGTATCGCTGGCGCCGATTCTCAGCTGCCCGCCGTTTAGGGTATTGGCTTCTAAAAGCTGATTTTCCCCTTTCTGGATCAGATTAATGGCCGGTTCAATATGTTTTAAAAGGATCTCGCCTTCCGGGGTAAGCTGAACACGCTTGGTACTGCGGATAAACAGGGTCTGGTTCAGCTTTTTTTCTAAAACCTTCACAGACTGGCTGACAGCGGACTGGGATATAAAGAGCTGCTTGGACGCCTCGGAAAAGCTTAGCGTATTGGCAACATGATAAAAAACCTTGTATAACTCATAATTAATATCCATCATTAGTCCTCCTTATAAATACAAATCTATTTTAGCATGGACTAATAGGATTGTAAAGAGGGGATTGGGAGGCAGGAGGAAGGAACATGAAATATCAGGAAGAAACCATTGAAAAAGAAGATTTTTACCAGATGTATCTGGATGATCTGTCAGAAATTTCTCAATGTACCGCCGCGGAGAGGGAGCTTTTACTGGCTCGGGCGGTAAAAGGGGATGGGGGAGCAAAAAAACGGCTGGTGGAAGGACATCTGAAAGCAGTCTGCAACATGGCGGCAGAATATGCCGGCGGTCCGGTTCCGGCAGGGGATTTGCTTCAGGAGGCCAATATGGCCCTGGTGCTGGCAGTAGAAGAGTATAAAGACGGAGACTTTTTAGAAAACCTGGAGACGGCAGTGAAAAAAGCCCTTGAAGAGATTATAGAGGATCAAAGGCAGGCGCTTAAGACCGGGGAAGAGGTAGCTGCCAGGGTAAATGTCCTTCAGGAAGTTTCCAAAATTCTGGCAAAAGAGCTGGGCCGGGAAGCTACTGTGGAAGAGCTGGCGGAAAAGATGAAGATGTCAGAGGAGGAGATCCGGGAAATTATGAAGATCACCCTGGATGCCATTTCAGCTGTCAGTGGAGAGTTGGAGTAATATTATTAATTAAACTAATGTGAAACATAAGTTATATTAATTTTACTTATTTATATGGCCTATGCTATGATAAGGGCAGATCAGTAAGGAGGATTACCTATGAGCGTAAAACGGATTTTTGTAGAGAAGAAACCGGACTTTGCGGTGAGAGCAAAGGAACTGAGAGAAGAGATTGAGAACTATTTAGGCATCCATACGGTAACCAATGTGCGGGTGCTGATCCGCTATGATATTGAAAACCTGACGGAAGCTACCTATCAGGCGTCACTGGGAACTATTTTTTCCGAGCCGCCGGTAGATACTTTGTATGAGGAGAGCTTTCCGCAGGAGTCAGGGGATACCTGCTTTTTTGTGGAATACTTGCCGGGGCAGTTTGACCAGAGGGCGGACTCTGCCGAGCAGTGCGTGAAATTATTAAATGAGACGGAAAAGCCGGTAATTCGTTCCGCCACTGCCTATGTGATTTCCGGCGCTTTGACTGAGGAAAATGTAAAAGCCATTAAGAGCTTCTGTATCAATCCGGTGGACTCCAGGGAGGCAGAAGCAGAGAAACCAAATACCTTGATGGCTGTATTTGAGACTCCGGAGGATGTGGCAATTTTCCAGGGCTTTGCCCATATGGAAGAGAAGGAGTTAAAGGAATTATACAGCTCCTTAAACCTGGCCATGACCTTTAAAGATTTCCTTCATATCCAGAATTATTTTCAGAATCAGGAACACAGGGACCCGTCTGTAACCGAGATCCGGGTGCTTGACACCTACTGGTCGGATCACTGCCGCCATACTACTTTTTCCACGGAATTAAAGAATATCACCTTTACTGACGGTGACTACAAAGAACCCATTGTAAATACTTATAACCAGTATTTATCTGACAGAGAAGAGCTTTACAGAGGCCGGGAGGACAAGTTTGTCTGCCTCATGGACTTGGCTCTCATGGCTATGAAAAAGCTGAAAAAAGAAGGAAAGCTGGCGGATCAGGAGGAATCCGATGAGATCAACGCCTGTTCCATTGTAGTACCTGTGGAGATTGACGGACAGACAGAAGAGTGGCTGGTAAACTTTAAAAACGAGACTCACAATCATCCCACGGAGATTGAACCCTTTGGCGGCGCCGCCACCTGTCTGGGGGGAGCTATCCGGGATCCTCTGTCCGGCCGTACCTATGTATATCAGGCCATGAGGGTTACCGGCGCGGCAGATCCCACCCGGCCCCTGGAAGAAACCATGAAAGGCAAGCTTCCCCAGCGAAAGATTGTAACCGAGGCCGCCCACGGCTACAGCTCCTATGGCAATCAGATTGGTCTGGCAACGGGATATGTAAAAGAGATCTACCATCCCGGATATGCTGCCAAGAGAATGGAGATTGGCGCAGTAATGGGGGCTGCTCCCAGAAAAGACGTAATTCGGGAAACTTCCGATCCCGGCGATATTATTATCCTTCTTGGGGGACGTACCGGCCGTGACGGAATCGGCGGCGCAACCGGTTCCTCCAAGGTTCACACCGAAGCATCCATTGAGGTCTGCGGCGCGGAGGTTCAAAAGGGAAATGCCCCCACTGAGCGAAAAATCCAGAGAATGTTCCGCCGTCCGGAGGTGAGCCGCCTTATTAAAAAGTGCAATGACTTTGGCGCAGGCGGCGTGTCCGTTGCCATCGGCGAGCTGGCGGCCGGCCTTGAGATTGATCTGGATAAGGTGCCTAAAAAGTACGCCGGATTGGACGGAACCGAGCTTTCTATCTCCGAATCCCAGGAGCGTATGGCAGTGGTAGTGGCTCCGGAAGATGCAGACAAGTTTTTAGGCTATGCGGCAGAAGAAAACCTGGAAGCGGTTACCGTTGCAGTAGTGACGGAAAGCCCCAGGCTGGTGATTAACTGGAGAGGCAAGACCATTGTCAATATCAGCCGGGCTTTCCTGGATACTAACGGTGCTCATCAGGAAGCGGACGTTACCCTTGTGGTGCCGGAACGGGCCGGAAATCTGTTTGAGAGAAGAGAAATAGGGGATGTAAAGGAAGAGTGGATGACTCTTTTGGCTTCCTTAAATGTCTGCTCTCAGAAGGGCCTGGTAGAAATGTTTGACGGCTCTATCGGCGCCGGATCCGTATTTATGCCTTACGGCGGGAAATACCAGCTTACTGAAACCCAGGCTATGGTAGCCAAGCTTCCGGTATTAAAAGGCCAATGCGACACTGTCACCATGATGTCCTACGGCTTTGACCCGTATCTGTCAAGCTGGAGCCCCTATCACGGCGCGGTTTATGCGGTACTGTCCTCTGTGGCCAAGATTGTGGCAGCAGGCGGCGATTATAAAAAGATCCGCTTTACCTTCCAGGAATATTTCCAGAGAATGACGGAAGATCCCACCCGCTGGAGTCAGCCGTTTGCGGCTCTGCTGGGAGCATACAGTGCCCAGATGGGCTTTGGACTTCCCTCTATCGGCGGAAAGGACAGTATGTCCGGAACCTTTAACGACGAGCGCCATGGGGAGATTAACGTCCCGCCTACCCTGGTTTCCTTTGCGGTGGATGTGGCAAGCTGCAAACACATTATCACTCCTGAATTTAAGAAACCGGGCAGCAAGATTGTGCTTTTTACCATTGACAAGGATCAATACGATCTGCCGGATTACACCCAGATTATGGACGGATACGGCAAGGTATTTGAGGATATTAAGGCCGGAAAGATTATTTCCGCTTACGCAGTAGAAGGAAAAGGCATTGCGGAAGCGGTCAGCAAAATGGCTTTTGGCAATAAGCTGGGCGTAAAGATTGAGCATAACTTAGACCCCAGAGACTTCTTTGCCGCCGGATGGGGCAATCTGGTACTGGAAGTGCCTGACGGCAAGGTAGGAGAACTCTCTATCCGCTATACTGTTATCGGTGAGGTAACGGATAAGCAGGTATTCGAATATGGCAATGTCTCCATTCCTGTGGATGAAGCTTTAAACGCCTGGACAGGGACTTTAGAAAATGTATTCCCCACCCGGTCCGGCGTACAGCAGGCTGAGGTTTCCCATCAGCCTTATGAGGCGGATTCTATCTATGTGTGCCGCCACAAGATTGGCCAGCCAAATGTATTTATCCCAGTATTCCCGGGAACCAACTGTGAGTATGACAGTGCCAGGGCATTTGAGCGGGCCGGAGCCAGGGTAAGTACCAGGGTATTTAAAAACCTGAGCGCCCAGGATATCCGGGAGTCGGTAGAAGAATATAAAGCCCAGATCGCCAAAGCCCAGATTGTCATGTTCCCCGGCGGCTTCTCTGCAGGGGACGAGCCGGAAGGCTCCGCCAAGTTCTTTGCCACTGTATTCCGAAATGCAGTGATCAAAGAGGAAATTGAAAAGCTGTTAAACCAGAGGGACGGCCTTATGTTAGGTATCTGCAACGGCTTCCAGGCATTGATTAAGCTAGGCTTGGTACCCAATGGAGGGATCTGTGAACAGAGCCCGGATTCCCCCACTTTGGCTATGAATACCATTGGCCGCCATATTTCCAAGATGGTTTACTTAAAGGTTATGACCAACAAATCCCCATGGCTGGCCGGAGCCAAGCTTGGCGGCGTATACTGCAACCCTGCCTCCCACGGCGAGGGACGCTTTGTGGCAAGTCAGGAGTGGTTAAAGAAACTCTTTGCAAACGGCCAGGTTGCCACCCAGTATGTAGATGACAAAGGAAATCCCACCATGGATGAATTCTGGAATCCCAACGGCTCCTATATGGCTGTGGAGGGCATTACCAGTCCCGACGGCCGCATTTTAGGAAAGATGGCCCATTCTGAGAGACGGGGCCATGGAGTCGCCATGAATATTTACGGGGAACAGAATATGAAGATCTTTGAAAGCGGTGTGAAATATTTCCTGTAGGAGATAGAACATATTTTGTAAAGTAAATTTTAATAGGGATACCGCAAAATAAGGCGGTCTTCCATTAGCAGATGTCCGCTGGCTCTCGCTAATGGAAGACTGCCTTATTTTATTTTGCAGCATTCTCATTTCAAAATAAAATCTATTGACAAAATCGGAAAATTCAGGATATAATATTTATACTATATATTATTAGAAAAAACTAATAAACAGCAAGAACCAAGGGAAAGCACATATTGGATGGAACCGTTATGTTAAAAGACCTTTATATTTTAATGTTTAAAAATTTACTTTTTGTTATGTCTCTGTCAGGGACAGTTGTTTTTGTTTTCTATCTGTTGTTGTACCCTTTCATGAAGCCGTATGTTTCTTTGAAATGGAAATACAGGATATTAAAGATAGCAATGATGTTTTATCTGATTCCCTTTCCATTGTGCAAATATTATGTATGGGGATTCATTTATGACCATTTTTACTGGATATGGGAAATAGCCAGCCGATATGAACCTGCGGTGATGAACACAGAGTACATTATTGTTGCCGGTAAAGATTCCATAAAACTGTCGCCAAAAGTTCAGAGCATTTATGTGGCAGTATCCTTTATCGTGCTGATTTCTTTTTTTATATTGGGGAAGCAGATCACCCAATATCGGAAGATGAAACAAATATGTTTTTCAGATTGGGGAAAACCGGCGGACGAAGGATTGGAGAGATTATTTTCCCAGAAGAAGGCCATGCTGAACATAAAAAGAGATGTAAAATTTATCTGCTCTGAATACTGTAAGTCTCCAATCACAGGCGGAATATGGCCCCCAACAATAGTATTTCCAATGTGGGATAAGGATAGTATGGCGGATGAAGAGCTGTGTGGATATATGATAAAACATGAACTGGTACATATAAAGCATAATGATGTGCTGATAAAATTAACAGGTTTATTGGTGGTAGCAGTCCACTGGTTTAACCCCTTTTCATATTTGCTCCTTGGTGAACTTTCTGCCGTCAGCGAGATGTACAGCGACAGCGTGGTAATGGAGGGAAAAGGAGAAGAGGAGCGCAGAAAATATGGGGAATTATTGTTAAAACTAATTACAGAAAATGTGCCTTTCCATAACAGGCAGTTTGAGGTTGGGTTTGCAAACTTTAGAAAAAAGAATATGTATAAAAGGAGAATTTTAGAAATGAAAAGGAATAAAAAATATAAGGTATTTTTATCCATAATCATGACCGCTTTTATCTGCATGGCCGGAGGGATTACTGTTTTTGCATATCATCCGCCGGATACAATTACCGATGAAAGTGACGAAGAAGATGATTCAACAGAATTCTTTATTACAACAGAACCAACGCCGCCGGAAAAACTGCTGTCCGACTATTTTGCAGTTTCAGAGGATGGAACTTTTTATGATCTCTGTCTTACAGACGAAACAGTCAGGAAGGTTTGTGAGCATAATTATTTAATTTCCACAGAGGTAAAAAAACACACAAGGGACAGCAAAGGCGGCTGTATGATGAAAACTTATGAAGGCCTTAAATGCACAAAATGTATGGATATAAAATCAGGGAATTTGCTGAGTACACTTACTTATGTGTCTTGCCCCCATTAACAATCTAAATGAAAAATCTTAAAAGGAGTGTATAGGGAAATGAGGATTAATAATGTAACCAATAACTTTTATTCCAAAGCCAATTCCGCCCCCGAATGCTCAGGAGGAAAATTTGCTGAAAGCTTGGAATTAAAAAAAAGAGAGATGGATGAAAAAAATGCCAGGGACAGTTATGTAAGCGGAACGGGCAGTACACAGGCGAATATGCCGGTCAGGTTCCGCGGAACCCATCAGGAGCGTTTTGAACAATTGGAAAAGCTTAATGCAGAAACAAACTGGAGATTATTAAGTGATGCCGAAAAGGTAAAATTAATGACAGATCGCTACCGGGCAGCTTTCAAGGATTTTGATATTGTTATGTCCGGATTATATAACACATTATTTATACCTTCATATGAAGAAATAGGGGACCACTATGGACAGGAATTTGATAAATACTTATCGAAAGACGGGGAGGCGCCGTTACAGTCCGGCATTGAGGTCGGCTATAAAGAAGCTTATTATGGAAATCTTACAGATGATGAAATACGGGCGGAAATTATGGACAAATATAAAGATTCAAATACTATGGAATCAAAGTATTTGATGATGTATGAAATGGTTCGGTGCGGTTTTACAAAAAATGGCGAGCTGGATGTTCTGTATTCTATGGATATGCAGATATACGAACAAGTAGAAAATGCTAATAAAATAGCGCTCTATGGCACAAATATGTCCATCAGTCAACATCCTCGCTTTGCACAAATGTTTATGGAATATGCAAAAGGTATTGGAGAAGGAAAAAATTATACCCCTAATTGGACTTTGGTAATAAGGGAAGTTCAAAACTCGTACCATGCTGATACTCCCAATTATGAAGAACTTATAGATGGTATGGATGACTTTTTAGATGAAATTTTGAAGAATCAGTCACAGGCGACTGTACTATGACCTTAAATGCACAAAATGTACGGATATAAGATTAGGGAGCATTTTTGATGGCAGGAGGATATGTTTATTTAAATTCTCCAGATTCTAATGCGAAATAAAATATAAGGAGAAGATTTGTTATTGTAAAATAACAACCGATATCATTATCTTCTCTTGACAAAGGGAAACAGAAAACTAATAACATAATAGGCTGTCAACCTTACACAAAGCACCGCTTCCAACAAAATCGGAGCGGTGTTTTTGTATGTGTTCTGGACATCGTGACCAGAAGCGCCCCCGCCCGTTTTCACCGTTCCGTCCACGGAGTCTCTGCCGGATTTATCCCCCGTCGCCGCGCCACCCATAGCACAGCCGGGGCTGCCTGTCAAGGGCAAAGCCGCCGCTGCGCGGCGGTGCTCCGCACCCTTGACTGGCTGTCCCGGCTGTGCTACCTCCCAAGGCGCGACGGGGGATATATCCTCCAGAGCCGCCCCCTTTCCCTGGATAGGGAAAGGGCGGGGGGATAGGGTCGAACCGCTTCCCCTCAAATCGCTTTCTTTTCCAAAGCTGATGTGTGGACAATTAGCAATTTCAATTCCTTGCCCCGCAAGGGTTTCCGGCCCCGGTTCTTTGAGGGGTGGTATAGTATCATTCCCCAGGCCCAATTCACTAAAATACTGTCAACATCTGAATTTACAGGAGGTATCTATGAGCGGTAAAAAATCAGCGTCTTACGGCCCCCAAAACCAGTCAACGCTGGTCGCTGGGAAAAAACGTGT
>CAJTOL010000042.1 GCA_910577645.1 uncultured Lachnospiraceae bacterium
GATCTTGCTGACCATTTCGGCGGATAATTCAATCCCGTAAAGATCCTGGAGCTGATCATGAATATCCCTTGTACTCATGCCCCTTGCATACAGGGAGATGACTTTTTCTTCAATACCGGATACATCCCTTTGATATTTGGGAATGAGTTTCGGTTCAAACTCACCGTTGCGGTCTCTGGGAACCTCCACCTGGAATTCGCCATACTGGCTTTTGAGTGTCTTTTGGGAATGCCCATTGCGTTTGTTATCCGTGAGAAGATCACCCTTTTGATTTTTTTCATAGCCCAGGGAAGCGTCCAGCTCAGCCTCCATCAACTCCTGAAGAATGTCCTTGAAGCTTTCCTTGAGGAGGGAATAGACATCAGCCACACTGTTTAAGTTGTTTTGTGAAATAATCTGTCGAATCTGCTCCTTAGCAACTGCCATAAAAATGCTCCTTTTCGATAAGAATTGTCATATCAGAATTCTTACCAAAAAGGAGACATTTTCTTCCAGAAACACAAATTTTTTTACACTACCAATTGGGGTTGGAGCATTTTGGGCGTCCTCTTTGCTCTGTAAATGAATCGACTTAAATTTTATCGATTTCTCTTTTGCAATGTTTTCAATTACAGGAACATATTTGGCATTAAACGGACACTGGCTGGTGTAATACAAGACATATCCCATCTCATCAGTGTGAGGGTGTTTTCCACACTCTTTAAAGTTTGGCGGTAAAGCATTTTCTGTAAAAGGTAAATGCCATAGCTGAATACCATTATCCGCCTCATCACTAATGGCAAAACCTTTGTATTTCAGGAATTTAGGGTCAGCCAGAAATGGTTTTTTCTTTGCCGCAGATAATATGCACAGTCCCTTTTTTCCTTTGTTTTTGCTATCTTCAATGCAGGCATTTAGTAGTTCTGTTGAATAGCCATGTCCTTTGAAAGAGCCGGCCACCCATAGACAGTCAATATACATATAGCCATCTGCGACAATGGGATTCCACGTATTTTCAGCAGGGATATATTCAATAAAACACTTTCCCCGCTGTTCACTTTTTAAGAAAACTAAACCATCATCAAAACGTTCTTTTAGCCAACTCTTTTTTGACGACACTTGAATATCATGATTGTTAGAAATCGCACAGCAGATATGTTCTTTTTCTATATTCTCATTTGTTACTCTGATATATTCCACAAGGATACCTCATTCTTTCTAATGTGTTTGTCCACGGAGGGTAAAGTTTATGCATAACTATATTTAGTATAACACATATATCCTGACAACTTTTGTCAAGGTTTGTTTTTTTCATAAATTGCCAGGGCCTGTGCGGCTAAAACACCTTTTAAATACTTTGGTTCAATTATTTCAACCTGTGCCCCAAATGAAAGAAGATAACCAATAAGCCATGTATCAACAGGCATTTTGGCACAAACCATTAGATCGCCGTTTTGCTGATATTCGATTTCTGTTTCGTCAAATTCATCATAGACACGATATGCAATTTCTTTTGAAAACAAAAGAACTATCTGAGGATATGCCTGCTGTAAATTATTTTTTAGTTCCGGGTATGGCTTTGGTATAAATGTATTCTCTAATAATTCCAACTCTAATATACGATTTAGTTTGAATATGCGAAAATCCTGCTTTTCCATGCAAAACGCTTTTAAATACCACTCTTTTGATTTATAAGATATTTTGAGTGGCTGAATGATTCGTTTACTTTTTTCGCTGTTGGTATTTTCATAAATTATCTTTACTTCTTTACACTGAATTACAGCTGTTCTTAATAATTCAAATTTTGAGTTATCATAAGCGCATTTTCCCCAGGGTGAAAAATCTACTTCAAGCCAATTTCTTGTATTTACATTAAAAAGTGCGGATAACTTTGTCAGTAGTTCTTTTCCGCCGGTATAACCTGTGGCAAATATACTTTGTATTGCCGTCAATATTTCCCGCTTTTCATTTTCGGATAATAGTGCCTTATCCAAGATAAAATCCTGCAATAAATATATACCGCCATTTCTTCCTGGCTCAGCATAGATTGGAATACCTGCGCTGCTTAATGCATCTACATCGCGGTAAATCGTTCTCGTGGAAACTTCAAATTCAGCTGCTAATTCAGGGGCCGTAGCACATTCTTTGTCCAAAAGATAATATAAAATTTTGAATAAACGACTATCTGACATCATTCCACCTCCTGGTATAATAATGAATCGGCACGCGCCGCCCGGCGTCCCCTGCCATGTCGTCGGAAGGTATCCTGAAAATGCTCCGCATTTACCTTCCTCCTGATAATAATGAATCGGCACGCGCCGCATAGCGTCCCCTGCCATATCGTCGGAAGGTATCCTGAAAATGCTCCGCATTTACCTTCCTCCTGATAATAATGAATCGGCACGCGCCGCATAAATAAGAATACCATAAAAATCATGACATGGCTTGACAAGTTTTTTCTTAATTGCACAAACGTTTGGGTAAAAAGTTCCCCATATTTGCGGTAAAATATGCTAAAATGAGACTATAGAAAAAATTGATATATGTGAAATTGCTAAAACACAGATGCCCTTGGCAGACAAAGAAACACGCATAAGAGCCGTTGTCTGCTAAGAGGTAAGAAAAGGAGGGTGATACCAATGGCAACAAATGTACTGGTGGTTCACGGAGGCGGCCCTACGGCGGTGATCAATTCTTCCCTGTACGGTGTGCTGGAAGAAGCCAGAGACAGTGGAAAAGTTGATAAGGTTTACGCCGCCATGGGAGGGAGCGAGGCGATTTTTAAGGAGCGCTTTTTAGATTTGATGCAGTTTTCTGAGGAGAAAATAAAGCTTCTGCTGGAGACTCCTGCCACGGCAATCGGTTCTTCCCGCTATGCTATGGAGGAAGAGGATTACAAGGCCATGCCGGGGATTTTTAAGAAGTACGATATTAAGTATGTCTTGTTAAACGGCGGCAACGGGACCATGGATACCTGCGGCAAAATTTACCACGCATGTGAAGGGCAGGACATCCGGGTGGTGGGAATTCCCAAGACGATAGACAACGATATTGCCATTACGGATCATACTCCCGGCTACGGCAGTGCGGCACGTTATATTGCCGCTACCACGGCAGAGGTAGGGGTGGATGTAAAGTCTCTTCCTATCCATGTGTGCGTCATTGAGGCCATGGGAAGAAATGCGGGCTGGATTACCGCCGCATCGGTACTGGCAAGAAAGAAGCCCGGGGACGCACCTCATCTGATTTACCTTCCCGAATTCCCGTTCAATGAAGAAGAATTTCTGGAGGATGTAAAGAAGCTGTATGATAAGCTGGGCGGCGTGGTAGTGGTAGCCAGCGAAGGATTAAAGGATGAAAAAGGCGAGCCGATTGTTCCTCCCATTTTTAAAAGCGGCCGCGCCACTTATTACGGGGACGTCAGCTCCCACCTGGCAAACCTGGTGGTAAAGAGGTTAGGAATCAAAGCCCGCAGCGAAAAGCCCGGTATCTGCGGCCGTGCATCCATTGCATGGCAGTCTCCGGTAGATCGGGACGAGGCGGTGATGGCAGGAAGGGAAGCACTAAAGGCTGCCATGAACGGCGAGAGCGGCGTGATGATCGGATTTATCCGGGATGAGACAGAGGACGGATCCTACAAGATTCATGTAGAACGGATCCCGATTGAGCAGGTAATGCTCTATGAGCGGGTGATCCCTGAGTCTTACGTAAATGAGAGAAAAAACGATGTTACAGAAGAGTTTGCCAGATGGTGCCGTCCCTTAATCGGGCCGGAGCTTAGAGATTTTATTGATTTTAATGATTATTATAAGGAGGAAGAAGGGAAATGAAACACATTTTTCTCAACCTGAAACGGTTTGATATTCCCAAAGAGTACGGCGGCGTCAACAGCGTGGCCCCGGTGAAAGAATGGGGGCCGTTTATTGTAAGCAATACCCAGGAAGCATTAAAGAAATACGCCGGGGATGACGTGGAGTTTGCTATGTATTTCCCGGAAGCCCATGTGCTGGGGGCGGCCGGGGCCCTGTGTGAAAACAGCCCGGTACAGGTAGGATGTCAGAGCGTTTATCGGGAGGACACGGAAACAGGCGGGAATTTCGGGGCATTTACCACCAACCGTACCGGCAATGCTATGAAGGCGGCAGGATGTACCACTACAATTATCGGACACTGCGAGGAGCGCCGGGACAAGGCAGGGATTCTTGCCGAGGCCGGAGTAACAGATACAGCTGCCGTAAACCGCCTGTTAAATAAAGAGATTCAGGCAGCTGTGAAGGCAGGCCTGACGGTTCTCTACTGCATCGGCGAGTCTGCCCAGGAGCAGGAGCGGTGGCAGGAGGTGTTAAAAGAGCAGCTTACCACCGGATTAGAGGGAGTTGACAAATCCAGGGTTACCATTGCCTATGAGCCTGTCTGGGCCATTGGGCCGGGTAAAATCCCGCCGGATAAAGAATACATTACAAAGATCGGAACTTATGTAAAGGAAATTACCGGCGGTATGGATGTGGTCTACGGAGGCGGTTTAAAGGTAGACAATGCTCAGATGCTGGCATCTATCCCGGTAATGGACGGCGGCCTTATTGCTCTTACCAGATTCCAGGGAGATATCGGATTCTACCCGGAAGAGTATCTGGAGATAATTAAGACCTATATGGGTAAATAAGAACAACTGACGATTATAAGATTATAATAAAAAGGAGAGATTTCCTATGAAATTAGAGTTTGAATATGGCCAGGGCTTAATGGCTGCAGAGCTTCCCGAAAATACCGATGTGTTTATCCCTGGTGTTACTGTTGCCGATCCGCCCTGTATTCCGGAGGAAGAACTGGAGGCTAAGACCTTAGAGTCTATCCGCAATCCTATCGGTATGCCGCCTCTTACAGAGCTGGCCCGCAAGGGATCCAAAGTTACCATTATTTTCCCGGATCGGGTAAAGGGCGGCGAGCAGCCTACTTCCCACCGGAAGGTTTCTATTAAATTAATCTTAAAGGAACTCTACAGCGTTGGCGTTGAGAAGAAAGATATTCTTTTAATCTGCTCCAACGGCCTTCACAGAAAAAATACCAAGGAAGAGATCTACGGCGTATTGGGGGCAGAGCTGTTTAATGAGTTCTGGTACACCGGACAGATTATTAACCACGACAGTGAGGACTATGACCATCTGGTAGACTGCGGGCTCACAGACAGAGGCGATCCGGTATTCTTAAACCGCTATGTCCATGACAGCGATGTCGCTATCCTTATCGGCCATACCCAGGGCAACCCTTACGGCGGCTATTCCGGCGGCTACAAACACTGCGCTACCGGATTAAACCACTGGAGCTCCATTGCCTCCCACCATGTTCCTCAGGTAATGCACCGTCAGGACTTTACCCCGGTTAGCGGCAAGTCCTTAATGAGAAGCAAATTTGACGAGATCGGAATGAAGATGGAAGAGCACATGGGCAAGAAATTCTTCTGCTGCGACGCTGTTTTAGATACCAAATCCAGACAGATTGAGATTAACAGCGGTTATGCCAAGGAGATGCAGCCTATTTCCTGGAAGATGGCAGACAAACGCACCTATGTGCCTTTTGCAGAAGAAAAGTATGATGTAATGGTATTTGGTATGCCCCAGTTCTTCCATTACGGAGACGGCATGGGAACCAACCCCATTATGATGATGCAGGCCCTGTCTGCACAGGTAATCCGCCACAAGAGAGTTATGAAGGACAACTGTGTAATTATCTGTGCATCCATCTGCAACGGATACTTCCATGACGAGTTATGGCCTTATTTAAGAGAATGCTATGATATGTTCCAGCATGACCATATGAACGTGCTCACCGACATGGATCGCTATGGACAGCTTTTTGCAACCAATGAGGAATACATCCGCAAGTACCGTTTCGGCAACGCATTCCATCCTTTCCACGGATTCTCCATGATGAGCTGCGGCCAGATTGCAGAGATGAACACCTCCGCTATCTATATCTGCGGCGCTCAGGAGCCCGGTTACGCAAGAGGCATGGGCTTAAAGACCCGGGCAACCATAGAGGAAGCGCTTCAGGATGCCATGAAGAAATACGTTGGCCCCAATCCTAAGGTCCTGGCTTTGCCTCAGACCTTTAAGCTCAGTGCCGTTCATCTGATGATGAAGGATGAGGTTTACGACGGAACCAACCACTGTCCGCATCCGGAGGCATATGTGAAGTAGTGAGGTGAAAAATGAGCAAAGTTTGTTTTTATAACGGATATGTGTATCAGGATCACGAGTTTAAGCCCTTAAGCGTCCTGGCAGAAGACGGAAAGATTGCAAGAATCGGGGAATGGCTCTCGGATCCGGAAGCAGAGATGGTGGATTTAAAGGGACGTCTTCTGGTGCCGGGATTCCTGGATATCCACACTCATGGCGCTGCGGGAGTGGATGTCAACAGCGCAGATACAGAAGGGTATGAGAAAATCTGCCGCTTTATGGCAAGCCAGGGAACGGTAGGCTGGCTGGGTTCCATCCTTACCGACACCAAAGAGCAAACTATGGCCTGCATTAAAGCCTACAAAGACTGGAAGGCGGAGAAAGGAGTGGATCACCAGGGGGCCCTTATGATGGGACTCCATCTGGAAGGCCCCTTCCTGTGCAGTGAGTATAAGGGCGCTATGCCGGAGCATCTTCTTCAGACCAAAAATATTCCTCTGGTAGAGGAGTACCAGAAAGCGGCAGAAGGAGAAATCCGCTATATTACCGTTTCCCCGGAGGTAGACGGCATGGTGGAGGATATCCCAAAGCTAAAGGCTCTGGGCATTCAGGTTGCCATCGGCCACTCGGGAGCTGACTATGATACTGCTATGGCTGCCATCAAAAACGGCGCTATGGCTGCCACTCATACCGGCAACGCCATGAAATTGCTCCATCAGCATTTTCCGGCTATTTGGGGCGCTGTGCTGGAGGATGATGACGTATACTGTGAAGTTATCTGCGACGGCCGTCATCTCCATCCCGGCACTGTGCGCCTGATTTTAAAAACCAAGGGCCTGGATCGGGTAGTTGCGGTTACAGACTCTATTATGGCCGCCGGTCTGCCGGACGGCAATTATAAACTGGGCGTCAATGACGTGGTGGTAATCGACGGGGACGCCAAATTGGCAGAAGGCGGAAGCCGGGCCGGAAGTACCCTGACCACCGGAAAAGCCCTGGAAAACCTTATGGCCTTTACCGGCCTGCCGGTGGAGGATCTGATCCCCCTCCTTACGGAAAATCCTGCCAGATTACTTGGAGTGGACAACCGTTATGGTTACATTAAAGAGGGCTTGGATGCCAGCTTTGTGGTGCTGGACGAAGAATGTAAGGTAGCGGCCACCTTTGTGAAAGGTAAAAAGGTGTTCGGGGAGTAAAGGAGACGATTCCATGGAACTTACCCTGAGCCAATGCATACTCACAGGCCTGTGGACAGGCCTGTGTATTACCGGTATGCTTACGGGAACCTATCTGACCCGATGCTTGGTTATGGCCGCCGGAGTAGGGATTATTTTGGGAGATATTGAGACCGGATTGCTGATGGGGGCGGCGGGGGAGCTGGCTTTCTTAGGATTCGGCGTATCTTCCGGAGGATCGGTTCCCCCAAACCCGGTAGGACCGGGGATTATCGGGGCTGTTATTGCCATTACCATGAAAGATCAGGGGATGGACACCGGGGCGGCCCTGGCATATTCTTTTCCTTTTGCAGTGCTGATTCAGTTTTTAATCACCGGGATTTATACTGCTGCAACCGGGATTCTGCCATGGGCAGAGCGGGCGGCAGAGCAGGGGAATTACCGGCGGTTCCGCCTGCTGTCCCACAGCACATTTATTATGTTTGCAGCGGCCGGATTTTGTATTGGTTTTATGGCCTGCTACCAGACAAAAGCTCTTGAGATATTGATTTCTGCAATTCCTTCCTGGATGACAGAAGGACTGAAAACTGCCGGAAATCTTCTTCCGGCAGTAGGATTTGCAGTAATTTTAAACGCCATGGCAGGGGCAGACGTGGCGCCCTTTGTCTTGACAGGATACATTTTGGCTGCCTACCTGCATGTACCTGTAATAGGGATTGCGCTGTCTGCCGGGGCCATTGTCTGGCTGAGACTGATTCCGGCAGGCTGTAAGCCGGGGACAGATGCTTCCTCCTCCGTAAAAGGGTATCCGGCTAAATGTGCCGACAGCGCCGCTGGCGGGGACTTGGGGGAGCCGTCGGGGCCCGATACCTTCCGGACTGCCGCGAAAGGATCCCCGGTATCCGAAAAGAAGCTGCGCCGGATATCCAGACGCACGGCCTTAAGGGCATATTTGCTGCAAAATGGCTACAATTACGGGAATTATGAAGGCTTGGCATATGCCAATATTATGTTTCCCGCATTAAAAAAGCTGTGTAAAAACGATGAAGAACTCCGCCGGGAATTAAAGGACAGCCTAGGATACTGCAGCGTGAATCCCAATTTCCTCCCGATTCTTACAAGCTTCCAGATAGTGGCGTTTCATCAGGGAATTCCGGCAAAGGATACCCGGGATATCCGTCTGGCTCTTATGGGGCCTCTGGCGGGAATCGGGGATTCTATGGTTCAATTTTGCTTTGCTCCGGTGTTTTCTACAATCGGGGCGTCTATGGCGGCAGAGGGAATGATGGCAGGCCCGGCAGTATTTCTGCTGGGGATGAACCTGCTTTTATTGGGTTTAAAGCTCTTTAACGAAGCCCTGGGATACCGTTTAAGCATGTCGTTTACAGACAATTTAAAGGACAGCCTGGCGCCTGTGTCACAGGGAGCCAGAATGATAGGATCCGCAGTAATTGCAGGGCTGGCGGTAGAGTGTATAAAGGTAGAGACTCCCATCCGATTTTCCAGGGGAGGGGAGATGGTTTTTGGCCTTCAGGACTTTCTGGATACCCTGCTTCCAGGCATATTGCCAGTGCTTTTTACCGGCTGTTTATTTTATCTGCTTCGGGTAAAAAAATGGAGCATGTACCGTCTGATAGGAATCACTTTAGTGGCGGGAATCTGTTTGAAACTGGCCGGGGTCCTGGCCTGAGTGGTGAGAAAATGAAAATAAAAAAGTAAGAAAATTGTCTTGACAAATCTGTAATTAGTGGTAATATAGCTGATATACACACGTGTTTATACAAGGCAAATTGTGCAATACATGAGAAGCTAAAAGGAAAGTCGATTGAGAAAAGGAAGAGAGCGATGAAACAAAAATTAAATCTGGGTTTTGTGACCACCTACTCCGGTCGCTGGCCTAAAGAGCTGCCAGAGCAGCGGGACAGAGAATACAGCGCCTGGCTTGAGGAAAATCTGCCTCAGGTAAACGTGGTAAAGGCCAGCCGGATTGGCTGTACGAAGGAGGCCCTGGAGGAAATTGTCCGGGAGTTTAAGGAGAAATCCGTAGATGTAATCGTAATGGTTTACGGGGCGTTTACCGGGGATGACGCCGCGGCCTATCTGACAGAAATGCTGAATATTCCCATTCTTTTGTGGGCGCCCTATGAAGTACCCTTTGAGAAAAATACCAGGCTTTACGCCAATGCCCTTTGCTCTATGACTATGAATGGGGCGGCCCTCCGCAGATTAGGAGCAGTTTACCATACTGTATATGGAAGCAAGGAGGATCAGCGGGCGGCTTCCAAGGTAAAGGCGCTGGCAATGGCCTACCATACCGTAAAGGCTATGCGCCACACCAATTTGGGCCTGCTGGGTTACCGCCCCACTGCATTTTATAATTGTGCATTTGATGAGGGACTGATCCGCCGCACCTTTGGGGTTAAGATTGAGGAAACCGATTTAAAGGTAGTCTTTGACAAGATGGAAACCCTTCCGGAGGAGGCCTGGAAGGCAGACATGAAGAAGATGGAAAATACCTACAATATGGAAACTCTTCCGGACGGCCATCTGGAAAACCACTCCAAGCTGTATCTGGCGTTAAAGGAAGTGATGGCTGCTCAGGGCTACGATTACGCCACCATTAAGTGCTGGCCGGAGATGGGCAATTTACACACCACTCCCTGCGCCGTGCTGGGCCGTCTGGCAGACGATGGGGTTCACATCGGATGCGAGGGCGATGTAGACGCAGAATTAGCCCAGATTGCACAAAACTATTTAACCGGGCTGCCTACCTTTATTACCGATATGATCAATATTGATGAAGAAAAGAATACCATGACTTTCTGGCACTGCGGCAATGGGGCTCCTTCTTTGGCAAATCCTAAATACCAGCTGCTGATGAGAAACCATCCATTAGCCGGGCAGGGCACTGCTTTTTGGGGGGCTTTAAAACCGGGACAGGTAACCATTGCCAGATTCTGTAATATTGACGGCGCTTATAAACTATTCCTGATGAAAGGTGAAGCGCTGGATATGGATCGTTATACCAGAGGCATTATGGCCAACGTAAAGGTAGAACGCCCGGTTCGGGAAGTGATAGAACAGATCATTGAGGAAGGGATCCCCCACCATTACAGTCTGGTGTGGGCAGACGTGGCGGAGGAGCTGAAAGAAGTTTGCAGGCTTTTAAACATTCCGGTTATTCAGCTGTAAAATTCAAAAAGATAGACAAAACTGCTTGACAAAATTTAATTTTCAGTATATTATTTATATAATACATACGAGTGTACATTGTGATTACCAAGATTAGGAGAGCTTTTAGAATGGCAGAGAACAGAGAGCGTGTGACTCGGGCAGATGTAGCCAAAATGGCAGGAGTCAGCGAAACCATTGTCTCCTATGTGATTAACAACAACCGCTATGTGGCTATGGAGAAGCGAAAGAGAGTTGAGGAAGCGGTCAGAGCTTTAAATTACCGCCCGAATAATATTGCCAGAGCCCTGAAGGGAAAGCATAGCAATCAGATTTTGTTTATTGCGGATCATATTACCAATGAGTATTTTGCCAGCATTGTCAGTGAGATGGACAAATACGCTTACGATTCCGGATATTTGATTTCCCTCTGTGCCAACCGAAATACGCCGGAGTTTATATCCCAGGTTATCAGCAGGCAGTATGACGGTATTATCGTCAGTTCTGCCAGCTTTCCCCAGGAATATGTGGAACAGTTTATCCAGGCTGGTATTCCGGTAGTAGTATTCCGGCGGCTCCGCTATCAAAGGGTTATTGAGAAAGCAGCTTACCTGGGAACCGGGCTTTATACAGGGGCAAGGTCAGCGGTGGCCCACCTGATCCAGAAGGGCTGCAAAAATATTATTTATATTGACCGAATCAGCGCCAGAGGCAACGTGAGCCCGCCGGATGACATGAGATTCAGCGGCTTTGTAGACGAGATGGAGGCCAATGGTTTTTTAGTAGGGTCAGAGAGCATGGTTTGCGGCTGCCGCAGCCAGGAGGAGCTGGAGGAAGAGGTAAAACGCAGGCTGCGTACCGGCTCCCAGGTGGATGGAATATTCGGGCGCAATGACATGATTGCCTGCATTGCCATGACGGCGGCAAAGCAGATAGGCCTTAGGATTCCGGAGGATGTGAGAGTCATCGGCTTTGACGATTCCAGCATCAGCCGGTTTTGCTCTCCTAAACTGAGCACCATCGGATTAAGGAAGGAAGAGATTGCCAAGGCAGCTATTGATATGCTGCGCCAGATGATCGGCGGCAGCCAGCCGGAAAATATGGATTTTTTTACATCCATAATTGAAAGAGACAGTACCAGGAGATGAAGGGGAAAATAAGATGAGCATTTCAATGCTCATTTCCTTCCGGAGATATACACACGTATGTACTCGCTTTTAGAAAATATACACACGTATAAATAAGACGAAAAAAAACCAAAAGGGTAGTTATCTGCATAGGCATTTTAGCTTGTGTGAAATAAAACAAAAAAATGAAAAGAAAGAGAGGAAGGTATTATGATGAAAAAACGATTACTGGCACTTGGATTGGCGGTGATAATGGGGCTTACTGCAGGATGTTCCGGAGGAGGCCAGACTGCCACATCGGCTCCGGCAGCAGATGGAACGACTAAGGCAGGAGACGGAGAGGCGAAAGCGACAGAAGAGGCGGCATCTGGTGAGAAAATAACCCTTAAGATTGCAAACTACGCTATTCTGGAAGCTGGGTATGACACTTTCTGGGCTGAGGTAAAGGAAGGATTTGAGGCAAAGTATCCCAATGTTACCGTTGAGTGGGTATCCGCTCCTTATGGGGAGATTTTAAACCAGGTTATCAACATGGCAGGAGGAGGAGATAAGGTTGACGCTATTTTCAGCGAGATGATATGGATTCCGTCTCTGGTTGACGCAGGTTTGGCGGCTCCCATGGATGAAGTATTAAGTCCGGAATTTTTGGCAGATTACTATCCTAATATTCTGGAAGCTCATTCAGTAGATGGAAAGGTTTACGGCGCGCCCCTTTATGTGTCTCCCTTTGTCCTGTTCTACAACAAAGATTTATTTGAGCAGGCAGGTCTGGATCCGGAAAATCCGCCTAAGACCTATGATGAATTGTTGGAAATTGCTCCTAAACTGGCAGCTTTAACCACTGCAGACGGCAACAAAGTATACCCCTTCGGACAGCCCACTGCATCCGTTATTGTAATTGGTTCCTCTCTCCAGTCTTTTGCACAGACCTTTGGGGGCTCTGTATTTGATGAGAATAACCAGTTTAATGTAGATAATCAAGGGTTTACAGACGCTATGAATATGCTTCAGGATTTAGATGAGTTGGGCTATAATCCCCAAAACTGCAAACCAAAGGATTTAAGAAACCTGTTTGCATTGGGGCAGGTAGCGATGTACTATGACAATACCTGGGGCTACAACGGCGCTAAATCTATTAATCCTGAGGTTGCGAATTTTGCGGCTACCGCAATGCCTTTGGCAGGCAGATCTGGCGATGGGGCTTCCACTTTACAATCTCATTGCTTTGTAGCAGTTGACAATGGCCCAGAGAAGAAAGAGGCAGTTAAGAATTTTATTGAGTATGTGATTACTCCTGAAGTATTAAATGACTATATTGCCAATATTGCACCGGCATACCCGGCTAAAAAAGCAATGGAAAACATGGACGCAGTAGTAAACAGTGAATTCTTAAAAGGCGGCCAGGGCGCTGTTGAGAAGGCGGTTCCTGTATACCAGTTCCCTACCTTGTCTGATTTTAATTTAGAGCTGTGTGCACTGGGCCAGGCAGTTACCGTAGGAAAAGAGGATGTGGCATCTGCTGTCGAAAACTTTAAGAGTACCGTACAGCCCCTGCTTCCATAAGTAGATATGGGAATGTGACAATCGGGGGAGAGCAGGCAGGAAATATTGAGAAAAGGTGAGGAAACCATATGAGTAAAGAGAGAAACATAAAAAAGCAGAATAATCCCAATATTGTTTTTATTCTGACGGACGATCAGGGCTACTGGTCATTGGGATGCTACGGAAACCATGAAATTCACACTCCCAATCTGGATCGACTGGCAGAGAGAGGCACCCGCTTTGAAAATTTTTTCTGTGTTTCCCCGGTATGTTCTCCTGCCAGAGCTTCCCTGATGACTGGGCGGATCCCCTCTCAGCACGGTATTCATGACTACTTGTGTGGCGGTAACGGCGGATCCACCCAGACTGCCATTGAATATTTAAAAGGCCAGACTGGCTATACAGATATCCTGGCGGAAAACGGCTATACCTGCGGGCTAAGCGGAAAATGGCATTTAGGCGACGGCCTTCATCCCCAGAAGGGCTTTACCTTCTGGTATACTCATCAGAAGGGCGGCGGCCCCTACTATAATGCTCCCATGATTCGGGACGGAAAATATGTGGAAGAGAAAGAATACATTACAGATGTAATTACAGATGAGGCTCTGAAGTTTATAGACAGAGAAAAGTATAAAGACAATCCGTTTTACCTAAGCATTCACTATACAGCGCCTCACTCCCCGTGGGTAGGCTGTCATCCTAAAGAATATACGGATCTTTATGAGGATTGCCGGTTTGAAACCTGTCCTCAGAGAGAAACGCCTCATCCCTGGGCAAAGCTGGACGTACTTCCGGGCTACCGCAATCCCAGAGAAAACCTTATAGGATATTTTGCCGCAGTCACCGCAATGGATGCCAATGTGGGAAGGATCCTGGATAAACTGGAAGAGGAAGGCCTGACGGAAGATACCCTGGTAATTTTTTCCAGCGACAATGGCTTTAACTGTGGACATCATGGTATTTGGGGAAAAGGAAACGGAACCTTTCCGTTAAACCTTTATGATTCGTCTGTAAAAGTTCCTCTGATTATCAGTCGCCCCGGCCATCTGCCGGAGGGGAGGGTATGTAAGGACATGTGCAGCGGATATGACTTTATGCCCACCCTTTTAGATTATCTGGGAATGGAAAATCCGGATGCCGAAAAACTTCCGGGAAGAAGCTTTTTGTCCTCTCTGTTGGAAGCGGACAGGGAAGAGGAGTTGCAAAACGGCCCGAATGCCGGGGATCCACAGACGGTAGTAGTTTTTGATGAATACGGCCCGGCCCGTATGATTCGAAGCAAAGAGTACAAGTATATCCACAGAGTCCCCTTTGGCCCCGACGAATTTTATGATTTAACCGGGGATCCGGGGGAGGATGAGAACCTGATCTGCCGGGAAGAGTATCAAGAGCTAATTGAAAAAATGAAGCGTCAGATGGATACATGGTTTCTACGCTACGCCAATCCGGAGATTGACGGAAGCAGGGAACCGGTTTTAGGGGGCGGCCAGAAGAATCTGGCTGGAATATGGGGACCTGGTCTCCATGTATACAATGAAAATAAGTAACAGGAACCAGGTATGAGAGGAGGAAGGGTTTTGAATACCAAACGCTTTGGAATAAAAAGACACACAGCTGATAAGCTGTTTTCACTAATGCTTCTGCTTCCGGCGATTATTACAACAATTATATTTATTTTAATCCCGGTAGTGGACTCTATTTATCGAAGCTTTTTTGACTATCGGGTAAGGAATATTATCTCCGGAGAGCCGGGGATTTGGAATAATTTTGCAAACTATGCCAAATTGTTTTCCAACGGTAAGTTGGTGCCATCTATGATAAACACCTTGGTATTTGTATTTGGAGTGGTAATTGCCCAATTTATTTTTGGAATGGCTCTGGCTTTGATTCTTAATACCAATATGAAGGCATCCCGGTTTATCCGAAGTATTATGATGGTTCCGTGGGTAGTGCCTACCATTATTTCCGGTCTGGTATGGCTGTGGATGTTCCAACCTCAGTACGGCCTAGTAAAATTTTTGGCAGGGGTGATTACCGGAGGAAAGATTACGGACTTTGCTATCTTAAATAATCCGGCTACCGCAATGTTTGGCGTTTCCGTAGCCGCTCTTTGGAAGCAGATTCCTCTGGCTACCCTGCTCCTTTTGGCAGGACTTGCCAATGTGCCGGAGGACATGCTGGAGGCGGCTAAAATCGATGGAGCCAATGGGGTTCAGAGATTTTTTCGGATTACCATGCCTTATATGAAGAGTGTTATCAAAGTTACCGTATCCATGTCCATTATTGAGAACTTTAAGCAATTCCCGCTGTTCTGGACTATGACTGGCGGCGGCCCCAACAATTCCACCACCACCATGGCGATCTTAAGCTACAGGGAAGCTTTTGTTTCCAATAACTTTGGATCCGGCGCGGCAGTAACCACGGTCTGGATGTTGATGATGATTGCAGTAGTGTTCCTGTACAATCGTATTTTCAAAGAATCTGAAGTGTAGAAAGGGGGAATGGAAGATGAAACGTAATCGTTTAACCGCTAATATTGTCAAATATGCAGTGCTGACTTTGATTTTGCTGTTTTTGCTGTTCCCGCTGTTCTGGGTATTGATGACTTCCTTTAAAACCAACATGGAGGCTTATAAATTCCCGCCTACCTTGATTCCTAAAGCGCCTACGGTGCAAAGCTATATTGATTTGTTCACCAAAAACAACGAGTTTTTTATGTACTATAAAAACAATTTTATTGTTGCAGGCGGAGCCGCTCTTATGACTACCTTTATTGCCATTATGTCCGGTTATGCCCTCTCCAGATTCCACTTTAAGTGGAACGGCTGGATTGTAGCTTCTTTTACATCAGCTCAGATGTTTCCTATTATCAGCCGTTTGATTTCCCTCTATAAGATTATGGGAGACATCCATCTGATCAATACCCGGATAGGATTGGTGTTTGCAGTAGGCGCTTCCATGTTGCCTTTTACCATTATGCTGATGTCAAGTTTTTATGACGGGATTCCTGTGGAGCTGGAAGAGGCGGCACAAATTGACGGTGCCGGACGGTTTCAAATCCTGTTTCAGGTGGTAGCGCCCCTGATTAAGCCCGGTATGCTGGCAGTGGGAATCTACGCCTTCCTGCTTTCCTGGGACGACTATCTCCACGCGTCTACTCTGATCCAGACCGATTCTCTTAGAACTCTGTCGGCAGGCGTGGCTCTTCGATATTTAGGAGAGCTGTCTTATGACTGGTCCCTGATTAACACTATCTCCATCGTCGGAACCCTGCCTATGGTATTTTTGTTCTTCTTCTTCCAGAAATACATGGTAAAGGGTCTGGTAGCAGGTGCAGTAAAAGGATAAATTTTTAGAAACAAAGGAGGAGGAAACCCCCTGAGAGGCATACCTGTATGCCGACAAACAGGGCAAATTAAGGAGGAAACTATGTTAACGACAAGCAAAGAAATGCTAATAGAGGCTTCAAAAAAAGGCTATGCAGTGCCTGCTATCAATACCCAGGGAGGAAACTATGACATTATCTGGGCAGTGTGCAAGGCGGCAGAGGATTTGGGATCTCCTGTTATCCTGGCCCATTACGTCAGTACCGGAGCCTACTCCGGCCACGACTGGTTTGTAAACGTATGTAAATGGTGCGCCGACAAGGTATCGGTACCGGTTGCCATTCATTTAGACCACGGGGACGGCTTTGAAATCTGTATGGAGGCCTTAAAGCTGGGCTTTACTTCCCTGATGATTGACGGCTCTGCCAAACCCATTGAGGAAAACGCCGCTATGACCAACCAGGTATTGGATGTGGCCAGATGCTTCGGCGTTCCGGTGGAGGCGGAGATTGGAGAGCTTTTACGCCTGGATAATATGGGGGCGGTAATGGAAAACAAAAATATTGTGGATCCGGAAGAAGTCAGCCGCTTTTTAAGCCTGTGCCGCCCCGACTCCCTGGCAATCGGCATTGGAAACGCTCACGGTTACTATAAAGGAGAGCCGGATATCCATCTGGAGGTGCTTAAGGCAGTCCGCGGTTTTACCGATATTCCGCTGGTACTTCACGGCTGTACCGGTATGAGAGAGGATATTATTAAAGAAGCTATAAAGCTGGGAGTTGCCAAGATAAACTTCGGCACAGAGATCCGCTACAAATATGTAGAGCACTATGAAGAAGGTTTAAAAACCATGAATCATCAGGGCCATTCCTGGAAGCTGTCCCAATTTGCCAATGAGAAGCTTCAGGAGGATGTAAAAAAGATTATCCGGCTGGCCGGCTCCGACCAAAAAGCGTAATTCATTATACTAGGAGGAAGACTATGAAAAACAGTGAACTTACATATAAGGAAATATACGGACAGCCTGCTTCTTTTCAGGCAATCAACGACACTCTGGATCAAATCTGCCAGGTTCTGGATCAGGTATTTGCAGAGGAGTATGACGAGCTGATCTTTACCGGCTGCGGCACCTCCCTCTATCTGGCTCAGGCTGCGGCACATGCATTTGCAAGCTGTACGGATATTCCTGCCAAGGGAATGTGCTGCTCCGAGCTTTACTATTTTCCGGAAACATACGTGGGGAAAGGGAAAAAGGTTCTGGTGCTTCCCATTACCAGAAAAAGCTATACCACAGAAGTACGGATGGCCATTGACAAAGTCAGGACTTTTGAGGGAGTAAAAAGCCTGGCGATTACCTGCGACGCAGACAGCGCCAAATACAATGACTACATGATTCTCTCGCCTGAGACCCCGGAAGACAGCGTTATTATGACAAGATCTTTTACCAGCATGATTTATCTGTCTGTTATCCTGGCCTTCTATGCAGGCGGGAAAAAAGAAAAGATCCAGGCGATGAAAGACTATGCCGCCCAGTCGGAAGAGTTTTTAAAAGAAACCGATAAGCTGGCAAAAAGAATTGTATCTGAACACCCGGAATTAAACCTTTATATTACCTTAGGCCAGGGGATTTATTATGGAATTGCCAATGAGTGCATGAACAAGATGAAGGAGATGAGCCTGAGCAATTCGGAGGCCTACTATACCTTAGAGTACCGTCACGGCCCTATGAGCCTGGTGGATGATAAGACCATGATCATCCTTTTAGCCAATGAGGCAACTACAGACGGAGATGCCAAGCTGTTAACCCAGATGAAAGAATACGGGGCTGTTACCCTGGCAATCGGCAATACTGCCTCTGAGGATTTTAAGGACGCAGACTACACTCTGGATATGAATTACGGCTATGACAGCCTGCAGAATGCCGCCATGATAGGATTTATCGGACAGCTTATGGGCTACTATATGGCAGAGCAGAAGGGATTAAACGCCGATACCCCAAGACATTTGTCACAGGCTATTGTCATTAAATAAAAGAGTAAAAGCAGAAGAAATGCAAGACCCTTTAGAAAGCGGCTTTCTATTAGCAGATGCGGACAGCGATAATAGAAAGCCGCTTTTGCTGCTGTTACAGCAAATAGTCGTTACTTTTGTCAGCTACTTGCAGAGATGCAAGGGTATAAGTTGCATAACCCTCAGCCACAAGCGGCTCCAGCTTGCATAGGGCTTCGGCTTCCTCGTAGCTTTGGGTTTTGAAAATGACCATGCCAGCCACGCCGGGATAACCTTTAAGGGGGCCGCAGAGCTCTAGCTTTCCATGGGTATCCAGATTTTTCAGATTTTCTACATGTCTTGTAATTACTGATTATTATCAAGCTTGGGAGCCACCGTTCTCACACTTGAGAGCCATTGAAACCTATTACATTATCAAGCTTGAGAATCACCACTATATATAGGGTTATGAATAGAAGAGATTGATACAGCACCTTAACTTCCTTTAAACTGTGTTTCATGAAAGATTTTATCTTTCAAATACATTTTTAAGGAGGTTTTCTTTATGTTTAAGAAAACAAGAGTAAGGCAGATTATAGAACTGCTTCAAAAGAATCTAAGTGACCGGGAGATTTCCACTGTTCTTGGTGTTTCCCGAAATTCCGTTGCACGAATCAGACAAGCTTCTGATGGCTGCAACGCAGAGTGGGAGGAGCTTCTCATGATGACGGATGATGAATTATATCGTTTCTTTTATCCTGATAAATTCAAGCCCAAACAAAGTTATGCGTCCGTTGATTATGCATATGTGCACAAAGAACTCAGTAAAGTTGGCGTTACAGAGGTTCTCCTGTGGGAAGAATACTGTGAGAAGTGTAAAAAAGAAGGTGCAAAAGCCTGCTCCTATCCTACGTTTGCCAGAGGTTATAAAAGGTATACGGTCAGTAAAAATTACACTAGCCATATAGAACATAAACCAGGTGTTACACTTGAAGTTGACTGGTCGGGACCAACAATGAATTATATTGACCCGGATAAGAACACACAGTGTACGGCATATCTTTTTGTTGCAACATTTCCGTATAGTCAGTATATATACGTTGAAGCTGCAGCGTCTATGAATCAGTCTGACTGGTTGTATTGTAATGTACATATGCTTGAATTCTTTGAAGGCTCTCCTGTAAAGATTGTATGTGATAACCTGAAAACCGGAGTTGTCGCTCATCCAAAACATGGAGAAATCGTCTTAAATGATGCGTATTTATCTTTTGCTGAACATTATCAAATTGCAATCATGCCGGCTGAAGTCAGAAAACCCAAACAGAAACCAAGCGTGGAAGGCTCCGTAGGCAAGATTGCAAGAAAAATTATAGGTATGTTAAGACATGAAACATTTTATTCTCTGGAATCTTTGAATCGCGGCATAAGGAATGCTCTTACGAAGCTTAATTCCAAGGAATTTCAAAAGAGAAATGGCAGTAGAAAGATTCTTTTTGAAACCGAAGAGAAACCAATGCTGAGGGCTTTGCCTTTGCTCCCTTTTGAGATATGTGAGTGCTCCTATCACCATAAGGTGGGACCAAACTCTCATATATGGTTTGGCAAGGGGCAATATTCTGTTCCCAGCGGCTATCTGAATCAATACGTTGATGTGAGATACAACAATGCAATGATTTCTATTTATTCGTCACATAAACTCATTGCAGAACATAAACGTCTTCCTTCCGGACTCAAAAACGGCAAGAGAACAGAAGCATCGCACCTTCCTTATCCACTATACACTCCCGAAACCGTAGAATCAACGATTGCAAAAGCCGAAGAGATTGGCACAAATCCAACTACTGTGATAGGCAGGATTTATGAAAATGCAAAAATAAAAGAACAGGCTCTTATAGATGCCAGATCCGTTCTTGACATAGCAAGTATCTATGGAGAAAAAATACTGGAGGAAGCCTGCAGGAGGGCTTTAAAAGATTTCCATATGATTACATACAATACGCTGATTGCTTATATAAAGGATATCTCGAAAAGCAAAAAGAATAAACTGAAGTCCGAGAACGGAAAGGAGCATAAACGTGGAATCGTACGAGGTGCAGATTATTACAGGAAGGATGGTAGAAAGTAATGAATATAGAGATCCGAAAACAATTAGCGGTATTGGAACTGGGGGATCTGGCAGCTGTTATAGAAAATCAGGAGAAGGATGTGTCACTGGTGGATTTAAACCATAATGACAGATTAGAGCATCTTCTTACGGAACTTATAACAGAAAGACAGAACCGTTTGATAGGACGACTTACAAAGAATGCGGAGTTAAAGTATCCAAATGCAAGTCTTGAAACCCTTGATTGTGAAGCAAGAGGAATCAATAGGGATACGATTGTCAATCTGGCTTCCATGGGATTTGTAAGTGCTGCCACGAATCTGATTATTACAGGGCGACAGGTGCTGGGAAGACATATCTGTCATGTGTACTTGGAGTGGAGGCGTGTAAACAGACTTTGCGGACCTGTTATATCAGAATGCCTGATATGCTGGGGCATTTTCAAAATCACAAAGATAATCTCAGAGAGCAGGTCCGGTATAGAAAAAGACTTGGAAATTACAAGGTTTTGATCATTGATGAATGGTTGAACTATAAAATTAACGAGAGGGAATCGAAGTTTATATATGAACTCATAGAACAGAGATGCGGAAACAGTCCAACGATTTTTGTGGGGCAGTACGATGTGGAGGACTGGCATGAGAGACTGGGCGGAGGAACACAAGCAGATTCGATCATGGATAGAATCATTCATAATTCTTATGCAATACCAACAACAGATAACAATTTAAGAAAACTATATGATTCCCAAAAGGCAAAAGCTGTAATTGATTCCTTAAGATAACATCATATATTTATGATAGCAATGGCATGGCTGCGGTAACAGTCATGCTATTTATAACAATACTACATATAGTGTTTAAAGTGGCTCTCAAGCATGAGAATTATATCAAAAACAAGGTGGCTCTCAAGTGTGAGAACGGTGGCTCCCAAGCTTGATAATAATCACGGGGCCATGAAAATCAAATCTATCTTCATAATGTTCCATACAATATCACCCAAACTTATTTTATATTTAAGGTGATAGTATGTGAATTAAATAGAATTTTATGTTTGGTAGTATTTAATTGCACATCCTCAAAATACCCACTTGACATATGTATGACACTGCGTTACTCTTTAAGAGTAACATGATGTCATACTTCAAGGAGGAAATCAAAATGGTACAGCAAATATCAGATGCGGAATTTGAAATTATGAAAGTGATATGGGCTAACGGAGAAAAGCCGACGCTTTTTGCCAGTCTTACGGCAGATTTAGCAGCAAAAGGAAAACTCTGGCAAAAAAATACCCTTATCACGCTTTTAAACCGGCTTGTCAATAAGGGGTTTTTGAAAGCAAAAAAAACCGGGCGTTGCAATGAATACACCCCTCTTGTGTCGGAAAGCGAATACCACAAAACCCAAACCAAAAATTTTCTGGATAAAATTTATGAGGGAAATGCAAAATGGCTTGTTTCCGATTTGATTTCTGGCGACCTGTTGGCAGACGAAGAATATGAGGAACTGAAAAAGCTCTTGGAGAAAGGAAGAACAGAAAAATGAACATTCTATTGAAAATGTTTTTGTCTATGTCATTTTCCGGTTCATTGTTCATCCTGCTGTTACTAGCCGGAAAAAGATTCCTTAAAGACAAAATCAGCAGACAATGGCAGTATTATATTTGGCTCATTGTTGTTGTACGGCTGTTATTGCCTTTTGGACCGGAAACAAACTTGATGGGAAAAGCCTATCAGACAATCGATCAGGCCATAACCCATTCTGTTTCCCTGCCGCAACAGCAGTCACCCTCTGGTGATACAAATGCTTTCAATGTTCCTGCTTCCGGTATGGAACACGACAACCAGAATACTGTCAATCCTAAAGACGATTCTATATCCTCCCGCCCGGTTGGGGATATTCTGTCTTTATTTTCCAACCATGTTTGGCTTATCTGGCTCATGGTTGCATTGATTCTTTTGGTACAAAAAATAACGGCATATCATAGCTTTATTCGATATGTTAAGGCTGGATTAAATCCGGTTTCCAATGTTGAGCAATTAGACCGGCTTTCAGTTATTGCGGAACAGACTGGCAGGAAAAGACCAGTAGAGCTTTGTGTCAATCCGTTGGTTTCGTCCCCTCTGCTGATTGGATTCTTCCGGCCATGTATTGTTTTACCAAGCGCAGATATTCCGGAGAAGGACTTTCAATATATCGTATTGCATGAATTAACGCATTACAAACGGCGGGATATGTTTTATAAATGGCTGGTACAAATTACCGTCTGTCTGCACTGGTTCAATCCGCTTGTTTATTTAATGAGGCGTGAAATCACAAAGGCATGTGAATTTTCTTGTGATGAAGCGGTTCTTTCAAAAATGGGATATGATAACGCACAGGATTATGGAGAAACTCTGCTTGACGCAATGGCAGCAGTCGGAAAGTACAAGGAATCTCTGGTCGCTGTTACTCTTAGTGAAAACAAACAATTATTAAAAGAAAGGTTAGGTGCGATTATGAACTTAAAAAGAAAATCAAAAACAACTTTATTTGCTACAAGTGTGCTGACGCTGTGCATTATTTTAGGAGCGGTTTTTGTTGGTGTTTATCCAGCTGCCGCCGCCGATCAGCCATCAAATGAGCCTGCGGTATCAGGCCTGAATGAAAATGTAATATCGCCCACACAAGAGAAAAACAGTTCGCAT
>CAJTOL010000043.1 GCA_910577645.1 uncultured Lachnospiraceae bacterium
ATCGACAAAATCCGACGGTCATTGACCTGTCAAAAAAATCCAAGTCATTAGCGAGGATTATTGCGCCTATGAGTATGAATATACATATCATTTAGTATGTCTTAATAACTCATATTACACAAGAAGCTATGTGGATATATTTTGCATGGGTTTTTGTTGTAATAGCCCCCTACTGGGAAGAAAGGGGTGAGAGAAAATGAGATATTCTGAACAGTTCATGGAACATATCGAATATGCGTTTCACGCGTTCTGCAAGATTGTCTTGCGCCATGAATCCATTAACGCATGGCGGGATTTGAAGCGGAAAGAAGAACGGGAAATATCCCTTGATTACCTAATGTCGGAAAAATATTTTGAACCGTCTGCTATGGACAGCTACTTTGAAAAACAGGACAATCCGACCGTATTTCTTGTGTTGGGAAAGGAAACTATCGTTGATGATGAACGGTTAGCAATGGCATTATCAAGATTGCCGCAATGAAGATACGAAGTCCTATTGCTTTATTACTTTGTTGGATACCGTGATGAAGCAATCGGCAGATTGTACGGGCGTTGTAGGAGTTCGATAAACCGCAGGAGAAATGTTGCATTGAAACAGTTGCGGAAAGAATGGGAGAGATTGGAACATGAGGAACAAAAAGCTGATACCTTTTGAGGTCATCGAAAAAGCCCTTGCCGGAGAGCCGGAAGCGGTAGACGCAGTATTGCGGCACTACACAGCACATATCAAATGTCTGTCTATGTATAAGGGGCATATCAATGATGATACACAGGACAGATTAAAGGCGAAACTGGTTGAAGCTATATTGAAATTCCGTTTCGACCGATAGGAAGTAGCAAAGACAGGAAAAGTTGTCAAGAGGACGAAATCAGTAAACTGCTTTCGCCCTCAATCTATTATGGGGATTGTTACGCAGTAGGGGTTATTTTGTCCTTAATTTATGCGGCTTTGTGAGCGTTGAAATGACGAGGCAAGGGTTTTATAAGTCTGTCCTCAAAAACAGCGTCTTATTGCGTAACTGGCACTAAAGTGGCTTTATACTTAAAGATTGTATTTCGAGCCATTGCGATAATATATTTGATATTCGTTTCATTTCTAATACAACAGAATCTTTAAGGTCTTTATAGCCCATTCCGTCAAAACAAGTTTCTACTAATCCAAAACGAGGTTTCTGTCTATCTAACTTAGATGAAGAAATAATACTATTTCCATTTTTATCTGCCAAACTTGGGTACATCATACAATTTCTAAAAGTACTGTTCATAAATTTAGCATTTTTAACATCAATTTCATTCAAATAATCAGAAGTATTTTTCGTAATCGTTTAAAACGTATAGAAGAAAATTTATTGTGGATAAAGTATGGAGTAAATAAAGAAAAATGGCTTTCCCATTTTCCCCTTGTGGTAAAAGAGCAGATTTGCGATTTGTATTATAATCTGCATAATAAAAATCGACGATATTTTTGTTTGAATTTATAGTTACCGGTGTGTCAAATCTTCCCAGTCCAGAACGAATGGAACTTATAAATTGTGTGCATGTATAAGCATATTGATAACATTCTCTGTTCACATGTTCATCTAAATTAAAATTATTAGGAGATATTTCATAAGCAGTAGCAATTTAGTTAAGGTTCTTTTTTAAGAAACGATTATCTTGTAATAAATAGTAATTATATTGTGTGTTTCCAATTACTATTTTATCCTTGTTTGTGTATATTCCTAAATTATAATGAATATGTCAAAAACAAGTAAAAAGCCTGAGTTATTACAGCCAATGGAAGAAAAGAAGTACCCGACAAATAAGCTTTTAAAAAGCCGGCATCTGGCGGGCTATCAGCAAGACTTTGCTAAGGTGATACTGACAGAACCGGAATATTCTATATCTGAGGCGGTGGAAACATTGGATAAGGAGTTAGCGAAAAAGAGATAAATTTTTCGAAAAAAGTAGAAGGAAAGAAAATTTATGATATAATGATGTTGCTGTCAAGCCTCCAGCAGAAAGGAGGTGATGTCCGTGGAATACATAGTTGCGTTCCTTATCTCTGTATTGGCAAGTATAGCTGGCTACTATATTTGTAAATGGCTGGACAGAGATAATAGACAGCAGCAGCCTGAACGGAGTGGTTCACCGTAACGAACAAGAAAGCCCCAGAGCTGGCACTCTGGGGCTTTCATCATGTCCGTGGACATATAGCTACATTCCTTAGCTACCCTTATGATATGCTATTGTGGGGAAAAAGTCAACAAAAATAATCTGAACACCACGACCTCTGAACAGTAACTAAATTTCTACATTAAATTTGGAAAGAGACAAAAAATCTTGAATTTGCAATTTACCAAAGTCTTTATTCCGCTAAATTCCACAGTTTACACCCAAGACTTTTTACGGATGGGGCAGAATAAAAGTAAACGGTCCAGGCGCTTTCAGGAGCGCCGTCTATCCATACACGTTTTGATGTTGTTGTGATTTTTCCGGCGGCAATGTTTTCTTCCAAATCAGCTTTTGCAATATAATACCTGTCTTCGCCTATGGTAACGACTTCCACTCCCTCTAAAGTATTTAAAACACTTCTTGTATACCATTCATAATTATTGGAATCAGTCTTTTTTGTCTGCTCTGTCGTCAATCCGCTGCCTATATTTTCAAACCACCATAAAAGTACATCACTTCCGTGGCCGCGGAGGTCATGGCTTCTGAAATACGTAGACTTTTCTTCTAAAGAAAGGGCGGAATTCATGACCCAGAGAGAAGAGTCCCTTCCGGTATTCGAAATGGTATTCAGATACGCCAGCTTTGTTGCATCGTCAAAACTGCTGTTTACCCACCATTTCAGCCCTTCTGCACCAGGGGAATCGCCGGAAGCAATAAGGTATTGCAGATTCTCTTCGTCGGTCTGTTTATCCCAAGGCACATTAAACTTAGCGGGCAGGAAAGGGTAGACAACATCAGCGCCGTTATCATACCCCATATCCCAAGATTCCCCATCTAAGGCTTCAGCATCCAGCGGTTCTGCAGCGCAGACAGTGGGGGACACGCCGGAAAGGGATATATATAACAAAATACCGGCAATCGCGGATAACATCTTTTTTCTCATTTATTTTCCTCTCGTATTATTTAAAGAGCGCTCAGACACGTCAGCATTTAAATCATAAGCGCTTCAGCCTGCGGCTTTCTGGCTTTAAGGCCATTCAACAGCGTAAATGCAGATATTGTCAGCATCCATGATGTACACAAGAGCAGTTTGGGTTCCAACTCCTGCATAAAAGCCATTATTTTCAGAAACCTCCGCGTGATAATTTTTTCCCGGAATAATATTAGTGGTTTCCAGGATCAGTTCAGAGCCATCTGTGCAAATGATTTTTGCTCCAAAATAGGAGGAGATAAGGTTGTAGTTGTGGAGCGCACAGACATATCCTTCCCCAATACCGTCTCCGTCCCATTGGAACTGCCATGCTCCGTTAGGATCATTTCTGGTATAAATGGTTTTCCAGGTAAGAGGAGTATCATTAATAAGCTTCAGATTTTCTACGGAATATCCCGTTGCCGCCTGCTGTGGCGCATTGCTTTGATCCGATACGTTTTGGGCAGATGTATCAGAGGAAGATGTGGCCAGCCTGCCTTCCGCTTTTCCGAACTGTACATAATGCTGATAGAGAATATCTGTATTAGTTGTACCATATACAGATGCTACATCAGGGTATGTCTGTGCATAAAATTCAGCATCAAATACAGTTCCATCAGACATGGTCTGGGGAGCTGCCAGTACAGTCATAGTTGATGTTATAGCAAAAATTTCCAGTAACAGGGGTAACATAATTCTTTTTTTCATGTGCAATCCTCTCTTTCGGAATTATTAAATTATGTAACGATTCACACTTTGGGAAAACAAAGAAATATAAGAATGAAGGGTTACATTTATATAATAATAGCATTTATAAGACTTGATTTCAACTTAAAGTTACAATTATATACAACCAAAAGTGTAAGTTTTGAATTTATACTTTCAGTTGAAAGGATTTGTTACTTATGGAAATCACAATTTCTGCACGTTTAATAGAACTTCGTGAAAAATTTAATTTTTCTCAAAGCGAAGTTGCCAGGCAAATAGGTGTTACCCCGGCTTTGATCAGTGCTTATGAAAAACAGGAACGCAAGCCTAGCATAGAGAAATTAGTTCTTCTTGCTGATATTTATCATGTTTCCACAGATTATATATTGGGGAGAACCTATAAGGACGATAGCGCCTGTATGATTAATGTGGACCATTTAACAGAGGTGCAAATTAAAATTATACGTGATTTAGTCAGTCATATGAATATGCAGGTACAATAATTATTAAGATTTTAACAAAACAAGTAAAAATATGCTCAAGGGGATATTTTATAGGTATAATGAAATATCCTTCTTTTTCTATGTGTGCCAGGAACCCTGAATACAGAGTCCCTGGCGTTTTTAATGGGGAGTTTATCCTTTAAAAAGAAACATAAGATTTCGAACATTGCTTCCTTACTTCCTGAATTTACAGCAGGAAACCTGACAGATATAATGAACTTAACAAAAACAAGGGAGGGTACTACATATGAAATTAAAAAGATTTGGCGCGCTTGCAATGACAAGCATAGTGGCAGCATCCGCAATGACGGCGTGTTCAGCTTCTTCACAGCCAGCAGAGGGGACGGCTGTACAGACGGAAGCGAAAGCAGAAAGCGGAGATAAGAAAGAAGAAGTTCAGGGCGAAAAGACCGTGATTAATGTTTGGTCAAAAGACCGGCATGACGCCGATTATGTTCAGGCTAAAGTGGATGAGTACAACAAAACCAACACGGACAACATAGAGGTAGTGTATACTCTGTATACAGATAATTACAAGCAGGCAGTAGATATGGCGGTTCAGAATGGGGAATTACCGGATTTTCTGGTTAATCAGCCAATGGTGTGGAGTACATATTACCCAACCGGACAGTGGGCAGATATTTCGCCGTTTATGGATGATGAGATGAAAGAATATTTTGCAGATGAGATTATTCCTGGTTATAACGAGTTTGATGGAAAAATTTACTTTATCCCCACAACAGGAACCACCTGCCGTCTGTTCTACAACAAAGAAATTTTCGAGCGTGTAGGAATTGAAGAGCCGCCGGCAACCTTAGAAGAGCTGGTAGAGGATGCAAAGCTGATTACTTCTCAGTTAAAAGGAGAAGGGATTTATGGATTTGCTGAAAACATGAAGAGCGCAAGCTCCGCATTACAGCGTTCTATGTGCATCGGACTTCAGGCGGAGACCGGAATGTCTTATGGTTATGACTTTAAAAACGGCAGATATGATTTTACAAACTGGGCGGATACATTAAGGCTGTGGACTGAACTTTTATCTGAGGAATGTGCATTCCCAGGCTGTGAGTCTCTGGATATTGACCCCTTGAGAACTCAGTTTGCAGCAGGAAAAATCGGTATGTATATGTCCTATAGCCATGCAGAACCCGGCGTATATGCCAATCAGTTCCCCATGGATTCCTCTAAATGGGATGTAGCTCCCATTCCCACTGTCGGGGGTAAGGTAACTGGAAAGCAGTACTATGATGGAAGCTGCGAGTATATATTTAACGCCGACAGCCCAAACCTTGAGACTGCATTTAAAGTATATAAGGATCTTTTTGCTACAGAGGATTATTTGATTGGATATTATGAAGGCGGATACGGCGTCAGCATTATTCCCAGCATCCTTGAAAAGGCGAGTCCAAGCGAGGACTTTAAAAATAAGAAATGGCTTCAGATCAACCGGGATACAGACGCAATGCTTCCCAAAGCGCCTCATAGCGCATTTGGAGGAGGTATGATTGTGGAAGGAGAAGATTTATATAAAACCGTAGAATCTATTTACTATGGCGGAGCAGATGTGGAATCCACTCTTCAGGATCTGACAGATCGCTATAACAAAGCTTATGAGGAAGCAATTGCCAATGGAACAGGATACGAAATTAAGATGGACAATTACGATCCGATGAATCCGATCTTACAATAAGGGATCTGAATGTAAAAGATCAGGACCAGCGTGTGTGTTGTAAAATGAAACAAAGGGACTTTCTATTAGCAGATGTCCGCATCCCCGGCACATCTGTGCCGGATACGGCGGATGCAATCCGCCATAAACGTACAGGTGTTAGGGGAGTTGGCGGACAGCGCAAATAGAAGGTCCCTGGTTTTATTTTGCGGCATCCCATGTTGTCAGGATATATGAATACCTGCTAAAAGGCATGGGATTCAGGAAAGGATGTATATGACAAAGAAAAGCATAAAAAAGAATTTAGAAGCCTATTCTTTTTTAATCCCTAATTTGATTTTATTTGTTGGCTGCTCGCTGTATCCGGTTCTCTGGGCATTAAAATATGTATTTTACCAGTATGGCGGCTACGGGACAGGAACCCCCAGATTTGTAGGGCTGGACAATCTGGCCAGGGTATTTAGAGACAAGGTATATTGGGAAAGCGTGGTTCACACCTTTACCTATGGGTTTGGAAAAGTGCTGATTATTATCCCTCTTGCCTTTTTCCTTGCATTTTTATTAAACACCCATAAAAAAGGAAACGGAGTACTCCAAAGCATTATATTTCTTCCCACAATTATGAGTTCCGCGGTTATGGGACTTGTATTTTATCTGCTGTTTAATGCCTATAATGGAGAGATCAACAAGTACTTAATGGAAGCCCATATTATCGGCCAGCCTGTTAACTGGCTGGGAAAAAAACATGCCATGGAGACGCTGATTCTAACGGCTGTATGGGGTGGCGTTGGCAACTATATGGTGTATTTTATAGCGGGAATTCAGCAGGTATCAGAGGATGCCATAGAGAGCGCAAGAATAGACGGGGCCAATTGGTTCCAGACCATCTGGTATATTATCATTCCAATGCTGGGCCCTATTTTAAAAATCATTCTTATGCTGGCTATTACTTCTGCATTCCATGATATTACCAATGTAATGGTATTGACAGAAGGAGGCCCTAATAATGCCACCATGGTAGCTTCTTTGTACAGCTATCGGTATTTCTTCCCGATTTCAGCCAATGAACAAGCGGTTCCCCAATATGGATACGGCGCTGCCTTAAGCGTGGTAACAGCCTGCATTGCAGGTATTGTAACCGTAATTTATCTTAAATTTGCAAAGAAGCTGGATGATATTTATTAAGGAGGTGAAGTTAGAGGTGAAGGATACCAACATTCAAATAGAGAAAAAGGCCGGAACAGCTAAAATAAAGAGACTGGCAGGGGGAACAGTAAAATGGATCTTTTTGGGGATTGCAGTGATTTTTACGATGTACCCCATTGTTTATACAATTCTGGGCTCCTTAAAGACCAATGCAGAGCTGACTCAGGGAGGAAGCTTTTTGCCTTCAGAATGGCATTTTGAGAATTATTACAGGGCTTTTATGGAAGCAGATTTTCTGCGGTATACCGGAAACAGCGTATTTGTCAGCATGAGCGTTACCATACTGGCGGTGGTTACCTGCTCATTGGCAGGATTTATACTGGCAAGAAGGGAGTTTGCAGGAAAAAAGATTTTGCTTGCCCTTTATATGTCCATGATGTTTGTATCTCTGGGATCCATTACCCTGTATCCGATTTACGAAATAATGCGAGATTTAAACCTGCATAAAAGCCCCATTGCGCTCATAGTCGCTTTAACAGGAGGACAGGCTACTAATGTCTTTTTGGTAATGGGATTTACAAAAGCAATTCCGAAAGAATTAGATGAGGCGGCAATTATTGACGGATGCTCCATTTATCAGGTTTATTATAAGGTGATCCTGCCCCTGACCAAACCGATTCTGGCAGTTGTGGCACTGTTTTCTTTTAGAAATGCATGGAATGATTACATTACAGGACTGGTTATGACCATAACCACGCCTAAGCTGAAGACTTTGACAGTTGCTGTTGTACAATTAAAATATTCGGTTAATGCGGCGGCGGAGTGGCATATTATGCTGGCAGGAGCATCCATTGCCATTATTCCGATTCTGATAGTATATATGTTTGCCAACAAGCAGTTTATTGCAGGACTGACAGCAGGGGCAGTTAAAGGATAAATGATGGAAAATGCATCTGTTTCGAGATATAATAAAAAAACAAAATAAAAGAGGAGCAGATGTTATGAGATTTCATATCCGGAATTTCAAATTCAGATATCAAATTTGGACATTGTTTCTGGTGATTTTTTTGATTTTAAGCTTTGGAAGCGGGGGGGCATTTTATACCCTTTCTGCAAAAAATGTTTCAGATAATTTTAAAAAGAGTGCGGAAGACAGCTTAAGCCAGATCAGCAACACGTTGGAGACACGTTTAAATATCATTGCCAACAGAGCCCGCTCTATGCTGATTAATAACAGTTTTGTCAGTGTATTAGAACAATTTCTTATGGATCCATCGGCAAGGAATACAGTTGCGGCTCAGGGAATGGTCAGCGATTACTTAAAGGATTTTGAGAGAGGAGAACCACTGATATCTTCTGCCTATCTGTATACGGAGAGAGGAGAATTTGACAGTTATATTCATTTCAGAAAAAAGAATTTCGATTTTTTAAAGTCACCTTTTTATACTATCTATGAAGACGAGAGCATCCAACCGATTCAGTGGCTGCCCCCTATGGCAGATATCATATTTACGGGAAACAAGCAGGTTATTCCCAGATTACAGCGCTTTACAGTTGGAAATTATAAAGAATGGCTGTATTTCATATATCAGATAGATGCAGAAAATCTGGAAAAACTGCTTATGGGAGATAAATCCTTCTTTGACGACATTGTGATTATAGATTCCCAAAACCAGCAGATTTTAGGTACAATGGACGTAAAGGACTGCGAAAATTCCAGAGATTATCTGGTAGAAAGCAGCCAGGTGTTTGGCGGGTGTTATACAGTATATGGCATTAAGTCCAGAGGAGAGCTGTTAAACAGCTTAGAGCAGCTTCGCCTGGGGATTATGAGCGTGGCGGCGTTGCTGTTTCTGGCGAGCATTACCATTGTATTTTTTATATCAAAACATTTGACCGATGCATTAAGCCGGCTGGAACGGAGTATGCTCTGTGTACAGAATGGAGATTTGGATGTGCGTTTTTTCTATCCATATAAGGATGAAGTGGGAACATTAAGCAAAAGCTTTAACTATATGACGGATAAACTTCAAAAAATGATTGAAAAGCAGGAAAACATAATAGAAGAGCTGAGAAATGAAAAGGACAGGGTAGAAGAAGCTCAGAAACAAAAGCGCCGGGCTGAGCTGAAAGCGCTCCAGGCTCAGATCAATCCCCATTTTTTGTACAATACATTAAATACGATTACATGGCAGGCAGCAGATAAGGGGCTGGATGATATCTGCCTGATAGCCGGTTCTTTGGGGCGCTTTTTCCGGCTGAGTTTAAGTAAGGGAACAGAAATTATTTTTCTTGCAGACGAGACAGAGCATGTAAGATGTTATTTGAATATCCAGCAGATTCGGTATCAGGACAAGCTGAGATACAGTATTAAGGCGCCGGAATGGATGGGGAAATACAGGGTTTTGAAGCTGATTCTTCAGCCTTTGGTAGAAAATTCGATTTATCACGGAATCAAAGAAAAAAAGCAGGGCGGAGAGATTCGGATAACCGTGGAAAAGGGGCAGAAGGGCCAAACGGAGGTTCTGTTTTTAAAAGTCTGGGATAATGGAGCGGGAATCTCCAAAGAACATTTGGAATACATGAATGAGAACCTTAAAAACTGCAGGCACAGCAGCAAAGACGGATATGGTATCTATAATGTAAACGAAAGAATTATGCTTTACTACGGAAAAGAGTTCGGACTTTCTTATGAGAGTGCAGAAGGACAATATACCTGCGCCACGTTGACAATTCCCGTGGAATACAGAGAGGTGGAATAAAAATGTATAAGGTACTGATAGCTGATGATGAGACCTTTGTAAGAAGCCTCCTGGAGAAAAATCTTCAGGCTTCAGACCTTCCAATACAAATTTGTGCTTCTGCGGAAGACGGGGAGGAGGCATTGCAGAAAGCTTTGGAAGTGTATCCTGATATTATTGTTACGGATATTTCCATGCCTTTTAAAAATGGACTGGAGCTGATTCGGGAACTTCAGGAACAGGGAATCGTGACCAAAAATATCATTATCAGCGGATATGACGAGTTTGATTATGCTAAAACAGCAATTGCCCTGGGAGTGACGGATTATTTGTTAAAGCCGCTTATGCCCCGGGAACTTATCAGCGCCTTTGAAAAGATTATACGAGAGCTGGACGGACAGAAAGCTCTGAATCAAAACCTGCACACATTGATTGAACGGGCGGATAGAAATGCAGGCTTAAATCGCGAAAGAACTTTAAAAGCTATTTTGGAAGGACGGGAAATTTCTGCGGAAGATGCAGAGCTTTTAGGCTTTATCTATAAGGATGGCTCTGCCTGCTATTTAAGCAGCGTGCTGAGTTTAAAAGGCGTGCTGCAGGATTTAAGGCTTCCAGAAAGAGTGGAAGAATTTGTAAAACTGATCCAGTCCGGATATTTTTCAAAAGATTTTTCTATCAGGGCTGTAAGTCTGGAGCCTAATAAGCTGGCAGTATGCTTTTGTGCAGAAAACAGAAACGAGGCACACTTTATGGAGCAGTTGATAAATGGGCTGAAGCAATTTGCGAAAAGCATGGAACAATACTACGATATTGTGCCTTATGTGACTTTGGGAAGGGTTTATAAGACTCTTTCCGGGCTTAGAGATTCTTATCTGGATGCTCTGGAAACCTGGAAGGACGCTCTCAATCCGGAAAAGAAGATTCGGATTTACGGAGAAAAGAAGCAGGAGCAACCCCCGAAAGAAAAGGAAATCAGTTCCCGGATCAGAAACATGAAAAGCTGCATTCGCGGCGCGGTATGCAGTGGAAAAGAAGAGGAAGCCCTGGCACTTTTAAAACAGTTGATGGAGCTGTTTGCAGCTATTTCTAATAAGGGCGGGGACTATATCTTTATTTCGGCAGGGGAGCTGATCTTTGGGATAGCAGATGATATGGAAAAAAACGGATGCGGGCGGCCGGATAAGCAGGATATTCCCCAGTTAAAGAGTCATATGACAGCGGGAAGCCTTCTGGAAATACATGAATTACTGGAATCGTACATTAAAAAATGTTGTGTGCAGGTAAAAGAAACATTATCCGCAAACCGTCAGGAAGTGGCAGTGCATTTGGTACAGGGTTATATAGAAGAGCATTTGAAAGACCGGAATCTTTCTGTTGAGAGCGCTGCGGAACTGGTTCACTTTAGCGTCAGCTATCTGCGTGAAATTTTTAAGGATGTGACAGGAGAAAGCTTTAACGAATATCTGATTCGTAAACGGATGGAAAAAGCAGGGGAATTGTTGAGAAAAACATCTATGAAAATAGCGGATATTGCAGAACGCTGCGGGTATGACAATCAGCGGTATTTTTCCAGCAGCTTTAAAAAGTTCTACGGGTGTACGCCTACAGAGTTTAAAGAAACTTTGAAGCCGGACAGCGTTTAAAGGAAAGGGGCTCTTTGGCTGTATCAGAAACAGGAAAAATTGTGATAAAAGGGGAGAAGGAAAATGATTCAGTTTACGGATGAAGAGAGAAAACATCTGAGAGAGAGAAGCAGCCGTTATCCTGCCACAATTAAGCGGCTAAAAAAGGAAGTAGATGAGATCTTTAATGGTGAGATAATGGTTCCCGAAAGGGGGATCGCCAACTGGACGCTTTATTACTATTGTCCGGACTGCTCGGTAAAGCTTGATTTTGACAGAAACAGTCCCCATAAACACAGATGCCCTTCCTGTAAAAAGGTATTTACAGGAGAACCCTATGACAGTGCCTGGTGGGGACTGATCAATGGGGGGAATTATGAAGGGGCATTCTCTATGGCAGTGATTTGGCTGGCTACAGGAGAGCAGGCCTATGCGGACAAGGCCATTGAAATTTTAAAAGAATATGCGGTTCATTATCCGGATTATGAGATTCATGGAGATATTCCCTATAACGGGCCTGGCCGCGTCGGTGCACAGACCTTGGACGAAGCAAATTTTCAGAGAAGCCTGGCTATGGCATACGATATTTTATCAGAATGTATGAGCGAAGAAGAAAAGAGCATGGTTCGTGACAGACTGTTTTTGCCAGGGGCAGAGTTTTTGTTGGAGCACCGGCACAGACAGCTTCATAACCACGAGGTAATCATAAATTCTGCCATTGCGGTGACAGGAATACTGTTTGATAAACCGGAGCTTGCCGATGCGGCAATGTATGAAGACTACGGCATTTTATACCAGCTGGAGCATGGAATGTTGAAAAATAAGATGTGGTTTGAAGGCTCTTTTGGCTATCATTTTTATGCTTTGACCAGTTTCTTTGCATTTGAAAAATTTGCTCTTCACACAAAGTACAGCAATATCCGTCATCCAAATTACAGGAAGATGTTGGAAATAGTCTGCAGCTATCTGGAACCAAACTTTGACCTTCCTATGCTGAATGATACAAATTATGGCCATTTTGCATATATGAAAGAGCTGTATGAATTCCCTTATAGAGAATTGGGCGGAGAAAAGCTGGCATTGGTTTTACATACTTATTATAAAAACACAGACAGGGATAATCTGGAAGCGCTTTTATATGGAGCAGATAAAATTGAGCCGGCAGAGGCGGCGCTGAAAAATTATCATACAGAGACCGGCACATATGGACATACAATCCTCAGGGGGCCGGAGAGCCGTTACCTGCTGTTAAAGCATGACAGCTACGGAGGAGAGCATGACCACTATGATCGTCTGGGAATCAGCTATTTGGCTTATGGAGAGCCGGTTGCCAGGGATTTGGGAACAACCGGGTACGGAGCCCGTATGCACTATGATTATTATAAGAATACGGCGTCTCATAATACCCTTGTGATTGGAGAAGAAAATCAGGCGCCTGTCAATGGTAAGCTGACGCGGTATGAAGAGCGGGACGGCGTAATTTATGTGGAAGCAGAGGCGGACTGGAGGGAACCCTATCAAATGCCCGACAGCTTTACCATTGTGCAGTGGTCAGAAGAAAATTACAGGACAGTCCGGATGTACAGGAAGATCATATGGGCAGGAGAATATTTTGTAGATATGTTCCTGGCGGACGGAATCCCTGAAGATAAGACCTCAGACTGGGTTTTCCATGTGGGCGGCGAGAAGATTGGAGAAGAAGTATCCGGTAATGAAGCCGAAAAAGAAACGCTTCCCCAGGGCTATTTTATAAAGAAGCCTCTGAACTATCTCCATGGCGCTGAGGCTCAGAAAATGGCATCAGAAAGTGTTTATAAAAAAATATACAAAAACGGAAACTGCTGTACTTCTGTTTACGGAATGGGCAACGGGCAGACGGTAATTACTGCAAAGGGGCCGGATAATCCATCTATGAAAGAGCTGGAGTATCTGATTGAGAGACGAACCGGTACTTCCATGGCAGCTGTCCATGTAATTGAGAGCTGGAAAGAGCAAGAGGTGATTCAACAGGTTCAATTTGAGCCGGAAGGGGAAAATCTGAAAATTCAGATTCAGGAAAAGAATGGAAAAATCAGTCGCTTTTCTATAGAATTTATTTCCTGATAAAACCAAATAGGAAAAAACATTTGTAGACAGCTTTTCTTTGGGATATAATGAGAAGGAAATCTTTAAGACTTATTTTATGAAGACATAGTTTAAAGATAAGATTTGGGAGAAGCTGGGAATATGAAGTTTTTATGGGAAAAATGCCGGCAAAAAGATGAGGAAGGCGTCCGGATCCTGCGGGTTCTGGGCGGGGACGGTCAGATAGAGCTGCCGGAGGGGGTTATAATAGACAGAGACGGCCTGGCCTGTGGTTTTGAAAGCCATCAGGAGGGAGCGGAAATCCTTCCGGTGTTGGAGGTAGGAGAATATGCGTTTTCCGCCATGATCCGCAGAGAGCCGGAACGCAGCCAGGAATTGGCGGATATACCGGCAGTCTGCGGAGGCGAGGTAGAGTCAGTGGCATTGCCGGGCAGCCTGGTTCGCATTGGCCGGTACGGATTTTATAATTGCGAAAATTTGAAAAAACTTACATTTTTCTCTTCTATTGGCGACTTGGGGGCCGGACTTTTTACCGGGTGCCAGGGGATAGAAGAGTTAGATGTCAGGATAGTAGAAGGAGAAAAGTCCTGCCTGCCGGAAATCCTTGCAGAGCTGAACCAGATGCTGCGGCTGACTCTCCGGGATGAAGAGGGGAATATTACCGCCAAATTGCTGCTCCCGGAATTCTTTGAGGAAGCCGTAGAAAATACCCCGGCCCGGATCCTGGTGCTGGAGACCCATGGCTGCGGCCACCGATACCGGTATTGTTTCCGGCAGACCCAATTTCAATTTCCGGAATATGATTCCCTGTTCCCTTATGTATGTGTTCAGGAGCCTCCGGAAATTGTGGCGGAGCTGTCCTGGTATCGTCTGCAATACCCGGAGCAGCTGACGGATATGGCAAGGGAACAGTATGTAAATTATATCAAAGAACACCCGGCTGAGGCGATAAAGGCTTTTGTACGGGTGGGAGATATGGCTGTTCTTCACCAGGTGGCAGCGGATTCTCGAATTAATAAAGAAACGCTTTCCGATATGACAGAAGCAGCGGCAAAGACCGGTCAGACCGAAGCGGTTACAGTGCTGATGGATGCAGGCAGGATGAAAGGCAGGGGATCTGCCGGAGCTCAGAGGGAAGAACAAGAAAAATCCCCCGCTCCTGCCAGAAAAAGAAGATTTCAACTGTGAGGATAGGGAATGAGGGAGACGCCATGATTGACCCTGGAAGAGAACGGCAGTTAGAGGAACTGAACCTGGTAGAGCTGTGTGTTGAAATTCTGCGCCGTTCCCGAAATGAACTGTATTTAAATATGCGCTTTTTGGATTTGTCCTTAAGCAGTCTGGGTTTTGAGGCAGACTGGGGGCTTTCCGGATATGGTATTGGCACCGACGGATTCCTGATTTATTATCAGCCGGAATATCTGACGGGGCTGTTTCAAAAGGGCCGGGTTTTTGTGAACCGGGCCTATCTTCATATGGTTTTCCACTGTCTGTTTGGACATTTAGACAGTCATCCGCCTGGGAGTATTCAACTGGCTTCTCTGGCCGTACCTGCAGAAGGGGCCGTTTTACCCGCGCCGTCTGCCACCGCTGATGAGGATATTCTCTGGCATCTGGCCTGTGATATTGCTATGGAGTCTATTATTGACACTTTATATCAAAAATGTACTTATGTCCGCCCTTCGGCTCAGCGCCGGGAAATGTATCTGCGGCTTAAAAACCGGGGAATAAGGGTATTCACTGCCGGAAGTATTTACCGGGCTTTGGTGGATATGAATCTTCCAAAGCGGCAGAAAGAGAGTCTGGTTGCCGCTTTTACTGTGGATAATCACGGTTTCTGGAAAAAGGAACAGCCGCCTAAAGCCGCTGTGGAACGCCAAAACCGCTGGAAAGACAATCGGGAAAAAATGCAGACCGCAATGGAAACCGGTTCTAAAGACGAATCAGACGATAATCAGAGCTTGCTAGAACAGGTTCAGGTGGAAAACCGGGAACGGTACGATTACAAAAGATTTCTTCGCCGTTTTTCTGTTTTAAAAGAAGAAATCCAGATTGATCCGGATTCTTTTGACTACGGATTTTATACCTATGGCCTGGAGCTTTATGGAAACATGCCTTTGCTGGAGCCCCTGGAAACCAGGGAGATCCGCCGCATCGAGGATTTTGTTATTGCCATCGATACCTCTATGTCCTGCTCCGGGGAATTAGTAAAACGTTTTCTGGAAGAAACCTACGCCATTTTGGCTGAATCGGAGACGTATTTTCGAAAGATTAATATCCATATTATCCAGTGTGACGATAAGATCCAGGAGGATACAGTAATTACCAGCCAGGAAGAAATGAAGGACTATATGAGCAAGTTTGCCGTCCGGGGACATGGGGGGACGGATTTTCGCCCGGTGTTTGAACATGTCCGGGAATTGATGGCTGCCGGTCATTTTACACGCCTAAGGGGGCTGCTTTATTTTACAGACGGAAAAGGCATTTATCCGGTGGAAAGCCCGCCTTATGATACCGCTTTTGTATTTGTAAAGGATAATTACAGTGATATTTCCGTACCGGCCTGGGCCATGAAGCTGATTTTACTGCCGGAAGATTTTCAAAGAGAAGAACCAGGAGGAATGACATATGAATATTAAACGGGCCAAACAGGAGATGAAAGATACTATCCAGGCATATCTGCTAAAGGACGAGTTTGGCGAATATGCCATTCCGGCGGTGAGGCAGCGGCCGGTACTGCTTATAGGCCCGCCGGGAGTGGGCAAAACCCAGATTATGGAGCAGGTAGCAAAGGAGTGCGGGATTGGCCTGGTGGCCTATACCATTACCCATCACACCCGTCAGAGCGCTGTGGGACTGCCTTTCCTTGAGAAAAAGAATTTCGGGGGCAGGGAGTATACGGTAACCGAATACACTATGAGCGAAATTGTAGCATCGGTCTATAATAAGATGGAGGAGACCGGACTGTCAGAAGGTATCCTGTTTTTGGATGAGATCAACTGTGTTTCTGAGACGCTGGCCCCGGCTATGCTGCAGTTCTTGCAGTGCAAAACCTTTGGAAGCCACAAAATTCCTGACGGCTGGGTGATTGCTGCTGCCGGAAATCCGCCGGAATACAATAAATCTGTCAGGGAATTTGATGTAGTAACCCTGGATCGCATTAAAAAAATTTATGTGGAGCCGGATTATCAGGTGTGGCAGGAGTATGCAGTCCGGCAAAATGTCCATCCGGCGGTTCAGTCCTACTTAAAGCTTAAGCCTCAAAATCTGTGCCGGATTGAGACTACTGTGGACGGAAAGCTCTTTGCCACGCCCAGAGGCTGGGAAGACCTGTCCGGGTTTATTCAGGTATACGAAAAGCTGGAGAAAAAGGTGGATCGGGAAGTAGTAGCACAGTACCTTCAGCATCCGCAGATTGCCAAGGATTTTGCCAATTATTTAGAGCTGTATAACCGCTATCGCCGCCAATATCAGGTGGAAGAAATTCTGGCAGGAACCATTCGGGAAAATGTCTGCAATCAGGCTGCCAAAGCTCCTTTTGATGAAAGGCTGAGCCTGGTAAGCTTATTGCTTTCCGGACTTTCCGGCAGGTTCGCCGCATGTCTGGAGCTGGCAGGCGATTTGGAAATTTTGATGAAAGAGCTTGGCAGCTATCAGTCCTGCCGCGCCGCAGAAAATGGCGGAAGATCCAACGAAGACGGGACATTTGTCAACGGAATAGAACTTCTGGAAAGGATTTTATCGGAGATTTCTTCACGTTATGAGGAACAAAAAAAGGCAGAGCTTTTAACTGCCGGAGAAGATCGGCGTTTCCGCCGGGTAATGGGCTTTCTGGAAACCTGGAGTAAAGAGCTGAAGGCTCAGAGAAAAAATGATCCTGAGGAAGCCTGGCAGCAGCTTCGCCAGTGGTTTGGAGCAGAAAGCGACCGCTATGAGGAAATGGTGGAAGCTGGCGGGGCCATGCTGGAACATGCCTTTGATTTTATGGAGGCGGCCTTTGGAGACAGCCAGGAGATGGTGATATTTGTGACGGAATTAAATTCCAGATATTCCGCCGTCTCCTTTTTACAGGAATATCAGTGTGACCGGTATTATGAATACAACAAACGGCTGCTTTTTGATCAGGAGGAAGCGGACATTTTAAAACGTTTAGAAAATTGACGAGCAAAATTTATTCCAAATTTCACGCCGCCTGAGGTCTTACGTATAATTTTTAAAATTTGGTGTACATTATCCATAGTATAACCAGAAATGGAGGGAATGAAATGGGTAATAAAGCATTGGATTATACGGCGCTGACAATCGGCATCATAGGGGCAATCAACTGGGGACTTATCGGATTTTTTGATTTTAACCTGGTATCCTTCCTCTTTGGCAGTATGACCTGGATATCCAGAATCGTATACGCCCTGGTTGGCCTGTGCGGTTTGTATTTAATTAGCTTTTATTCGCACTCCGGGCAGCGGGCATAAAGCGGACGCCGGAAATAAAAATTAAAAATCAATTATTGTATCTTTCTTAAAAAGCCCATGTGATCCCCCTGTAGGATTGTATGGGCTTTGACCATTAACCGGATCCTGAAAATAAAAGGAGATGTCCCTTTATTTTTGGGAAAGTTTATGCTATACTTTTCCGCAATTGGAAGTAGCATTTCAGACGAAGAAATAGGGTTTTGAACTTTCACTTATGGAGGAATTATATGTCAGACAGCAGGATAAAAGCAGTAATTTTTGATATGGACGGGGTACTGATTGACAGCGAAATGATATATCTGGAGGATTTGCTTGGATTTGCCCGGACAAAGAATCCCCGGATAACCTTGGAAGGATTAATCGGTGTGGTAGGACGTACTGCCAGGGATACCTGGAGTATTGTGGAGCAGGCCGTGGGAAATGGCCAGGACTGGGAAGAACTTCGGGAAGAATACCGGGCAAAACGAACTATTTATGAGACGGTTGATTACCGTAAAATTTTCCGGAAAGAAGCCACAGGAGTACTGAGGGCTTTAAAGGATCAGGGATACCGCCTGGCAGTGGCATCTTCCACCAGCCTTCCGCTGGTGACCAGAGTATTGACAGAAAATGAAATTATCGGATATTTTGATCAGGTAGTCAGCGGAAACATGTTTCGTCAGAGCAAACCGGATCCGGAGATTTACCATTATACTGCAGGAAAGCTGGGGGTAAGGGAAGAGGAATGTCTGGTTATTGAGGATTCCACAGTAGGAATTACTGCGGCTTACCGGGCGGGAATGACGGTGGCGGCAGTGATTGACGACAGGTTCGGATTTGACCGTTCCCTGGCAGATTTTGAGATTGAGACTATCGGCGGGGTGTTAGAATGTCTGAAGAAGCTAGAGGCCTAGAAGAAAAGGGCGAGTGGGAGAGGGAAGTCCTGGAGGCCGCCATGGAGGCGGGCCATATCCTTTTAGAAAACGGTGCGGAAATCTTCCGGGTGGAGGAAACCATTGACCGGATCTGCCGCCATTACGGAGTGGATTTTGCCGATGCCTTTGTTTTAAGCAACGGTATTTTGATGACAGCGGGAAATGTGCGGGAGCAGTATTTTGCCAAGGTACAGCATATTCCTGTAAGCGGCGCCCACCTGGATCGGGTAGCAGCGGTAAACCAGCTGTCCCGGGGAATCGAGGCAGGCCATTATACGGTGGAACAGGCGCGCCAGGCATTAAAAGAAATCCAGAATATGCCGGGAAAGACCAAAAAGATGCAGGTTCTGGCGTCGGGAATCGGCAGCGGCTGTTTCTGCCATCTCTTTGGAGGAAGCTTTGCAGATAGCGTGGCAGCATTTATTGCAGGATTTTTGCTGTACATATTTGTCCTTTCTGTCAGCGCTCCCAAGCTGTCCAAGATTGTGGGAAATATTGCAGGCGGATTTCTGGTAACCTTTTTGTGTATGGTTATGTACCAGCTTCGCATAGGGGAGCATTTAAACTATATGATTATCGGCTCCATTATCCCGCTGGTGCCGGGGGTTCCTTTTACCAATGCTATCCGGGATATTGCCGATGGAGATTATATTTCCGGGTCAGTGCGGATGCTGGATGCATTACTGGTGTTTTTCTGCATCGCCTTAGGTGTGGGGCTGATGTTTACGGTTTATAGCCGGGTGACAGGAGGTGCGATCCTGTGATTAGTCAGATTATTTCGGCGGCAATCGGAACGGTAGCTTTCTCCCTTTTGTTTTCAGTACCAAAGATCTATTACCCCTACTGCGGGTTTATCGGAGGTATTGGCTGGGTGATTTACTGCAGCCTTATTTCTATAGTCTCTCCAGCAGAAGCAACCTTTTTTGCCACAATAGGGGTAATTCTGCTTTCCAGACTTTTTGCCGTATGGGAACGGTGCCCGGTGACTCTGTTTTTGATTCCGGGGATATTCCCCTTGGTGCCTGGCGCCGGGGTCTACTGGACTTCCTACTATATTGTGACAGGCCAGCTAAGCCAGGCCTCTGTTACCGGATTTGAGGCTATCAAAGTGGCGGTAGCCATTGTTCTTGGCATTGTGCTTATCTTTGAAGTTCCCCAGGGAGTGTTTACCGGAATTGCAAAAATGGCTCCTATGGCTTGGAAAAACAGACGAAATGAGCGGATAAAGATGCTTTTTATCCGTAAAAAGAAAAATTGACAGGAGGAGGAACCGGGATGATAGTAATTAAAGGAGGAAGAATTGTAGATCCAGGCAGAGGAATTGATGCTTCAGGAGATATATGGTTAAAGGGCAATAAAATTGAGAAGGTGCTGATTGGAGGAGGCCTTGTGCCTCAGGACAGCGGGGATGTTCGTATGATTGACGCATCTGGCAAAGTAGTTGCCCCTGGTCTGGTGGATGTCCACGTTCATTTCCGGGATCCGGGCTTTACCTATAAAGAGGATATCCATACCGGCGCAGCGGCAGCGGCAAAAGGCGGCTTTACTACTGTGGTTCTGATGGCGAATACCAAGCCTGTTGTGGACAATGTGGAAACCCTGAGCTATGTTCTGGAAGAGGGAAAGAAAACGGGGATTCATGTGTTAAGTGCGGCGGCGGTTTCGGTAGGATTTAAAGGGGAAGAATTAACCGATATGGAAGCCTTAAAGGCCGCCGGAGCCGTGGGTTTTACCGATGACGGAATTCCCTTAAAAGACGGAAGGCTGGTACGGGCTGCTATGGAGAAAGCGGCCGGGCTGTATATTCCCTTAAGCTTCCATGAGGAAGATCCGGCCTTTATTAAGGAGAACGGAATCAATCACGGGACGGTTTCCCAAAAGCTTGGCATCTACGGATCACCGGCTCTGGCGGAGGACGCCATGGTGGCAAGGGATATTATGATTGCCAAGGATACCGGAGCGACGATAGAGATTCAGCATATCAGTTCTGCTAATTCGGTGGCTTTGGTGCGTCTGGCAAAATCTCTGGGTGTTAATGTATGGGCGGAAGCAACTCCCCACCATTTTACCTTAACGGAAGAAGCGGTGCTTGAACACGGCGCAATGGCCAAGATGAACCCGCCTTTGCGGACAGAGTCAGACCGGGCGGCTCTCATTGAGGGATTAAAGGACGGTACTATTGACATTATTGCAACCGATCACGCCCCCCACAGCTCAGAAGAAAAGGCCAGGCCTTTAACCCAGGCTCCCAGTGGGATCATTGGACTGGAGACTTCCCTGGCTCTGGGAATTACCAGCCTGGTAAAGCCGGGACATTTAACTATGGTACAGCTAATAGAGAAAATGAGCTTGAATCCGGCCCGACTGTATCATCTGGACTGCGGACGTCTGGAGGAAGGAAGACCGGCGGATCTGGTGATTTTCGATCCGGATAGAACCTGGCGGGTTGAGGAGGAAGAATTTGCTTCCAGGGCTTCCAACAGTCCCTTTACCGGCAGCGCGCTTACCGGAAAAGTTGTTTATACCATTTGCAAGGGAGAGGTTGTTTATGAAGAACTATCGTAATATATTGCTGGATGTAGACGGAACTCTTCTGGACTTTGCCGCGTCTGAGAAAATGGGGATCGCCAGGGTGCTGGAATATTACGGATTCACCGCCGGGGAGGAGCTGCTTCATCGCTATCATAAGATTAATGTAGCCGCCTGGGCTGCATTTGAGCGTGGCGAGGTTACCAAGGAGCGTCTGGTAAATCAACGTTTTGAGGACTATTTCGGACAGCTTGGACTCCAGGTAGACGGAGAGGAGGCAGAAAATCTTTATAGAAGCTTTTTAGACCAGTCGGCCATTCTGATTGATGGAGCGGCAGAATTGTGTAAATACTTAAAAGACAAGGGATACGGTCTTTATGTAGTGACCAACGGAACCTCCACTACCCAGTATAAGCGCCTGGCCCTGTCCGGTTTAGATATTTATATGGATGATATTTTTGTATCTGAGGATGCAGGAAGCCAGAAGCCTCTGAAAGAATATTTTGATTATTGTTTTGCCAGGATTCCGGATGCGGATCCCAAAGATATGATTTTACTGGGAGATTCCCTGACTTCCGATATCCGGGGAGGCCTTACCGCTGGAATCGATACCTGCTGGTATAATCCGGCAGGTACAGACGGGCAGGGAGATATCCGGCCAAACTACATGATTCGACATTTGGAGGAATTTAAAAAGATAGTGTAAAATTTAAGAGAATATTACAAGATAAAACCAAACGGTCTTCTATTAGCGCTGTCCGCCAGCACTCGCTAATAGAAGACCGTTTTATTTTTATTCTGTGATATTCCTGCTCTTTATGCCCAAACCTCCAACAGGTCTGTTCCAACCGCCGGGGTCTGGGCCGGGGAATTTACAAAAATGTGTACTTTTTTGTAAATTTGCAATCCCTCTGATATTGCCCATATTATATTAAAAATTTCGTGAGTTTGCAACCCTTGTTTGGAGATTTTGGAGCACAAAAACTATTTGCAGAAATACTCATTTCTGCAAGTTAGTTTCATTCATACTATACCAAAAATATTCAATATTTTCAATATTCTTAGTCAGATGAATATTATCCACCTTGGGAGCCACCAGTTTCCCGCTTGAGAGCCATCCGGAATGGATATTTTCCACCTTCAGAGCCACCACAACATATTGTGCTGCCATGTATATTTGATTTTATTAGGGATCTCCTTATAGTTATTTCTGGAGAACTGCAAATGCAGTATCACCAAATAATCTATAAGGAGCTTCCTGTATAATTTAAGTATAGGGAATTCCAAGAAAGAAGGTTGAGAAAAAAATACCTCAGAGTAAAATAAGATTACTGACTTTGCCGGTTAGTAAAAATCTTATTGAACAGAGAGGTATCTGAAATGAATTATAACACACAGAACGCAAAAATTGCATCTATTACTGAAAAAACTTTGATAGTTGGTATTGATGTCGGAAGCGAAACTCATTACGCCAGGGCTTTTGACTGGAGGAATTATGAGTATAGCAAAAAGCCGCTGGAGTTCAGTAACACAGAAGCCGGATTCCTGACATTGAAAGCATGGATGGACGATATCGCAGAAAGGCATGGAAAAACTGATGTGACTCCTGGAATGGAACCGACCGGTCATTACTGGTTTGCGTTAGGGAAATTCCTGCAGGACA
>CAJTOL010000044.1 GCA_910577645.1 uncultured Lachnospiraceae bacterium
ATCCGACTTCATCTCCCACCCCTATACTTTCCAGATTCTTTTTATAAATCTCCAATTCATAAGTTTTCCCACTGCGCTGGTCTGTCCTCCGCTCCGAATGGTGATAAGTCAATCCACAGGATAAGGCCAGTGCCCTTGAAGCAAGATTCTCTGCCCGCGTAGAATAATAAAACTCCTGCCCGTCTAAAGAAATACAGTATTCCATCAATAAACGCAGTATCTGTTTTCCATATCCCCTTCCCACATACTCCGGCCCCAGAGCAATACCAGTCTCATGAAAAATATGCGGCTCTGTTTCCTCCACTCCGGCAAAACCAATGGCCTGCCCGCTGCCCCTCTCATAGACCAGCCACGCATCATGGGTTTCCTGCCACGCAATCGTCCTCTGTATCCTCTCCCTGGCCTCATCCTCATCAGCCGTCACTTTCCATACCATATATTCTGCTGTTTCCGGCCTTGACCAGACATTCCGGTATATCGATCTCCAATCCTCATATTTTGCCTTTCCCAGAATAATATCTTCTGTCTCCATCCTTCCTTCATCCCTCATAAACACCCCCATCACAGCCAGACCGCCCAGTCTCCGTAATCAAAAGTCCCGCTCCCATGACGCAGTTTCCCGCTCTCCTTCAATCCCTGGAAAGCATCCCTCATACGGCCGATAATCTCCGGCTGGACCACGGACGGCCTCCCCTGGAACATCTCATAGCAGCCCCAGTTCCTCTTCATGGGCATAGAAATCCGGAAAATATTTATGCCCTCCGATATGGTCCCAATGCCGGTATTCGCTGATGATATAAGTATCCTCATCTATCCTGTCAACAGTAAACCATTTATCCATCTGTTCCCTCCTGAAAGTCTTTATCCCTTTCCACCTGCCGCCTTTTCCATTGTATGGTAACAGAGATAGTCCCCGCCCCCTGTCTCAATTTTCTCATAGGTTTTTATCCGGTATCCCCGTTTCAAATACATACTTTCCGCCGGAAAAGACGCATCAATATGTACTGCATGATATTTCCTGAAAACCATATCTTCCAGAAAATCCATCAGCCTGTTCCCATAACCCTTTGCCTGGTATTCCGGTAAGATAAACAGCCTGCAGATCGCATTCTCCCGGATACTCCCGGTTCCCACAATTTCCCCCTGCACCACCGCAAAATAGATATCTTCCCTAGCAAGCGCTTCCCTTATCCTCCGTTTGTTATGCAGGTCCAGAAAAAACTGTACCGCCCCGGAAGGATAATAATGGGGATAGACGGCCTTTATTGTCTTCTCCACGATCTCCGCAACCTTTACCGGACATTCCGCCCGCTTTAGCTGCATATCAAAATCTTTATCCCGCATCTGCCCGCCTCCCTGATGGATCGTCTTCCATAACAGACTCTATTATACAGCATATTCCCAGCCAATGGAACGGATTTTCTAAGAACTTACCAAAAACAAATCAATACATATACAGCTACAATATACTTACTATAAGAAAACTCCGACATATATCAATATACATAAGTATTCCCTATTTTACCTTCAAGCCATATATTACTAACGCTTCCGCCCATTCATCTGGAACACATCATGCCCCATAATGCTCCGTACCGCCGCCCCTGGCTGCTGACCTTCTCATACCTCTCCCGCGGCGGCTCCAGAATCCCGGCTCCCATAATCCTGACTGGAACTCTTCTGTAAACACCCCGATCCTCCCGTTTATCCGCCAACACAAGATAGTGAATCTTCTTGATGATACTCTCTGATAAAGGCATTTGATTTTTTACCAAATTCCTCAGTCAAACGTTCTAATTCCCCTCAGTCAGCGGGCGCCTGGCATCCAGTTCTCTTTTCTTCCTCTATAGCTGTCAGTAAACTTTCTGTTGCTTTAAACCGTCCATCCTCTGGTTTTCCTGCGTCTGCCAGAATCATCCAACTGCGTCCTTCACGGGTGACACCAGAAACTTTGCCTTCTGCACATAATATGCGGACACGCCTGTCAGAAATCCCCCTTTCTCTGCAGCCTGTTTTACTGTCATATACATAAATAGTAACCCTCGCTTTCCAAAACATTATATCTTATTTTAGGAATAATACCAATCCAAAAGGAATCATATTTTCCGTTTTTCGGAATAAAGACAATTCGAAAATGCAATTTCTATTTCCAATTAAATACGATAAGTATTCCTATTGTAAGAAATGCACCCAAAGTCAGCCTTAGTAGACAGAGGATATGAAATAATTATTATAACCAACCAATATTTACTGTAATACAAAAAGTAATGCCCTAAAAGTCCTGAAACGGCTTTTAGAGCACCCTCTTTCCAAATCTTCCTTTAAGCAAGCACATCTAAAATGTGATTACTGGGAGGCATCATCTGTACACTTTCCAGCATATCCACAATAGCCTCTCCGCTGGCTTCTACTGCATCCATAGCTTTTCCCGCCACGGCAAAGCTTATGTCCAGCCCTAATCTGGCGCTTGAAAGACTCACTCCCATTGCTGCTATATCCATAATTTTCTCAGTCCTTTCTCCCATTAGACATAAATGCTTACTATAAAGAATATCGGAGGATTTTTCCAAATCATAAGGGATTCCCTTCATTTTCATTGTATTTTATCGGCCTCTATGATATAATATGAACACTTAACCGGGTATTTTCCGGCCATGTGGCAGGCAGCGTTAAGCATAGCATGTCGATTCATTATTATACTAGGAGGTATGGTATTATGAATTATAAAAATGTAATGGAAACTCTGGTAGAGGAAACCTATGATAAAGTCGGTTCTTCTCTGGACTGCTGTAATTGTTCCCGATGTCGCGATGATATCATCGCCTATGCATTGAATCAGCTCCCCCCCAAGTATGTGGCCACTCCCCAGGGAGTTATCTATTCCAAAACCTATAGTCTGGGAATCCAGCATAATGCGGATATTATGGCGGCGCTGATGAAGGGGGCAAATATTGTAAAAGGCAATCCCAGGCATTGATATCGGGTCCTTCCAATATGAAAGTAACCGGAATTATCGCAGAATACAACCCCTTTCACTCCGGCCATGCCTATCACATCCAAAAAGCCAGGGAGCTCACCGGAGCAGATTATATTGTGGTTGCCATGAGCGGTGATTTTGTCCAGAGAGGCGGTCCTGCTGTTTTCGATAAATATATTCGGGCTCAAATGGCTCTCCTTGGCGGAGTGGATCTGGTGTTGGAGCTTCCCTGTGCCTTTGCCTGCAGTACTGCCCAGGAGTTTGCAGGCTGCGGAGTGGCTCTGCTCAATCAGCTTGGCGTGGTAAATTATCTGTGTTTTGGAAGCGAGTGCGGGGATATCCATGAATTAAAAAGGGCTGTAGCCTTTATGGATGAGGAACCTCCAGGCTATTCCGCCGTCCTCCAAAAGCACTTAAAAGAAGGGGCATCTTTTCCTGCCGCCAGACAGACCGCTTTTGAGGCAGTCTGGGGAACGGGAAACAGATGGCCCTTTGACCATCTTCTCTCCAGCCCCAACAACATTTTAGGGCTGGAATACTGCAAAGCCATCCAGAGCCAGCGCGCTTCCTTAACTCCTGTAACGGTTTTACGACAAGGAGCCGGATACCACGAGCCCATGGCCTCCCCTTCCCATAAAGAGCCGGGCCGATTTGCTTCCGCCTCCGGGATTCGTCAGGCTCTGTATGAAGAATTCCCCTACGGAGAATGGAAAGACAATAATTTGGAGAACAGCGGAATTTCCTCTTTTGAGACATTTAGCGGAACTCCTTATCTTCCGCCTGCAGTCCGCAGTCTTTTCTCTCAGTCCAGGCCTTTATGGCCGGAAGACTTCTCTGCCCTGCTAAATCAGAAAATTTTAGATGCTGTAAGCCTTTGCCAGTCCGATCCCTTTTCCCAATATTCGGATTTTTCTCTGGACTTGTCTCAAAGGCTTAAAAAGTTTGCCCTGGACTTTTCCGGCTGGGAAGACAGGGTTGTCCAGTTAAAGACCAGGCAGTATACCTATACCCGGGTAAACCGGGCATTAACCAGGCTTTTACTTGGCCTGAAAAAAGACGCCATCCAGGATTTTAAAAAGAGAAATTATGTTTTCTACGCCAGAATATTAGGATTTCGCCGGACAGCGGCTCCGCTCCTTACAGAAATTAAAAAGAGCAGCCGGATTCCCCTGATTTCCAGTCCCTCGGCTGCTCTCCATATTTTATCTGATCCGGCTCTTCATCAGCTGAACCAGGACCTGTATGCAAGTCATCTCTATCAATGCGCCTATGAACAGCGCTACCACACAGACGGCAAGGCAATAAGAAACGAATTTAATCGGAAAATGTTGGTACTGTAAGCCCTTTCCCTTCGTTTTCCTCCACAGGCAAAAGCTCTCTGCACAAAGCAGGCTTTATGTGAAGGAACTTTGTAATCTCCCGTATTTCCTTTTCGTTATCCTTTCTGCTTCCCTGGTATACCGCCCGTATCAGGATATTCTTTGGCGTATGTTCCATGTCGATAAACTCTAAAAGCTGAGTCCTGTATCCCTGGTTTTCCAGGACTTCTGCCCTCAGGGCATCCGTATAAAGGGCCGCCATCCGTTCCTTTATAATGCCGTAGTGAAAAACCGGATCCAGAAGCTCATTTTTCATCTGAGTATTCAGTTCATGCTGACAGCAGGGCACAGACAGGATCACCTTAGCGCCCCATCGTACCGCCTTTGCCAAAGCATAGTCTGTGGCGGTATCGCAGGCATGAAGGGTTACCACCATATCCACCTGGCTGACGCCCTCATACCCGGCAATATCCCCGTGGTAAAACTGCAGGGTTTCATAGCCGTATTTATGGCTCAGCTCATTGCAGTGCCGGATAACTTCTCTCTTTAAATCCAGTCCGATAATTCGGATGGGATAGCCCATCTTTTCTTTCAGATAGTAATACATGGCAAAAGTCAGATAGGACTTTCCGCATCCAAAATCAATAATCACTGTCTCCCTGGATTTGTCCAGACGCGGAAGAACGTCTTCCACAAACTCCAGAAACCGGTTAATCTGGCGGAATTTGTCATAGCGGGATCGGACAATCTGTCCCTCCGCCGTCATAACGCCTAAGTCCACCAAAAACGGCACCGGGGTTCCCTCCTCCAGCACATAGCGCTTTGAACGGTTATGGGCCAGACGGGACAGCTTCTCCTGCCTGGACAGAGGGCTTATTTTAGGCGATTCTCCCGGAGATGTTTTCTTTTCCCGAACCTTCACCGTCATCTTTCCCTTTTTGCTTACCAGCGCCTGCACAGTTCCCAACGAGGATTTCAAATCCATCTGCTTCATTTGTTTTTCCAGCAAAGCCATAACATAGGCCTCTGTCTGGACTGCGTTCAGGTTTTTATGGAATACCTGATTTCCTGAAAATTCCTCTGCCTGGAATTTCAGGCTTTCCTGAATCACCACCGGCCTTATCTGAACTTTTAACAGTTTCTCCCTGTCCCGGGAGTTGCTTAAAACAATCCCCTGTAAATCCTCATTTAAAAACTGTTTCAAAGCGTCAGAAAGCTGCTTTTCCATATGCGTTGTTTCTCCTTAAATCCAGGCAGTCCGAAGAGGCCTAATTTTTAAAGCTGTGAATGGGAGCCGGAATCCGTCCTCCTCTGGTAACAAAGGTTTCACAGGAATAACGGTTCACCGGCATTACCGGAGCATAGCCTAACAGGCCGCCAAACTCTACCGTATCTCCTACCGTTTTTCCGATTACCGGAATTACCCGAACCGCAGTGGTTTTCTGGTTAATCATGCCGATAGCCGCCTCGTCTGCAATAATCCCTGCAATAGTAGTATCCGGGGTATCTCCGGGAATGGCAATCATATCCAGTCCCACAGAGCATACGCAGGTCATGGCTTCCAATTTTTCCAGGGTTAAAGCTCCCATGGAAACGGCGTCAATCATCCCCTGATCCTCGCTGACCGGGATAAATGCACCGGAAAGCCCGCCTACATAGGAGGATGCCATAATTCCCCCCTTCTTTACCTGATCATTAAGCATAGCAAGGGCCGCGGTGGTTCCGGGAGCCCCTACCCGCTCCAACCCCATTTCCTCCAGAATCTCTGCCACGCTGTCGCCGACAGCCGGGGTAGGAGCCAAAGATAAATCGATAATTCCAAAAGGAACATTCAGCCGGCTGGATGCCTCCTGGGCTACCAGCTGTCCTACCCGGGTGATCTTAAATGCAATCTTTTTAATGGTCTCACAGAGAACCTCAAAGTTCTCTCCCCTGGCCTTTTCAAGAGCCGTCTTTACCACGCCGGGTCCGCTGACACCTACATTAATAATCACATCTGCTTCCGTAACCCCATGAAATGCGCCTGCCATAAACGGATTGTCATCCGGCGCGTTACAGAATACCACCAGCTTGGCGCAGCCTAAGGAATCATTGTCCCTGGTGGCTTCTGCAGTTCTTTTTACAATCTCCCCCATAAGCCTGATGGCATCCATATCCAGCCCGGTCTTGGTGGAACCTACATTGACGGAACTGCACACCCGCTCAGTCTGGGCAAGGGCCTGAGGGATGGAAAGCATCAGGTTTTTATCTGCCATAGTCATTCCCTTGTTTACCAGTGCAGAATAACCTCCGATAAAATTTACCCCAACCTCCTTGGCCGCCTTGTCCAGGGTTTTTGCAATGGTTACAAAATCCTCCGGAGTCCTGCAGGCAGAAGCGCCTACTAAGGCAATAGGGGTTACGGAAATACGCTTATTGACAATGGGAATTCCGAAATCTCTGGAAATAGCCTCCCCGGTGGATACCAGATCCCTGGCAAGAGTGGTAATCTTTTTGTAAATTTTTTCGTTTACTGTGTCCAGATTTCCGTCTGCACAGTCCAGCAGGCTGATGCCCATGGTAATGGTACGGACATCCAGATTTTCCTGCTCAATCATCTTGTTGGTCTCGTTTACTTCGTAAATATTAATCATCGGTTTTACCGCCTTTCTGCCTGTTTCTTAGATTCTGTGCATCTTGGTAAAGATTTCTTCTCTCTGGCATTTTACGGTAACTCCCATCTCACAGCCGATTTCGTCCAGACTTTTTGACATCTCTTCAAAGGATGCCGTGGCTTTCTGCATATCTACAATCATCATCATATTAAAAAATTCCTGGACAATGGTCTGGGAAATATCCAGAATGTTAATATGATTTTCTGCCAGACAGGCACAAACCTTTGCAATAATACCAACTGTGTCTTTTCCTACTACTGTAATGATTACCTTGCTCATGTTCTCTCTCCTCTTAGAATTGATGGGTAAATTTTTTTCATATTAAACGGTAACGATCCTGGACATTCTGTCCCTTCCCGCCACACTGATAGAAAAATCTACGGCACTGTAAGGATTATCTCCCTCTGTAATTTCCAGCCGCACGGTCTCATAAGCCAGCTCTTCGTAATTATTCTCCTTGCTTAAATGCCCCAGGAAAATATGCTTTAAACCGTCATGGAGGATCTGGCATAACAGCCGTCCTGCATTTTCATTGGATAAATGGCCGTGATCTCCCAGGATCCGGCGCTTTAAATAGTAAGGATATGGCCCTGTCTCCAGCATCCGCACGTCATGGTTGGATTCCAGCAATACCGCATCCAGATTTTGGAGATTATCAATAATATATTGATTGAAATGGCCCATATCTGTGGCTACTGCAACAGATTTCCTGCCATTTTTCACCCGGTAGGCTACCGGATTAGCAGCATCATGATCCACCCGGAAGGGCTGGATGGTTAAATCCCCGGTTTCAAACTCCGTGTCCGGAAGAACCGGATTTAAAAGTTCTTTATTAAGCTTTCCCAGATAAGAATTCCCTTCTATTTCCTCCAGAGTCTCTCTGGTCCCATAGATGGGAATCTCATATTTTCTCATCAAAACCCCTAACCCTTTAATATGATCAGAGTGTTCATGGGTAATGAAAATCCCGTCCAGCTCGCTTCCCTTGATCCCGATTTCCTTTAGTCCCTGCTCAATCCGCTTTCCGCTGATTCCTGCATCAATAAGAATATGGCTTTTATCAGAGCCTACATAGATACAGTTTCCGCTGCTGCCGCTTGCAATACTTACAAATCTCATATCTGTGTCCTTTTCCTCCCATCCTGGCAGATGAGTATTTTTTCAATCTCCCTGCGGATCTCCTCCACAGAACCATTATTATCAATCACCTGGCTGCAGATGGCCCGAAACTCTGATTCCTTCTTCTGGCTTGCCATAATACTTAAGCATTTCTCTCTGGAGTATCCCCGATCCCTCATAAGCCGCCTGATCCGCTCCTCTTCATCTGTGTAAACATACCACAGCTCATGGTATTGTTCCCGCTGCTTTTGGCCCATAAGGGCGGATTCTACTATTACCAGTTCCTCCGGCGCCTTCCTTGCCATAACTTCTATCTCTTTCCATACCATAGGATGAATGATCCGGTTTACAATCTCCCGAACCTCCGGATTGCGGAAAATCAGTTTTCCCAGCTTTTCTTGGTTTATATTTCCATTAGGCGCTAAAAAGCCGGTTCCCAGGGCTTCGACTATCTTTATATATCCTTCCATTCCCGGCTCCATCAAACAGTGGGCCACCTCGTCAGCCTGGATAATCCTGGCGCCAAAATCTTTCTTTAGAATGTTAAGCACCTGGCTTTTTCCGGAACCAATACCGCCTGTGATGCCGATAATCCGTTTCATATAAGGCTTCCTTCCTCCGCGAAAGCCGGAGACTTATGGAATATTTCCGTAAGCCTCCGGCCTTTTTACCGATTTTCTACATTCACGTAGGGTACATTCTCCCCTACATACTTGGTTGCCGGGCGCATAATCTTGCCGTCATAAAGCTTATTTTCGATATTGTGGGCAATCCAGCCTACCAGGCGGCTGGTGACAAACAGCGGGGTGTAGAGTTCTCTGGGGATCTGGAGCATATCATATGCAAAGCCGCTGTAGTAGTCTACATTCGTGGGAATAATGCGGTGCTTGTCTTCCTGGATAACCTCCTTGACACACTCTTCAAAAAGCCGGTAAAACTCAAACTCCTTCATCTTGTCCTGTTCCCTTGCCACAGTCTCGCAGTAATCCCTTAAAAGCTCTGCTCTCGGATCGGAAATCGTATATACTGCATGGCCAAAACCGTAAACCAGGCCGCTCTTGTCGTACAATTCCTTACCGGTAATCCGGCGGATCACCGCCTTTACGGCTTCCCTGTCCCCGGAATATCCGATTTGGGCAATTACCTCATCCATCATCTCTGACGCCTTTAAATTGGCGCCGCCGTGGCGGGGGCCTTTTAAGGAACCAATAGAGCCGCAGATGGTGGAATAAATGTCTGTATTTGTAGAGGAAATTACTACATTGGTAAAAGTGGAGTTATTTCCTCCGCCGTGATCTGCATGAAGCATCAGAAGGACATCTAAAAGGTTTGCCTCTTTCTCCGTAAACTTTCTGTCCTCCCGAAGCATATAGAGGAAATTCTCTGCTATGGAGTATTCCTTTAAGGGGTAGTGAAGCACCAGGCTCTTACGGTTAAAATAGTGCTCCTTGCTCATATATTCATAGCAGACAATAGACGGCATCTTGGCAATAAGGTTAACCCCCTTCAGGAGAGTTTTATATTCGTCAATGTCATCCGGCTCATCATCATAACTGTAAAGGGCCAGCACTGCATGCTGAATTTTGTTCATCAGATTTTTAGCCGGAGTCCGCAAAATGTTAGTCTCTAAAAAGTCATAGGGAAGCTCATACATCTCCTTTAACACGCCGCAGAACCGTTCAAGCTCTTCCTTTTTAGGCAGATAGCCAAAGAGAATCAGAAAACAAATCTCTTCATATCCATGGGTTAGCCGCTTATTCATTACCAGATCCCTGACGCTGTAGCCTCTATAATAGAGATCTCCCGGGGTATCCATCTTTTTTCCGTCTTCTTTGCTGTACCCTACTACATCAGAAACCTTGGTAAGGCCGATACATACGCCGGTGCCGTCCTCATTCCGAAGTCCTTTTTTTACATTGTACTCAGAAAAAAGCCGATTTGGAATATCCGTATAATTTTGAGATTTTCCAAAAAATTGTGCCAGATAGTTATTTTTCATACTCTCCTCTTTTCTAACGCAGCTGCTGCGTCATTCAGGCAGATTTGGAAAATTGCTTCCAAACTTCTGCTCTTCTTATATCTAATCGCCAAGTAGATTTCGAATGGTTTTGGGCTTTCTGTAATTCCAGGTAGAGATCTTAATACCGCTCCGCCTGCTGGCAGCATGGACAATCTGTCCGTTGCCGATATACATTGCCACATGGTTTACCGTTCCTCTGCTGTCTGTATAGAAAATTAAATCCGCCGGACGCATCTCACTGGAACTTACGGCTTTCCCCATCTGAGCCTGGGAACCGGAATAGTGAGGAAGAGATACTCCAAAGTTTTCATATACCTTCATGGTAAAACCGGAGCAGTCCGCTCCCCTTGTCAAGCTGGTTCCACCCCAGACATAGGGATTTCCCACAAACTGCAGGGCGTAGTTTACAATTTTTGCTCTGCGGGATGCAGATGCATTGGCTGCTTCCTCTAAAGGTGAGAACTTAATCGCTTCGTTAAGGGCGTAGCGCACCTCCACATTGTTGTCACGGGTAGACACGTATGCCTTATCCGCATTTCCCTCTTCATCTCCCGTATCCAATTCAATCTCTACCCAGCCGTCAAGCTGACTTAAAACCGGATACCGTTCTTCTTTTGAAATCTGAGTCCAGATGGAAGCGTCCGTAGAAGGCTCGGTGCGGACGTTCAGCATGTCCGTATTGACAATCGCCATCAATGACGCTGTGCCGGTTGCTATATCCTTTGCCTCCTGCCCGGTTGCAGTATACTGGGGATCCGATGAAATATAACCTGTAATCTTTCCGGATTTAATCTTATACCAGCCTTCTGTAGAAGCATCCAGGATTTCTGCAGCAGCCTTGCTGGTCATTTTGCCGATAACTTTTCCATTCTCGCTGGGTTCCTCCCGCACATTCAGGTAGGTGTCCACCTTAGAAATTACCAGATTGCTGTACTGGCTAATGGCCATGGCCTGAAGATCCAGCTTTCTGGCCTCATTTAATCCGTACCGGATCTGGGCATAATCAGAAGAAATATATCCTTCCTCAATCTTAATCCATCCCTCCAGCTCTTCTTCAACCAGATATCTCTCATTCTTGGCTGCGGTTCCCAGTACGTTAGCCCCGTCAATTACCGGCTCCTGTCGGATATTTACACTGTCTCCCGTAATCACGGCCCGCTTCTCAACCAGGCTAAGGCCTTTCTGTCTGGCTTCCTCTCCCGTCAGCACATAGGCGTTATGAATATATCCTGTAAGGCCGCCGGAGCTGATCTGATACCACTCTCCCTCTGAGGACAGGATATCGCAGGCACTGTCCCCCTGGAGCTTTCCGATAATCTTACCATCAGGACCTGCTGTCTCGCGGATATTCAGATAGCCGGACACCTGGACAATTCCCAGATTTTGGTAGGAATTCACCTCCTGTTCCGCCGCCGTAGCCCTTGCCGCCTCCGCTATCTCTTCCGGAGACAGGGTAGGCGCCGGGGTCTCCACCGGCTCACTGGGAAGAGCCTCTTCCTCCATCCTTGTCTCAGGCTCTCCGGAAACAGTTGGCTTCTGTCTTCTGCTTATAAAAATACCGGCTCCTATAAGCAGTACAAGAATCAGAAAGCCCGCCGCGCCGATGATCAGGTATTGAAAATCGAATCTCCGGTTTCGCCGCCGTCTTGCCCTGTTGAGCCGGCTGATATAATCTTTATTATCCAGCATATTTTCATCCCTTCTTTTATCCGTCTGTTCTCTCTCCATACCCTGCCCTCAGCGGCCAAAAGCCCACACGCCCTTTGTCTGCTTAAGGACAACAGAAAGATAGAAACTATGGCTTAGTATACCACAGAGCCAAAGAAATGAAAATACTTTTTTTTACGCTTTCCCAAGGGGAAGCAGCACGGTAAACTGAGTTCCAAAATCCACCTGGGATGTCACCTCAATAGTGCCTTTATAATAGGTTACAATATGCTTTACAATAGAAAGTCCCAGGCCTGTCCCTCCTTCTTTTTTGCTCCTGCCCTTTTCTACCCGGTAAAACCGTTCAAAAATCCTGGGGAGAGAGTCCTTGGGAATCCCCACTCCATTGTCTTTTACCTCAATTCGGATTCGGCTTTCTTCCTTCTCCTCCCTTATCCCAATCCACACCTGGCCTCCCTGACGGTTATATTTTACCGCATTGCCTATCAGGTTGCCTATTAGCTCCTTCATCTGCTTTTCGTCTGCCCAGATAACCGCCTTCTGGCAATCCTGATGGATGTACACCTGCTTTTGGGCTGTCAAAGGTTTTAAGCCTTCCACTGTTTCTCTGACTACCTCCGCCAGATTTACTTCCCCATAAGTAAGCCTGGCTTCCCTGGATTCCAGCCTGGAAATCATCAAAATATCGTTGATTAAGCTGGTCATGCGGGATGCTTCCTTGTGAATTCGTTTAATAAAATCCTGGCGCATGGCCTCGTCCTTTATAATCCCATTCTCCAAAAGCTCCGCATAGCCCTGGATCGAAGTAATAGGGGTCTTCAGCTCGTGGGATGCGTTGCTGAAAAATTCCTCCCGGATTTTCCGCTGATTATCAAGCTGCTTTAAAGACTCCCTGACATTGCTGCTCATAGCTAAAGTAGTACTGCCGATAATGTTGATTTCCGGATATTCACAGGGTTCAAAATGGAACAGCTCCCCGTTGCCGTTCAGTTTCTCCATCTCACTGGCAATCTCCCGAAGGGGTCTGGTAACGGTAGCTACAAAGTGGCCGGTAGTTAAAAAGGAAGCAAGCAAAGCCGCGGCAAAGCTGAGCCAGGCCGCCGGAAGCAGCATAGGCAGAAACTCGCGAAGACCGGAATAAGGCGCTGACAGGCGTAAAATCACCTGTCCCTTTTCTGAATAATAGGCTGCATAAAGCATATATTGATCCAGGGTATCGGATCTCCTTGATGCAAAACCAAAACCGGATCGAAGGGCCTCCTCTACTTCCGGCCTCCTCAAATGATTCTCCATGGTTTCTACATCCTGGCGGGAGCTGTCCAATTGTACAGTTCCGTCAGTCCGAATCACAGTGATCCGGCTTCCATTCTCTTCTGACATAGAATTCATCTGGCTAAGCAGGTTGTCCAGTTCCTTCTGATAATCCAGAAGGCTGTCCACGGTTCTTAAGGTAAGCAGCATATTTTCTGCAGAAGTCTCCTGCAGCACCGTGCTGCAGGCTATGTAAAAAATCACACTGTTTAACAAAAGAGCCGCAGACAGAACCTGAATAAATTTTTTCAGAATGGTTTTCTGCATGATTATCCTTCCCTGCTTTCCTCCGGTCCTGCCAGACGGTAGCCGATTCCCCGAACTGTAGTCACATAAGAGGCCCCTTCTTCTCCCAGTTTCTGTCTGAGGGTCCGCACATGCATATCCAGAGTTCTGGTTTCACCGGCATATTCATAGCCCCAGACGTGATCCAAAAGCTCTTCTCTGGTCACCACCCGGTTCCGGTTGATCCACAGATACCACAAAAGTTCAAATTCCTTTAAGGTCAGCTTCACCAAATGGCTGTCAAAATATACCTCCCGGGCCGCCCTCTTTATCAAAAGCTTTCCGATTTCTGCCTCATCGCTGTCAAGTTTTCCGCTGCGGCGCAAAAGCCCCCGGATCCGAGCCGCCAGTTCCAGAACTCCAAAGGGTTTTACCACATAGTCATCCGCTCCTCCGTCCAGACCGGTTACCTTATCCATTTCCCGTTCCTTAGCTGTCAGAAGAATAATAGGAAGGGTTGCAAGCTCTTCTTTTTTCCGGATTTTCCGGATAGCAGAAACCCCGTCCATTCCGGGAAGCATCCAATCAAAGATGGCCAAATCCGGCGGTATTTCTTTTATCCGGTTTAAGCCCTCCTCTGCCGTCTCAAAACACTCCGTCTCATAGCCAAAGCCTTCCAGAGCCACCTTTAAAAGGTTGCGGATGTTTTCATCGTCCTCTATGACATATATCCTATCCATGATGCCTCCTCTTTTACATAACCTGCAATATTGACTGCATGATCCGATATTCTCTCCAAATTGCTGACCGCATCTAAAAATACTACGCCGTTTTCAAAGTTACATTGCATTTCTGCCAGCCGCTTCATGTGGTTTTCCCTTAAGTCCTCCTCCAGGCTGTCCACCTCTTCCTCCCGGCGCAGAGCCTGGCGTACCAGGGTCATATCCTGGTTCTTTCTGGCTCCCACTGCACAGCTTACTGCGTCCACCACAATCCCCACAAGGGATTCCATCTCCTGGCTGGCTTCCTCAGAGAAGAGAATTTCATCCTTTTTCTTTTCTTCTGCCAGCTCTGCCAGGTTCTCGCAATGGTCGCCGATACGTTCAATATCGTTGATTGTGTAAAAAAGATTTTTTACTACCAGGTGCTGTTCTTCATTTAAGGACTGGTTGCTGATTTCCACCAGATAACCTGCCAACAGCTTTTGCATCCGATCAATCATGGCTTCATTTTCAAATACTTCCCTGATATTCTCTTCCTTGCCTGCTACCAGGGCCTGTCCGGCAAGTTTCAGGTTGTTAATGGCCGCCTCGCCCATGGAAATAATCTCGCTCTGTACCTGCTCAATGGCAAGGGACGGAGTCTCCAGCAAACGGGTATCCAAATGGCGGCTCATCTGATCGTCTAAAGACACGGCTCCGGAAGAAGGCTTTTTCTTTCCCAGCATCATGCCGGATACCTTTACCAGCGCTCCCGCAAAGGGGAATAAGAGAATTGTATTACCCACATTAAATATCGTATGGAAAATAGAGATTTCCACACTGCTGATTTGGGCCCCCGCCAAATCCGGATTCATAAAAAAGACTGCTCCCATAATAATCCCAAAAATCACCGCTCCCATTACGTTAAACAGCAGGTGGATAGCCGCCGCCCTTTTTGCGGTTCTGTGGGCCCCGACACTGGAAAGGATTGCGGTAATACAGGTACCGATGTTCTGTCCCAGAGTAATAAAGATGGCGGACTGCCAGTTTACCACCCCGTTTAATGCCAGGGTCTGTAAAATACCTACTGATGCGGAAGAGCTTTGGATAATGGCAGTTACCACCGCGCCTGCCAGAATCCCCAGCAGGGGATTTTTTCCCAAAACAGAAAAAATATTTCCAAAAACCGGCGCATCCCGATAAGGCTCAATGGAAGAGGACATAAAGCTTAAGCCAATAAATAAAAAGCCGAAGCCGGTCAGGATCTCTCCCGCCTCCTTTTTCCTGGAATCCTTGGCAAACAAAATAATGCCTGCTCCTATGCCTACCAGAACCGGGGCAAAAAATTCTGGTTTCAGCATCTTTCCCCACTCGCTCATGGATACGATCCAGCTTGTTACGGTGGTACCGATATTGGCTCCCATAATCACGCCTACGGCCTGGGTCAAATCCATAAGCCCGGCGTTTACAAAGCCCACTACCATAATGGTGGTTGCGGAAGAACTTTGGATAATGGCCGTGATTCCGGCTCCCAACAGTACCCCCATAAGGCGGTTGGATGTAAGAACTCCTAAAAGCTTCTGCATCCTGTGCCCCGCTGATTTCTGCAAACCGTCGGCCATCTGGTTCATTCCGTACAGGAACATACCCAGACCGCCAACAAACTGAAATAGTACTCCTATTGCTTCGATGTTCATACTTTCCTCCAAAAAGTTTTTTTATCTTTTACTTTATCAAAGCTATGTAAAGTCTTTCTGTTGGAAATGTAAAATCTCTGTAAATTCTCTGCATTATAATACTTCCCTGTACAGGCGAAGGACATTCCTATAAAATACAGCCTCAATTTCGGATATGGAAAAGCCTGCCTGCTCTAAGGCCTGGGCAAGTTTTGGAAGGCCTGCCGCCGAATCGATCTCCATCCTTCCTCCAATCCCGTCAAAGTCTGTGCCCAGCCCTATGCAGTCAATGCCCCCTACGTTTTTTATATGCCGGATATGCTCCACCATATCCCGGACAAGGCTTTCTGCATCTTCCCGCTTTCGGAAATCCCGCAAAAAAGCAGAGCAGAAATTAATCCCCATAACGCCGCCTCTTTCTGCCAGCTTCTTTATCATATCGTCTGTCAAATTCCTGGGGTGGGAAGCCACAGCCCTAGCATTGGAATGGCTGGCTGCAAAAGGCTTTTTCGCATAACGGAACACATCGTAAATTCCGGCGTCGTTAAGATGGGAAATATCTAAAATCATTCCCAGCCGCTCCATTTCTTCCACAAAAGCCAGCCCGGTTTCCGTCAGGCCCCGGCTGGTATCCGCAATACCGGTGCCGGCCATTGGCCCGTCCCAGAATACTTGATTGGGAAAAGCCAATTCATTGTCATAATCCCAGGTCAGTGTCATCATACGAACCCCCAGGCGGTAAAAGTCCCGGAGAATCCTTAAGTTTCCCCGGCATACTCCCCCTTCTTCTATGGTCAGCATAGCCGAAAGCCGGCCCTTTTTCCAATTTTCCTCAATGTCCTTCCATGTTTTTACCACTGAAATCCGATCCTGGTTTTCCTCCATCTCCATATAAAATAAATCCAGAAGCTCCATAGCATATTCCAAAGGATTCTCATTTTCTTTCAGATTGGTAAAAATGGCAAAATTTTGAAGGCCGTAATCTCCTGCCTTCAGCTTGTCTAAATCTACATGAAAAGAGCTGGAGGCCAGACAGGCCTCCTTTCCCTGTTTTCTGGCGCAATAGATTTCTGCCAGAGTATCGCAATGCATATCTGCCGCTTTCATAGCTGCCTCCTTACCTATTATTCACTTCTCAGCGCATCAATGGGATTTAGCCTGGCGGCCCTGCTGGCGGGCATATAGCCGAAAAGAAGGCCGATTCCTACCGATACGCTAAAGGATATGATCACAGCGCCCAGGGTAGGATTGGCAGTAATTCCCATAGCCGCTCCCACCAGCCTGGTGGCGGCGGCTCCTAAAAGGATCCCCATGATCCCTCCAATAGAGCTGGTTACAGCGGCCTCTATGACAAATTGCTCCATAATTACTTTTCTTCTGGCTCCCAGGGATTTTCGAATACCGATCTCCCTTGTTCTCTCTGTAACGGACACCAGCATAATATTCATAACCCCTACCCCGGCAACCAGCAGCGATATTCCTGCAATACCTCCCAGCATAGCGGACATCATGGCAATCTGTTCATTTAAAGAGTCCACCATTTCGCTGTTGGCCGTAATCCGGTACAGGCTATCGTTCTTAAAGGTCTCCAGAAAGAACTCCTCCAGAAGGGCCTTGCAGCGTTCTGTTTCCTCCACCTTCTCAGTAGCAAATACATATTGATTAATATCCGCATTTCTGGACATTTTCACGGCAACGCTGTAGGGAATCCAGACAAAATCATCGCTTCCCCCTTCTTCCAGATCATCCTCATCCTGACGTTTTACCACACCTACTATTTTAAAGGCATATCCTCCGATTTTCAAGGTCTCTCCCAAAGCTTTTTCAGGCCCTCCATACAACTCATTGGCTACAAAATATCCTGCCACACAAACTTTCTGCCTGCTGGTAATGTCCGAATATTGGATATTACGCCCTGCTTCCAGCTCATATCCCTTTAAATCCAGATATTCTTCACTGTAGCCTCCTACGCTGGTGGAGGACAGACTGTCGCTTCCATGCTTTACTACTGTAGATACGGTAACCTGGGGGCTCATTTGGGCAAATTTATCCCGGTTTTCCTCATAAAATTCATACATCTCATCATCGCTGACAGAGCGGGTGGGAGTATTGGTAAGCCTGACTGACATTTGATTCACGCCCATGCTGGCAAAGCTTTCCACCACAGTAGACATATAGGCGTTTACCACGCTGACCAGTATAATAACCGACGCCACTCCGATAATAATTCCCAACATGGTCAAAAAAGAGCGCATTTTATTGCCCCATATACTCCGAAGAGCCATTTTAAAGGATTGCAGCATAGTCTTTTACATCTCCGTCAAAATTAATCTTTCCATCATGGATCCGCACTACCCGCCTGGCTTCCATGGCAATGGTGCTGTCGTGGGTAATCATGACAATGGTGTTTCCTTCCGCATTGAGCTGCTTAAGAAAGTCCAGCACCTCTCTGCTGGTTTTAGAATCCAGAGCACCGGTAGGCTCGTCAGCCAAAATCAGCGACGGTTCCCCGGCCAGAGCTCTGGCAATGGAGACCCTTTGCTGCTGGCCGCCGGAAAGCTGATTGGGCCGGTTTTTATATTTTTCCTTTAAACCCACTTTCTCTAAAGAGGCCATGGCTCTCTCCCGCCGCTCCTTACTTCCCACTCCTGCATAGAGGAGAGGCAGCTCTACATTTTCCAGCAGGCTTAGCTTAGAAAGCAGATTATACTGCTGGAAAATAAAGCCGATCATCTTGTTGCGGATCCCGGCCAGCTCATCATCGCTCATATCGCTGACATCCTGGCCGCCTAAGTAGTAGGTTCCCTTTGTGGGAACATCCAGGGCCCCGATAATATTCATCAGGGTAGACTTACCGCTGCCCGACTTTCCCACAATGGCTACAAACTCTCCCTTATTAATGGTTAAAGATATGCCGTCGTTGGCTTTCACCTCCTGGTCGCCCATCTGGTAAATCTTGTAAATCTCGTTAAGCTCAATAAGAGGGGTTTCTTTTTTTTCTGTTTCCATGAAAACCTCCTATCTTCGGCGGTCATTACCGCCACCGCCTGAATTTCCCATACCGGGACCTCCCATACCAGGGCCTCCTGGCTGGAATCCCTGCATGTTGCCGAAAATTTCTGTGTTCTGGCTGGATTGGTTGATATACACCTCGTCCCCCTCAGACAAGCCTTCTAAAATCTCCACATACTGGTCATTGGTCAGGCCGGTAGTGACTTCCACTGCCCGAAATCCTGCCGGTACGCCTTTGTCTGCCGAAAGGGCTGTATCATCTTTTACATATACCCGGCTGCCTCTCATCAGAGAATCTACAGGAATGGTAAGCACATTCTCCGCCTTGTCGATGATAATGGTTCCATCCACATTCATGCCCGGAAGCAGCTTTCCCGCCTCGTCCAGGGTTACGGTTACCGGATAGTTGGTAACACCGTTGCTGTAAGAGCTTTGCAGGCTTACGTTTGTTACCTTTCCGGTAAAGGTTTCCCCTTCAAAAGCGTCTGCCGTCACCTCCACTGCCTGCCCTACCTCCACCTTCTGGATATCCAGCTCGTCAATAGACATTTCAAAAGTTAAAGAAGATAGGTCATAGATAACTGCCATGGCAGTATCCGTGTTGCCGGAGCGGCTTATATTATCTCCCACCTTCGCCGCCTTTTGAATGACCTGGCCGGAAATAGGGGCTGTAATGGTGTAATTTTCCAGATTGTCCTGGGTGCTCTCCAGCTTGTTTCTGGCTGATTCCAGGCCTTCCTCCGCCTGCTCCAGGGAGTTTTTATAGCTTTCCAGCAAATCCTTTGCAGATTTTTCTGTAATGGTAAAAACAGGCTGCCCTTCTGTTACATAGTCTCCCTCATTTACCAAAAGCCCTGCTATTTCCACACTGCTGTTTCCGGAAATGCTGGCACTCATGGTTTTATCCACGGAAACGGTAAAGCTTCCTTCTTCGCTGCAGGAAAATTCCCCTACTACCGCCGTTGCCGTCATATCCCCTGTCATTCCGCCGGGGTTTGCCACCGTAATGGTAACATAGCGCACCAGGCGGCCCCCGGACAAGGTTTCATCCATGCTGCTGACAATCGTTACCACGCCGGGCAGCTGTTCTCCTGTGCCGCTTAAGGTAATAACAGCCTGACTCCCCACCGGAATCAGCGCCGCCTCCTCTCTTAAAAAAGGAAGCCGCAGCTTCATCAAGGCATCGCTGTAAATATCTGCGATCTGGGATCCGTTGTTGATCTTATCTCCTGCTTCTATATAGAGATTTTTAATGTATCCGGTTTCCGTAGCCTTGTATGTGTTTCCGCTCCACTTGGACTGCACTTCTGCGTAGTCCTCTGCCGCACTGTTATAAGAGCTTTCCGCCCTGGAGACAGAATTGCTGGCAGTATTCAGCTCTGAATCAATGGAGGATGGATCCAGCTGGTAAAGGATCTGGCCTTTTTCTACCTGATCCCCTTCCTCAAAGTCTGCGGCGATTACCTCCCCCTCTACCAGAGATGTAATGGTATAAGTATCCTTGGCCGCCAGGGTTCCGGAGGAAGACAGCTCTGAAGTAATGCTCTGTCTGGTAACCTGTGCAGTGCGGCTTTCCTCTGCCGGCGCTCCTGCAGGTTTTGCCCTGCGCCTCACTGCCACAGCCCCTGCAAGGAGCAGCACCACACAAATAAAAATTCCTGTCAGCCATCTGCTTTTCTTTTTATTTCTTTTTCTGCTTCTCTTTTCCATGAATCTTCTCCTGTCAGGCTATAATTCTAAGAAGTCTACCACCCGGTAGGTAGCTTCTCCGTTCTGGTTGGTGGTTTTCTCACAGATAAGAACTACCTCATCTCCCACCCTTACAGTCCCGTACATGGAAAAGGCGTACTGAAGCTCAGAGGATGTCAAAGTATATTCTGCCTGAGGATCATCCTCGTCGTCGTTGTCCAGAAGAACAGCGCTGGGAATCATAATGTCAGCAGAGCTGTAATAAATATGGCTTACCTCTCCCCGGATTACCACACGGCCTGTGTCCCCGTCATCTCCGTCTGCTGAGTAAAACCACACGGTTTTGGTAGAGGGATTCCAGTAAACCACTCCGTAGCCGCTGTTGGTTAAAGCGCTCTTTACCGTTTCTTCATAGACGGTTTTACCGTCTAAAAACCAGCTGGCCTCTGAAGTATCAAAGGGAATGATACTGGAAAGGCTCTGAGATCTGCGGACCAGTTTGGGCCCTTTCAGACTGTTGTCCACCATATTTAAGGGGTTGATCTCCCCGTCCGCCGTAAGCTCACAGTCCAGGATACTTCCGTAAATAGTATTGGAATCCTTAGGTTTGGTCCGCAAAAGATTATAGAGCAGATTAATACAGTCTTTTTTATCTAAAACCTCATTCTCCCTCCTGTCAATTCCTTCTCCCAGCTCTAAAAACTGGAACTTGGCAGTCCGGGCCCCTGTCTGATCGCCAGTAAAGTCCTGATCCGTATATCCCAGCATTGCCAGCACAGCCCGCTCCCCATCCTTCATGGTTATGTAATCATTTGGCCGGAATACTCCCCCCAGATAGCCGCTCATCCACCCTTCTTTCGCCGCAATCCGAATATAAGATGCATATTGGCTGTCTTTGGACACATCTGAAAATACGGACACACTGCTGACAGGGCTTACAATACTTCTCTGTTCTGAAGCCAGAACCAGCATTTTTGCAAACTCCCCTCTGGTTACATAGGCCCAGGTATTGCCAGAGTCGGTAATGCCGGAAAGCTCAATGACCCTTTCTCTCATATCATAGCTCATAGATGCCTGGGCTTCAAAAGGCGTAAGCACCGATGCTGCCATTGCCGTCACTGCCAGAAACAGGCAGTTTTTTCTCTGATTCATATGGAAAACTCCTCTCATAGCTTTGGGATTTATCCATATTTTAGCAAAAGGTTGTGTTTATTTTATGATTTATTTTAGAAAAATTTAAGATTATCCTGGCAAACCAGAAGCAGTTGTTGTAAAATAAATGGAAGGGAAAGTCCCTTTATTTTATTTTGCGACACCCCTTATATTAAGTAACTCAAACTTCCCACACCGTTTGATGCGTTGAACCTTGAAAAATCAATACTTTAGCCCATAAAAAAGGCATAAATCCGCGCTTGGTGGTATAATTGAATTGCCAAAAACAATCACACAGCAAGGAGATTTATGCCATGTCAAGTATACCACACAATACCAAAAACCTAAATGAGATTTTTGATTCCGCAACAGATTTTTTCGGGGAGTTCCGGGTTCGAAAACTCCTTTTCCAGTGCAATGCCGGTAAATTGAAGGGCGTTCCTGTGATGGACATCTTCCGTTACCTGTTTTGTCTTATTTTCTCTGACAGAAGCATGTATATGCAGAGAAAAACGGGCGCCTTTGATGGCAGTTTTTGCAAAAATACGGTTTACCGTTTCCTTAACAGCACCAAAACCAACTGGCAGCGTTTTACAACCCTGCTTTCCGCCAGGATCATAAATGGTTTTATGAAGCCGCTGACGGCTGATGACCGTAAAGACGTCTTTATTATTGATGACAGCCTGTTT
>CAJTOL010000045.1 GCA_910577645.1 uncultured Lachnospiraceae bacterium
GTCTTATTCCTGAGGCCGGGTGTGGGCAGAGCCCACAAAAAGCAGTTCTTGGGATGCCGTTCTTTTGATGCAAAAAAATACGAATTGGATGTATAAGTACCCCAACAATGGTTATACTATAAATAGAAAGCATCATCAACAACAAGAAATTCAAAAAATCGACAGCAAAATCTTACATATCGAACTCTTATCAGGGAATCCTAAATTCCTATAGACACAGAATTTTTTACACCCTCTTACACTACCTTATTTTCCCAAGATTGGAGGGAATTTGATTGTATATTTAATTACAAATTTTCAACAAAATGATTGCTATACATGTTCCAATACTTTTTATACACAAAATCCTCGTTACCATCAAAGTTGAGCTGATACATTTTGAATATGACAGGAAAATCCTTTGGCTGCCATTGTTCTTCATAGGAATAACGATATATCATACCTACCTTTTGCATAACATTGCCGCTTCTGTGACGATTCCTTTGTGCCAAAACCCTTTACGAAGTCCATAATCAAAATCATGAGTTTCTTCAAGTTTTTTCAAGGTATACCAAGGCAAAAATTTATTGGCTTCTTCATCTTTCAAGATTAAGAAAAGAGCTTCCATATCTCTTTCTGTGAATCTTTTCAAAATTAAGCGTTCCGTTTCCAATGTAGGTGTATTCACGTTATTTTCCATCCCCAAAATCTTGATTCGTTGATTTAAGTATAGCATGTCCTCATAAAGTTTGCTGCTATTCTGGTATTTCTTAAATTGTTGCTTATAGAAAATTAGTTACTTATATGTTATAACCTAACTTTTACAGTTTTGAGGGAAAAAGCAGTTCAATTCTTCTTGGGATAGACACTTTTTTTGAACAGTACCAGAAAACATCTGGATTCCGTGGGAAATATTCTCTGAATGAAGTCTTTGGCTATCTTATGATGGACAGGCTCCTCTACCCGGCTTCCAAACGGGAAGCCGCTTCAAGGTTTCTTAATTATTACGGTCTAAACAGTGAATTTGAACTTCTGGACATTTACCGTGCATTAGACCAGTTCGCTCTTGTCTTTTACGACTTCCAGCGTTTTATACATGAATGTGTGGGGAAACAGTTTGGGAGAGAGCTACAGTATAGTTTCTATGATGTAACAAACTATTATACGGAAAAAGATTTTGCTGACCCAGATGAAGAATACCGTGACCGGTAGGGATGGCTGGTAAGTGGTCCTGTCCTGGGACAAAAAGGGGTTTCCAAGGAACATCAGCTGCCCCCCGATTATGCAGATGGGATTGTTCATGGATGGAAAAGAAGTTCCCATATGCATGGATGTATTCCGTGGGAACATGAGTGATTCCGATACGTTGAAAGAAAATCTGGACGGATTCAAGAAGGAATACGGCATAGAACGGATCGCTGTTGTGGCAGATAAAGGAATGAACTGTTCCAATAACCTTGATCTTCTGTGTAGTCAGGGCGATGGTTACGTATTTTCCCGGATTTTAAAAGGCACCAAAGGGAAAAGGTATCAGGAAGCCTTGTCGGCACCGGAGAGCTGGCAGGAATCTCCGGATGGCTCTTATAAATGGAAGCTGATCACAGAGGAATACCAGGGACATGATATTTTCTTTGAAATACAGGATTGGCAGAAAACCGAGAAAAAGAAAGTAATAAAGCGGCTGAGGAAAGTTCTTCTTTACTGGTCAAAGGCAGATGCGGAAATGGTAGAAAAGAGAAGAAAAGCTGAAGGAGGCAGAAAAGAGTACAAGGAACAATGCCTATGGGAGCATTCATGGAACAGAGCGATTGTCTGTGGAACGAACTTCTGTTATGCATATGAAAAGTTTGTAGGGGCTCTATAATAAGTGTAAAAGTCAGGTCAGGCTTGTGCTTGTTCTGGAATGGATGAGCCAATATGCACTGAATTATAGAAAGAAAAAGTCTGAATAACTCTCTTTTCTGCGCCCGGCTTTTTATAGACATGTAACGCAGGAAATGTACAGTTCTAAGTAATACTGTAAGATATGACACGAAAATTTATTATATCCCATAAGCATTGAGCTATTGAAACAAAGCATAAATATGCTATAATTTAAAGTAGAACAATAAGATAGTATTAAATCACAGCAAAAATGGAAGGTTTGCCTATATGGATAAGGTGCCTGTAAAGATTTTGGAAAAGGTAGAACGTACAATTGAAAAATATTCTTTGTTTGAGGGCAGAGAGGCATGTGTGGCTTATTCTGGTGGAAAAGATTCTCTTTTTTTATGCGTGCTTTTAAAACAGCTGAATTATAATGTATATCCGGTTATAATTGATGTTGGATATAACTCAGACTGGAGCATAGCATTAAAAAACGCAGAGCATATTGGACTAGGCTGTATAAAAATAGGATTACAACAGGTTGAGCGGCAAATGCCGGAAATAAAACCACTATTAAATACAAATTTACAGAGCATAGCGAAAATTGCAGAAGGAAACTTTAAGAAGGCAACCATATGTACTCCGTGTCATAATTCCAAAATACTTATTTTGCAAAGGTGGGCTCAACTGAACCATATCCCTATTATTGCTAATGGACATCATGGGATAGATGCCATATCATCTATGCTGAAATCATTTTACATGTATACGGATCGCTGGGAAAAAGGGCACATAGAGTTTTCCTATGAAAATTTTTATAATTTAATTTTGTCTCAGAAGAAGAGCTATTTATTAGAGGAAGGAGCCTTTCGAACATTGCCATTAGCAAATCAGCTTTTAGAGCAAATACAAAAGCAGAATGCAGGAACTGATGAACCGATACTGCAATATTTGGGAGAATCTTCCATCAGATTGTGCAGACCTTTATTTCATGTATTGGAAAATGAAATTACGGAGTACTTTCATTCGCAAGAGCTCTCTTTCAATGAAAGTGAATGTTTTAAAACGGGTTATCGACATAGGAAGACATTAACACCGCGAGAACTGATCCAATATGAATTGTTGAGAAATGCACCGAATTCACTGTTGCATCATTTACTGGAATTATCAAAACTAAGCCTTGATGAAAGAGGATTTCTCAAATTTAATGTGAGAAATAACCGAACAAAGATTTTAGGCGATAGTTATAAAAATGAACGGATAAATAATCTGAAAAAATAAGGAGATTAATGCATTATGGCTATTATTACAACATGCGGCAGTGGGAAAAATAAGGAATTGATTCATTCGTTATGTAAAAAGTTGGAAGATAAAGGTCACATTGTGCTGACACCACCTTTGCATAATATTGATAAATATGCATCGGGCATGGACTTAGAAGGGGAAACGTTACTGTGGAAGGGCGCTACATTTGCCCACTTTAACAGGATTAAGACTGCAAATGTCTGCATAATTGTAAATCCACAAGGATATTTAGGAGTAGGAAGTACCATGGAGCTGGGATATGCAGCGGCATTAGGAAAACTGATCATTGCATTACAGCATGATGAAGAGCTGGCCAGAGAATCACTGTTTGATATTGTATTAGAATGTGAGGAAATTGAACAGATAACCGCCCAAATAAACTTGCTATTAAAAAACAAATTATGAATGATAATAGAGCCATTTTTCAGGTATTGACAGATGATGGTTCCCCTAGAGTATTGGGAACTGCTTTTGGGATTAAAACGTTTCAGCAAGATAATCAGTACTATTTATTGACAGCATATCATGTGATTTCAGAGCCGGAGGCAAAGGGACGCCCGATTATTATTCGGGACGAAAAGGGGAACTCCATGATAGCTAAAAAGATATTTCCGCCAGAGCTATCTGCGGAATACAGAATGTTTGGACAAGATTATGGAATGCTTGAAATGTATTCAGACCAAAAATATCAACCTTTTGAAATTGCCATCGTAAATAGACGATTGGATTGCTTTGTCAGAGGAACTATTCCCCATTATAGTACAATATTTACCAGTATTGACGGGAAAATTTTGGGGGAAGAAAGCATAGAGGGAGAGAAAAAAGTACTGCAGCTTAAACTGGAAACCAGTTTGATTTTTGACGAGGAAAATAAGGCAATACCCACCCAGAAGATTTTACGGGGGTTGTCAGGTGCTCCTGTACTGGTTAAGATTAGTGATGAAATGGTCTGTGTGGGGGTATTAGGTAATCTTGAAAGGGATCGCGGAGGCTCTCTTCAATATGCTGTACCAATGGGAACAATTGTAGAAGATTGCTTAGAATATTTTAATATTCCCTATACGCTCTGGAATGAAGAAGAGAAGAGCAATAGCCAGTTTCGGGAAGATGCGTTTATTGAGCTAGCTATTGGTGACACCGAAGAGTTTGTATTCTCAGAAGAAAAACTGGAGCTGGAAGCATGGAATAAATTATCTAATTTATTTTATAAAGGAAATCCGGTTGAGCGTATTTTAGGAGAGTTAATAGAGTCGGAGGGGTTTTGCAATTATAATGCAGAAGTAAGGTGCGCCATATTGTATTTTTATGCCCGTTTGTTATTTAAGTGCAGTAAAAACATGACTGCCTTTCGATGCTTTCATAATATTTCAGGGCTTCTTGGCGGAGTGAGTGCTGCTACAAAGCTTAAATTAGAAGCACTGATTAATAGCCGGAGCGCAATCGAAAAAAAGATAGAGTTGCCCCAGGAGACCCTTAATGCAATCTGGTATGCAGGGGAAAAAATCTCTGATTTGCCTCAGGCATCAGATGAATATGTGGCTAATGAACTGGCATCCATGTACGGCAGGGGCCTTACAAATCTATTTTCCATTAAGACAGATTACTCTTATCAGGAAAAAGAGGATTTATCAAAAATCTATTTAGAGCATAAGAGTTTATTAGAGAAAAATCCAATAAAATTGTGTAAACAGGATGTAGTAAATACTTCTTTACAATGGTATTTGGGATATTGGAATGTAAGCAAAAAATTTGATTTGCAGACCTTGAGCAGAGCCGTTAATAATGGATTCATCCAAAGTAAAGAAAGGAAAAACAGTATCTTTTATATCCAAAGCATGATATCCTATGGTATTTTATGTGCCTTCAATAATGAAACTATACAGGCAGTAAAGGCTATACTGTTAGGGGTAAAACTAATGCATAAGGAGAAAATACGTTTAGGTCATGAAGGGGTAAAGCAATTATTGCTTATTTTACAACAAAAATTTCTAGCCTTACATGTGGCTTTTGAAATGGCTTATAAGTCACAAACGGAGCAGCAGTTTTTGGCAAAAGCATCACTGCTTCAAATAGATTTGGGAATCCGGTCATGGGAGGGAGTACTCAGCCAAGTTAATGAATTATATGTGATGAAATATGCGAAAAGAAAAACATATACAGTAGGATTTGAAGAGATTAAAATCTTTCTTTAAAGGAACTTTTTGGTGAGGAGGAAAAACTAGAATGAATAAGATTGATGCCTATCTTTGTTTGGAGTGGAATAAAGCAAATCCGTCAAAACAAATATCAGAAGAAAACTTTTGGGATTTATGTAGAAAATTAGAGGATGAGGGATTTCTTACCGGAGATGATTCTGCCATTAGCACTGTTTCCATAGGACCCTTTAACCTGGCGTCCACAATAGGGTTTGAGAAAAAAGATAAAATTCTCTACTTTTTGGAGACAATTGTACCGGCAATATTTTCAAAAGTAAACGGCTTGTCATTTGCTCAGGCATATTCTTTATATTTACTGCCTGCAGTCAGTATTCTGATTAAATTAGCAGACCAAAGCTATTGGATCGAGGATATATTACAGTGGGAAATATTAATGTTTATTAAGAGTAAAAACGACTGCAATGTCTATCCGACAAATAGTGAGATAAAAATATCAGATGATTTCAGAGGAGTTGAAGAAAGGCAGATTGATCAGGCAATTGAGACGTTAAAAGGAGTGAAGAATGTGCTGGGTGACAAACACGCTCTTATACGGATGGACTTTGACGGAAGAATGGAATCTTTGGTTTAACCGGATGCATCACAAAAACAATAAAAAAGGCCGCAGAAAAAATCTGCCGGGCCTTTTTCTGTTTTTCTGATAAAAGCAGCGCTTCCTTACCGCACCAGCGCGCCGGAAGCATCCACATAATGTCCGTCTGCTGTTGTAACATTAGAGGCCATTACGCCATTGCTGTAGAAATAATACATTTTTCCATCAATGGAATACCAGCCGTTGGCTTGCATAGCGCCGGAAGCATCCATGTGGTACCAGAAGCTGTTAATATAATTCCAGCCGGTTACCATGGCGCCGTTGGGATTTAAATAGTACCACTTACCATTGAGGTTGCGCCATCCGGTAGCCATTATGCCGTTGCTTTCCATATAGTACCAGACGCCGTTTATAAGCTGCCATCCGGTAGCCATATCTCCGTCAGGCTTTAAATAATAATAGCCATTGTTCAGACGGAGCCATCCGGTCATCATATATCCGGAATTATTAAAGAAGTAATACTTTCCGTTAATTAACTGCCATCCGTTGTAGGCATAGCTGCCGCTGCCGAAGCGATAGCGCCATCCCTGAGCAGTGGAAACCCAGGCATTGCCGTTGGCGGGAGTGGTGCCGGGATAGTTGGGATTGTAATTTCCGTTGGTACCGGGGCCTTTACTGTAGTAGTCGGTGCGATCATAGTAATCGTCATAAAAATCTGCGCTGTCCCGGTTATCGCGGGCTTCCTCAGTATCCACATAAACATCATCCGAATAGCTGGACCAGGAACCGATGAACTCATCATCGCCTATAGCGCGGACACGGAACCGGTAATATCCCTTAGAAGTCATGCGTCCGGTAAAATCGTAGAAATCAGAATCCGTTCTGGCAGTGGTAATCAGGGTACTGCCCCGATAAAGACGGACCTCATAGCGGTCTGCTCCGGAAACATCTGTCCAGGAAGCGGTGTAACCGTCCCAATACATGCTCTGAGAATCGTAAAGGTTGCCGGGGATCCGCTTTAGATTGATGTACACGGAATAGTAGGCGTTGTCACCGGAATCCCGCTTGCCTTTTTCATAGGTAGCCCCGTAATTGCTGTCCGCGGTGATTTTGACTTTGCTTTTGCTAATGCTGGAGGGGAAAATGTAGCCGTCATTGGCCACTAAATCCACCTGGATCTGGGGGGTAACTCCTCCCAGCCAAGTCTCCCCGCCGTTAAGAAACTGAACATTGTCAATGGTGTATTCCGTAGAAGAAGTGCTGGCAGTTACACCGCCAATGGGAGCGCCGGCAGTTAAATCACCTGCATTATCTATGGAAATCTGGATTGTAGAAATTCGGGTATCAGCGGCCAATGCTGTGACGGTTGCTGACATAGTAAAAAACGCGGCGGCCACAGCCAGCCAAATCTTTTTCATCATGGTAAAGCCCCCTTATCCTTATATTTAAGTAATATGAAACTCTGATAATTTTATTATAGCAAGTCATAGATTTCCAGTCAAACAAGATAAACATACAAATTTCTGACAATTTTCTTACCAAATCGGTTTATTGTCCCCAGCTCATGGCGGCTCCCACATTAAGAATACCTCCGGAAAGAATCTTACCATTTAAGGACTCCATGGGAGTGGCAGTGGCTAAAAGCACATTTTTTACATCTGTCAGATTGAAATCAGTCCGGTAAGAGTATAAAAGGGCTGCGCCTCCGGCCACCATGGGAGCCGCCATGGAAGTCCCGCTGAAAAATGCATAGCGCTGGCCGGGAACCGTGCTTAGGATATAAGATCCCGGGGCTGCTATGTCTACAGAACCAAGCCCATAGTTGGAGCTTTTAACTAAAGTGCCGTCCCAGCTTATGCTGGCCACGGAGATGATATTATCAAAGGGAAATGCTGCCGGATATACAGGAGAAAGATCCGTGTCAAGGCCGTTCCCACCCTTGTCCCCGTTTCCGGAAGCAATCACAAAAAGCATTTTGGAATTTTGTATGGTTTGAGCCAGATTTTCAAAGTAACGGCTGGTTCCAAAACTTAAATTGCAGATAGAAGCCCCGTTAGCCTCTGCATACCGGATGGCTTTGATAACAGACTCAGGGGAGCCGATTCCCATGGGGCCTCCCAGAACCTTAAGTACCATAACCTTAACCTGGGTATTCCCGGCAATTCCTGCAATGCCGCCGTCGCCCCGACCGGCAGCAATGATACCGGCTGTGTGGGTGCCGTGACTGTCTTCATTGCCGCTGCATAAAGAGGGCTGATCCATGTAAAAGTTCCACCCGTTTATGTCATCCACATATCCGTTTCCGTCATTGTCAATACCATCGCCGGGGATTTCACCGGGATTGACCCAGAGAGAGCCCGCCAGATCCGGATGAACGGTGTCCACTCCCGTATCAATCAGGGCGACAATTACCTCTCTTTTAGGAGTTTCCGAGCTGTTATATTGATCCCATGCAGAAAGAATATTAATATCGACTCCAGAGACTGCTTTCCTGGAAGCATCTTCAGTGGAAAAGATGCTGGAGACAGGAAGGTACACGGCATCCTTAGAGCTTTGGGGAAAGCCCTTGGCAAAGTTGATAGAAGGAAACTTTTTCGTTAAATCCGATACCTGAAAAGAACCGTCATTTTTCAGAGACCATTGATACGAAGAATAAGGATCCTCAGGGGATGTCTGGGAAGTACCCGGCCCGGCGGCTGCTTTTACAGGACTGGCTGTTAAGGCAAAAACCAGGGACAAAATAATGGAAGAAGAATAAAAGCGAATCATGAAAACCTCCTTTATGAAAAATGCCTGTATCCTTAAAAGGAGAAAGGCGAATAGACCATAATGGTATTGTACCAGACATATCCCGGAATTGACAGAGCTTTTTTGGGACTTTATAATAATAATAACATTTAGCAGCAGGGCAATTTGTGCGGAAACGTAAGTTGCAAATTTAGGAGGCCTATGAGAGAAGGGGAGTTTCGGAAAAAGATCATATGGTTTACGTTTGGGTTCAGCATTTTGGTAGTTTGGGCCCATTCTTTTAATGCAGAGCTTTTTATGGGGGCTACCGAGGCAGGGGATGAGCTTTACCGGATAGAACATTTCTTCGGAGAAATATTGGCTCAGATTGCAGTCCCGGGATTTTTTATGATTTCCGGCTATTTGTTTTACCGGAATTTTAGCTGGGGAAAATTGGGAGGTAAATGGAAGTCCAGAATCCGCAGCATCCTGATCCCTTACATACTTTGGAACAGTTTGTACTATCTGGGGTATGTAATAGGAAGCAGGCTGCCGGGGATAGGGGGGCTGATGGGAAAAGGAGTAATTCCCTTTAAACTGGAAGTTCTGGCTGACACGGTGATTCATCATACATATTTACATGTATTTTGGTATCTGTATCAATTGATCTTTCTCATCGCATTAGCGCCGGTTTTATACGGGATTTTAAAACGGGCATGGATCGGATGGATTTATCTGGCGGTTCTCCTTGTTTTGGTGGGGGTAAAGCAGGATTTGCCGGTTATTAACGAGGATGCTTTGTTCTATTATTCTGCAGCAGGATTTGCCGCTTTGCGGCAGGAAAAATGGATGGAAAGAGCCTGGTCCCAAAGGCGTATGGCCGTCGGTATCCTGATTCTGGCGGCAGCGGCCGGGTGCTTTTTTGCGGCGGAAAAAACTTCAGAGCCATTTTATGCGGTTCAGTACCGCTTTTTGGCTGTAACCGGGCTGTGGCTGACGGTAAAAGAAGATAAGCTGGGGCAGATCCGGCAGTGGATGGAATATAATTTCTTTCTCTATGCCCTGCATTTTGCATTTGTACGGCTTATTAATAAAGGCGGCGCATTTATTTTTCATCAGTTTTTTCCGGCAACAGGCGGTGAGGAGCCGGCTCTGTGGCCGGCCGGAGCCATTCCCCTGGCTCTTTATCTGATGATGCCGGCGGCTATGGTGATTTTAAGCGCATGGATGGGAAAAACCATGAAAAAAATCTCTCCGGCAATATTCTGTCTGCTGAACGGGGGGCGTTAGGGGACAGCAGGATCCCGCATCCCATAGATCCGCTCCCATTCCTTGGTGCCTTCTACTTTTTGGGTTTCCGACTGGTGCTGGCGCAGGAATTTTGCCAGCTCATAGCAGTTGATCCAGATTTCGTTATTTCCCTCCTTTTGAGACTCATCAAAAATTAATTGGATACCAAAATGGAGATGGGATTCATTAATATTGTTGGTGTTTTCTGTGGCGCTGTAGCCGGTGCGGCCCAGGTAACCGATAACGTCCCCGGCCTGAACAACGGAACCTTCCTGCAGGTTGGACTGATAAGGATAATTTTTCCGGAGGTGGGCGTAATAGTAATACCGCTTTTGGTCAAAGCTCCGGATACCCAGCCGCCAGCCGCCGTACTGATTCCAGCCGATAGCTTCCACAGTGCCGGACTCTACGGCAATAATGGGGGTTCCAGTCTGGCCTAAAAAATCATGCCCCAGATGCTACCTGCGGTAGCCATAGTCCCTGGCAGCGCCAAAATCGCTGTAATCGCTGTAGGGAAAATTTTTAGCAATGGGAGAAAAGGCTTTCAGCCCATATTGATATGCCCAAACTTTTCCGGTATTGTTTTCTGCGCCGGGGGTAAGAAGAGATTCAGGGGCTTGGGAGGCAGGGATTTCCGCTTCAAATTCTCCTACCATGCCTCCAAGGACAGCTCCATAAGCCTCCAGATAATAGGAATAATAGGTGAGATTTTTGGTCAGCTCTTCCATGGAAGCCCCGTCTGTAAGCTGAGCTGCCAGACTGTCCATGTCTGACTTTTTGTAGTGGGAAAAATCACCGCCGTATTTAGCGCCTAAATAGGCCAGAAGTTCAATCCAGTTCAAGTGGACGGGAGCCTGAAAGGTGTCCACATCATAGCGGAAGGCCTGATTTAAAGCCTGTGAGGTTACGTTAAAATCCACCCATTTAATATAGGATTCCTCCGCTGGAACGGCGGCAATACCGGTTCCGTCCATACCTGCGGCTTTGGGAGGCCACGGCAGCCCGTCCCGCATGGATTGAATGAAAAGAGAAACCCCCAAAATGCACAGAATAATGGCCTCGGCGCATATGAGGGCGCTGGATGAGAAAAGCCTGGAAAGGCGCTGGGATTTCCAGGGGAGTTTCATAGGCTTGTACCTTCCTTTTTAAAGTCATCTTTCAAGAAAGGATATGATAAAAGGAAGGGAAATAGAACGAAGTTACAGGTCTAAAACAGTTCCGTCCTCCGGAACATACAGGCGGCCGGTGTAGTAGGCGGCGCCTTCCTCCATATAAAGCTTTTGGCGCTGTGCTCCGTGATCCTCCTCCGTGTGCCAGAGAACCAGATTGGGAATTCCCAGAGATTGGGCCAGCTCACAGGCATCTTTTACGGTACTGTGATGTTTCTCGTAAGGTTTATAGCGCTCTCTTTCTCCATACAGGCAAAATGCTTCATGGAGGAGCCAGGAACTTCCCATTACGTAAGGACGGCAGAGAGGATTGTAAGGCTCATCTCCGGCGCAGGTCAGACACCGGCCGTCTTTTAGAGTAAAACGGTAGCCAAACTGCTTGGCCTTGGTGGAATGAATATCAAAAAAGGTAACGGAATGTCCCAGAATTTCCAGGGTTTCTCCGGAGCTTACGGCGGTCAGATGGATACGGGAGCCAAAAAGCTTTATTACGCTTCCCATAACCGTCAGACGGCACAGGGTATAAATGGTATCAGTCAGCTCTTGGTGACAGTAGAGATGCAGATTTCCCTGGTATTTTCCTGCCAGGATCCGGCTGCCGATCATGCGGACCATCCAGACAATACCTAAAATGTGATCCGTGTGTTCATGGGTCACAAATATATGGTGGATCCGCTCTAAAGGGACTTCCATATCCTGAAGGATTCCTAAAATCCGGTTGCCGCCGCCGGCATCGGTCATAAAAAAATCTTCGCCGTCGCGGATGGCGAAACAGGTGTTATAATTGCGGGTAACGGCAGCATGGCCGGTTCCAAATATGTATAATTGTTCCATTTGTGGTTCCTGCTTTCTGTTATGGATAGATATTACCTACTGAGAGTAGGGAGCCTTTTGTCCACTGAGGGTAAGTGTTTCCATTATACCACATATTTCCTGAAAAATATAGTATGGAAGGATTTCGTGAATTTTGGCGATCCGATGGGTTAAGCTCACGCCTTTTAAGACTATGTATTTTAACAGATTCAAGACAGCTGCAGGTTGCACGCAACCATAAATCTATGGTACTATAAACCCAGATAAACGCCGGCACACAGCCGTCAGGAATTAGAGAGGGTTATGATTATGAGGGATTTAGAGTACCTAAAATTAATGTCCAGGGAATATCCGTCTATTCGGTCAGCTTCGGGGGAAATGATCAATTTGATGGCGATTCAGGGGCTTCCTAAGGGGACGGAATATTTTTTCAGTGATCTCCACGGAGAACACGAGGCATTTATACATTTACTGCGTTCCTCCTCCGGGATTATCCGGGAGAAGATCAAGGCGACTTTTGGCTACATTATCCCGGAAGAAGAGCAGATCGAATTGGCCAACCTGATTTACTATCCGGATCGGAATATCCGCCGTATGACGGCAGAGGGACGAAACACAGAGGACTGGCAGAGGATTACCATCTACCGTCTGGTAAATATCTGCAAAGAGGTTTCTTCTAAATACAGCCGTTCCAAGGTTCGGAAAAAAATGCCGCCGTCTTTTGCCTATATTATTGACGAATTGATCCATGTTGATTATAATGACGAGAATAAGAAGGTCTACTACAGTGAGATTATCCGTTCTATCATTGATATTCAGATTGCGGATCAATTTATCATTGCCCTGTGTGAACTGATTCAGAATTTAACCATCGACAGTCTCCATATTATCGGAGATATTTTTGACAGAGGCCCCCGGGCAGACCTGATTATGAATGAACTGATGCAGTTTCATGATGTGGACATTCAGTGGGGAAATCATGACATAGACTGGATGGGGGCTTCTACAGGCAATCTGGCCTGTATCTGCAATGTTCTGCGGATTGCCATCAGTTATAATAATTTTGACGCTTTGGAGGAAGGTTATGGGATCAATCTCCGCCCCTTGTCCATGTTTGCAGCCAAGGTATACCGGGAAGATCCCTGTGAGCGTTTTGCTCCCCATATTCTGGACGAAAATATTTATGATGCAGTGGATCCGGGGCTGGCGGCTAAAATGCACAAAGCCATTGCTGTTATACAATTTAAAATAGAGGGCCAGATTATTAAACGCCATCCGGAGTATCAGATGGATGACCGGATCCTTTTACAGTGCATTGACTTTGAAAAGGGTACGGTAAAGGTGGGAAACAAAGAATACTCTATGATGGATATGCGGTTTCCCACAGTAAATCCGGAAGCGCCCCTAAAGCTTACCAGGGAGGAGGAGGAACTGCTTCACACGCTTCAGATGTCCTTCCGGCACAACTCGCTGCTTCATAAGCATGTGAAATTTTTATATTCCCATGGAAGTATGTACAAATGCTACAACTCCAACCTGCTGTATCACGGCTGTATTCCCATGACCAGGGACGGCAATTTTCAGATTGTAAGATTTGGTGAAGAAGAATACGCTGGAAAAGCGTTATTAGATTATGTGGACAAGATGGCTCAGGATGCCTATTTCCTGCCGGAAGGGGCTCCGGGAAAGGATAATGCCAGGGACTTTATGTGGTACCTCTGGTGCGGAGCCAAATCTCCGGTATTCGGAAAGGATAAGATGACCACATTTGAGCATTATTTTATTGAAGACAAGACTACACACAAAGAAGTCTATAACCCCTATTACCAGCTGAGCCAGAAGGAAGAATACTGTGATAAGATTTTAGAAGAATTTGGACTGCCCAGGGACGGCTCCCATATTATCAACGGCCACGTGCCGGTTAAGATAAAAGACGGGGAGAAGCCGGTAAAGGCCGGCGGGAAATTGTTTATCATTGACGGCGGCCTTTCGAAAGCCTATCAGTCCAAAACCGGGATCGCAGGCTATACCTTGATTTATAACTCCCACCATCTGGCTTTGGCAGAGCACAAGCCCTTTGATCCTACCCGGGAAAGTACCCCAACCGTTCACATCGTGGAAAAGACGAAGAAGCGGATTATGGTTGCCGATACGGATAAGGGGGCTGAGCTGGCAGTACAGATCCGCGATTTAAAGGAGCTGATTGCCGCCTATCGGAAAGGCAGTCTGAAGGAAAGGATTGAATTGACAAAATGAACCGAGAAGAGTTTTTAAGCCGGCTGGCCTCAGCCCTCAATGGTGAGGTACATCCATCCGTGATTCAGGAAAACTTAAAGTACTACGATGAATATATTCGGGAGGAAGCCGCAAAAGGCCGCTCAGAGGAAGAGGTGATTGACGAGATCGGAGGATACCGGTTGATTGCCAAGACCATTATTGAAGCCAATGGAGGCGGGGACAGTCAGGGCGCTTATGGCGGACAAACCTATGATCAGGAAGGTTTTTACAGCAGCCGGGGAGACTCTGGGGATTACCAGAACTACGATAAGAGCGATCCGGTTGGCGGCAGCTTCCGCATGTATGATTTTAGCCGGGGATGGAGGCGGTTTATTATCCCGGCGGTTCTGGTGCTGGCGATAGTTGTGGTGTTCAGCATTATTGGCGGGATTTTTTCCCTGCTGAGCCCTATTATCGGACCTCTGCTGGTTGTGTGGTTTTTATATAGTATCTTTAAAAGAAAACAATAAAAAAGGCCAGGTTGAAGCTGTTTTTGAAAGGAGACTTCAGCCTGGTTTTTTGCATATGTTTATTTGGGTATGTTTACTGAAGGTAATAAGATTTTTGTTGACAACAATAGGAAAGAGTGCTATATTGAGAACAGATAATTCATATTTAAAAATTAGATTCATATATATGAATTATCTAAAGGTTTTTCTTCCTAACACCTGCTTCTAAGAAAGTCAGTGAAAAGAACATTGACAGAATCAGGAGCAGGTGATATATTCAGGTAAATATCTGAATCAAATTCACAAATATGAATTAGGAGGAACTACAATGGGAGTGAAATCAGCAGAGAGAGTGTTAGAAATTTTTGAGCTATTAAAGGATTATCCAGAGGGATTAACTTCAAAGGAAATCAGCGTAAGGCTGGGATATGCGGGAAGCAGTACCTTTGGATTGGTAAAAACCTTAAGTGAACAGGGATATCTCTGGGAGGATGAGCAGAAGAGATATATGCTGGGAGCCAGACTGATTCAGTTAGGCGCCTACGCCTCCTCTTTCCTGGATATTAATAAAGTAGCAGGACAACCCTTGAAAAAGCTGATGGAAAAGCTTCAGGAGACGGTTTTTATGGCAGTGCTTTCCGGAGAGGAAATTGTTTACGTAGCAAAGGTAGATAATTACCGCTCTATCAGTACCAATGCCCGCCTGGGAGGACACAAGCCGATTTACTGTACTGGATTAGGGAAAACTTTCCTTACTTTTTTGCCAAAAGAAGAGCGGGATGAAATTATTAGCCGCATTAAATTTGCTCCCATTACCCCTAATACCATTACAAACAGGGAAAAGCTGTATGAGCAGCTGGAAATTTTTGAAAAGCAGGGATATGCAATTGACAATGAAGAAATTGAAGTGGGATTGTGGTGTGCATCAGCCCCGGTTTTTGGAAGTGCAGGAAAGATGGAAGCGGCAGTCAGTGTTTCCGGCCCTACTGCCAGAATGTTAGGAAATAAAGAGGAGATTGTCTTGGAACTGCTTAAGGTGACACGGGAACTGTCAAAGCAATTAGGATATTCAGGAGAAACAAAATGAAAAAATTATCAGGATTAATTCCCCCGGCCATTACAATTTTTGATGAAAACGGATTGGTTGATTATGAGGCCATGAAAAAGCACGCAGACTATATGATAGAAAGGGGCGTGGACGGGATTTCCTATTTAGGCACATCGGGAGAATTTTCTGTCATGACCCAGGAACAAAAGAAGGAATTAATCCGCATCATGATTCCCTATATCAGAGAGCGGGTCCAGGCTGTTGCAGGAATTGGAGACACTTGCCTGGCCAATACGCTGGAGCTTGCAAAAGAGGCGGAAGCAGCAGGAGCAACAGGCGTTTTGGCAGTTGTCCCGTATTTTAGTATTTATGGGGAAGAAAATGTAGAAGCTTATTATGGGAGACTGGCAGACCAGGTAAAACTTCCTCTTTTGATTTACAATTTTCCAGCGCTTACCGGGTTCGATGTAAATCCGGAACAGATGGAGCGCTTGACAAAACAGCATCCCAATATAGCAGGAGTAAAAGACACAATTCCTGAAATCTCTCATTTGAAGGCCATGCTGAAAATAAAAGAAAGCAAACCGGAATTCTCTGTGTTTTGCGCCTACGAAGTTCAGGCGTTAGAGCTGGTGGAGGCCGGAGTGGATGGATTTATTAATGCAACGGCCAATTTTGCTCCGGAGTGTACAGCAGGGCTGCTAAAGGCAGGGAAAGAAGGAAACAGGCCGGCACTGGAAGCATGTTATGAGAAAATGCAGCAGGCTGCACAGGTATATCAGTATGGAACGCCGCTTTTGCTGGCAGTAAAAGAAGCAGTTTATCAAAAGGTTTTGGGAAAACGGGGGACAGAGATATTACCCGGGCTCCCTCTTAAAGAAGAGTACCGGCACAAAATAAAAGAAATATTGAAAAATTTTTAGGAGGAAAAGGTTATGGGGATTGTAGGAAAAAAGATCGCTGCAATCAGGGCATACGTGGCAGAAGGCGGCGGAGCAGATTACCACGATCAGAAAGAGGATCATTGGATTGTGCGCCAGATTGCAACACCAATGAGCATATATCCTCAGTATAAGGACAGCAGAACAAGTTTTGGAATCAACGCGCTAAAAACCCTGGTAGTTGAGGTGGAGTCAGATGACGGTACGATTGGTTTTGGAATTACAACCGGAGGCTATCCTGCTGCCTGGCTGATTATGAACCATATGGATCGCTTTGTTGTGGGACAGCCAGTGGAAAACATAGAGCAAATCTGGGATCAGATGTATAAAGGTTCTATGTATTATGGAAGAAAAGGCATTGTGATGAACGCCATTTCCGCCGTGGATCTGGCTCTATGGGATTTGCTTGGACGTTTGAGACAGGAACCGGTTTATGCAATGCTTGGAGGAAAGGTTCGGGATGAGCTGGTATTTTATGCCACAGGGCCCCGGCCGGATTTAGCCAAAGAGATGGGATTTATAGGAGGAAAACTGCCTCTGGTTTATGGGCCTGCTGACGGGGAAGAAGGGTTAAAGAAAAATTTGGAAACCGCCCGTCGGATGCGGGAAAAAACAGGAGACGATTTTATGCTGATGTGGGATTGCTGGATGTCCCTGGACTTACCCTACGCAAAAAAATTAATGGAGAAGTCACAGGAATTAGGTTTCCAGTGGGTAGAAGAATGTTTTAACCCAGATGATTATTGGGCATATCGGGATTTAAAAAAGGCGGCCGGAAACACCATTATGGTTACAGGCGGAGAGCATGAGGCAACCCGTTATGGCTTCCGGATGCTTTTAGAGATGTGCGACTTGGATTTGATTCAGCCGGATGTAGGCTGGTGCGGCGGAATGACAGAACTCATTAAGATTGGAAATCTGGCGGACAGTTATGGAAAAATGGTAGTACCCCATGGAAGCGGCATTTACAGTCACCACTACGTTACCACAAAACTTAACAGCCCATTTACAGAATGTTTGATGATGAGTCCCGAAGCAGATAAGGTGATTTCACAATACTATCCCCTTATTAAAAACGAACCGGTACCAGTAAACGGAAGGCTTAAGGTAGGGGATGCTCCCGGCTTTGGAGTGGAATTAAACAAAGAGGATACAAATTTAATTCAGGTAAAAAAGGGAACCCATCTGTAAAATGGGGGAAACATGCAGGGAGAGGTAATGATGGATAAGGCGAAAATAGAAAAATATTTAGACTTGGTGACAGACCGCCTGATAAATCTTCAAAGACCAGACGGAGAGGAAGAAATGCTGAAAAGGCAGAAGGAAACCAACCAGATCATTGGGGCATTTCCAAGGGACTTTGGAATGGAACCCTGGGACTGGCCTCAGGGAGTAGGACTGTACGGAATGTGGAAGCGTTTCGGGAACTATAGGAATGAAGCGATCTCTGACTACTTAAATCAGTGGTTTTCCAGACATTTAGGAGAAGATATTCCTAAGCAGAACATTAATACCACCTGTCCGCTGCTGACACTGGCAGAATTGACAGAGAAAAATCCGGCTTATGAAAAGCTGTGCAATGACTGGGCAAGGTGGATCATGGAAGAGCTGCCCAGAACTGAGGAAAACGGATTTCAGCATACTACAACAAAGGATGCTTCTAAGGGAACCCTAAACATGAATGAAAATCAGATGTGGATTGACACTTTATTTATGACAGTGCTGTTTCTGGCAAAATGGGGAATTAAAACAGGAAACCAGGCCTATATGGAAGAGGCGGTTCACCAATATCTGATGATGATTAAATATCTGTATGAGAGGGAAACCAGGCTTTTTTACCATGCCTGGGATTTTACAGACAGAAGTAATTTCGGAAAAGTTTTCTGGTGCCGGGGGAATAGCTGGTATACGGCTTCTGTGCTGGATTTTGTAGAAATTATGGGGGATAATCTGGGACAGGCAGTGAAAGAAATTTTATTGGATACCTTCCGGGCGCAGGCATCGGCATTAAAAGCGCTTCAATCGAAAAACGGATTGTGGCATACGGTGTTGGATGATGCAGGCAGTTATGAAGAAACGTCTGGATCTGCTGCCATTACCTATGGAATATTAAAAGGAATCCGGCTGGGGATTTTGGGAGATGATTATAAGGACACGGTTAATCGTGCCATAGAGGGAATCCTTGGCAATATACGGGAAGACGGAACGGTTATGAACGTATCCGCAGGTACGCCTGTAGGAAAGGATAGAGACCATTATAAAAACATTTTTATTGCCCCCATGGCTTACGGGCAATCACTTTGTATGATGGCTCTGACCGAAGCGCTTTTGGCGGACAGCGGAGAAAATATATAATCAATAAGGAGAGGGACAATGAGAAAAACAGAGAAGAAATTACTTTCATTAGCACTGGCAGTAGCAATGGCAATTTCCTTAAGCGGATGCGGAGGCGGACAAAAGGCAGAGGAAACCGCAGCAGCGCAGAGCACTGGGGCACAAAATACAGAAGCCGCCCAAGGCGGTGACAAAGAAAAAGGCGATGAGGTTACCATTACCATCAGTTGGTGGGGCGGTGACAGCCGACATGAAGCTACATTAAAGGCGTTGGAGCTGTTTGAGGAGAAATATCCCAATATTAAAGTAGAACCTCAGTACGGCGCATGGGGCGGATGGCTGGAACAGCTCTCTGTTCAGATGGCCGGAAATACGGAGCCGGATGTTATGCAGATTAACTGGAACTGGATTTATGAATTTTCTGCAGACGGAACCGGATTTACAGATTTAAACCAATATGCAGATATTCTGGAATTGGATCAGTATCCGAAAAATCTGCTGGAAGAGATGAGCATTAACGGAAACCTTTTGGGGGTTCCGATTTCTACTACCGGAAAGGTATTTTACTGGAATAAAACCACCTTTGATAAAGCAGGGCTTGAGGTGCCAGATTCTTTTGAGGACATGATTGAGGCGGGACAAGTATTTAAAGAAAAACTGGGGGAAGACTATTATCCCATGGCGCTTACTCCCTATGAGCAGATGCTGATTATGGTATATTACCTGCAGCAGAAATACGACAAACAGTGGATTGTGGATCGGCAGGTAAACTTTACCCAAGAGGAGGTTGCAGACGGAATTGCCTTTATCCGGATGCTGGAAGATAACCACGTATTCCCCAGCCAGCAGAAGCTTACCAGCGACGGCGCAGATACTATGGATAAAAATGTCAACTGGATGAATGGAAAATATGCCGGATTTTATGAGTGGGATTCCTCCCAGGCTAAATTCGCCAATGCCCTGGAAGAAGGACAAGAGATGGTAATGGGAGGTTATCCTTACGATCACGGTGAAACCAAAGCGGGAACCGCGAAAATTTCCATGGCATATGCAATCAGTGACACTTGTGAACATCCGAAAGAAGCGGCTCTTTTAATCTCATTCCTGCAGGGCGATCCGGAAGCTGTAAAGACTCAGGGAACACAGCGGGGAATCGTATCCCATGAAGGGGCTAAAAAAATTCTGGAAGCAGACGGACAGCTCAGCGATTTAACCTATACCAGCAATCTGGCTGCCATGGAAAACGCAGGCTTTCCGCTGGATCCTTACTTCGAGGATGTAAAGCTGAAGGAAAAGACAGGCTTATATTTTGAGATATTTGAGGCGATGAGCTACGACAATACAGATCCCATGGAGCTGGCTGAGCTTTTAATTGAAGGCATTAATCAGGTTCAGGAGAAGAATAAATGATAAAATTTCGTGTGATTTTTCAGACTTCCAGAAAGCTTGTTATTGAACTGGAAAATCAGGGGAGCTTCTATACGAAGCTTCCCTATACTATATTGGTAAATGGGAAAGCCTGGATGGAAAGCAATCGGGTAGTAGAGACCATTGACGGTCTTAAGCCGGATACAGAATATGAAGTGACAGTTAAAAACAAAGAGGATGGTTCGGAGTCAGTTTGGCTTCGAACCAACTTTGAATATGTTACATTAAATATTCGGGAGTTTGGAGCCAAGGGAGACGGAGAAACCGATGATACATTGGCAATCCAGGCAGCAATCAGCTGTTGCCCTAAAAACAGCAGAGTGCTGGTTCCAGAAGGGATATATAAAGTCAGCTCTCTCTTTTTAAAGAGCCATATTACTTTAGAATTGGCAGAGGGTGCAGTTTTATCCGCTTTTACAGAACGGGAAAAATTTGCAATTCTCCCGGGAATGATCGAGTCATGGGATGAGAAGGAAGAATATAATCTGGGAACCTGGGAAGGGAACCCATTGGATATGTTTTCTGCAATCATTACAGGAGTCGGCGTAACAGATGTGGTAATCACCGGAAAGGGGACCATAGACGGCGGAGCGACCTATAAAAACTGGTGGCATAATTTCCGCAGGATTATCGGTGCTTACCGACCGCGTATGATATTTTTGAATCACTGTAAGCGGATTACTCTTCATCAATTCACAACCAACAACAGCCCGGCCTGGAACATACATCCTTACTTTTCTGAAGATTTACGATTTATTCATCTTGATATAAGAAATCCTAAAATTTCCCCGAACACAGACGGCATGGATCCGGAATCCTGTAAAAATGTAGAGATTGTAGGCACTCATTTCTCTGTGGGAGATGACTGCATTGCGCTGAAATCAGGAAAAAAATACATGGGGAAAAGGTATAAGCAGCCCTGTGAAAATATTGAGATTCGTCAGTGCTGTATGAAAGACGGGCATGGTTCCATTACATTGGGCAGTGAAATGGCAGCGGGTGTGCGAAACGTGAGAGTGAAAGACTGCCTGTTTTTAAATACTGACAGAGGGCTGCGGATTAAAACACGCAGAGGCCGGGGAAATGATGCGGTTATAGACCAGATTATATTTGAGAATATTTACATGGATCAGGTGTTGAGTCCCTTTGTAATAAATTCATTTTATTGGGACTGTGACCCGGACGGCCATACGGAATACGTGGCCTCGAAAAAACCTCTTCCGGTAGATGAACGCACCCCGTTTATAAAAAAATTGTCTTTTCGCAATATAGAAGCTCATAACTGCCATGTATGCGGTGCGTTTATTTACGGACTTCCGGAGGCAAAAATTGAAGAGATTAACATGGAAAATATTTCTATAGACTATGCGGCTAACCCTACCCCCGCTTTTCCGGCTATGATGGCTGGAGTTGATAAACAGGTAAAAACAGGAATTTTCATTTCCAATGTGAAATGTCTGACCACAAAAAATGTAAAAATTTTCGGTCAGGATGGCCCTAAGTGGCAGGTAGACGGGGTTGACTTTTGGGAAGGAGAAGAAAAAAATGGCAGGGAGATACCTGACAACAGAGGAATGTAAAGAAATATTAATGAAGTTAAAAAAGGAGGATATGCCGGAGGACGGGCAGGAGCTGCTGGAGAAGAGCCGGGAGCTTGACGAGGCGC
>CAJTOL010000046.1:0-10299 GCA_910577645.1 uncultured Lachnospiraceae bacterium
TTAACAGATAGCGCAAAGTTCTATCTGCGCCGGTACTTGCAAACAAGGTCGAGGGAAGATAATCTGCAAAGCAGGCCATTATTTGTAACTTCAGACAGCCCCCATGAGCGTTTGAGTGTACCAGGGATTCAGTATATGCTGCGTAACTTGGGGAACAGAACAGGAGTAAAAGGGGTGCATCCACACCGATTCAGGCGGACGATAGCAACTGACCTTCTGGGGAGAGGGATGCCAATTGAGCAGGTAAAAGAATTCCTAGGCCATGAAAAACTGGACACGACAATGATATACTGTACAGTAAAAACAGAGAGTGTCTAGGCATCCCATAAAAAGTATGCATAAATAGTCAGAAAAGGAAGGATTTTAAGCGGGCTATAAAGGTCGCTTTATTAAGTTTACCTTACTTTATAAAGTAAGGGGAGGAGATGGGATTTTAGGAGGCAATGCAAGCACTGAGTTAAATATGGATTTGGTAGGGGTTAATGCTAATCTTAACGCATTAGGAGTTGTGACTCCTGAATCCGGAACAGGAATTCATAACACATATTATATTCAGAGAGGTTCAACTGCTTTCCGAAAAATTAACGGAATTTGCTTTCTTTACTTTGATATAACAATAATATCTACAAACACAGAGGATACAATATTAATAACAAATCTGCCTTGGTGTTCTATGTCTGTGTATCATTATGCGGTAAATGCCGATACCGACTCTCGTATTATTTTTTACACTTATGGAAGCGAGCTAAGGTGTGGTGCTGGGGAAGCTGGACGGTATTTTGGATATATTGTGTACCCTGCTATTTAATTATGATTTGGAGGTATGGAAAGTACAGGCTCCCAGAAGCGGTACCAGCAGTTTAAATTCTAATACTCGCCAGGGATATAAGAAGAGACAAAAAACTTGAATCTTTTACAGAATATGCTATAATATAAGCTTGAGGAAAACAGCCGCCCACAAAGTGGTTGACCTCCGTAAGCAGTTATAAACCTACCCCGGCCGCCAAGCACAAGGCAGGTTTATTTATTTTCAAGAGAATTTTATACAAAGGTTTAGGCAAAAGACAGTTTAAAGGAGAAAGGAATCGTTTTATCTATCCTTATATAATAAGGGTGACAAATCGGTAGTTGGAGGAATAAAATGGACAGACCTATTACAACATTGTTTATGCTAATGTCTGTTGATGGCAAAATCAGCACTGGCGCATCAGATAATTTAGACGTGGATAAAGACTTTCCTAAAATTGCAGGAGTTAAAGAAGGATTACACCAATATTATGAAATAGAACAGACGACAGATTTATGGTCACTTAATTCCGGAAGAGTGCAGGCCAAAATCGGTATTAACACGGCAGACATGCCAAATAAAACGCCTGTCTCCTTTGTTTTAATTGACAATAAGCATTTAAAGGAACATGGTATACGTTATTTTTGTGCTTTATCAAAACAATTTGTGTTGGTTACATCCAACGAAAAACATCCGGCATTTGAAATGGAAGAAGATAATCTCCATATCATATATCAAAATGAACTGTCACTGAAGGATGCGCTTACAAAACTTAAATCAGAATATAATTGTGAGAGAATAACGATACAAACGGGCGGTACGTTAAACGAACTGTTTCTTCGCGAAAAGCTGATAGATTATATTGATATTGTTGTAGCGCCTGTATTAATTGGCGGTAAAGATACATCCACTTTAATTGATGGAAAATCCTTATTGTCAGAAAGCGAACTATCAAAATTAGGGGTGTTGAAATTGCAAGAATGTGTGGTTTTGGAGAACTCATATCTTAGATTACGCTATGAAGTAATTCACTGACAGCTTCTTGCTGCAATAAAAATCTCCGCTGATGTAAATTTTTCGTTTGTTTCGGAAATTTCGTTGTATAATATAATTGAATCCAAAGGCAACCAGCACAGAGGATTTCCTCCTGGTATAATGATGAACCGGTACGCGACGCAGGGCATTTCCTGCCATATCGTCGGAAGGTATCCTGAAAATGCTCCGCATTTACCTTCCTATAGATTCGTTGACTAGTCCGGTATTCATGTAGGAGGCAATATCATAATATTTATTTGTAAAGGGAGGTGTATATCAATAGAACTTTTAAAAACAGAAGACAGGACGGTGTTTGATACCTCGGCAATCAGCCGGGGATTTTTTATTTATGGAAAACACCGAAGCTGGAAAACAGGCATCAATGGACTGGTTTCCCAGGTTTCCGAAACGGAAATCCTGGTACAGTTTTTGCCGGATATTCAAAATGCTGCAAAGCATTACCGGATTCAGGCAGAGGAGGTGAAGCGGGAGGAGTGGGAGCTTCTGATATCGGAAAATTTACAAGACATTTTTGAGGTGAAACATGATGGAGCTGCATGAATTAATAAGGAAGCGGCTGTCAGAAGAAAAAGAGGTGGCCGGGCTAGTGACCAGATTTCACGAAAGCCCGGCTATTTTTACACCAAAAGCCCCGGCGGATGAGGACGAAGGATGGGGCGGCCTGCCCTGTTATCCAAGAATCACTTTTGGGGTGGATCTGTCAGTCAAGGAAGAGCGAAAATGCCAGGGGAGTATGAGCCTTACGGTGTCTGCAGAAAATAACGGAACCTTTGACTTTGAAAATGCAGTCAGTCAGATAAAAAAATGTTTATGTTCAGTTCTTTTCACTCCAGAAGGGGGAAGCGCATACTGCCTGGCCTGGAATTGCAGCGGCGGCTTTACGGCAGGAGAGGCAAACATCGGCAGTCAGGAGATGCAATTGGATATTCTGGAATATCCCTGCCAGCTATCTGTGGAACCGGATCCGGTAGATAGCTTAAATACCTGGCTGAAAGGGAATTTCCCCAAAAGCAGGGTTCTGTGGATGGATCAGCCAGGGCAGGAGGAAGTGATAACGGACGGGACGCCGGTATTTTATGTAAGACTGGAGGAAGAGAAAGAAAACCAGGCTCAGTCTACCTTTGCGGTAACATGGATGACCTGTACCCTGGCAGTTCATGTATTATGCGAATCCGCAGAAAACAGAAGCTGCTATACAAGAATAATGGCGAAAAACTTAAGTGTTGAAGAAGAATTTGCCATGCTGGATGGATCGCCATTTTTTGTAAAAGAAATTTCTGTGACGCCGGGGGCAGACTATCTGCGAACCGGGCAAGTGCGGATAACCGGACAGTATGGAGTATTAAGACACACGGAAAGAAAAAAAACAATCCGGGAGATTCAATCAAATTATCAGTAATAATTCAGACAGGAGGTTAAAGTGGAAAAGAAAAAATCCCTCTATACAGTGGAAGAGCTGGCCGGAGCACATGAAGAAAACTTTCAATGCAGGGCGGACCTGGTAACGGCAGCATTAAAAAAGGCGGGAAAACCGCTGTATACATTGGAAGAAGCGAAAAAAACAGTAAAAGCTTATGGAAAAACACCAGTAAAACAAAGAAAGGACAGGTAATAAAATGGCAGGAATTTTTACAGACGGAATTGCAGAAATCCGTCCGGGAACTTATTTTAATGTAAATACCAATGATGGATCAAAGGTTATCGGAGCCAAAGACGGGATTGTAGGAGTGCTGTTTCAGGGAACATTTGGTCCTCTCAATGAAGTAGTGAAGCTTACCGCAGATCAGGGGGCTTTTCCTATCTTTGGGGATGGAGGAAATGTAGATGCAATTGAATACGCCTTTTTAGGCGGAGCGGATACCGTTTTAGCGGTGCGCGTAGGCGCGGAAGGGACAGAGGCAACCGTCCAGTTAGGAGAAATCGTTACGATAAAAGGAAAATATCCCGGATCCAGGGAGTTTTCCGTCAGTGTAAAAAACAGTCTTACAGATAGTGCCAAAAAGGAAATCAGTTTCTATTCCGGAAGCCGCCGGATGGAGAGCTACGTCATTGCCAAAAGCACAGACAAGGAAGGGGCGGCTTTGGCGGAAGCCATGAAGAAATCTCCCCGTTTTACGGTGCAGGTAAATACAGACGGACAGTTAGAACCGGTCTCCCAAAAGGCATTTACCGCCGGAACGGATCCGGCGGCTACGGTGGAGGATTATTCAAAAGGTCTGGAAAAGTTAGAAAATCAGTACATGAATGTACTTTGTGTGGATACGGAAAACCCGGCGGTACATCTGCTGCTAAAAACGTTTTTAGACAGGGCTTATGACAACGGTCTTTTTACTTGCGGCATTGTGGCAGAGCTTAGCAGCCAGACATTGGAAGAACGTATTGCCAACGCCCTTACCTATAATGATGAGAAGATGATTTATCTCTTAAATGCTCATGTGGGAATGTTGGAAAAGGAGCTGGACGGTTATCAGACCGCTGCAATAGCAGCAGGAATGTATGCTTCTTATCCCAGCAATAAAGCCCTTACCCATAAGATTCTGCCAGGAGTATCAGAGCTGAAGGAGGTTTTAACCCCATCTCAGATGGAGTCTGCGGAGACGAAAGGCTGTATGGTGCTGTCAAACAGCCCGGCTGGAAAATGCTGGATCGATAACGCCATTAACACTCTGGCAGAGCTTCCGGAGAACAAGGATAAAGGCTGGACGAAAATACGCCGGACAAAGACCCGGTTTGAGTTAATGTACCGCATGAATACTACAGCAGATAACCTTGTGGGGAATGTGGACAACGATAAAAACGGCAGGGAAACCGTCATTGCCAATTTAAACGAAGTGGGGGCGGCTATGATCCGGGAAGGAAAGCTGGTTTCCTGTACCGTAACGGAACATCCGGGTAAGGCAGCCAACACAGATTATGCATACTTCCTCATCAGTGCAGTGGATAAGGACAGTATGGAGCATTTGTATTTATACTATAATTTTTGTTACAGCACTAACGGAGGGGAGGAATAATTTATGGCAAAGTTAAATACAAGGGCCGGAGCAGATGCCCGGCATATGAGAACAGGAAAAGACGGAGCATTTTACAGCAGTGATGGGGTGCTGTTGGCGACAATTGAAAGCTTTCAGTCCCAGGCAGCCTTTAACAATGCAAAATACTCTGTTCTGGGGGACGCTCAGGAACATGAGGGGCTGAATACCTTCGGAATCACCCTTACCGCCAGTCAGGTAGTGATTGAGGATGATCAGTTTATTGAGGATTTATTTGACTTTATGAATCAGCAGATCATGCCGGAATGGAGCTTCCAGGGCGTGCTTCAGGGAAGAAACGGATCCCAGGAGAGGGTAGTTTACCGGGAGGTAATCCCGTCCGGAACAATTGATTTACAGAATATCGGGGTAGGGGATGCGATTAAGCGATCCTGGAGCTTCTTTGTAAATCAGGTTCCGGAGCTGCAGAGCAGGCTTACGGTAGAGCGATAAACGCAAATTTTAGATAGGAGGACAAACAAAATGAAAATCCACAATGAAGAAAACACAGCAGCAAGCCAGGAGGAGCTTACCGCCCAGTCCCACAGCATCCTGGAAGGCATCATTGCCGCCGCCCGGAACATGGCGGAGGAGACCCAGGAAATCCAGGTATCCAGAAACGGGGTAAAGTATTTTAACCTGGTTATCCGGCCGGTATCCGAGAAAAAGAGCAAGGACTTGAGGCAGAAATGTACCAGTTATAAGAAAAACCGTACCTATGGGGTGAAAATGCCGGAAGACACGGACATGACAAAATTCCGTTCCATGTTAATTTACGAGGCGACAGTCAATAAGACGGAGACCTGGGATAACAAGGAACTGTGGAAGGCCCTGGAGAGCCAGTACCCGGTTGTAACCGGCTGGGAAACCATTGACCAGGTATTGCTGGCGGGAGAAAAAGAGAGGATCGTAGACGCCATCAGCGCTCTTTCCGGTTATCGGGACGAGGACGAAGAAGCATTGGAGGATACCGTAAAAAACTCATCCGGGCCGGATGTAAAGAATTCGTGATCCGGCATCGGGCAATCCAGGATTTAAAACTATTGCCAAGCCAGTTTGAGGCCCTTTCCTGCGTGGACAGGGCCTTTCTGTCAGCATCTATTATTGTAGAAAACAACCTGGACGGAGAAAACCAGGAACAGGGAGGTGAGTAAGAGTGGCAAAGACAATAACCATTGATATTTCCGTTTTTGACGGAATGGAAAAGTCTGCCCGGAAATTAAAGAAGGGTCTGGATATGGCAGACAATGCCAGCAAACAGGTGAAGCGGGCGTTAAAGGAACTGAACCGTGAGCGAATCGAAATTTTAATGGAAGCCCGGGATCATCTTTCTCCTGTTCTTCAAAAGACCCAAAGCAGCTTAAAGGAATTAACCGGAAAAACCTGGAATGTCACGTTAAAGGCAACAGATTATGTAACACGGCCTGTCAGGGGAATTTTAAGTCTTCTGTCATCTGTCCGCAATATGACCTTTGGACTGGAAGGGGCTTTTGGAGCCATGGCAGCTCCTGCAAATATTGCCGGAGACTATGAACAAAGCGAAAGCCCTAAGCTGTCCCTTACCCTTGGCTTTGACCTGGAAAATACAGAATCCAAAAGTATAAAAGGCTTCCTTGGCACTGTTTCTGACAAGTTCCGAAATACACTTATAGAAAAGTGGGAGACAGGCCTTTGGGAAGGATTAAAACCGGGGCTGGAAAAAGTTACCGGTTGGCTGGATGACAACGAAGATAAGATCCTGGGGTGGCTGGATCGCCTGCAGGAGATGGGTGCAGAGCTTGGCAGCTTCATTAGCAGACAGATAGAAGGTATTCAAAAAGCGGCGGAAAAGCTAATGGAAGATCCGGTTTGGAAAAGCGCGGACTTTTTCGGAAAAATAGAAATTGCCTGGGATCGCTTAATCGGGGAACCATTTTCTCAGTGGTGGAACTCACAGGGAAAAGAGCAGATAACACAAGCGGCCGGAGAACTTGGCGACTTTTTAGGCACAGGATTTAACCAGGGGATTCTGGCAATCCTTGGAGTCGTTAACAACGGCGCGGCGGAAGAAGGATTGTCTGTGGGAAAAAGCTTTGTGGATGGATTTTTAGGAGGCTTTGAGGGACAGAAAATCAGCGCCGCATTACAAGAGGCAATATCCAGAGTATTTGAAAGTTCCTTTTTCGGAGGCGGAACATCCATTCTTTCTACCGCGCTGGTGGGGATGGCTGGCCTAAAAGGTTTGGAAGCGGGAACGGCAATGGGAAAAGGGGTAATGAATATCTTTTCTGCAATAAAGTCCATATGGAAGCTGTTTCAGCCATCCTCTGGCGCAGCTGCATCATCCGGAGCAGCCCAAGCAGCGGCAGCAGCGGGAACTGCTTCCGGGGCTGCAGCCGGGACAGGGATTTCCCTTTCTATGATGGCGAGTATTGCCGGGGGAGTGCTGGGCCTTATGGGACTTGGCTCGGCGGTGAGAGACATTCACGCATCCAGAAGGACCGCCATAGCAGAGAATCGGGATAGGAGGATGAAAACCGGGCTTGCAAAAGGCGGATTGGTTGCTGCAGGCGCAGGTATAGGAACTCTAATCGCGCCTGGAGCAGGCACATTCGTGGGCGCCGGAATCGGAGGACTCGCGGCTCTTTGGGGCGGGGATCTCCTGTCAGATATGTTTCGATCAGATAAGGAGAAGGCATTAGACGCCCTGACAGAGCTGGGGGATGATCTGGAGCAGGCGGTAGAAAACTATAACGAAACGGTCTCTAAAGTAGATGTGGCGAAGGAGCTGTTAGGGGAGTATGAGGAGTTAAAAAGAGGCTTGAATGACGGAGAATTTGACGGGACAAAGGCAGAGAAAGCCCAGGAACGGATGAAGCAGATTTTGCAGGATTTGCAGAACATGTTTCCGACCATGGTTAGTCAGTATAATATTTTAAACGGGTTGAGCGATGACAGGATTAAAAAGATTGGAGAGGAACTTTATTATATAGAAAAAAAGTCTCGGCGGGAACTGGAGCAGGAGAAGCGCCATTTGAAGGAAGGGGTGCAGGAGGTAAAGCAGAATCTTCCGGAGATTATGGCGGATTATCAGAGTAAAGAGGAACGTTTGGAGGCATTACAGCCGGAGTGGGATAAGTCGCAAGATTATATTTCCCAAATGGGAGATCTTATTTCACAGTATCGGTTTGCACCTGTTGGTAGTGAGGAAGAAAGAAGATTGGTTAAAGAGGCTAATGCACTTCATGAATCTTTAGGGTATAAACCTGTTGATGCAATAAATATGAAGAAGTTTGAATTTGAACTAGAGAACCATATTAGGAGAAGAGATACAATAGAAAAGGAAATGGACGAACTTTGTGACGCTCTAAATGACTATGATGCCAAACTTAAAGAATACTACGATTCCTCTGTACAGATAAAAGAACTAGATGCTGGTATCAATCTGGATGAAGAACAAAGAAAATTAGAACTCTTTCAGTCTGCCCATGAAAATTTAAAATTAACAGGTGAACTGGCTCCGGGGATGGCTGGGGTGGTGGAAAAGTTTCTTCCTGGCTTTTCGGAAGCAGAAGAGGACTGGGAAAAGATGAAAATACTGGCAGACGGAATATCCGAGATCCAGGAGAATGTACATCCGGTTCTGGAAGCCATAGGCCAACTTAACCAGGAGCTGACTATTTTGCCGGAGGATGTAAAAATTAATATCAACTGGGACTTTACTGGTCCGTCACTTTCGGAAACCATGCCGAAAATGAAAATGCATTATACATCCAAAAGACCTGAGTTTGGTAAAGAACCTGGCAAGCGGGCGCTGGGGGGATTTACTTCCGGGCCGGAATTATCCTGGATCGGGGAGGATGGGCCGGAGGCAGTGATTCCCCTGTCAGGGAAATACCGGAGGCGGGGGCTTGAATTATACCAGAAGGCGGGCCGCTATCTTGGATTAGGTTTCCATAGGGACGGCACCATTTATAATGAGGCAGAATCTCCGGCTCCGGTAATTTTTCCCGGACAGGCAGACGCAGGAAAGGAAAACAGAACCACCCAAGTACAATTGTCCTTTAACCCACAAAACATCATTCAGGTAAATGGGACAGATTCACAGGAAGAAATGGAAACAAAAGTCCGGCAAAGCTTGTCCGGTATGTTAGATGAGATGGCGGCTGATATAGCCAGAATGGTACTCAGGGCTAATGGGAATATTCCAGGAGGTGAGATAGCATGATTTATTTAGATACCTTTACCTTTCCGTCTTTGCCAGAGCGGATTGGAATCAGCGGGGGAACGGTGTATCAGACCTACAGTCTGCTTGCCGGGAGTGCGTCCATACCCAGTGGGAAAGACATCAAGTCTGTTAAATGGTCCGGCACATTCTTTGGGAGGAAGAGGCGCAGGACTGTATTGGTTCAGCAATGGGAAGAACCGGCGGAATGTATTGGCTTTTTAGAGGATGCCATGAAAAATGGGAAAACCTTAAATCTGATTGTAGATGAAGCACCCATTAATCTGGACGTAACCATCTCCAGGTTAAGCTATGAGGCAGTAGGGGCCTTTGGTGACATTGAGTACACAATAGAACTGGAGGAAGCATCTGCATTAAAGGTTTATACAGTTTCTGAAAAAAACATCCAACCCTTGGCAAAAACAGTGGAAACCCGCCCGGAAACACCTGCCAGTCAGGCATACACAGTAGTTTCCGGGGACAACCTGTGGAAAATCGCCAGAAGGTTTTATGGCGGAAGTGGAAGCGGCTGGAAGAAGATATATGACGCAAACGTAGCAGTCATTGAAGAGACAGCAAGAAAATACGGAAAGCCATCATCTGATAACGGCCATTGGATTTATCCAGGCTGTATATTAACCATACCATAGGATTTAGGAAGGAAGTGGCAAGTGGATATAGGAAAATTTATAAACTGCCTGATTTTGCTGGAGGAAGCTACGAGATAAGAGGCAAAAGAAAGTAACAGGGTAAGGACTACAAAGACAGTAGAGGGGAAAGTCCACCCATATCATCTACCATAAAAGCCCACTGCCAGGCACATGAAGATTTACTGTGATAGAAGCAGATGTTTTGGGTGGATATAGGGACATTTGACTAGTCCCACCCATATTTTGTGCAGTATTGATCCATAACAGTTATCGAATAACCTTCAAAAGAAGGGGAATCGGCTTCGCTATAGCTCGGATAGACATATAAAGAAACGACAGAGCGAAAAGAAAATTCTGCCTCAGGACATTCTGTGCTTGGAATATGACTCCCGTCACTGATTAAATAGTACTTATCCCCATAATTACCGTCTGAGAAGCCAGCTTTAACAAAGTCTGATTTTCCAGAGGAAGAGTTAAGACCATTTTTTAAAGAACAAGAAGAGGTTTGCTGTACACTTATGTAAGCAAGAAGTCCATCCTTATAGCCTATATCCAATCCTAAATCTTCATAAA
>CAJTOL010000046.1:10338-18313 GCA_910577645.1 uncultured Lachnospiraceae bacterium
TGCCATCAGGGAGAACCACAATGAGATCCTCAGGAAAAGCGGTAGAATCCTTTTGCTTTGAGCAGGCCGAAAGAGAAAGGGTGGAAATAAGTAAAATAGTAAATAAGAATTTTTTCATAAAGGTATCCTCCTGAAAATAATCTGATAAGTTAATGATACTATCCAGGAGGGGAAATAGCAAGGAGAAAAAGAGAGAGATTGGGGGAAAAGGCTATGAGGTAAAAGGAAGTTGCTGGGAGAAGCTTACAAAGATAGCAGAGGAGAATCCTACCCATATCATCTGATTTACTGTGATATAGAAGCAGTAAGTCAGATGACATAGTGGATAGGGGATGCTTGATTAATCCCATCCATATTCTGTACAATAATAGTCGCCAATGGTTATTAAGTAACCTTCAAAAGAGGGAGAATCGGCTTCATGATAAGGCGGAAAAGCAAATACAACAACAAGTGACTGAAAAGATTTCTTTTTGTCAGGAGACTCTGTGATAGGAGTATACTGCCCTTCGTTAATTGAGTAATATTTATGTGCATAAGAATCTTCTGAAAATCCTGCTTTTACAAAATTTGATTTTTGAGAAGATGGGGAAAGGCCATTTTTTAAAGAACAGGGAGAAGTTGCATTTATTAATATATAAGAGAGAAGCCCTTCATTATAACCTATATTTAAACCTAAATCTTCATAAATATACCATTTGCCCCCTAAAATGTAGGTATCCGTGTAATCAGCCGCTCCAAGAATCTCAGCCGCATCACCGTGAGGCATATACAAAGAGAGCTCTTTACCATCAGGAAGAACCACAATGAGATCTTCAGGAAAAGCGGTGGAATCTTGCTGTTTTGAGCAGGCTGGCAAAAATAAGGTGGAGATAAGTAAAATAGTAAATAAGAATCTTTTCATAAAGGTTTCCTCCTGGAAATAATCTATAAGTTAATGATACTATCCGGGAGGAAAATTAGCAAGGAGAAAAAGGGAGGGGCTAGGGTAAAAGGAAAGACATCATCTGATAACGGCCATTGGATTTATCCGGGCTGTATATTAACCATACCATAGGAGTTAGGAGAAGAGTGCCATACTGGATATTAGGAAAACTTAGATACCGTCGGATTCTGCTGGAGGAAGCTATGCGGTAAAAGGAAGTAATAAAGCAAAGATTACAAACACAGCAGGAAGGAAACCCCACCCATATCATCTGATTCACTATGATAGAAGCAGTAATGTGTACGGGTGGGCGGATAGATAGGGGGACATCTGATTAGTCCCATCCATATTTGGAACAGTAGTCATCAGTAACTCTTATCGAATAACCTTCAAAATATGGAGAATCGGCTTCACTATAGGGGGGAAAGACTAATATAATGGGCACAGAGTGAAAAGAATATTCTGTGTCAGTAAAGCCTTTACTTGGGGTATAGTGACCATCGCTGATCAAATAATATTTAGCCCCATAAGCATCTTCTGAAAAGCCATTTTTAACAAAATCTGATTTTCCAGAAGAAGGGTTAAGGCCATTTTTTAAGGTACAGGGAGAAATTGCATCTATGCGTATATAAGCAAGAAGCCCATCCTTATAACCTGTTTCCAACCCTAAATCTTCATAAACATACTGTTTACCCCCAAAAAGGAAGGTATCCGTGTAATCTGCTGCTCCCAGAATCTCAGCCGCATCATCATGAGGCATATACAAAGAAAGTTCTTTGCCATCAGGAAGAACCACAATGAGATCTTCAGGAAAAGCGGTGGAATCTTGTTGCTTTGAGCAGGCTGAGAGAAATAAGGTGGAGATAAGTAAAATAGTAAATAAGAACTTTTTCATAATGGTTTCCTCCTGGAAATAATCTGTAAGTTAATGATACTATCCAAGAGGGAAAATAGCAAGGAGAAAAGGAGAGATACCGGAGGTAAAAGGTTATGTGATAAAAGGAAGTGACAGGACGCTATCTTGGAGTAGGATTCCGCAAGGAAGGCGTTATTTATAATATGACGGAATCCACGGTTCCCATGAACTTTCCCGGGCAGATGAGGGCTGAAAAGGAAAACGGAACTACCCAGTTACAACTGTCCTTTACCCCCAAAAACATCATTCAGGTAAACAGGACAGATTCACAGAAAGAAATGGAAACAAAAGTCCGGCAAAGCTTGTCCGGTATGTTGGATGAGATGGCCGCTGATATAGCCAGAATGGCACTCAGGGTCAATGGGAATATTTCAGGAGGAGAGATAGCATGATTTATTTAGATACATTTACCTTTCCGTCTCTGCCGGAGCGGATCGGAATCAGCGGGGGAGCGGTATACCAGACCTACAGCCTGCTTGCCGGGAGGGCGTCTATACCTGGTGGGAAAGACATCAAGTCTGTTAAATGGTCTGGCACATTCTTTGGGAGAAAGCGGCGCAGAACTGTATTAGTTCAACAATGGGAAGAACCGGCGGAATGTATTCGATTTTTAGAGGATGCCATGAAAAGCGGGAAAACCTTAAATCTGATTGTAGACGAAGCGCCTATTAATCTGGATGTAACCATCTCTACATTAAGCTATGAGGCTGTAGGGGCATATGGCGACATTGAGTACACAATAGAACTGGAGGAAGCATCTGCATTAAAGGTTTATACAGTTTCTGAGAAAAACATCCAGCCCCTGGCCAAAACAGTGGAAACCCGTCCGGAAACACGTGCCAGTCAGGCATACACAGTAGTTTCCGGGGATAACTTGTGGAAAATCGCCAGAAGGTTTTATGGCGGAAATGGAAGTGACTGGAAAAAAATATACGATGCAAACGCAGCAGTCATTGAAGAGACAGCAAAAAAATACAGAAAGCCATCATCTGACAACGGTCATTGGATTTATCCGGGTTGTACATTAAACATACCATAGGACTTAGGAGAGGGGTATGAAGCTGGATACAGGAAAGCTTAGAAACCGCCTGATTTTGCTGGATGAAGCTACGGGATAAAAGAAAGTAACAGGACAAAGATTACAAAGAAAGCTCTTTGCCATCAGGAAGAACCACAATGAGATCCTCAGGAAAAGAGGTGGAAACCCGCCCGGAAACATCCATCGTGCAGGCATACGCAGTGACCATTGAAGAGACAGCAAAAAATACGGCAAAAACTCTTGACTTTTACAAAATCCTCTTTTGTGGTAGAATAATATATTATACGAAGGGGGATAAGGTATTATGAGAAAAACAGAACGATTTATAACAATGTTACTAATGACGGCCATTATGCTTGCTGGGTGCGGGAACAAAGAAAGCACGCCAACACAAAGTGAGAGTGTGGCTACGGAAACGGAATCTGAAAGCTAAACGGATGAAGATGAAAAAGAAATCGAGAATTTGTATGAAACTGAGGAACTTGTCACAAAGACGATTGGGGATATTGAATACCAGATTCCAAAGGAATGGGAAAGCGATTGCGAAGAAGCAGAAAGCGGAATATGCTATCATTATGAGGGGGGATATATCTGGGTTTGGAGCACAACAGACTTTATCTACGGAAAAAAATATTCAGATATACCAGATGAGAAAAAGAAAACAGAGTTGCAGCAATGTACGAGTGACGCAGTATCAGATCTAATGATGTTCAAGTTGGGAGAAACAAGTTTCAATAAAAATAAAATATTGTTAGAAAATTTTTTTGATATTGGCAACCAAGATGCTTATCAAGCCATCTGTTCTATAAGCAGAGATGATGGGAAATTTATGTCAAAATCTATTTCTATAGTGTCAAACAATACAATATATGTATTTGCAATGCTTAAAAATGCTGATTTGGAAGATAAAATAGACTTTCATTATGAGCAATTAATAGATAGTATCCGTGGAAATAATAGGCTTGAGGATGATGGGAAGATTAAAAGCGTAGAGGAATATAATGAAAAATTCAATGAAATTTCCGCTCAGTTAAAAGAAATATTTAAAAAATATGCGTTGGATTTGGTCCCATATTCCGAAGAAGATAGTAAGGAAATTTTTGAAATTGTTATAGTAAGTAGCAAAGAGCTTGCAAAACGCGGAAATGAACTTGAATCAAAAGAAGAAATTCAGGATGATGAGCTGTTTGGTCCGTTTTACTTATCTGCTGGCTATTTGTGCAATAATTATGATGAAGATACAGAATATGGAAAAGTAGGAAATAGGGCATTTGATTTAATTTTATATATTGCTGGTGGCGATAATAAAAATAGGGATAAAGTATTAGAGGAATTTGATATTATAGCTAAAAATCACGGAATCGAGATGATGACAATTGATGATTTGAAAAGCGGAGAAAAAGGAGTGGAAGAAGATGGCGTGGATATTAAGGAAAGTATAGCGTTATCGACAGGAAGATACATTGTTGGAGAGGATATTCCTTCTGGAAAGTATGATATTGTTGGCGTATCAGATGGATGCGTTAGCGTGTGCAGCCAAGGAAAAACTTATGGAGATGTTTTATATGAAATTATTACGCCAGGGGAAGTGGTTTATGCGAATGTAAGACTGGAGGATGGATATGAAGTAGAAGTCGTTGCGGGTGGGAAAGTGCAGCTACAGCCAAAATAATATTGATTTTGATTGATAGTGACATCAAAAAGTTAGAAGCCGGGAACTTATGAACAGGTTCCCGGCTTTTACTCTGCCGTTTTTTTAAATAGGAGTTAGGAGGAAAACACATGTTAGATATAGGAAAACTTAAATACCGTCTGATTCTGCTGGATGAAAACGGAGTACAGTATGATTTAAAGGATGTAATTCAGGATCTTGGATATGAAGAGAACGAAAATGAGCTGGCATCCCGGATTACATTTCGCTTGGCAGATGTTGACGGGGCTTTGGAGCTGTGCAGGAACGGCCGGATGGTATTTTTGCTGGCAGGATTTGACGGAAACGATGAGGAAATATGCCGGGGAACCTTAAAAACCTGGCGGCATACATACGGACTTACGGCCCGTACCGCGGATTGCACCGTGTATGACACACTGTATCAACTGGACAAGTCCCAGGATAACCGGTATATTTCCTCCGGGCGCACCACGGCTCAGGTGTTTGCGGAGATTGCCGCAGATTGGGGGATTGAGATGGAATACCACGGCCCGGATGTATCTCATGGGGCTATGCCCATGAAGAACAAAACCCCGGCAAAAATGTTTTTGGAGCTGTTAGATGACGCCAGGAAAAAGGGGGCTGGGGAGTACATATTGCGGGCAGTTCAGGGAAAAATCGTGGTATCCCCCGTTCTTTCTAACGAAACCGTTTACCTGTTCGGAAGAGACAACACCGTCCGGGTTACGTATCAGGAAAACATTTCTGACTTGGTAACCAGAGTTAAGGTGTTGGGGCAGTCAAAGAAAGATAACGCCGCGCCGGTGGAAGCCGTGCTGGACGGGCGGACAGAGTTTGGCATACTCCAAAAAATCTATCAGCGGAACAGTGACGAGACGATTGAGGCAGCCAGGCAGGCGGCAGCTGAGCTGTTAAAGGAAGAGGGGGAGCCAAAAGAAGAGATGACCTTAGATCTTCCGGATGTGCCCTATGTAAGGAAAGGAGACGCCATCTACTGCCACAGGCTGGAAAAGGCGGACGGATATTACCGGGTGTTAAGCGTCAGCCACGACTGCGGCGCAAGGACAATGACCCTTAAAGTAAAAAAAGCAGAGCAGATTCAAGCATTACAAGAAGGAAACCAGCAAACAGGGGCCTATGGGACAGGCAGTGAAGTGACATTTCTGGGAGGAATGCATTATGTCAGCTCTAACGCCGGGGCAAAAGGCTATGCGGTAAAAGGAAAGGGTCGGGCAAAGATTACAAAGACAGCAGAAGGGAAAGCCCACCCATATCATTTGATTCACTGTGATAGAAGCAGTAATGTGTATGGGTGGGTGGATGCAGGGACGTTTGGTTAGTCCCATCTATGTTCTATACAATATTTCCCCCATTATCTTGTATATATCCTCCCATTATGCTAAACTTGAGGAAAACCACAAATTCCCGATTGGAGGCATAGGATGAAAAAATTTGATTTAAAAAGCTTTGCTGCCGGACTGCTCATCGGAACCCTGGGAATAACCACTGCATTTGCAGCAACAGGGATTCAGTCTGCTGAGCTGTGTGATACCAAGGTAACCCTGAAGAGTGCGCCGCTTTCCCTTAACCATCCTTTGATTTCTGTCACAATGGAGGACGGGCAAGAACCAAAGCTGTACATGCCAGCCAATGAATTGCTGACGAGTTTAGGATATACTCTTCATTATGATAATGGAAAAAATACAGTGGATCTGCTTCCCGGAAATACCAGCCTCCCGGATGCTGTCAGCTATGGGAATGGGGATCCGGTTATTGCTTTGGCCAATCGTCCGGAACAACGAAATATTGCCGAATCCGGCTCTTTCCAGGCAGAAGATAATCAAACCTTAATCCTGGAAATTACCTCAGATATAAAAGGAGGATCCATAGATTTCTTCCTGTTTGACCCAAATGGAAAAGAACAGCGCATTGTCATCGAGTCCTCTGACATAGTAAAAGAGATTCCCCTGGAAAAAGGGCTGTGGAAGTATAATTGTTCCGGCATATTTAAGGAGGGCGGGAATGTGAAGCTTATAGGTACAATCCGGTAAACAGGGCAGCAACAATAAAGAAAACCGCAGGAGGCTAAGGGGATTTCCTTTCCGTACACGGACATGGCGCCATAGTAGGTGAGGGAATTGTTGAGCATAATCTGTACCAGGGTAATGGCAAGCTGGTTGACACAGCTGCTGATTCCCATGGCAGAGGTTTTGAGCATATCCCGGATATCCAGCCGGAAACAGCTTTTGGTAAACCGGATTGTCTGAAAATGCCGCAAATACCGTATGGCAAGAAAGAAGGAGAGGAACTGCCCCGGGATGGTTGCCAGGGCAGCGTCAAAGACTCAGATTTGGCACAGTATCGTATCGAAACGGCAAAGAGTGATTTAAAGGAGAATTGATTAAACTGATTGAGAATTATTGTTTAGGACGAATTAAGAGATGAGTTTTCCTATAAGAGAAGGGCACACTATTTCCGTAGCTGGAAAGGGTGTGCTCTTCTTATATCCCCTCATTGGACAAGCGGCATGTATGCCCTTATCTGCTGAGGGACTGCCCGGGAGAGAAACAATCAAGAGAAAGGGGGTGATAGAATGTCAAACAAAGGAAATAAAGGCGCTTCTGCCTTAGCAGCTGCAATCAGCGTAATTGCATCCGGCCAGGTGCCAAAAGACAGGCTCATTGACCTGGGGAAAATTCAAGGCGATTACAGCCTGGTAACGGATACATTTTCCGTACCAATCCCCCGGGGCAGCTGGCTGGTATTAAAGCATCTGTTGATAGAGCCGTGTAAAAATAAAGAATGTACCTGTGGTCACCAGGTTCTGAAACCCGGGGATCGGGTAGCGGTAGCCTGGGCAGGAAAAGAAGCGGTTGTAATCGGCGTGATAACAAGAATATAGGGGGAGGTGATACAATGCCGCAACAGTTATTTCCGGTAATAACAAGGCAGGAAAATTTAAAAGTAAGCAGCCGGTATGACAGCCGGTACAAACGTTCCTGTAAATGGGATTTTGAAACCGGAGACTTTGCACGGGACGGAGCCAGACGGGTGACAGGATGCGACGGGCAGGAGGCGTATAAAACCTGGTGTATGAAAGCGGTTATGACGGAGCGATGGACTTGCCTGGCATATACCGGCGAGATAGGGGCTGAGATGACTGCCGCTTTTGGAAAACCGTCGAGAAAGGCACAGGAATCTGCAATTGAAAGAACAATCAGAGAAACTTTAATGACCAATCCCAGGACAGAATACGTCCGGGGTTTTTCTTTTTCCTGGGAAAAAGATAGCGTAAGAGTTTCCTTTACAGTAAAAGGAATTGATTATGACAGCTTTCCCATGGAAGTGTAGGAGGAAGGGAAATGCGAAGCATTTTTAGGATCCCTTCCGACGATATGGCAGGTGACGCCTTGCGTCGCGTGCCGA
>CAJTOL010000047.1 GCA_910577645.1 uncultured Lachnospiraceae bacterium
AACGCTGTCGTAATGGAATCTGGGAATTGTCAAAAAAGAAAGAATGTGGTATAATGTTCCATCAACTTTCAGGAGGTATCTGCCATGACACAACCGCTGTCTGCTTATGAAATTACCGGCCGCACCCGGCTCATCTGTCTGCTGGGAGATCCGGTAAGCCACAGCAAGTCCCCTATGATGCATAATGAAGGGTTCCGCCAGCTCGGGTTGGACTACTGCTATCTGGCTTTTAAAGCAGACGAAAATACATTAGAAGCCACTGTAGATGGTTTAAAACGCTTAAATTGCCGGGGATTTAATCTGACCATGCCCTGCAAAAATAAAATGGCCGCTCTTTGCGACCATCTCTCACCTGCCGCCGGGATCGGCGGCTCCGTCAATACAGTTGTTAATGAAGAGGGCGTCCTTACCGGGCATACCACCGACGGGCTGGGATTTCTGCGCTCTCTCAGGGAAGCCGGCCAGGAATATACCGGCCGGAAAATGGTACTGTTTGGCGCCGGAGGCGCCGGCACTGCCATTCTGGTTCAGTCCGCTTTGGACGGAATGAAAGAAATCTCCGTATTCAGCCGTTCTTCCAGTCCCCTTATTGCCCGGACGAAACAGATTGTGGATACGTTAAGCCGGCAGACTTCCTGCCGGATCAATCTTTTTGACTATGATGACGCCGTCCTTGCCCGTGAAATCGCCTCCGCCCAGATTCTGACCAACGCTACCAATATCGGCATGGCCCCGGATGTGGAGCGCTGCCTGCTGGCGGATGCTTCTTATTTTCATAAAGATCTGTTTGTAGCCGATGCTATCTACAATCCTGTGGAAACCAGACTGTTAAAGCTGGCAAGAAATGCCGGATGCCGGACAGTCAACGGGCTGCCTATGCTGCTTTACCAGGGAGCAGAAGCTTTCCGTCTTTGGACAGGGGAAGAATTGCCGGTGGAGATTGTGAAGAAGAAATATTTTTAGCTCAATCCGCATCCCGGATTTTTCAACAAACCAAAATACGGGAATTACATTTAGTAATTCCCGATATTTTCACTTAAATCCAGCAGCACCTTGGCCCCCGGTTTCAGCTGACGCAAAATCTCCGCCATATCTTCCTCCGGAATCCCTACACAGCCGGCGGTTCCGTAGCCGTTGGTACAGTGTAAAAACAGGGCTGATCCCTTGCGGGGTGTTCCGGCAGTATTATATCCCATATCCAGGCAGTAATTATAAACCGCCCCATATGCGGACAAGTGCTCTGATTTTCCTTTATCAAACACATCCCCTGTCACATTGATATCCACAAATTGGTTATAATAAGGAGAATTCGAATCTCCCACCCAATAATGAGCCGGGGTTACATGGGTATAAGGAAGGGCAGTTCCCGGATTCTCTTTGTTTCCAAATACCATCCCGGCCGTATACAGCCCCACAGGAGTCTTTTCGTCCCCTTCTATCTGTTTTCCCATTCCCTTCCGGCCCATACGTCCCTCAGAATCCACCAGGACAGTCCACTGGTACTGAGCCGGATCGGAACCGGTACTGTTTTTCTGGTACAGAGTCACTCTGGCATAAGTATCGTCATGGCCTGCGATAACAATCATCTGCTCCACATCCTCTGCCTGGGCGGCAGTCAGCTGTCGGATGTCGTAAGTAAGGCCCTGAAGGGAGTCCACCGGCACGCCTGGAAGTTCTTCCGAATTTTCTAAAGCCTCCTCCTGTTGAACAGTGTCAGTTTTCTGCCCCGATTCTGCCGGAAATTGGCCGGCGCCGCTGTCTTTGCGGATCACGCCCCCTTTTCCCTCCTCCGGCAAAAGGCTTCTTCCGTCAGCCATTCCCGGGCCATCTTTAACATTTGCAAGTACCGGCCCGGAAAGCAGCATCAGCATCACTCCCACAGCCATACCGGCTCCTAAATATTTGTATCTTTTTTTCATGTCAAGTCTCCTCCTGTTTCTTTCAGTTTCCGGCATCTTTTTAACACCGTTTCCCATTGCTTTTCTTCTAAATCCTCCGGCCTTTCCATCTCCATAATTTTGTCAAAATCCAGCTTTACATGGCCAATCGCCTTATACGCGGCCTGCCGCAGTGTCTCGTCCTCCTCTGAAGTCTGAGACGGGATATCCTCCTCATCTGAAAAAGCATGATCGTGATCCATCAGGGGATAAAGGCCTGAAATATTCCCATTTCGGTTGTCCATAAAAAACCCGAAATTCCCTCCATGGCGATCTTCATTTCCCAGAATGTAGTCTGCCACCTGCATTTTATAGTAATTAGCACTGTCTATTTGCTTTACCAAATCGTATTCGTTTTTATTGTGACGTTCACAGTATACCTGAAAATCTTCCCACGGCACAATAGCCATCTCTTCTGAGGAGATAATCCTGCACTTTACGATTTTTTCACCGCTATTATAGATTTTATCAATATGGGGCTGATCTGCCACTGCTTTCAGCTTTTCTTCCTCTGCCTGACTATAGCTTACATGTGGGATCTTTAAAGCATCTAAAATCCTGCTGGCCGGAAGTTCTTTTTTGCCAACTTTATATAGGCACAGCCCTTCCGCATCCCGAATCCATGCCTTGGCCGCCATCCCCTGGGCCGTAAACTCCGGAGTATGGACTTTTTGCCCCAGGTGGAAAAATGTCCTGCTGACGCCAAAAAGGGCCGTTTCAGCAACCGTTTTCTCCAGCGGATTAGCAAACAAGCTTACCTTTTTCCAATCAAGCTCTTCCCCCTCTTCTTTCATCCAATAGGAATCCGAAAGGGAAGTAAAATGGAATAGCCGGGCAATTAAATAGGGATTGCTCTGACTAATGCGGAAACCGGCCAACAGCTTTTTGGCATTGGTTCTTCCAATATTCATGCCGCGTGATTCTGTCCAGCCATGCATAACATCATCATAGTTTACATCCGGATATCGAAGGGATATGGGCAGCAGATTATAATTTAATATCTTACACCTGTATTCTTCTATTTCTAAAACAGGCGTATCCTTTAACATGAGATATGTCTTTTTAATCTCTTTCACCTCATTATCCTGCAATAGATTCTCACCTGACTCATGAAATATCTGATCAAGTATTCCCATTATACCATTCTTCTTGTGGTTTATCAATTGCAACCGTTCAGGTGCACAATCAGGAAGTTTTTTTATACTGATTCATAAAAAACCAGTTCTTCCACCGGGATTCTGGTCTGTGAATGGCGTTCCGGGTCAGCCGCTTCCTCGTCTGAATACCCAACTGCAAGGATATTGATGGGTTCCAGATTATCCGGCAGCTCCAACTCCCTGCGTATCACATCCGGTTTAAAATAACATATCCAGACGGATCCAAGGCCCAATTCCGCTGCCTGCAGCATCATGTGGTCTGTTAATATGGAGGCGTCTATGTCAGCAGTCTGCTTTTTATCAAACGGGCGCACCCATGCCTTTTTGTGGTCAGCACAGGCAATAATCGCAAGCGGCGCGCCGTAAAGGTTGGCGCCTTTCCCTATCTTTGCAAGCCCCTCTCTGCTCTGGACAACAATCAGACGAACCGGCTGAAGGTTGGCTGCTGTAGGCGCTACATGGGCAGCCTCCAAAATCTTTTTCAGTTTTTCCTCCTCAATCTTTTTGTCCTTGTAACTCCGGACAGAATAACGCTTCTTTGCAATTTCGATAAAATCCATAGTAGCAAATCCTCTCTTTCTGTTATATACTAGGCGTGTTAACTACCGTTATCCCTATTTTACCAAGACAAAAATATTCTGCAAGAATGCACTTTTAGGGTAGATACTTCCCAAAAGGGTAGCGATAAAAAGGAGTAGATACAAACAATGGAATATTCAAAAGACCAGTTTAATTGCCCTGTAGAGGCCACCTTATTTCTGATTGGAGGGAAATATAAACCCCTCATCCTCTGGTATCTTATCGAAAAACCGCTCCACTATATGGAGCTGCAGCGTATGATCCCGAAAGCAACGCCCAAAATGCTGTCACAACAGTTACATGACTTGGAGAAATCCGGGATGCTGCACCGGGAAGTCATCCCGAATAAACCGCCCAGAACCCTGTACTCCCTCACTCCATTTGGGCGGAGCATCATTCCCGTATTAGATGCCATGTGCACTTGGGGCGCAGGCTTTTTGGAGGGGCTGGATATCCAGCCGTCTTGCGGTACTAAAAAAGAGGAGCATTTTATTGCAGGCGGTCATATTCTTCCATAACCATATTCATGAGCTTTTCTTCTTCTGATATCCCAAGAATCTGCGCGGCGGCAGTCCTTATTCCTTTTTGGGCAATCATTTCCTGCATTTTTACCGCATTGAGATCCTCCCTGTCATCATAGGCAAGTCCATACGCAATGGCCTTGGCAATATTCACAGGCTCAATTCCATGTTTTAGGCAATACATAGCAGCACCGGTAAGACGATCATGCCTCCCTAATTTTCGGACAGGGTTTTCCGCTACCCGGCTAATCAGTTCTATCTCGTCTTCCTTTGCTTTCATGCTGCACCCCACCATTTCTAATTGTTCTAAAGTTGGATGAAATTCCGCGCGGATTCCCGCGGACGCCTCTGCCAGGCACCCTTTCATAAGAGCCGCAATTTCATCATCCCGTTCCGCATCTTGTGTTGTGGTATATCCCTTTACATACCCGGCGTAAGCGCAGGCGGCATGGGAGCAGTTGTGGACAAACAATTTAATATCCTTCAAAAATTCAACTTCATCACATACCTGCATCCATTTTTTTGGCACCTGAGTTACATCTGCTTTCTTCCATTCCTCATGCTGTACCTTAAACCCGGCATCAGTCTTTACACAAATCGGTAAAGGGCGGATACCCATACTTCTGGCACGGCATACATCAATCACAAAAGCAGAATAATTTGACTCATTCTATTCTGCCAATGTAACTGCTTCATCAAAACTTCGGCTCTTTCCAGCACACATCGCCGTATATTCTACCACTATTAATTCATGAGAGTTGACCGCTTCAATTTCGTAAAAATGCCGCTCGTCCGCATTGTCAATACGCATGAGTTTCAGGTAATGGGACCAACTGAGATAAAACCGTCTGCCTGTTTTTGTAACGGGCAGATTCTCGAATTGGCTAAACACTGTTTCGCCAATCTGGTCGTGGGCATAAACACGATAAAACTGCCGGATGTTTTTCAGATTCCCCACCGAAAAACCTTTGCCAAATTGAGCAGTCAAATATTCAGAGAGTTCCTGCAAAATCTGTTTGCCATAGGCGGCACGATTTTTCCCGTTCTGTTCTTCCTCTACGATGATCCGGCCAATTTCAAAATAGGCATAGACCATGGTGAGATTAACTGCTGTTTTGGCGTTCTTTCTGGCATTTTCCAAAATATCCGCAATGTTTTTCAAAAATCCGTCGTTCATATCGCCCCCTCCTTACAAGACCTTTACTCTGGTATCCGGGGCCAGCATCTTGAAGATTTCACCCACATTGATCTTGGTGGGGCTGTCGGCAAAGCTACTGTCCCGGAACACCGCCCGGAGGGGCTGACGCTTGGCGATCTCCTTGATAACGGTATCGGGGATATTCTCGTCAAAGCAGCCGATCAGGTCGCCATCGTTGTAGGTGTGGACGGTGCAGCCCTCAATTTGCTCGGAGGTGTGGGGCATAGACAGAGGCAGGCCCCACTCCAGCAGGCAGCCAAACAGCAAGTCCAGGTCGGTGCGGTCGGGCTTGATGTTGCTTTCCAGCAGAGAGAGCATATCCTGACTATACTCCCCGGCGGAGTAATATACATCGTTCATGTTGGTGTCATCCAGCTTGAACACACGGAAACCACTGTCAAAGGGCTTGCCGGGGTTGTCTGCGGCGATTTTCGTAGCGGCGCGGCGGATGCGCTCTTTTGCAAGTTCAGTCAAAATATGAGAACGCCCAAGTTCATCGAGTATTGAAACAGCATTTTCTGCTATACGCTTCGCATTTGCGGAAGAACTGTTCCGCATCGGATCAATATTTTCTGGCAACTGAACAAGGATATATTTATGCTTTCCTCCTTCGATATTTGACCTCATTACGGCTTCAGCAGTTGTACCGGAGCCGCTAAAGAAATCAAGAACAATGTCATCATCACTTAATCCGAACCCAAGGAGGAAGAGAAGTAAATCTACTGGTTTTGGATTTGAAAAAACATCTTTCTTAAAGTATTCATATACATCGTTTGATCCAGAACTTGTAGTACCGCGATCTGTAATCACTGGTTCAGTAGTAAAAATACTTCGAGGAGTTTTTCCGAGTGGAATTCTCTGCTTAAACTGGACGGACCACTTTTCTCCGATTTTGATAATGCGGATTTCACCTGCTTTAATATCTGCATCAAATCGAGCTTTAGAGCGCAACCAACTTATTGCATTGCCATCATCATCATATTCTAATACAGTTCCATCAGGACAAATAATTGGATAATATTGTTTTCCAGCTTTTCTTTTGAATGTATCCCAGAAAAACCTACCAACACTATCTATTTCTTTGTATCGTTTGATATAGGCTTCCGAATATGTTTCATAAAACTCGCCCAGTAATGCAATGTTTCGAGCGTAAACAAGTATATATTCATGCTCAATGGCTATGTGCTTTGCGTCATTACCACCGCCTTTTTTATTTTGCCAAACCAACTGTGCAATAAAGTTTGTAGCACCGAAAACCTCATCACAAATGTTCTTGAGATTTCTCACTTCACTATCATCAATGGAAATAAAAATTACGCCATCATCTTTTAGCAAGTTCTTTGAAAGCTTCAATCGGGAAAAAATCATGCTACACCAATCGGAATGAAACCGCCCGTTGTTGTCCGTGTTCCTAAAAAGCCGGTCGCCGTTCTCATCCACCTGACCAGATTCCTCGCTGTACTCCTCCTGGCTCTGGACAAAATCGTCCCGGTAGATGAAGTCGTTGCCGGTATTATACGGCGGGTCGATGTAGATCATCTTCACCTTGCCCAGATAGCTCTCCTGCAACAGCTTCAGCACTTCCAGATTGTCGCCCTCAATATAGAGGTTCTCGGTGCTGTCCCAGTCCACGCTCTCCGCCGGACAGGGCCGCAGGGTCTTGCGGATGGGACGGTTAACCTCCACAATGGCAGCCTTCTTGCCCACCCAGGTAAATTCGTAGGCCTCATCGCCCTCCAGCACCACGTCGGACAACATCTGCCGCAACAATTCAAGGTTGACCGCCTTTTTCAGCTTACCGTCCACGCCCCGGGCCTCGGTCACGCAGGCAGGGAACAGGGCGGCAAGTTTTTCAATGTGGGCCTGAGCCAGATCAGGCGTTTCCATTTTCAGCTTATCCATCACTTCAAACCTCCATCCTGATGTTCGTTGGCAATTTTTCTCATCGTTTTGCAAAATTCATCAAAGGCTTTGCCCTTTTGTTTTGCTTGTAAATAGTCCAGTTTCCATGATAGATCAGAAATCAGATTAACATCAGAAGCAGAGGCTAACAGCACTCTATTCCCTTGCAGTGGGAAAATCAGGTTGAATACAACTACATTTTCCGGGTGTTTCCTATTGACTGTATCTATTTGCATTCTGACTTGGTGCATATCAATTGGTTTCTGCGATAGCACATAACGGATACTCTCAATATCCCTTTTCATGTCGCTTTGGTCATGTAAAAAGTGAGCTTTTTCAAAAATATCTACTGCCTCTTTTTCAGTCATAATAATTCCTCCAACGCTTTTTTCAGCTTTTTCAATTCAGTATTCAGTTGCACCTGTTTATCAAATAGACCGTCCACGCCTGATACTTGCCCCCATATTCCAGCAAAAACAGACTATGTCAGGGTATCTCTTTGTCAATCTGCCGCTGGACGGCCTCGTCCGGCGGCGACGCGGACAGGCAAACCTCGAACACCTCGATCTCCGTCACGGCTTCCCCGGCGACAAGGTTCATCGTGGAGGGGCGATTTTGTTGCGCCACCAAATCACCCTGATCTGCTCCACAAAGATGCGCTTCCATGTTGGGGAAATGGTAATGTTTTCATAAATCTTCTCACGGTCATTCCAGAGTGTTTCAAACAGCTACATATACTGGGTGGAGAACGGCGCTTCTATACGGTTGATCATATTATAGCTGTTATTGCCACGTTCACAGCCAATATCCACCGTAGTAAAGCCATTCAGAGGCATATAGGCAGTTTGCTCCTCCCAGGAATCGACCGTCATAAATCCGCTCATATTTTCCCCAGTAACATTGGATTTGAAAGTAGCTTTACGCTTGATCCAATCGGCACACTCCCCGGCAACAGCCCGTTGGGTCATTTCGTTGCACAATTTGATCTCAAATTCTGTACCGTACAGACTGGTTTCCTTGTTAAGTCTTGGAATGTAGAATTCCCACCTTTGCTTTTCAGCCCTCTCTTGGACGAAGGTTGGAGAGGTAAAGATAAAGCGGAATTCTTCTACCTGTTCCAGTTGATGTTTCAACTCTTTATATGCGTACATGGAAAAACAAGCTGCTATGGAAACCTTGCTGCCACGCTGTATCGTTTCTTTCAAGTCATCTCGGACGATATCTGTGATATTGTCAAATATTTTCATCACAATCTGTCCCTTCCAATCGTTATACCTTGTCCATTTTTAGCTCAACTCATGTTTGGGTATAAGCATACTCTGAAAGCCATACCTATGCAGACTAAATTATACACCACCCATCTCTGGAAAACAATTCCTCTTCCCCTAAAGTTCCAAGAATTTTGGCCATAGTCGGCAGAAAGGCAGAAATCAAGAACGCCCAAGTATTATCAGGATTTTCCGGATGATAAGCTTATGAAAAATTCAAACATTTGACTCCGTACATTGGCAAAAATGACTGCCCTATCAGAATTGATGATAGGATAGCTTCTGATGTGGAAAGGAGTTCCCGCAATGTTTTGGCTGTGGCAAAACGTGGTGCAAAGGTAATCTTTCCTGATGTGTTTAAAATCTACCATGGACTTGAGCTGCAACTCCAGGATATTATTTCTTCCACATATTCAAAGACAGAAAGGCCCTGAGAGAATTCATCTCCCAGGGCCTGAAATTCTATATTTCTCTAATGTCTGTGCATAGAGAACTGATCCATCGGATAATTCTTCAAGTTCTCCAAAACCTTTCTGCCGTCTGCCGCAGCAATGAGGGCATCCCGATCCTTCCTGGCTTCGTTTTCTGCCTTGTGCTTGCTGGGGCCGCCTACACAGCCGCCGGCACAAGCCATACCTTCAATAAAGTCCTCAGGAAGCTTTCCTACCTTCATAAGCAGCAGGGCTTTCTTACACTCTGCGCCGCCGCTGCAGGTGGCAACCTTGGGATTAATGTCTTCTCCCATCTCCTTAAAGCACTGAAGAACTGCCGCGGTTACGCCGCCGCCGTTTCCAAAGCGCTTGCCGAATACAGAGCTTTCCTGATAATTGTTCTCTTCCGGCTCCAGCTCTATCTCCTTGGCGCGGAGCATTGCCCGCAACTCGCCAAAGGTCATGGCGTAGTCCGCATTGTCCTGAATATTCAAATCCAGTGTCTCGCTCTTTTTTGCGATACAGGGGCCTACAAACACGGTAATCACACCGGGATGCACGGTCTTTAAATAACGGGAAACCGCGCACATGGGTGATACGGTGGTGGACATATTATCCAAAAGCTGCGGGAAGTGCTGTTTAATCATGTTGACAAAGGCAGGGCAGCAGGAAGTAGTCATTTTCTTTCCTTCCTTGTAGGCCTCCGCCCATTCTTCCGCCTCGTATGCGGCAGTCATATCGCCGCCCAGGCCTACCTCTACCATATCGGCAAAGCCGGCCTTCTTTAAGGCAGTTTTTAAGCTGGCCATAGTAATATCTTTGCCAAACTGGCCTTCTGTAGCGGGAGCCACCATGGCAACCACTTCCTTACCGGCCTTAATCAAATTTATCACATCCACCATAAAGGTTTTGGAACCGATGGCTCCGAAGGGGCAGCTATGGATGCAGGCGCCGCACTGGATACACTTTTTCTCATCAATCTGGCAAATGCCGTACTCATCATAAGTAATGGCATCTACCGGGCACACTTTCTTACAGGGGCGCTCCAGATGAGCGATGGCATTGTAGGGGCAGGCCTGAGAGCATTTTCCACATTCCTTACACTTGGTTGGATCAATATGGGCTCTGTGCTGGCCCATGGAAATAGCGCCGAAGTTACAAGAGCTCTGACAGGCCTTTCCCATACATTTCCGGCAGTTATCGGTTACGATATAGGATGCAATGGGACACTCCTCACAGGCCGCATTGATAACCTGAACCACGTTTATAGAATCCCGGCCGGTAGGGCATTTCCCTTCTGCCAGACGGACTCTCTGCTTAATCAGCTCCCTTTCTTTGTAAATGCAGCAACGGTACTGCGCCTGGGGGCCGGGTATCATTTCATATGGAATCTCGTCTCTCTCCGCCTCCAGCGTTCCTTCCCAGGCCTTTTTGGCCACCTCGTACAGGACTTCGTGCTTTAAACGTAAGATTGTAGCGTCATTGGTAATCATAATGGTTCCTCCTAATAATAAGTCACTATAACCTTTTTCCCCATTTCTTCAATAGCATGCTTTAACTGATCCACCAGATTCTGCCGGATGCCTAAATCAAATGGCAGGTTGGGATTCTGGTAGGCGCTGTTAATAGCCTTGCCCACAAACATATGAACCTCGGTACAGTCCTCAATCAGCATCTTGGCAATCATGGACGCCCCGTTTTTCTTATCCAGCTCCAGGAAAAAATCCTCATTAATGGTTTCATTTTTCACATACCGCCGAATCAATTGCAGCACCCGGTTCAAAGTAAGAACCCCTTCCGTCACCAGATCCACACCCTCTATAAAGGCGATAGGCGGGATATCCGGATCCACATAATCTAAAGACACATCCAGTTTTCTGTTTAAAACCCTGGATACAACGGTGGAGCTGGTGCCGCCGCTGACAATCTTCTTGGCCGTATCATCCGCCATAAAGGCACGGACCATAGCGGTATCGTCCCCCGGGTCGCTGGCCGGCCCGGTCATCAGATGAACCGGCTTGCTGTCGATAATCCGCATAACCGCAACGGTTGTATCGTCTCCCGGCTTAAACTGATAAAGCTCATCGCAGGCCCTGCTCAAAGCTCCCGCCAGACGGGCCGCAGAAATAGTCCGGTAATATTCCTTTACTGCGTACTTTGCAATGTCCTCCCAAAGCCAGCCAAAATTTAACAGTTCTCCCACTCCGGCATGGATAGTGCCATCGCTCATTAAAACCAGCGCATCTCCCCGCTTTACCTTAAAGCGAAACTCATTAATCTTTTTCCCTTCTACCTCCCGGATATTCTTGGGAATCTGCTGAAGCGCCCCGTCCCGGATAAAAATGCATCCCGGGTTGTCAAACTCCACCAGATAGGCGTCGCCGTTATGGAATACCTGGAGTATACTAAAGGTGGAGTAAGCTACCTGGCGAACCTGGCACACCGGCAAAGTCTGCACAATGGTGTCTACACACTCTTCCAGAGTCGCTCCGTTTAAAAACATGGTTCCCAGAATCTTTGAGGTCAGGGTTGCTAAAATATTGGCCTTTACGCCGCTTCCCATGCCGTCGGCCAGGATCAGAATATTAGAATCTTTGGTCTCTAACATCTCCACCTTATCGCCGCAGAGAATCTCGGTAAATTTATTCAGGCTTTTGTAAGCAACGTCTACAGTAATCCCCATTATTTGACCTCGCTTTCACTTCCATCCTCCAGAAGAGATTTGCACAGCTTGGTCAGGGTAGTCTTGGTCTCTGCCGTGGTCTCGCCTAACAGGCCGGCAATCTCCTGAGCCACCATCATCTGCTTGTGAATAACCTTCTGGGCCAAGTCAATGGTATCTAATTTCTTACCGTAATCCTCTCTGGCCTGCTCTTCCTGCCTGGTGATATCAATAAAGGTTGATAAAACCGCGTCTTCTTTCTCTATGTATACTACATTCTGCAAGGTTGCCAAGTTATACTCCGGATAAGAAACCTTTTTTCCGTGGATGTTCTGCCTGGTGTCAAACACCCACTGGAAATCCGACGGATCAATGTACTCAAACAGATAGGTGTGAAGCATCTCTCCCCTGGATTTTCCGAAATACTGCTCCACAATATTGGAACACTCCAAAATCATCATATCCCGGTTGACAATCAATACAATGTTGGGAGAAGTCTCCATAACCAGGTTTGACAAAGATTCCGCTTTACTGTGCATGTAGGGAATGCACATATTTAGTTCCGCCTTTTTCTGGAATACGGCAATGGCCTTTTCCCGACAGGTGGGATAACCGCAGGCGCTGCAATTTAATTCATCCTCCGGTTTGTTCTTGCCAATCATCTTTAAGATATTCTGAATATCTTCTTCCGTAGGCATGGGATCCTGAGGACGCTTATCCTCGAATACCTTTCTAAAGGAGAGTCCTTCTGCCATAGCTTCCATCTGGGACTCTTCCGGAGCTTCCTTTTTAATGGTCTCCTCCATTTCCAGCTTTACCTTAAATCTGGAAATACTTTCGTCCTTTACCGTTGGGCCTTTAATGCACCCGCCGGCACACATATTCATTTCAATAAAACAGCCGGAGATCTCGCCTCTCACCATACTCTCGCACAGCTCCATACAGTTGGCGGTTCCGTGAACATAGAACTTCTTATATTGATCTACTTTTTTCTTGGTGGCAAAAATAGAATTTACCACACCATTAGTTACCGGATACAGGCGGTTTACCTTGGGATCCAGTTTTTCAAAGGGGATGTCCTCACAATCCGCAATGGTAATTTCTTCCTCAGAAAGCCATTTTTCAATATCGCCGAAATTAAGAACTGCATTGATATAGCCGGGATGTCTGGGATCTGCCGCTTCTTTCTTTTTGGCGATGCAGGGGCCCACAAATACGATCCTGGCGCTGGGGCCGTATTCTTTCCGCAAAATCATGCCGTGGGCCACCATAGGCGATACCACCGGCGCCATATATGGTACCAGACCCGGATAATGAATTTCAATTAAATCGTTAATGCTGGGACAGCAGGTAGTAATAATATTTTTCATCTGCCCTTCTTCCAGAAGACGGTTATATTCTTCTGTCACGAAAGCAGCCCCCTCAGAGGTCTCCCTTACATCTGCAAAACCCAGCTTTCTTAAGGCAGCGTTAACCTGGCCAATGGAGTTGTATTTTAATAATCCCATGTAAGACGGAGCAATGGACGCCACCACGGTCTCGCCTCTGCTGATCATATATTTTACTTTATCCAAATCACTGACCAGGGTCTTAGCCGACTGAGGGCAGACCTGGAGGCAGTGGCCGCAGAGAACACATCGCTCCGGAATGATCTCCGCCCGCTCGTTTTTAATCATAATTGCCTTAACGTCACAGTACCGGACACACTTATAACAGTGTTTACACTTAGCCCCCTTAAAATCAATAATGTTCATGTGCTACAGCCTCCCCATGATTTCCTTCTCAAAAAAGGCGTCCGTATTTTCCGGCTGGAGAGAATGAAGAACTCCGTCAACCGTTACACATACGCCGTTTACACAATTACCACTGCAGAACGCTCCGTTTAAGTCAACCTTGTCTCCCAGGCCGTTTTTTGCCACCAGCTCCTGCAGCTTCTGGATAATCTCTCTGGAACCTTTTAAATGACATGCACTTCCGATACAAATCGTTACCTTCATCTCTCTTCCTCCATACTTTTGTATTTACGCATCTAAGGGCCGAATCCGCCCGTGTTTCCTACATTATCTCACATTGTCATATTATTATCAATCAAAAATTTAGGATTTTTTGTCTTTCTGTCAGGACAATCCCTGCCCCTTCCAGAGAGTAAAGTACATAATAATTCCAATCGCTCCAGGAGCCAGGAAACGAATCACAAAAGACCAAACCCCTTTTAATGCAAAAGGAGTTCCTCCGTCGCTCTCTATCTCCGCCACCGCATTTTGAGTTCCCCATATCCAGCCTGTAAAAATGCAGAACACAAGGGCTCCCAGAGGAATCATTAAGTCATCCGTAAATTTCTCCATTACTAAATTCATGGGAAGGGTCTGGATACCTGAGGAGAAGTTAAACCAGGGCAAATTAATACCTCTGCCAGGTTCCTGGGACAGGGAATATCCGGCGCTTAAAATACTCATCCCGAAGCCCAGACCTACCGCCGCCTTAAACCGGTTGATGCCAAACTCTTCCTCAATATAGGCTACACAGCTTTCCAAAATGCTGATGGCACTGGTAAGAGCCGCAAAAAACAGAAGGATAAAGAATATTGCGCCAAACAGGACTCCTCCCGGCAGGCTGGCAAATACCTTGGGCAGAACCATAAAAGCGAAGCCGCCGCCCATCCCCAGGCCTTCCTGCCCCAGAGTGGCAAATACTGCCGGAATAATGGCAAAAGCGGCTAAAAATGCCACTGATGTATCCAAAATGCAGATCCATGCAGAGCTCTTTATCAGGTTCTCGGTTCGGGGTACGTAAGAGCCGTATGTAATCAAAATTCCCATTCCTACAGACAGGGAAAAGAATGCCTGTCCTAAGGCTGCCACAAAAGTATCCCGGTTAAAATCTGCCGGATCAATGGTCAGCATAAATTTCAGCCCCTCTTTTGAACCGGGAAGGGTGACGGATCGGACAGTGATTCCTATAAGAAGGAGAAGCAGGCAGGGCATCAGCGCCTTGCTGACTCTCTCAATCCCTTGAGCAACGCCTTTTATTACAATGTAAATACAGAGAATTAAAAATAGCAGATCCCAAGCCAGCGGCTCTGCCCAGCCGCTGATAAACTTGACAAAATAGTCTTGATACTGGGTAGTGCCGCCACCGAAATGAGCTCCGGTTATGTAAACCAAAATGTACTTTAATACCCAGCCGCCTACTACACAATAGTAGGACATAATTACAAACAGGGTTAAAATCCCAATCTTTCCGGCAAAAGCCCATCTCTTATCTAATGCCCGAAAGGCCCCCACCATGTTTTTCTGGGTTCCCCGGCCAATAGCCAGCTCCGCCAGCATAACAGAAAAGCCGATTACCGCTACAATGGCAATATAGATTAGAATAAATGCGCCGCCTCCATTGGCTCCTACCTTTCCCGGAAATTTCCAAATATTTCCCAAGCCTACTGCCGATCCTGCAGTGGCAAGGATAAACCCCAAATTGCTGGCCCACTGGCTTCTCTTCTGCTTCATGATGTATTCTCCCGTGTCTCTTTAATATCTGCGTATCTTATCTCCACTGTCATCAGAAGTTTTATCAATCGACTTAATGACCACATAATATCCGCCGGTATTGCCTACATGGACGAATACCCTTTCCCCTACTTTGTGTTTAAAAATTGCTTTCCCCAAAGGGGACTCTGTACTGATTTTATGTTCCAGAGAATTTTCTCTGACCGTGGTAACGATTTTGTAACGCTCGATCTCATCATCCTCTTCAAAATAGAGCTCCACCTCATTATTCATGCCCACCTCATCCTCAGCAGAATCCTCTGAAATTACCTGAGCAGTGCGAAGCATCCGCTCCAAATAGCGAATCCGGCTCTCGTTTTGGTTTTTATCTTTTTTGGCTGCATGATATTCAAAGTTTTCACTTAGATCTCCGTGAGCTCTGGCTTCCTTTACCGCCTCAATGGCTTCCTTACGTACTACCAATTTCCGGTATTCAATTTCCTCTTCTATCTTTTTAATGTCGTTTTGCGTCAATTTATCGTACATTTTTCCTGCTCCTTATCTAAATCTAATCTACTTTATTATAATAGATCTGCATCTTTGGATCAACTTAAAAGCCGGAAAGCGCCTTGATAAGTATCAGATTTATGTACCTGTACTTTTGTCCGGCAATCACGAATGAAAAAAATGAGCCGTCTGTAATGCCAGAACAGCCCTCTTTGTTAGTTTTAGATAAGTATGTATATAATGACCTGCTCCCTGCTTTCCGCTCAGCAAGTTTATGGAAATTTATTCATCTCTTATATACTCCATTAAATCCTGTACTTCACAATGGAAATATTCGCATAACTTGCAGATTAAATTTGCATCAATCCTTTGGAACTCATCTCTGCAATACCGGTTAAAATTAGCCCGGGGAATATCCAGATCCTTACACACCTTATTTTTACTGATATCTGCTGCTTTTATCAACTCATTAATTTTTATATGCAGATGTCCCATAATCTCACCACCCTATGATGAAATTATATCCAGTAAATGTTTTTCTAGTAATTCACTATATAATGAGTTATTATATAGTTAGATTATCCATTATAGGAGGTTATTATGTATTCTTCTAATAAAATATTTTTACAAAAGATTTTGCATTTCCAAAGCTCATATAAAAAGAAAATTTCCCGTAAGAGAATCCAGCAAATCCGGAGCTGCTATAAAGAATTAAACCTGTTTTGTCAGGAAAATAAGCTGCAGTGCGGTGTCCGCTGCAGCCGTAACTCCATCTCCATCCGTATTCAAGGGGCTTTGCTTTTGATTTCAGATGAAATCCCCAAGATGCAATGGCTGTTTCAAAATGCCAACCTAATGGAATTCAATTCCTCCCAAGGCATGATCCAGATAGAGCTTTGGTTCCGTTGCTGGAATCTGGATCTGTTATAATAAAACCGGCCTTTCAGATATTTTTGTATATAGAAAAAGAAGTGATTTCTCACCTCTTTTTCTATACTGTCTTAATTGGCTTTTTTTACTGGTATGACATCAATTCGAATTTTAGGAGCCGAACATAAGTATGTTAATATTCCCAAAGATGCCATTGCTTTTCGCTGTTTGTCTTTACTCTGTTTTTTTTGGCAATTTCTCTCAATTACCTTCATTTAAACATACCCCCCTTTTTCTTAAAGATTTCTGGGACATATTCATAAAGCTGCTGAGTATAACTCAATATAGCATCTACAAACTTATCTTCTTGATGATTGATTTTAATTTCATGTTTACAATCAAAAGCCACTATTGCATCTATATCTCTATCTTTGTTAAAAATAGGGCACACTATTATAAATTTTAAATCACTGGTTTTACTCTTCTGAAAATCTGTCAAGTTATATTCTTTACTATTTGTTTCTTTAAGATTATCATCATAAATAATTTTTCGATTTTGATAACATTTTCCTACTAATCCTTGAACATTATCACTTGGTGATACTTGAAATTTCAAGTTATTAGTTAAACCTGCCTCTGCTAACCCTTCAATATTTTTTATTGAAAATAGTAAAGGAACATTCTTATTAAATAAATATTTTACTTTCCACCATAAGGTTTTTTCTGGAACGAAAATCCGTATATCAATATTACAATATTCCTTCCCTAAACTTTCTGCTAACCCATTTATTAAAATATCTTTATTATATTTTATAAGTTGCTGAGATTGCCGCTTATACTTTCCTTCCTCCATTTCATGAATTATTAAATTCGTTGTTAATAATGCAAACGTTAAAAATACCCCTATAATAGAAAAATTACTTTTTAACGTTTCAATATCTACAGCCTCTCCAATATATCCATTTACCTGCAAATTATTCAGAGTATTAATCGTTCCCAATAAAGTAAATATTGCAGGTATAAGCGAAAAAAGGACGCCCTTTACTATAATTGCCAACGTCTTTTTCATATTCTTGTACTCATATCTTTCACTTTTGTATATAAATACAATAGCACAAATTATAAAATTTGTCAATATTTATCCACATCTTATCCACATTTTATCCACATTTAAGCAAGTCACACACCCAGAACCAATCTATTAAAATCTCTCCCCATAAATTTTTTATATTATCCAATCAGGTAAAAGGTAGATAATTATTTTCTCTACCGACCTCTCAGTCAAGTAAATTAGATTTTGCCCCATACCAGGCATATGCAAAAAAGCCTTGAAAACTCAAGACTTTTTTATGCCGCAGACCGGAATCGAACCGGTACGGGTATTACTACCCACGGGATTTTAAG
>CAJTOL010000048.1 GCA_910577645.1 uncultured Lachnospiraceae bacterium
AATGAATCGGCATACGACGCCGGACAGGCCCCATAAACTCAGTGATGCCAGATCATTCCCTGGTAAAGGCGATGCCGCTGTTTTTTAAGAATTTTTGGACATAAAGCTCCCACTCCATATCGATAGTCTTATCCAGGGTAAAGATCGACAGGGAGGCAGCGGTAACCACTGTCATACTCCCTTCCTCGTAGCGTATATTCATAGCCAGTCCCTGTATGGTTTCCGGGGCCATAGAAAGCCCGCTGTCTTCCAGAAATCCCTTCACCTCCCCGTCAGGCAACTGCAGGGTAATGGAAAAGCTTCCAGGCAGCTTTTTTCCTTTTATCAGGGAAAAGCAAAAAGGCCGCAGAACCTTCCAGGCAGACAGGCTTTCAATCCCGCCTTCCTCCATCTCTTCTTCTGTGTAATAGCCCCGGCGGACATGTCCGTCTATGGTAAAGCGATTAAAGGTGACAATACTAGCCTCCCTTACTAAAAAAGAGTCGAATTCTCCTCCCAAAAAAAGCTTTGCCGTACAGGTCTTAATATCTTCTATCTTTAGTGCTACCATAAAAACCTCCGTCTTTTGCGGCCTTTCATCCGCTTTCCTCATGATACACCGGTCCTGTCCCTCTGTCAACGCCAGACCTCTTCCCATTTCCCCCAAAATATGATATTATTATGTGAACACTTGACGAGGTATTCCACGAGTCTAGTGAGAACATATACCTGGCCACTTAGCGAGGTATTCCACGAGCTTAGTGGGCATGGTATTATGTGAACACTTGACAAGGTATTCCACGAGTCCGCAAGAACAACAGGAGGAACAATTTGAACATGACTAGTATAGATTCTTTGAAATCCCTGATAGACGCTTCCACGTCCCCCTACCACTGTATTCAGGAGGCATCCCGAAGGCTTTCTCAGGCAGGCTTTGAAAGGCTTGAGCTTTCAAAACCCTGGGCTATAACCCCTGGCGGAGCTTACTTTGTTCCGGCCTATGATTCCACCCTTTTGGCCTTTACAGTAGACAAAGATGCCAAAAAGCCTTCTGATGTCAAAAGTCCCGCTTCCCACACCGCTCCCGTTATCCGCATGGCGGCCGCCCACACCGACTGGCCCTGTCTCAAATTAAAGCCCTCCCCCGAGGTATCCGGCCATGGTTATGGAAAGCTCAATGTGGAGGTCTATGGTTCCCCCATCCTTTCTACCTGGCTGGATCGGCCTTTGGCTGCTGCCGGAAAGGTATGCGTGGCTTCTGAAGATCCGTTTCACCCTGAAACCCGGCTTCTTTGCTGTACAAAACCTCTGTTTACCATTCCAAATCTTGCCATTCACATGAACCGGGATGTAAACAAAGGAGTAGAATTAAATCCCCAAGTGGACATGCTGCCTCTGGCGGCAGTGCTGACAGAACATCTGAACCGTGACCGCTATTTTCTGGATTTTCTGGCGGGAGAGCTTTCTGTAGAGTCGGAAGCGATTCTGGATTATGAGATTTATCTCTACACCCGGGAGGAAGGATGTCTGTTGGGGCTGAAGGAAGAACTGTACTCTTCGCCCCGGCTGGACAATCTGACCTCTGTGGAAGCCTGCCTTGCCGGACTCATTGCAGGCCATAAATCCAGCGGATCATCAGGCAACGGCCTCCCTCTGACAGAGGAAGGTTCTTGTAAAGGCGGTAAGCAGGACGGAAGCGCTTCCCCCATTATCCGGGTCATCGCCCTCTACGACAATGAGGAAGTAGGCAGCCGCACCAAGCAGGGAGCCGCCTCCAATCTGACAGAACGGATTTTAGAAAAGCTGTACTTAAGCCTGGGCTATGACCGTTCTCAGTTTTTGGACGGGCTGTTGGGAGGATTCTTGCTGTCTCTGGACGTGGCCCAGGCCATCCATCCCAACCATCCGGAGAAATGCGATATCAAAAACCAGATCCCCTTAGGAAGCGGCGTAGTTTTAAAGCTTTCAGCCAGCCAGGCCTATGCCACTGACGCCTCCTGCGTCAGCGTTATTGAAGGGCTTTGCCGTGCCAATCAGATTCCTTTCCGAAAGTTTTCCAACCGCTCCGATATGCGGGGCGGCTCCACTTTAGGAAGCATTTCCTCCGCATTTTTAAATATGCCTGCAGTCGACGCAGGGATTCCTCTTCTGGCTATGCATTCCTCCAGAGAGCTGATGCACAGGGAGGATCAAAAAGCCTTGAATATGCTGACTGCCGCCTTTTTCCAAGGGTAAGGCAGCGGGGACATTCTGCCGGAGCTTCAAACATGCTCTAGCGGAATGTCTCCGTCTCGCTTTCCGGCAGAGTCTCCGATGTAATCTGGCGGCTGGTTTCAAGAGCCGGTTTCTGTTCGTCACCGGAAAATCCCCGGACATACCGAACCGCTCCCCAGCTTAAAACCCCCAGGCAAGTACACAAAAGCATCACGCCCAGCACCTTGGGCAGGGCGCTTTTTTTTCTGCTCCTCCTTCTGCTCCGGCGGCTTCTTGCCCCTTTCCTTTCCTCTCTCAGGCCATTATAGCCTTCTGCTGACCGTCTCTTTTCCAATCTTTTCTCCATAGTCTGTCTCCTTCTGGTTCCGCCGTATATCCAGTATCTTTCATTCCGGTTTTATTCCGGAAAATATTCCTTATATAAGTCAAAAAAATTAGTGGTGGTACACTCTTCGCCTCCGTCAAAGGTTACCTGGCTCCAAAGGCTGTCGGGAATCTCTGTCCGGTTCTCTGCCTGAAAGCTGTCGTAAATGCTGCGAAAAGCCTGATCCTTCTTTGCTAAAGACAGCTCGCTCTTTCGAATCAGGGTTTCTTCTTCATTATAAGAATTGACACATTTTATAATATAATACTTCCCATTCACCGTTACCAGGGGACTGACCTGGCCGTCCTCCAAAGCAAAGGCGGCTTCTTCATAGGCGCTGCTCTCCTCTCCTCTTCCCAGAGTCCGCTGGATCTCATCGGAAACAGAATAGCTTTTTGCAAGAGCCTCAAAATCTGCATCCTCCGCCATGGCCTCCTGATGAACCTGCTGAGCGGTTTCCAGAGAATCCATGACAATCTGCAAAATATCAATAACCTTTGCCTTACTGTCGCTGATCTCCAAATCCACGTCCTTGGTAAGCTCGCTGACCAGCTTGTTTGCCAGGTAATATTTCTCATACAGGCTTATAATATCCTGCTCTGTCACTTGTATATATTCCAGATCCCCTTTTGTCAGCTCCTGAAAATAAGCCTGCCCCAGGCGGTGAAGCCTGTCCAGCTCTGTCCCTGATATCTCAATCCCCCGCTCCCGGGCCAACAGATTCATAGTCCCCAGATCTTCTAAAAAAGTCTTCACCTGGGCCAGCAGCATATCCTTCATGGTAGTTCCGTTTTCATCGGTTACTGCTTCCCAAATCTGGCTGGTATAAACCTTTTGATACCGATTCCTCTCTGTTGCCGCAATGGTCATAATCTGGGAAAGAGTATACTGTTCCTCCTGCTGCACCTCTTCTTTCTGGACCGTTTTATCACATCCGGAAAGAGGTAAGGGGACAGCCAAAAGCGCCAGAGCTGTCAGCCATACCGCACCTCTGCGGCGCCATTGTTTCAATCCTGTCATCCCATCCTCCTTTAAACTATGCTTTCCATTTCCTGAAAAATAGCTTTTAGCTCCTGGCAGACCCGGCCTGCCGGAAGGCCTACCACATTGCTGTAGTCCCCGTTTATCTTTTTAATATAAGCGGCAAAGCGGCCCTGAATCCCATAAGCTCCTGCCTTGTCATCCGGCTCTCCGGAAGAAACATAATCCTGAATTTCCTTCTCATCCATGGGATAAACCGTCACATGGGTTTCTTCGGAAAAGGTACGCACCCTCTCTTTTCCATTCCTGTCCACTATCAGGGTAACTCCCGTGTAAACCTGATGAGTCCTTCCCTGAATCAGGTTTATCATCCTAAGGGCATCTTCCCTGTCCGTCGGTTTTCCCAGAATCCTCCCATCTATAGCCACCACCGTATCGGCTCCTATTATAACCGTTTCTTCCTCAGGCTCGTCTTTCCTGCATTTTTCCGCCACATCGCCAGCCTTTTGTAAAGATAAACTCTCCACCACTTTAACCGGGTCTGTGTCTGTCACCTTCTCCTCCACAGTGCTGGGGATAATCTCCGGGTGCAGTCCAATCTGCTCCAGCAGTTCCCGCCTTCTGGGGGAGGAAGATGCCAGAACCAGTCGCTTTATCATAATGAAATCATTCCTTTCTGCACAATTCGTCCTTTTCTGGTATCCACAATAACACAAAAGCAGGCGGATGTAAAATGCTTCCGGCAAATTTCTGCCAGACACCTTACCCCGCCAGCTATTTTTTTACTATGCGTACTGCAAATTCATTAAAAATGCAATGCCAACTCCCAAAATTGCTCCGGCCGCTACCTGGAGAGGAGTATGGCCTACATACTCTTTCAGGGTCTCCTGAAGCACTTCCCCACTGATCTCATTGAGCTTTAACTTAAATGGGTTTTCTTCCAGCATCCAGTTTAACAATTTGGCTTGCTTACCGGTCTCCCGGCGCACGCCTACGGCATCATACATTACCACCATTGCCACCACAAAGCACACTGCAAACTCAAAGGATCCCAAGCCATAGCAGAGTCCCGCAGATGTAGTCAAAGCACAGACCGTGGCCGAATGGGAGCTGGGCATTCCGCCTGATCCGGTAAGTCTCTCTGCATTAAAGCTTTTGTTGAGAGCAAAATCAATCATTGTCTTTAAAATCTGTGCCACTGTCCATCCGATTACCGAGGTAATAAGCACCTGATTTTCTAACAGTTCCTTCCACATCTTCCCGCGTCTCCTCTGTCCGGACAAAATCAGGGCCGTTGCGCTTCGATTTCCATCGGCCATATGCAACAGCCCTGCTTTTCTCATTCTTTCCTGTAAAAGATTAGTATCCAATCAGCCAGTCATACAACTCCTGATACTTAAGAGCTGAAGTATTCCAGGAGTAATCCGTTGCCATGCCCCTGTCGATAATCTTGTTCCACTCCCGCTTCTTATTGTAGTAAACATACTTTGCATACTGAATACTGCTTAACATTTCATGTGCATTGTAATTGGCAAATGAGAATCCTGTTCCCGTTCCCTCATACTCGTTGTAAGGCACAACTGTATCTTTTAAGCCGCCGGTCTCACGTACAATGGGCACAGTGCCGTAACGCAGCGCAATCAGCTGACTTAAGCCGCAGGGTTCAAATAAAGACGGCATCAGATAGGCATCGCAGGCTGCGTAAATCTTATGGGACATTGGGTTGGAATAATAAATATTGGCGGAAACCCGCTCATTGTATTTCCAGTCATAGTGGCGGAACATATTCTCGTACCGCTCATCTCCGGTTCCCAACACTACAAACTGCAGATCATCGCTGCAAATCTCATCCATTACACACTGAATCAGATCCAGCCCCTTCTGATCGGTCAGACGGGAAACAATACCAATCATAAACTTGCCCGGATCTTTAATAAGACCCAGCTCTTCCTGAAGCGCCACTTTGTTCTTTGCCTTCTCCTTGCGGAAGTTTTTGGCATTGTACTTCTGAACGATAAATTCATCTGTCTCCGGATTGAATTCGTCATAGTCAATACCGTTGACAATGCCCCTCAGGCTGCCTGACCGGGCACGCATCAGACCGTCTAAGCCTTCCCCGTAGAAAGGCATTTTAATTTCCTCTGCGTAAGTGTTGCTTACTGTGGTAATGGCATCCGCATAAACTGCGCCGCCCTTTAACATATTTCCATCCTTGTAAGCTTCCAGCTTATCCGGGGTAAAGTAGTAATCCGGAAGCCCGGACAGTCTCTGGATAGTCTTTACATCCCATACCCCCTGGAATTTTAAGTTGTGGATGGTAAATACAGACTTCATGTTGCGGAAGAAATCGCCGTCGTGGAACCGATCCTTTAAATGTACCGGAATCAGGCCTGTCTGCCAGTCATGGCAGTGAACTACATCCGGCTGCCATCCGATAACCGGAAGGGCGGACAGGGCTGCTTTGGAGAAAAATGCAAATTTTTCCAGGTCATTATACCAGTCTCCATAAGGTTTATCTCCGTAGAAGTAGCCTTCATTATCAATAAAATAGAAGGTAATGCCCTCATGAATGTATTCCATAATTCCTACATATTTACTCTGACCCAGATAGTCCATATAAAAATGGTTCACATAAGTCATCTTATTACGCCATTCTTCCTTGATGCACAAATACTTGGGGATCATTACACGCACGTCAAAGTATTCTTTATTAAAACACTTGGGCAGGGAGCCCGTTACGTCAGCAAGACCTCCCGTCTTAATAAAGGGCACTGCTTCAGATGCCACAAATAAAATTTTTTTCATGAAAAAACCTCCCTCACCTTATAATCCTTTTGCTTATGCTCAATTATTAACAGTATACAATATTTTTCAGGTTTTAGGAAGTCTTATCTGTATTTTTTATGAAATTCGTTTGTAATCTAATCGGATCTTATCTGCAATCAATGCCACAAACTCTGAATTTGTAGGCTTTCCCTTGCCGTTGCTGACTGTATAGCCAAACAGCTCGTTAATGGTATCCATCTTTCCTCTGCTCCATGCCACCTCAATAGCATGGCGAATGGCCCGTTCCACACGGCTGGGAGTAGTCTGGTGTTTTTTGGCAATAGTGGGATATAAAATCTTGGTTACCGAAGTCAGCATTTCGTGATCTTCTACAGAAATGATAATGGCATCCCTTAAATATTGATATCCTTTAATGTGGGCAGGAATCCCGATTTCATGCAAAATATGAGTAACATCATTTTCCAGATTCTGTTCCATATACTCTGCTTTGTCTAAATACGGCCGTACTTTTTTAATTTCCGGAAAATCGGGAACCGCCCCGTAGCCTTTGCCAATCCGGCGTATTTTGTCGATGATAATTTCCCGGTTAAAGGGCTTCATAATGTAATAACTGGCGCCCATGCGAAAAGCGTCCGCCGTCACGTTTTCGCTTCCCGCCGCCGTAATCATGATAAAAGAGGGCACTTTCCCCAGGGAATGGTTTTGTTTGACTTTTTCCATCACTGAAATTCCGTCAAGCCTCGGCATGATTACGTCTAAGAGCACAATATCCGGACTAGTTCTGACAATCATGGCATAGGCATCTTCCCCATTATCTGCCTTGCCGACTACATGAAATCCCTCTTCTCCTTCTACTATGTCCTGCAGCAAACCTAAAGTTTGCGGGTTATCATCTGCAATCGCCACATTTAATTCTGCCATGTGAAAAATCCTCCTCACTTTTTGAACATTTCCAGCGCTTTGTGCTGTACCATGTATTATAGCCTTTGGATTTTCTCACATGCAACGGAATTCAACCGCAAGTTTCGACAAAGAACCGGCGGAATCCTTTTTCTTTCACTATCCTAATATTTTCAACACAGAGGGATAAAAGAAATTCTTTTTTACATAATAAATCTGGAGGTGATAAGATGTGCCATAAGACTAAAACCGTAAATCATGAGAAAAATACCAAGCCCCGGAATGCTGAAATCGATCCCAAAGAAATTGCAGAACCACTTCCCGAATCTACCCGGGAGCGGAGAGACGGCCCTGGCGGAGATTAAAAGGCAGTAACGCCAAATCTAAAAAGGGATGTTACAAAATGAAACCAGCAGCCTTTCTGTAAATGAATCGGCGTCTGCTTTATTTCATTTCGTAACATCCTCTTTTATTCCTGATTATTCCAGCAGTTCCCCAACCATGGCGGCATCAAAAACTACTTTCGGCATATGGTTTACTTCTATCTGGTAAAGGGCATTGGCGGCAATGTGTTCAGCCGCCTGCTCCAGATCCCGAATACCGCTGGTATCTGAAAAGATTTCAATTACCGCGTCCATTGCTTCTTTTGTCAGAATACATTCTTCCTCTTTCATACTCATTCGCTTCAGCACTTTGGGAAGCGCGTATTTCAGAAAAATAATCCGCTTTTCCTCCGGCGTATAGTCGGGGATATCTATTACGGCAAAACGTGACATTAATGGAGCGCTGATCTTGCTTTTATCATTGGCAGTGGCGATGGGATATACTCCTGCCGTGGGAATCATACATTCCATATAATTGTCTGTAAATCCCAGGTTGTCCAAAAGAGTCAGCAGCACATCCGCCGGATTTCCGTTGCCCTTTCCAGCAGAAGCCTTGTCCAGCTCATTAATAATAAACACCAGATTGGATTCCCCGGCCATGGAAAATGCTTCCATAATAATACCCGGTTTCGCGTTGGAATAGATCCTGGAGCTTCCTGTAAGCTGCTCCGGATCGTTTATGGAGCTCATATCCAGGGTAGTCCAGGAAAGCTTCAAGATCCGGGCCACCGCATAAGCAATCTGGGATTTTCCCGTTCCCGCAGGGCCTACCAGCAAAAGGCCGTAAGCAGGCAGGGTATGGGTGCGGTTGATCTGGATAATGGTTTCCATAATCCGCTGCTTTACCCGCTCTAAGCCGTACAGCTCCTCATCCAGGATCCGGCGGGCTTTCTCCGGGTCAATAGCCTCAAAATAATTATTTTTCCATTGGATATTCATCATAATGGACAGGGCCCGCTGGGCGTGGCGCCTTTCCTCCGGGGACACCTCGTGGGACTTGGCAACCGCCAGATTTCTCCTGGCCCAGAGCCGGATATTATCGGGCATAGTATTCCCCGCACAGGTCATAAAATCAGTAATACTCTGGATGCTGGTAAGCTTCATACTGTCCCCGGCTTCATCCTGCTCTTCCTCATTCTGTTCTTCCTCCGGCGCACTGCTGGAAAACAGCCTTTCAATCATGAACTGTAAAAAGCCATCTTCTGCTGACAGCTTGGTGCCGCCTCCAAAGGCGATCTCCCGGATTTTATATACCCCGTATCCTTCTTCCCTGTTCTCACCGGACAGGCGGACACTGATATGGTTTTCTCCCAGCCATTTTATCAGGCTGACAAAGCGGGCGTCTATCCGCAAAATATCTGCAGTGAATTTTCCGTCCTCCTCCTTAAATTCAAAAGCAGTTTCCTTATCCGGATTGGTAAAAACACCGCAGGAGTGATGCTTCCATTTTCTCTTCCGGTTATCTAAAACAAGAATCGGCTTTTCCGGGGAAGCCTCCGGCTGGCTGGAAGCAAATGTGGTATAGGTGCATCGGGTTTTGGTGTTTTCCTCCGTTCCACCGCTGAAATCAAATACCGGCATGGTTTGTCTCCTTTTGTAATATATAATCTTTCACCTGACGGGCAAGAAAGCATCCGTCTTCATGGGAGTAAATCACTCCCACTGCCTGCAGATAGGCATAGATAATCGTAGTTCCCACAAACTTCATCCCCCGTTTTTTCAGATCCTCTGACACAGCGTCTGACAGGGGTGATGAGGTGAGATGATTTTCGTAAATAACTTTTCCCTCTGTCCAGTGCCACAGGTACTGGGAAAAGCTTCCGTATTCCTTTTGAATCTCCCGAAAAATCCGGGCATTGGTTATGGCAGCCCGGATTTTCAGCTTGTTGCGGATAATCTCCGGATTTTCCTTAAGCTCCTTTATTTTATCTTCCCCATAAGCACAAATAGCTTCCAGATCAAAATTGTCAAATGCCCTGCCAAACGCCTCCTGTTTATTCAGGACACATTCCCAGGAAAGCCCTGCCTGAAAGGATTCTAATATGAGCATCTCAAGGAGCTTATGATCGTCGTGGACCGGCACTCCCCATTCTTCATCGTGATATCGGATGTAACGTTGGTTTTTTGGATTTGCCCACCAGCACCGGCATTTTCCGTCCGCCCATTCCATGTGGCAATACCTCCTAGTAGAATAATGAATTCCTACCCTCAGTGAACAAGGGGACACACGGTTCCCTTGTTCACTGAGGGTACCTTTGACGGATTACATTAGTTTCTGTACCGCTTTCCGCAGGCAAATCTGAAAACAGTTTCCGCAGTGAAGGCACCGGCTTTCATCGATTATCCGTGGAAAGGTGTTGCTGATACAGCCTGAGGGGCATACGCTTCTGCAGCCCTGGCAGCCAATACACCTCTCTCCGTCAATGCGGTAACCTCTCTCATGGATCTCTTCCCCTCCAAAAGAAAAGGCCTGGCGCACCGGTGGCTGCTTACTTAAGTCAAAGTACTCCCCTTCTCCTTTATAAAGGCAAAATACCTCCAGGGCCCTTCTGCTTTTTGGAGTAGGATAAATTTTTTCCATATAAGGATTGTTTTCAAAAATCTCCTCCAGCCGGTCTTTCCCCATATTTTTTACCGGCCCCCGCAGGGTAATGGCTATGGAGGACAAGGTTTCTCCTCCCTTAATACCGCTTAAAGAAACAAACGGTTTTTCCATTAAACGGCTGTAAAAGGTTTTTCCATGGGCTGTAAGAAAGTAAAGCCCCTTTTCATCCACAAGCATTAAATCAATTACGGTAGAGCAGGGCAGGCCCTGGCCATCTACAGTGGCGAAGACGACGGAATGGATGTCTCTCTGCAGAATATGTAAAATTTGAGGGGCAGTCATCGTATCTTTTCTCCTTTCGGATTCTTCTGATTTTTTCTGTTGCAAAATTAAGAAAAAAACCGCCCTCCGGCGGTTCCTGCAGCCAGCGCCGGTATCCGGCGCTGAAACACAAATTCAGTAATGCAGGGGTACAGCATGTCTCTGCCTGCAACTATAGTATATTCAGCCTTGGCAGAATTGTCAACATTTTTACTTCTCACCTCTGCTGTAGACAGCCTGAGCCCGGCGTTTCAATCATGATACCTGTTTCCACATCCTGATACGGAACCTCTTTCTTTTTTAATTCTTCCTTAACTTCTTCCAGAATTCTTTTTGCTTCCTTTGCGGAAATAATCATCGGAAACATAATAGAAATATTTCTCCCTTTTCGGAATTGTGTACCCATTGAAAACCAGTCTATAAATATACATTTTTAATGCATAAAAACACATTCCGGCTATTTTCTAGGCATTGAAATACACACTTGGATAATGTATAATTAAAGTATATTTTTGGGAGGATTATAACCGTGAAAAAGAAATTATGCAGTATTGTTTGTTTATGCAGCCTTATTTCAATTATGTTGTGTGCATGTGAAAAAGAAGAGCAGGGGAATCCTATTAGATTGCCAGCTAGAGAGGATATTGTATCGATTGGTGTTTCTGACGGTAACAAATATGCTATGTCACCTAACACAGAAGTTGAAGCTACAGAGTTTATTGATGAATTTTTATTTATGCTAATGGATATGGAAACAACCAGTCAGCAGTCGGTTAATGATGTACCAGTCAACAAAGATTTTATTACGATCAATATAAATTGCGATGGAGTGGCAGGAACTACTCTTTTTTGCTACGTAGATAAAGGAACCGAATATGTAGAACAGCCATATCAGGGAATTTATAAACCAGCACCTGCTTTAGGTAATTGTATAACTGAAATGCTTGCTTCGTTTCTCAATATTCAGTAGATTAAATTCCGAATACAGTTGCTCAAATTGCTCGAAAAATTGAGAAATGTATGAATATACAGATTAGTTCAAGCTAATAAGCAGTGGGAACACTTTTCCGAAAAGGGAGCAATATTTCCAAATGAACTGGCCCGCAGAATCGCTCTGAGCTGTGTCCGGAAAATTTCCGGCGAGGCTGTAAAAAATTCTGTGTCTATGGGTAAAAATCTTTTTTGATAAGAATTAGATATGTAGACATTTGCTGTCGAATCTTATTGGTTTTATGTTGTCGAATTTCTTCCTTGATAATAGTATTGCCAGTCTGCCTATGTTTATACATGTATTTTGATTTTTCTGCATACCAATCAGGCATTAGCAGCAGAAATACGTTATGTGGGCGCTGCCCACACCCGGCCTCCGGAATAAGGCTGGGTATTTCTGGCAATACTGCTAATGCCGATGAAATAAGGCCGGGACATTTTTTGATAAGATGTGGTGTCCCGGTTTTTCCTTTTTACAAATACTGGGCAAGCCTGTCTCCATAAAGGACAACCATCTGGTTGAGCACCTGGTCCCAGTTCCTGTACCGCTGTGTCCACTTCTTTATTACGTTCCCACTGGCAAGATAGAGCATTTTTTCTAAGGAACTGTCGCTTGGGAATACACTTTTTGTCTTGGTCACTTTCCTGTACTGGCGGTTAAGGCCCTCTATGATATTCGTGGTATACATGATGCGCCGGATATCATCAGAGAACTGGAAGAAGGAGCTGACATCCTCCCAGTTGTTTTCCCAGTTACTGACTGCATAGGGATATTTGCGTCCCCATTTTTCTTTGATCTTTTCCAATTCTGACAGCGCAGACGTTTCGTTTGGGGCATTATAGACTGCTTTGAAGTCGGAAGAGAATTTTTTCAGGTCGCTGTAATTGACATATTTGAAAGAATTCCGCAGCATGTGGATGACACACCTTTGGATCTGCGCATCCGGATAGACTGCACTTATTGCTTCCTTAAATCCTGCAAGCCCATCCACACAGAAGAACAGCACATCCTGTACGCCACGGTTTTTCAGGTCATTTAACATCCCCAGCCAGAACTTGCTGGTCTCATTGGCGCCTACGGTGATACTCAGGATATCTTTATAGCCGTCTGCGGTGATCCCCAGCACAATGTAGGCGGCACGGCTCAGAATGCGTCCGTCTTCCCTGACTTTATAATGGATACAGTCCATGAATACAAAGGGATAGATGGGGTTCAATGGCCGCGCCTGCCACTCTTTGACCTCTGGGAGTATCCTGTCCGTGATCTTACTGACCATCTCTGCGGACAGTTCCATCCCATAAAGTTCCTGTATCTGGTCATGGATATCCCTTGTGCTCATACCCCTTGCATAGAGGGAGATTACTTTTTCTTCAATACCGGAGATATCCCTCTGGTATTTTGGGATGAGCTTTGGCTCAAATTCACCCTCACGGTCTCTTGGGACATCGATCTGGAATTCCCCATACTGGCTCTTGAGGGTTTTGGGAGAATGTCCGTTACGTTTGTTGGATGTGGGAGCATC
>CAJTOL010000049.1 GCA_910577645.1 uncultured Lachnospiraceae bacterium
GCTTTTTGTTGTTGCCTTTCTCGGCGACAGCTTGTATAGTATATCATGCTGTTTTTGATTTGTCAACAACTTTTTTCAACTTTTTTCGAGGCTTTATCTCGATTTTTAAGTTGTGCGGCTGCTGTATCAGCGGCGCGAGGATTATAATACCACCTCTTTCCTGAAAAGTCAACAGTCTTTTTCAATTTTTTTGAAATTTTTCAAAATATTGGATTTCATTGTCAAAAGCCCTGCTGTAAACCAGTAAATAAGAGGGTTTCACAGAATAAAAACCGGCGGACATCTGCTAACGGAAGTCCGCCTTATTTTATTTTGCAGCACCTCCTTCTAATATTATATAAAATTCGACGCCATCCGGCAGGTTTCTTACCCCGTATTCTCTTTGGTGAGCTTCCATAATTGCTTTAACAATAGAAAGCCCTATTCCGCTGCCTCCATATTCCCTGGTTCTGGCCTTATCTACTTTAAAGAACTTTGTCCACAGCCGGGGCAGATCTTCTTCCGGTATATTCTGTCCTGTATTCGCTACGGAAACGCGGACGCTCTCTCCCTCTTTAACTGCACAGATGGTAATGGTTCGTTTTCCCTCCACATGATTCAAGGCATTGCTCAGGTAATTTGTAATCACTTCTTCTATTTTAAACTCGTCCGCCCAGACATACAGAGATTCCCCTGCCTCAAAAACAATAGTAGCTTCCTTTTGCTGAATAAGGATCTGGGAGGACGATAAAATACCACGAATCAATTCTATAATATCAAACCGCTCCATAGACAGGCTGTCACTTCCAAACTCTAATGCATTAAGGGTTAATAGCTGTTTAACCATTTTATTCATCTTGGCAGCTTCGTCCATTATCACCTCACAGTAATAATCCCGGCTTTCCTTTTCCTCTGCCATTCCCTCTGTAAGCCCTTCCGCATAGCCTTGAATCAGCGCAATGGGAGTCTTAAGTTCATGAGATACATTGGCAATAAACTCTTTCCGCATCTCATCAATCTGCTCCTTTTTGCGGATATCCCTCTGAAGCTGGTTGTTAGCGGATTTCAATTCTCCGATAGTTTCTTTAAGCTTTTCAGAGAGAAGGTTCATACTGCTGCCCAAAATCCCGATCTCATCCTCAGCCTGTCCCGTATAATGAACATTAAAATCCAGTTCTGACATTTTTTTGGAAATTTTGGATAAGGACAGGATAGGCCTGGTAATCCTGCGGGTTAAAAACAACATAATAGCGCTTCCTATAATTAAAACCGCGCTTCCCACATATATGAGGAACTGATTGGACAGGCGCACGCTGTCCTGAATGCCCGCTATCGGCATGGATATAAGAAATGCGGTGGCATTATCCGAAAAAAATCCCCAACATTCCAGGTAGTAGTTTTTACTTCTCCTGTCATATCGCTTCTCAATACTATAATTTTCTGTCTGCCGGATAGTTTCTTCCTGCTCTTTTCCCGACTGGCCCAGCAGGTATCTTTGCATCTGCTGCTCCATAAATTCTCCCCGAGGGGCGAAAACAATGGCAGTACCGGAATCGCCGTTAACCATAACAATGGAGGCGTTGGATTCTTCACTAAGCCTGCGAAGGGTTCTGGAAAGCTGTCCTTCCTCCTCGGCTCCTGCTATGTCGGGGCGGAACCAGTAACTGTGATTATCCTTTGTGGCAAAACCTTCTGTCATGGATTTCCCCTGGGCCTGCTGCTCCTTTAAAATCCAATCGATCTGATTGTAACCGTTTTCCAATACCTTTACTTTTTCTGCAATATAAAAGCTTTCCAAAAAATTGCTGTTGACAAACCAGGTTATGAAAAGCATCAGAAGCATCATTCCAGCAAAATACAACGTAATCCGGGTACAAATAGAACGCTTCATCGATTTACCTCGAATTTATAGTTTATTCTTACAATTATTTGTTTCTATTCTTTTATAGCACTTATTTTCCACTATTTCCACTTATTCTTCACTATTTCACATAATCTACACAATTTCCTATATTTTCACTAAAATCATGTCTTCTGCAAATTCCACCAAAGCTCCTCCGCTAACCGTCACCAGCTTGGGTGCTCCTGTAGAGCCGGATGTAAACATCCCGTACAGATAATCCTCCGGCCTCATCTGCAACCGGTAAAACCCAAGTACCTTCATATCAACCTCTTCCTCCACAAGTTCCTCGAATCGTAAGGCCCTTCCTGCAAATCCATCTTCCAGAAGCCGCTCTGCCAGAATCCCTTCTGTAACCACCACATCACTGTCCAGAAAGTCCAAACGCTCCCTTATCCTTTTTAGCGGAAGTTCCGGATTTATGTACACATAAAAACAGCCAGCATATACCGCACCGAAAAATGCCCCGATAGTCTTAGCACGTTTCTCCATAAAAATCGGCACAGGACTTCTTTGCCTGCACACCCTTGTTAGGGCGCTTCCCACTTTTCGGGAAATTTCAAGAAGTTCCTGCCAGCTGTACCTTTGGCTTCCGTCATATACCGCTTCTTTCTCCGGGTATTGAAACGCCGCCTCCTCCAGATAGTCTAAAACAGATTTCAATGTTATCACCTCTTTTATCTTCTCTATTGCTTCAGGCGGCATTTCTCTTCAGAAGCGCCGCCTGATTCTCCTCTCTCTTATTCGTTTTATGCCGCCGTTTTCCCCTTCTGACCTGCTTCACCATTCCCACTGTTCTTGGCCTGCTTCCCATCGGATTTCTTCTCCACTGACTTCTTTTTCAGCCCGCTATCCGGCTTTTTCTGCGAAAGCTTTGCCTTTTCTGCAGTTTCCTGTTTCTTTATTTTCTCCGGAGCCTTAGGCGTTTTTTCTTCGGTCTGCTCCTTGGGCAGTTCTGCGGACGGTTTCACCGCAGCATTCCCTGCCGGAGTCTTGGGAACTGTCTCCCGAACTCCAGGGCCCTGAGCCAAGCCGACTCCCGGACCTTTCGCTTCCCGTTCCGGTGCTTCCGCATCTTTCACAGCCGCCTCTGCCTTAACATTTTCCTCCTTCTTTTCCGTTTTTTTCATCTTCTCTTTCTTCACCTTCTCCTTTGATCCCTTGGCCTGAATCGTTGTCTCTGTTGGCGGCTTTGTTCCGCCCTTCTTATCCTGAGGTGTACAAGCCGCAACAGACGCTGCCATAGCTGCTGCCATCATAAATACGGATACTCTCGCTAATTTTTTTTTCATCATCGTTCTATTCCTCACTTTCTGAATTTTCAAAGTTTTTTTCTTTGATGATTCCATTCTAGCGAAAGTTCCTTAATAAAACCTAAAAGACATCTTAACGATTCTGAAGAATCCCCATTTCTTTTTCAAACCGGAAAAGCAGCTCTCCTCCCGGTATCTCCTCCTCCATTGGTGTATGAGGATCCTTGTGGCCGGGATTATAAAACTCCACAATATGAAATCCACACTTATTCACATAGAAATGGATGTTTCGGATCTCAAAATAAGGCGTAACCGTTTCCCAGACCAGGGTGTCCGGATACCGTTCCTCCACTGCTCTCCACGCTGCCCGCCCCAGTCCTCGGCTATGATACTCCGGTGAGATGAAAAAGAACTCCAGCGAATTATGGTTTGTATCCGGATGAATGGACACCACCACCCCTCCCACCCGCTTTCCTTCATATAAAATGTGGAATACTGCCGCCCCCGGAGCATTGACGGATTGCCAGATATCCTCATCCGCCGGTATGGGGCCTCCCTCCCATGATCCGAAGTTCTCCACCACTGCTACCGCAAACGCCTCCTGCAGCTTTTCAATAAACTCCCCCATATCCTCTTTCTCTGCTGTCTCCAGCACAACCATTCTGGTTTCTTCCATAAATAGATATCCTCCTTCCTGAAAAACGCTTTTATCAAATTCTTTCCACCGGAAACAGAACGCGTATCCGGTATCTTCCCTCCCCCACTTCCTCCTCACATCTGCCGCACATATCACCCGTCATAGCCCGCACATTCTCCATTCCAATCTTCGTGCTGGCAATAGGTTCCCTCTGCCTTTTAATCCGGTTGCACACCTCAATCCCTGCCCATCCAGGAACATTGCCATCTCTGACAGACTGTCTATAAACACGCTTTGGAAAAGCATAGGCTCCTCTGCCTTTTCCTTCCCCTTCTCTTCTCCCACCTGGCTGCACTCAAACAGCCGGTCTGACAGTTCCTTCATCTGTACAGCCTTTGCCATAATTTTATCCAGATAGTAGTCCCGCTTTAGCTCATCCCCACAGACCCCCGATTGCATAACCTGTACATAAGTGGTCAGCGCCGTGAGCGGTGTCCTTAAATCATGGGCCAGCCCCACAATCAAATCCTGGTTGGCCTCCCGCAGCTCCTGCTCCTGCTCCATGTTCTCCTTTAAGGTCAGCCGCATCTGGTTCAGTCCCCCGGCCAGCCTGGCCAGCTCGTCCCTCCCCCTTACAGGAATTCCATGGTCCAGGCACCCTCCCTCCATGATCTCCACTTCCCGATGGATATCCTGTATATACAAAATCCTTCTTCGGACACCCCAGAGGAAACAGCCAATAAATATAAGGAAACAGAGCACCATAGATGCCACCACGGTATACATCTGATAACGGTAGGCAAATGCCCCTACCAGAAAGACCTCTGCCTTCCCGTCCGCAAACCTGACATCATAATAACTTTCCCGGTAATAGGGCACTTCCATGTCCTCATAATAGTTCTCCGCCTCCGTCATATCCGACACATACAAAAGCATGTCATTCCGGTAGATTTCCAGATAGACAATGGACTTTTTTTCACCCAGCCCGACAGCGCCCTCTGGTCTGAAGCAGCTATGTCCTGTTCCAGCACATAATCCTGCAGCTCCTGAACCATCTTTAATTCCGCCTTTTCCAGATAAGGGTCTTCCAAAACATAATTATCAATCCATCTAGTCACTGCCATATTAAAAATCCCGAAAACTGTACCTGCGGCAATGCCGCTAATGAGAAGCCATAGAATCAGCTCTCCGGCCAGGCTCCAGGCTTTTGCCCGAATTCTTTCCCTAATTGTCATTTTCTCACCCAATCCGGTACCCCTTTCCCCACACCGTACAGATCCGCTTTGGCTCCTGAGGGTCCTTCTCAACCTTCACCCGCAGCTTGCGGATATGTACCATAACCGTGTTGTTGGAGCCATAAAAGTAAGGCTCCTTCCACACACTCTCATAAATATTCTGTGCAGAAAATATCTTATTTGGATGTTCCGTTAAAAGCCGCAGGATCTGATATTCCAGTTCTGACAGATCTACCTCCCTGTCCTCCACCCACACCTGGTTAAACCCCAAATCCAGACGGATCTCCTTCCACTGGAGCCATGAGGAGTCTTCCCCACTCTTTCCTGCCCCTTTTCCCTGATACACCTGATATCTCCGGAGTAAGGCCTTCACCCTCCCCAAAAGCTCCCCATAAGAAAATGGCTTGGGAAGATAGTCATCCCCTCCTGCCATTAACCCCAGAAGTTTGTCTGATTCCCTGGCCTTAGCTGTCAGAAACAGAATCGGAATATTGTAGATCTTACGGATCTCCTCACAGGTTCTGATTCCTGAAATTCCAGGCATCATAATATCTAAAATAATCAAATCCATATCCTTGTTTACAAGCTCCAGCGCCCGATTACCAGACTCCGCCTCATATACCTCATAGCCCTCACTTTCCAGAAGAACCCGGACACCCTCCCGGATATCCCCGTCATCCTCCACCAGTAAAATAATCCCTTTTTCCATTTTAGCACCTTCTTAATCTTTATTATGAAAACTGTATTATTGCACTACTTGCGTGTCAGCACCGCATTTCTTCTCTGTTTTTTTCACACCGCTCATTTTAATATATTACCTGAAAACTCTCCAACATAATTCTTAAAATTTCTTAACTTCTAAAAAGAGCATCCGTTCCCACAAATTTCCTCTTTCTGGTCTATCTGGGCATTGGTTTCAGAATTGTTAAGATTTCCTTTGCCATATCCCTCCCCCTTTCAGGGTAGCACGGGCCATGACCGATAACTCCGGACAGCTTCGGACCGAAAGGCGGAAGAAGGCCATCACCATAATCTTTACGGCTCTGCTTGCCATCTTCTGTGTCCTGTTTATCAAAGCATACATGCAGGGCCGGTTCCGTTCCCTGGAATCTCTCCGGGACTACATCAAAGGGTTTGGAATCATAGCGCCTGCCGTTCTCACCCTGTTCCAGGCATTTCAGGTGATCCTTCCAGTGCTGCCGGGATTCTTCGGATGTGCCGTAGGCGCCCTTCTGTTCGGAGCCGCCGGCGGGTTCTGGTACAACTACCTTGGAATCAGCACAGGCTCCATTATCGCCTTTTTCCTTGCCAGGCAGTACGGCACTAGTTTTGTTAAAGCTCTGTTTCCAGGAGAAAGCTACACAAAGTGGTCTGACTGGCTGAGCAGGAGCCGATATTTCACTCTGGCCCTGTTTGCCGCCATCCTGCTGCCCCTCTTTCCCGATGATTACCTCTGTTACTTCTCCGGTCTCACCAATATGAGTCCGAAGAAATTTATATGGATCATCCTCCTGGGAAAACCCTGGTGCATTCTGGCTTATAGCCTGGCCTTCGCCGGAATGTTGTAGCCAAAACACTCATAGTAACTTCCAATCCACTACACAGGCCTTATCTGCCTGCTAAAAAAACAACAAAGGAGACTTTAAAAATGTCAAATAAACACCTTTTAGGCTTTTACGATTATACGGTCATTCTCACCTATGCCGGCACCCTGTCTGCCTTCCACGGAATCCTGTCCCTCCTAAACAACAGTCCCAGGCAGACTCTTATATGCCTGATGATCTCTGGAGTCTGTGACATGTTTGACGGAACCATAGCCGCCACCAAAGATCGGAATCGCCAGGAAAAGCGCTTCGGAATTCAAATTGATTCCCTCAATGATATAGTGGCTTTTGGCGTCCTTCCTGCGCTCTTTGTATACACCTTCTGCCCCCAAACCCCCCTTTCCCTTCTGGCAGCCTCCGCCTACCTTCTGTGCGCCCTGATCCGCCTGGCCTACTTCAATGTCTTGGAAGAAGACCGCCAGGATCATACAGACCAGAAGCGGACGGAGTACTTAGGCCTCCCTGTCACCGTCTCGGCCCTCATTCTCCCGGCCGCCTACGCTGTCCAATCCCTGACTCCGGCCTCCCACCTGTGCACCTTTATCCTTGCCTCTATGGCCCTGCTTTTTATTTTCCCCATAAGAATCCCCAAGCCCAGGCTGAAGGGGATCATCGGACTGGTTGCCGCAGGCACTGCCCTTCTCCTTGGAATGGTTCTGGAGGTATAAACACATGATAAAAGATCCCTTATATGTACGTTTTCTCTACGAAACCACTCCTGGACGCGTCCTCCTGAAAGTGCTGGCCCGTCCCCTCTTTTCTAGGCGGGCCGCTTTATTTTTGGATTCCCCCTGGTCCCGGTGGCTCATACCCCTGTATATCCGGCTCCACCACATTCCCATGGACTCCTATATTCCAGAATACTACCGCTCCTTTAACCACTTCTTCACCCGAAAAAGAAATTGCCTGTACATAAATCCGGATCTGGAGCCCTCTCATTTCATCAGCCCCTGTGACGGGTACTTAAGCGTATATCCCATCACTAAAGAAAGCCGGTTCCATATCAAACATATCGACTACTCCCTGAAAAAGCTCCTCCATGACCCTGTTCTGGCGGCCAGATACCAAGGCGGTCTATGTCTCATCTTCCGTCTGGCCCCGCACAACTACCACCGTTACTGTTATCCTGACAATGGCCTGGCAGTCAAACAGGTATCTATTCCCGGCCTTCTCCACTCTGTAAGGCCTGCCGCCCTGAAAAACCGCCCTGTCTTCCCGGAAAATGCCAGACACTACACGGTCATTGACTCCGAAAATTTCGGTCTTCTGGTTCAAATGGAAGTGGGTGCTCTCCTGGTGGGAAAAATCTCCAATCACGGAGGCAGGCTTATGGTAGAACGCGGTGCAGAAAAAGGATACTTTGAATTTGGCGGCTCCACGATTCTGATACTTGCAGAACAGGAAATCCTGGATATAGACCAGCTTATCCTGAACGCCTCCCAAAAAGGCCTGGAAACCCCAGTAACCTACGGTGAAAAAATCGCCACCAGAATGGCAACGCCATAGCCAGCCGCCTATTAGCTTTAAACCTACAATCGAAAAAAGGAGAAAACTTTCATGGCACTCATACTGCATATCCGTCATCTCATTCCATCCTATGCGGCATTTCCGCTGTTCTTTGCCCTGCTATGGAACCAGGCCGTGTACTACGGAGCCCGAATCGCAACCGCCAGTTTTCCTCACTATGACTTAACCACCTATTTCGACAGACTCATCCCTGTAGTTCCCTTTTTTACCTCCATTTACTTCCTGGCCTTTCCCTTCTGGGCGGCCGGTTACATTCTGTCCGTAAGAATCAGCAGAGACCAGGCTATGACCCTTCTCTGCGGAGATTTCCTGTCCAAAGGAGTCTGCCTTGTCTTCTTTCTTCTTTTCCCCACCACCAATACCCGCCCGGAGATTGCAGGCCGGGGAATCTGGGAAACCCTGCTTTTATGGCTCTATCAGACGGACTCCCCGGACAACCTGTTCCCCTCCATTCACTGCCTGGTAAGCTGGCTCTGTTTCGCAGGCATACGCAGACAGCCCACAATCCCTCTCCCCTGTCAGGCCGCCACTCTGTTTATGGCCCTTCTGGTCTTTCTCTCCACCCTGTTTACCAGACAACATGTGATCGCTGATGTCCTGGGAGCTATTGTGATCGGAGAGGCGTGTTACCGGATCGCCTCCCTTCCCCGGGTTCGGGGCTGCTATGGTAAGATTGTCTCGCCCTTTGTTTTCAGGCAAAACAGTACTCCGTAAATAGTAACAAGAAAAGCGCGATTCCCTCCGCCATATCGTACTTCCTATATGGTCTAAAAGAATCGCGCTTTCCTCTCTTATTCCCGGAGCCTTCCGGTGTTTCCGAACATATTTTCTTCTGGTTACCTCATATTCAGAAGGTCTCCCCTCCTTTCCACTTCAGTTCCCTCTCCACTTTAGCCAGCTTTCTTTTCAGTTCCCCAGCTTCCTTAGGATCTGTCTCTGCCTTGAGCTGTTCCTTTAACTGTTTTTTCTTCAGCTTTTGGAGCTTCTGGGAGTGGCTGCCAGCGCCTCCCGTCTTTACCGGTTTCTGCTATTGGGCCTATATCAGCTGCCTGGCGAGCCTGGCTGACCCGTACCGTTTCACCAGCCGCCCTGGTACTCTCTGTCACAGCCAAACCGGCACCTTTCCCCCCTTCACTCACCTTTCCACTTTCATTTACCTTTACAGCCTCTCCCTCTTTCTCCAGCTTTCCTTCCTTTAACCTGGTATCTGCCTTCAAAGCCACTGCCTCCTGTCTCAGCCTGCTGTTTGGAATCATCTGAATCGTCATAATCTTATTCTCCTTTTTTAATCTTGTAAATAGCCCTTTCCACTGCGCCAAAAATAAAAAGCGCTGTTTCTCAATCCGCCAGCTCACTTACTCATACCGCAAAGTCTCAATAGGCTCTGCACCCGCTGCCTTTAAAGTAGGATAAAGCCCCCCTGCCAACAACGAAACAGTTGCAATACCGCCCACTGCCGCAGACAGACTGCCCACCATGGAATCCACATCCTTCATTTGCCCCACTGCTGTCTGGGTAAAATAATCCCCTGGTTCCCTTTTCTTCACCCTGGCGATAAAAGCTTTTTAGGGCTTCCCGCCTCCATGACCACATTCTTTCTCTGAGCCAAAATATCTTTCTCATTGAGATACCGTCCATGAACCATCGTTACCGGCTGGCTGACTGCTTGATCAATTCCATAAAAACCTCCTTCCTCTCTGTCACTGATGTAAAATGACCATCTATAAACATACCATACCAGAAAATCCTTAATCATCCTTAAACCATTTCTTAAAAAGTCTTAAGCCCGAATCATGGTCAAAAATCACCGCAGTCCATTCCTGCTCTGCCTCCAAAATAAGCTATTATCAAACCGCTTCTCCACTCAAAAGACGCTGCTGTCTCCTTTTTATTCTGAATTCCTTTCAGCGGGAAATATCCACTGAGAATAGCGTTCATTCCACCTCTACGGCATCATATATGTCCGGCTGGCGCGGGAGCAGAATCCTGTTTTATATCCTGATATTTTCCATTTTTACATACTGCTCATTACAATCCATACAAAGTACACGAACTTGTTTTCCTTTTCCCTGTTTTTCCTTCAGTCAATTGTTTTTATTCTCCATGTTATCATCTATCAATATTTATTGCCTGTCTCAAATAAACTTAAAATTCTATTTCCTGCTCTTCTGATTTTTCTATACTGATTAACTCGACTTATAATGCTGTTTTCATATATTTTCTTCTGTTTAAAATTTCCCTCGCTTTCACCTACACTTCACTCGCTAAGGAAATCTTGCTGGCAGTTTTTCCCCACTGCATGGGTCGATGTATACATATTTTTACCCTACTGCATACGAAGTGAAATTTCCCACCAGATTTTTTTTACCACGTCTAAACGCTTTTCATGCTTTAGGAGAAAATCATACGCCTATGTTGTTTTACATATCTTTTAAAAATAAAATGCCGGAATATCTGCCATATACTGTATATGGCAGAATCCCGGCACCTTTCATTCTTGTAAGTGTACTCACAAAATTACATGGGGCTGTCGCACTAAGAAAAACGTATGCAAGATTTAGTGGAATTCAATCCCAAAACAATACTATATCTTGTATACTCAATCCTTATTGCGACAATCCCATCAGGCAATATTTATTCATTATCCTGCTTTAAAAACAATTCCTCCAACTCCTCCTCTTTAAAGATAAACTTTCTCCCTTTCTCCTTACGGCGTTCCTTTTCCGCCGCTGATACCACCAGATGCCCAGAGCCATTCACTTTAAGTACACTCCCCTCACGGTTAACAGGTTTACGCAACACCATATCCCAGTCAATCCTGATATGGCTGTCAAAATACTCTATGATATTCCCCCTTTCAGGCTGTCTGTCATTCCAGTATACCCTTGTTGTCGTATTATCCATATCAGGCACTACTACAATATGCCCCATGTTATAGGAAATCTGCCACTGCATGACATGCTCTTTTAACAGGTTGCTATGGGTATGCCTAAGTCATGAAATTCGTTTTTTGATTTATATTTCATTATTACTTAGATTTTTGAAATAAATTTAAGTAATAGTCCTTTTCTTATTTCAAAATTTATGATATGCTGAAAATAGATTTTTACTATTGAGGTATACGAGATGCTTCCCTATACAGGAGACTATATTGAGCATATTGATGACAACATAGACGATTTTAAATATTATACATTTACCCCTCGACCTCTAATGCATGGGGACATGTATAAAATGGATGATGAACTATCTGCTTTGTTAATTGAGGCTCACCGGAATATTGGATTCCTGGAGGGGCTTCTTA
>CAJTOL010000050.1 GCA_910577645.1 uncultured Lachnospiraceae bacterium
AGAATCGCAAATCTGTGGTGCAGAACCGTGTGTCCCCTTGTCCACTGAGGGTATGCCAAACTCATTAGCTTCATTATAAAAAATTGAAAATCCCATGTCAATGATTTGATAATGCAACGGCAAGATACAGCCCTTAAGCCTCTACCCTCTTCCCGGTTCTAAAATCCACTACCTGGGACGGATTGTAATAGATTTTGTCCGATTCCACCAGCACAGGAATCTTATCCTTTACTGCTGCAGAATATTTGACTTCCACGATGCTGACAGCGCAGTTTGGGGGAACACGATGATGCCAGAAGTCTGTCGGATCCGGATAGACAGAGTTTAACAAGGCCCGCAGCGCGCAGCCGTGGGTAGCAATAAGGATGGTTTTATCCTGGTAAGACGATTCCGCCATTAACTCCTCTAAAAATTGCCTGGTGCGGGCGCAGACTGCCTCTATGGTTTCGCCGTCCGGGGCAGGAGTAAAACGGAAAGGATCCGTATAAAAAAGGTCAAATTCTTCTATTGGAACCGGAATCTGATAGTTGTGGGAGCGGCAGCCCAAACCTTCCCAGGATCCGAAGCTGATTTCCCGGATCCGCGGTTCCTCCTGAATCGGAATCTGGCGATCTCCCAATACAATTTCTGCAGTTTGGCGGGCGCGGGCCAGGGGGCTGGTGATACACAAATCAAAGGGGATGTTTTCCATCCCCTTTGCGGTTTCACGGGCCAGACGGATCCCGTTTTCGTTAAGCCTTGTATCTGTCTGGCCTTGCAAGCGGCCTGCTCCGTTCCAGTTGGTTTCTCCGTGACGGATTATATATAGGCGCATCTGTTTCCTCTACTTTCACTATAAAGCTCTGCTGCCCGGCCCAAAGGCTTAGTCGGACAGCTTGCCCATTAACTCGTTGCTTCTGGCAATAAATTTGGTCATACGCTCAGGGGTTAAAGAACCATGGCTTAACGCCGCCAGATCATAAAGCTGCTCACAGATATCCTTGGTGTAAGCGCCGTCCCTGTGTTCCAGAATGTGCTGTACCAGTTTGTGATTGGCATTTAATACCAGGGTTTCCTGAGATCCGAACATGCCCGGATCCATTCCGTACATATTGTACATCTTCATCATATCCTGCATCCTTCTGGATTCCTCGGATACGGTGATCATGGAAGCAATATTCTCATTTTTCAGCTTTTCTACCTTAATCGTCAGCTTGTCATTCCCCAGCGCTTCTTTAAAAATCCCGGTAAGGGTGTCAATTGTAGCCTGGAACGCTTCCTTGTCCTCTTCTGCGGTTTCTTCTTTAAAGGTATCGGTTAAATCCCCGTCAATACGCAGGAATTTGACACCCTCATTTTTCTGCTCCATGTGGTTGATAAAGGGGCTGTCAATATTGTGCTTTAAAATCACCGCATCCAGGCCTGCCTCTTTAAACATGTTGATATACTGGCTCTGCTCTTTTTCATCGGTTACATAGAATACAGTATTCTCATGCTTTTCTTTATTTTCCTCCAGGCACTCCGGCAGGGTCAGGTACTTGCCTTCCAGATTTTTAAAGATAATATAGTCCTTCATCTTGTCGGCGAATTTCTCATCTTTAATGCAGCCGAACTTGATAAAAGGATTAATGTCATCCCAGTATTTCTCATAATTTTCCCGATCCGTCTTGCACATTCCGGACAGCTTGTCAGCTACTTTCTTGGTAATATAGTCAGAAATCTTTTTCACAAAACCGTCGTTCTGCAATGCGCTTCTGGAGACATTTAACGGCAGGTCGGGACAGTCGATAGCTCCCTTTAACAGCATAAGGAATTCAGGGATTACTTCTTTAATATTGTCGGCAATAAACACCTGATTGTTGTAAAGCTTAATGGTTCCCTCTAAGCTGTCGTATTCCATATTGATCTTGGGGAAATACAGGATACCCTTTAAATTAAACGGATAATCCATATTTAAATGGATCCAGAATAAAGGCTCCTTAAAGTCCATAAATACCTTGCGGTAGAACTCCTTGTACTCTTCCTCTGTACACTCATTGGGATGCTTATTCCACAGAGGAGTGGTGTCATTTAAGGCCACCGGTCTCTTTAAAATCTTATATTTCTCAGTAGCCGGGGAAACCTCTACGATCTCCTTTTCTCCGTTTTCATTTTCCTTTTCTTCTGTCTTGGCTTCCTCCAGAATGGTCTCCACAATGGTATCTTTGTCCGTCAGCTCGTCCTTGTCAATGGTCTCGTACTGAGGGCCTTCGGCAGTGTTGGTAAGGAAAATGGGGGTGGGCATAAAGGCACAGTATTTTTCAATTACTTCTCTTGCCCGGTATTCGTTGGAGAATTCGGTGCTGTCCTCATTTAAATACAGGGTAATGGTGGTTCCAAAAAGCTCCCGCTCGCCTTCTCCCATAGAAAATTCAGCGCCGCCCTCAGACTCCCAGTGGACAGCTTTGGCATCTTCCTTGTAGGATTTGGTGTCAATGGTCACCTTGTCGGCTACCATAAATGCAGAGTAAAAGCCCAGGCCAAAATGACCGATAATCTGATCCTCGTTGGCCTTATCCTTATACTTTTCCAGGAAATCCTGAGCTCCGGAGAAGGCAATCTGGTTGATGTACTCCTCCACCTCATCCTCGGTCATTCCAAGGCCGTTGTCTGCGATAGTAATGGTTTTGTCATTGGGGTTTACCGATACTTCGATCTTATACTCTGTGTCCTCCGGCTTTTCAAACTCTCCCATCAGCTCCAGTTTCTTTAACTTGGTGATGGCGTCACAGCCATTGGAAATCAGCTCGCGGTAGAAAATGTCGTGGTCAGAGTAGAGCCACTTTTTGATAATCGGGAATATATTTTCGCTGTTAATTGTCAGGCTTCCTGTCTTTGCCATGATTCATGCACTCCTTTTCACTCTTTGTATTTTCATTCTTTTATTGGTTACCCTCAGTGGACAAGGGCATACACGCCTCAAGGGTATTGTAATACCAGAAAGAGAAAATGTCAACGAAAAATTAGCACTCATGTTTATTGAGTGCTAACAAACCAGGTAAACTTCTAATTTTGGGCTATTTCTAAGCCATAATAGTCAAAAAGCTCTTCCGGAGCATCCATCTTAGCCATCCATTCTGCTATGCTTTGTTTCATCCTGATTTCGGTTTCAGGAGAATGAATCGGATGGTTCTGTTCCGGATCCTGCTTTAAATCAAAGAGAAGATTACCATACTCCCGCTGAGCCGTTTGGAAATCATTTCCCATATTTCCAATCCGTATTAAAGGATAACCTTTGGAGAAGGAAAACGGCCTGGACAGAGTAAGTGTATAGGGATCTTTTCCAGACTGGACACGCCTTCTCATAAAATGTTGGCCAGCCATGGTATATGCGTCGGGAAATCCCGGTTTTTGCGGGGCCCGCATATAAACAAAACGGCCGTCCGTACAGTTGATCTGTCCACCGAAAAGGCCGAAACATGCGATTTTACGCGGTTCTTCCCGCTTTCCATTTCGGATAGGACGGCCTGTCATATTTTCCGGCAACTTTATGTGGAAGAAATCCAGAAGGGTAGCGGGAAGATCCACCGTCTGGATCAGATCCCTGCTCTCTTTTATATGGACCGTATCTCTGGGATCGTATAAAAACAGCGGGATATTGGCCACTTCATTGTAATAAGGACCTGTATTTTTTCCCAGCCAGCCATGTTCTCCCAGAAAAAAACCATGATCTGTATTAATCACCACCATAGTGTCCTGCCAAAGGCCATAGGTATCCATGGCATCCAGAATACGGCCCAGATTCCAGGAGCAAAAGCTTACCAACGCCATATTTTCCCGCCGATACCCATCTATCTGTTCCTGAAAAAGCCCGTCTGTCCTCCGGTAGTCCGGCCAGTCAAAAGCCTGGCCCTCTGACCGTGGCAAATGATACAAGCATCGGAATTCTTCCGGGGTATGAAAGGGCTCGTGGGGATCGAAGGTTTCTATATGTAAAAACCAATTTGGGGAATCGTGGTTTTCCCTGAGAAATTCCAGGCCCTGGTCAAAAGTAACCGTTTGAGGAAAGCTGGCAGTTTCCTGAGCATTTTGGCGGTTTATGGCATCCTGGACTCTTAAGTGAGGGACACGCCGATCCTTCATTTCTTCTTCCAAGCTTAAAGTATCAGCCTTGCCATAAACTGGATCTCCTTCCTGGCCTCTGGAAAATTGGAAAGTTGAATACCGGGTATGGTATCCAAATCCCTCATCCTCCCAATAATGGGTATGGTCAGTTGCCAAGTGAGTGTGAATTCCGTTATATTTCAAAATTTCCGGCATAGAGTCGTCAAAAGGTTCCAGAGCCGCCCAGCGGCAGTGGAGGAAGTTTTCTCTCCCTGTATGAAGCTCCCTGCGGGCCGGGATACAAGGCAAGCTTGCCGCGTAGCAACAGTCAAACCGGGTAAATCGCTGTTTTAAGCGCTCAAATTCCGGGGCGATTACTTCTTTACACCCATAGTTGGGAAGGAGCCTCCGGTTGAGGGAGTCAAAGGTTATCATAATTGCTTTCATTTTATATTATTCTCCTTTTTGAGAAGTTTCTTGCGCGGGAAGGGACACCGTAATAACCGTCCCCATATTAAACCAGCTTTCTGCAAAAACGCCAAAAGGCTTTCCGTATTCCAATTCAATCCGTTCCTGAATCAGGCGAATTCCTTTTCCTCCCACAATATCCCCGCTGACATTTTCCGCCATGGAAAAGCCGTTAATTTTGTCAACCTCATTCCTTTCCATGCCGATTCCGTTGTCTCCAACAGAAAGCATCAACACTTCTTTTTCTTTCCAAACCCTTACCCGGATTTTTATCTGTCCTACTTTTCGGGAGAGTCCATGTTTAAATGCATTTTCTACAATTGGCTGAAGAACAAAAGGGATCATCTCCAGAGCTTTTGTATCCTCTTCTATCTGTGTCCATACTTCCAAACGTTTCCCATAAGTTTTTCGGATAATAAAAAAATAGTGTGTTAAAGCCTCCACTTCCTCCGCTACCCTCACCTTTCGGTTTTCATTTGCCAGGTTATATCGAAGCAGCAGGCCGAAAGCATCAGTGATCTCTTCTATCTCCGTGTTGTCCGATTCCACTGCAATGTTGCTTAAAAGCTGAAGGACATTGTAGATAAAGTGCGGATTAAGCTGAAGCTGGAGGATTTTTAAGCGGGCCTCCTTTTCGCTTAAATTTAGCTGGTATTCTTTCTTAATTAAATTTTGAATCATCCGGATATTCTCGTGGCACTTGCTATAAAGAGCGCCAATCTCGTTATTCTTTTCGTAGACAGCGTCAAGTTCAAAATGCTCCGGAGTCACGGCTTCTAAAGATGCAGTCAGGTTTTCTATGGGCCTGGAAATTTTTTTAGAGATACTTACCGACACACAAATCATAAAAAGCACTGCCAGAAGGCCGCAGAGGCCGTACATAGAGATATTCGTGGTAAAGGCTGAGTACAGATTGGATAGGGGGATTACCTTTGCCACTATCCAATCCGAGTCCTGCCAATTGGTGTATTCTACCAGGCATTTCTCCTCCAGGCGGATGTTCAGCCATCCTTTTTCCTTCTGTTCCCTCTCTATTTTCTCTTGGATCAGAGGGATGTAATTTTTATGGCTATCCCTGGATGAGTAGTAAAAATTATAATTTTTGTTCAAAATCAGAACTTCTTCTTCCTCTGTCTTCAGATCCCGGATTAACTCTTTCCAAAAACTCCCCGCCAAAGTATACTGAAAAGCAAATGCTGTCTTTTTCTCAAAGGGCGATGAAAGAGCGACGGACACCATTAAGTCTCCCTCTTGATCCATAGCATACTGATAACTTCCGGCTGCTCCAGAGGCAGTTTCAATCCACTTTTTTTCCTCTGGAATTAAAGTCTCATAGCGCCTGACAAAAGGCTTGTCATTGATTAGCACATCTCGGTTCATAGAGTACAGACTTTTGGTCTTTGGCAAATACAGCCTGATGCTCTGAATATGGTAAGAATAATAGTACATATTACTGCATGCAATCCTAAGCTGTTCTTCCAAATCCCTTCTGCTCTCATCCCGAAACCCTGTAACTACCTCCCAAAGAGTTTCATTGGCTAAAATAGATCGTGAAGAATCTTCCAGGCTGGAAAAATAGCTGTCCAGACGGCTTTCAATGCTTTTTAGCAGCATCTGATTATACTGCAGGTAGTCTTTTTTGGTCCGCCGGAAGGAAAAGGTGAGAAAAATAGTGGTAAGAATCAAGACCAAAGCCAAAAAAACCCCGGCAAAGTCCACCATTACCATCTGAAACATGGTTTTTCTTGTTTTTTTCCATCTTTTCATGGAAAACGATTCCTCCTTTTCCCTCCAACTGCAGGAGTTGTCTCATCCTTTCACAGCTCCCTCCATAACCCCGGACATAATTTTTTTCTGCATCATAAAATAAAATGCCAAAATAGGAATTGATGACAAAACTCCTGCGGACAAAAGCAAGTTCCACCGACTGGACACCAGTTCCCGGTAAAAGATAAGCTGGGACAAAGCAATGGTTGTATTCTCCTTATGGGTCAAAAGCACCAGGGGCAGTGTAATATCATTCCAAAATTGAAGCGCATACAGCACTGTCACCGTGGTAGTCACCGGCTTTAAAAGCGGAAATACAATCCGCCAGTACAGAATCATACCACAGCAGCCATCCATTTTGGCTGATTCCTCCAATTCTACAGGGATCCCCTTGGTAAAACCGTGGTACAGCAACACCGCCATAGCACCGGACATCCCCATATAAACAGGAATCAGTGCAAAAGCGTTATCCCTCATACCAAGGATCTGAGTGACCTTTACCATGGGGATCATAATCATCTGAAAAGGCACCATCATAGAAATCAAAATCAGCATCAAAATAGCTGCCGGAAGTTTTCCCCTGGTTCTGGAGAGAATATACCCTATCATAGATGAGGTAACCACCACCCCGGCCACAGAGGCCAGGATGATAATCATGGTATTAAAGAGTACCACCGGAAGGTTGGTGATTTGGTAAACCTCTATATAATTTTTCCACTGGATTACCTTTGGAAAACCCACTGGTTCCATCAAAATCTCCTGAAAGGTCTTAAGGGAATTAATTACCACAATTGCCAAAGGACTGATAAAAACCAGGGCTCCTCCTGTCCAGCAGGCATCAGCAGCCCATTTTTTCCATTTCATAGGGCAGCGTCCTCCTTTTTCTTAAAAAATCTCAGTTGGATACCGGTGATTGCCAGAATTACCAGCGTAAACAGGATAGCTTTGGCGCTGGCATAACCAAACCGGTAGGTTTCAAATGCTTCCCGGTAAATGTTCAGACTTACACTCTCTGAATAGTATCCCGGGCCCCCCTGGGTCAAAGTCATAAGGAGAGGAAATATTTTCAGGCTGTTAATCAGGGAAAGAAAAATCCCTGACGTCAAAGCCGGCATAATCAATGGCAGGGTCACATAACGGAACAAGGACATTCCCCCGGCTCCGTCCATTACTGCTGCTTCCCGCACTCCGCTGTCTATCCCCTGAATTCCGGCTATGTAGATAATCATATTATACCCGGCAGATACCCAAATCCGCACTAAGGTAACTGTGTAGAGAATCACCTTTTTATCATTGAGCCAGCTTATCTGAAAGATGTCCCATCCGGTCTTTTTATACAAACCAATATTTAAGGTTCCCAAAATAAACTGCCACATAAAACCGATAGTAGCCAGGTTCAGCACATTAGGGGCAAAAAAGCTCCCTCTCAAAAGCTGATTCCTTCTGCTGTTTTTTGAAAGGCCTGCCGCCAGTCCCAGGCTTATACAATTTACTGCTGCCGTATACAAAAAGGCATACCGGAAAGTAAATCCAAAGGACTGGAAAAACCTTTCATCTTTGAAGCATCTCATAAAATTATCCAGCCCTACGACTGCATAGTCTGCGTCCATCCCATTCCAGTCGGTAAAGGAATACCACAGTCCCATAACCATGGGCGTCAGAAAAAACAGGAAATACATAGCCAAAAAAGGGATCGAGAACAGAAAAAGGTTCCATCTTTTATTGTCCGAATTCAACATCTTGCCTCCGCCTCTCTGCCTTATTTTTTCATATTTTCAATGTGGGTGGTATAGTTTTTCTGCAAAAGGGATGCGGCCTCATCAATGGTCATATCCGGATCCAGCATATATTCCTGGATACTTTTTCCGGGATCAAAGCCGTTTGGAAGAATCCGGGTAAAGTATTCGGATGTGCTCTCTGCTTCCAGAGGCGCTTTTAAAGCAGGATCATAGGTGACTACCTGTTCAAAATTCTTAAGGCCGCTGGGAAGGGCATTTTTGATAAAAAATTCTTTCGTAGGCTTCTGGTAATCGCAGAAAAAGCTTAAAAATTCATCTACTGCTTCCTTATTTTTCGTATGGGCATTTACATTGATAACCAAATTATAATCCTCTGCAAACACTGCGTCCTCCGGATCTTCGGAAACAGGAAGAGCAAACATGCCAATATTTATTTCCGGATTCAGCTCCCTTATCTGGGCAATCGTCCAGTTTCCCATAATCAGCATGGCAGATTCTCCGGCGGCAAACAACGTGTTATGGGTGGTATAGTCCGTATCCTCCGGTTTAGGCTGGCAATTCTCCCCAACTATATTATACAGACGGAAAATATCTTTCACCCTGCTGTTCTCAAAAGTATAAGTCCCTTCTGCCACTCCCTCCAAAGTCTGTCCCTGTTCAGCCACTGATTTATAAAGGGACGCCGCCCCGCCGTAGGTCATATAAAAACTAAGCTGTCCTGAATCCCGATACTGAGCGGAAAACGGATAAATCCCTTCTTCCTCAAGGGGTTTTAAAGCCTCCACTACTTCCTCCAGCTGGCTCAGCGTCCGGGGAACCTCAGTAATTCCCGCTTTTTCAAAAAGATCTTTATTATAAAATACCCCATAGATCTCAGTCTGTACCGGAATGGCGTATAAACCGCCCTTATAGGATACCGGCTCCCTGGCCCCGCCGTCAATAAAGGCGGCGCAGCCCATGGAAGTTAAGTCCATAAGATGTCCGGCTTCTGCATACTGAGGGATCCTTGCCTGAGCAATATGAGTAATAATATCCGGAGCGTCATCTACCGCCAGGGCTGCCCAGAGAGAAGCCTCCCAGTCCTGAGTATTCGTCTGGAAATCCACATATACCTGTTCCTGAGACTCGTTAAAAATCTGTACCGCCTCGGCAAAAAGCTCGTGTTTATTCGCTCCATGGTTCTCAAATCGGATAACCGTTTTCTCTCCCCCATTTTCGGTCTGGCTGGCTGTACCTACGCCTCCCTTTGTTTTTGTGTCCTGACTGCTTTTCTGGCTTTCTCCTGTCTGGATCCGGGCCTTTTCTACCTCTTGGCCGCCCTGAGAGCATCCCCCAAGAATCATGGTTCCTGCTAAGAAAAATGCGGCTAATTTTATCTTGTGCCTCATAAATAATCCCCTCCGTTTTCTTTTGATACCATGATCCTATCATTTCTGTAAAAAATTTTTTAGAACAGATTTGACGGGAAAACAGGTCAAAATTGACCTTGATACTTTTTAGGGGATGCCCCATATCTCTCCCGGAACAGCCGGGCAAAATAGCTGTCATCGACAAATCCCGATTCCTCACAGGCTTTTTTTACGCTGGCTCCCTGCTCCAGGAGAATTCTGGCCCGCTCCAGCCGCAAATCATTGAGGAAGCGGACAATCCCTACCCCATATTGCTTCTTAAATTCTCTGGAAATATATTCCCGGCTGTAGTGGAATGTTCTGGCTAAATCCGCCAGTGTAATGGGGGTTTCATAATTTTTTTCCATATAAGCCCGGATATTTTTCATAGTCGTTCCTGACCGGTGATGATCCAGGGCAGAATCTGTCTCAAAGAAAGGCCTGGCCTTCTCTTCTCCCTTATCCTGCAAAGCCAGCGCTTCCAAAATTTCATGAACCTGCTTCCGGTTCACCGGCTTTAACAAATAGTCCACTGTACCGTACTGGATAGCCTTTCTCATATACTGGAATCCGTCATACCCGCTGACCACAATGATATTAAGCCGGATCCCCTGCTTCAGCAGTTTTTCAAGTAACTCCCTGCCTCCCATTCCCGGCATTTCCATATCCAAAAACATCAAATCAAAAGGCTGCTTTTTCTCAATATTATCCGCCAAAATCTCCCAGGCCTCCTGTCCGTTTCCTGCCTGGCAGAATTCTGCCTCTTTCACTGCCCGAACCTCCCGGCAGAATTTTTCTATTGTCCTTCTTGTTCTGGGATCGTCCTCCACAATCAATATCTTTTCCAACATTTCTCTCCCTATCCCCAAATCCGGCAAAGCCTATTACCAGCGTATTTTTCCGGATACTCCATAATAAAAAGACCGGCACAGTCTGAAAAATCTCCTTTTTGCGCCGGTCTTTTCTTAATCCATTATCTATTCATTTCTGGCCCAAAATTCCCCTCATGATAATGCTTTCTGCAAAGAGCCGCATATTTGTCATTGCTTCCCAGCACCACCTGCTCTCCGGTGCGGACAATTTTACCATCCGCCCCGAATCGGGCGTTACAGCTTGCGGAATGGCCGCACCAGCAAACTGTTTTTACCTCATCAATGACATCCGCCCAGGCCATAAGCCACATACTTCCCTCAAAAAATTCTTCCCTGAAATCTGTGCGGAGTCCGTAACAGATAACGGGAATGTCCAGATCGTCTACAATGTGCACCAGAACTTCTACCTGGGATTTGGTGGCAAACTGGGCTTCATCCACGATAATACAGTCGTACTCCCTTATCTCATTATCACTTTTTTCTACCAGCTCTTCCAGGTAAATTCCTTCCTTTTCAAGGCCGATTCGGGAGCGAATTGTCCTCCCTCCATCCCGGGAATCAATCCCTGGTTTTACCAAAAGGGCCTTTTTCCCTCTCTCCCTGTAATTATATTCTACCATCAAGGCATTGGCGGTCTTAGAACTTCCCATTGCCCCGTACCGGAAATGCAGTTTTGCCATTATAGATCCTCCTAGTATAATGATGAATCGGC
>CAJTOL010000051.1 GCA_910577645.1 uncultured Lachnospiraceae bacterium
GTTTGATTTCTTTAGCTAAGTACCGTAGGAGGATGGAAAGATGGAGCAATTTACAGAGGGTGAAAGCATTCGCGAAGAAATAAAGAACAAGCTCCGCCAGAACTTTGACGGTAAGATTGTTCGGAAAGACCTGACAAAGAAAATCAAGGAAGGGGCAAATGTCCCAGTCTATGTGCTTGAGTTTCTGTTAGGTCAGTATTGTTGTTCGGATGATGAATCGGTCATCGAGAAAGGTGTACAGAATGTAAAGCATATTCTTGCGGATAACTTTGTACGCCCGGACGAATCGCAGAAAATTCTCTCTCAGCTGCGAAAAAAAGGCAGTCACACAATCATTGATATGGTGACAGTTCGCCTGGATATGAAAAAGGACTGCTTCTTTGCAGAGTTTTCTAATCTGGGAGTTGGCAATGTGCCGATTGCGGATGAATATCCGGAAAAGTTTGACCGGCTGCTCTGCGGTGGTATCTGGTGTATTGTTCAGCTGGACTATGAAGTGGAAGGCGACAATAATTTTGGCATTGAGGATATTGACGGAAATCCGCTTCGTTCCAAACAGAAAAAGCAGAAAGATATTTCTCCAATCAGTATCCGTAAGCTGACACCGATCCAGATGCCGCACGTTGATATTGATGAATTGAAGCAGGGACGAAAGGCATTTACCAAAGATGAATGGCTTGATATACTTCTGCGTTCTATTGGTATGGAGCCGGATGAATTTACATATCGTGAGAAATGGCTGCTTTTGACCCGTATGATTCCGTTGGCTGAGAATAATTTTAACCTTTGTGAGCTGGGACCGAGAAGCACTGGTAAGTCCCACCTCTACAAAGAAATTTCTCCAAACAGTATTTTGATTTCCGGTGGGCAAACGACGGTAGCAAACCTGTTTTATAATATGGGACGCAAGACCGTTGGACTTGTCGGATTATGGGACTGTGTGGCTTTTGATGAAGTTGCCGGTATCCGGTTTAAGGATAAAGACGGAATCCAGATTATGAAAGACTACATGGCATCCGGTTCTTTTGCCCGTGGCAAAGAGGAAAAAGTTGCGACTGCTTCCATGGTCTTTGTAGGTAATATCAATCAGAGCGTGGATGTACTTCTGAAAACATCCAGCCTGTTTGAACCATTCCCGCCGGAAATGGGAACCGATACGGCGTTCCTTGACCGTATGCACTGCTATCTTCCTGGCTGGGAGATTCCAAAGTTCCGACCGGAACACTTTACCGATGATTACGGATTTATCAGCGATTATCTGGCAGAGTTTATCCGTGAACTGCGAAAAGAACAGTATGGTGATGCTCTTGACCACTATTTCCGTCTTGGCAAGAACTTAAATCAGCGTGATACGATTGCAGTTCGCCGTATGGTGGATGGCTATTTGAAGCTGATGTATCCGAATGGTGAGTTTACCAAAGAAGAACTGGAAGAAATTATTCAGATTGCTTTGGAAATGCGTCGCCGTGTCAAGGAACAGCTGAAAAAGCTGGGCGGCATGGAATTTTATGATGTGAATTTCTCTTATATCGATCTGGATGATATGTCAGAACATTATGTTTCTGTACCGGAACAGGGCGGCGGCAAGCTGATACCGGATGGAATGTGCAATCCGGGACAGGTTTATACGGTATCCAGAGGAAAAAGCGGTATGCTTGGCGTATTCCGTCTGGAAAGCCAGATGCTTCCGGGCAATGGCAAGATTGAGCGTACCGGATTGGGCAGTGATTCCAAGTGCAAGGAAGCTGTGAATACGGCATTTAACTATCTGAAAGCCAATGGCAACAGGATTAGTGGCTCTATCAGCACTTCGACCAAGGACTATATCATCAATTATCAGGACTTGCAGGGTATCGGAATGACAGACAAGCTGGCACTTCCGACACTGATTGCTCTTTGTTCGATTGCACTGGGAAAACCGGTGGTCAGCAATCTGGCAGTGCTGGGCGATATTACGATCAGCGGCACAATGATAAAGGTAGATGAACTTGCCAATACGCTTCAGGTGTGCCTGGACAGCGGTGCGAAGAAAGTTTTGATTCCAAGTACCTCTTTTGTGGATTTCGCAAGTGTTCCGGCTGATCTGATGAGTGCATTTCAGTTGATTCCGTATCAGAGTGCGGAGGATGCAGTGTTTAAGGCATTGGGGGTTGAGTAAGCATATAAATTAGAAGGGCATGAATGGCTATTGAGAAGGTAATCATTCAGAATTTTAAAAAATTTAAAGAACCATTTGAAATTTATTTAACAGTGAGGTTGTACAGGAATATCTTGAATTAATAGAGAAAATGACACCTTTTCAAAAATAATTGCCATATAAAAATGGTTGTGATATAATGAAAAAATATATCACAGCCGTTTTTGGCTGAATTTTTAGTAAAGGAATGATGGAAGATGGGGTTAGACCTGTAAAGACCACTCTGTTCATTGTCAAGCGATACGGTGTGATTTACCGACTCCATTGAGGGTAGGATCAGGCACTGCAGGTACGGACATTATATGAATAGAAGATGGAGGAAAAGATCATGTTAAATTATCAAAGATACAAACGAGTTCCCGTTATTGATTTCCAGGAGAGAACCTGGCCTGATAAGGAGATTGAAAAGGCTCCCATCTGGTGCAGCGTAGATCTGCGGGACGGAAACCAGGCCCTGGTTGAGCCCATGGTGGTTGAGGAGAAAATTGAGCTGTTTAACCACTTGATTAAGCTGGGCTTTAAGGAAATCGAAGTAGGTTTTCCGGCTGCTTCCCAGATCGAGTACGATTTTCTTCGCCAGTTAGTGGAGCGGAAGCTGATTCCGGACGACGTAGTGATCCAGGTGCTGGTTCAGTGCCGGGAGCATTTGATTAAGAGAACTTTTGAAGCCATTGAGGGAGTTAAAAAGGTCATTGTTCACATTTACAATTCCACCTCTACTCTCCAGAGAGATGTGGTATTCCATAAGGACAAGGAAGAGATCAAGGAGATCGCCGTTATCGGTACCAAGCTGGTTCAGAAATATGCAGTAGATTTTAAGGGCGAGTTACAGTTGGAGTATTCTCCGGAGAGCTTTACCGGTACAGAGCTGGACTATGCTCTTGAGGTATGCACCGCAGTTCAGGAGACCTGGGGAGCAACCAAAGACAAGAAGCTGATTGTTAACCTGCCCGCCACTGTGGAGATGAATACTCCCAATGTATACGCAGATCAGATCCAGTGGATGGATACCCACTTTAAGAACCGGGAAAGCATTATCTTAAGCGTGCATCCTCATAATGACCGGGGCACCGGAATTGCTGCCACTGAGCTGGCGCTGCTGGCCGGGGCAGAGCGCGTAGAAGGAACCTTGTTTGGAAACGGTGAGCGCACCGGCAATGTAGATATTATGAATGTTGCTTACAATATGTTCTCTCAGGGGATTAATCCGGGCTTGAATCTGGAAAATATCAGCGAGAGCATCGAGATATATGAGCGCTGTACCAAGATGGATATCCACCCCAGACATCCTTATGCAGGAAAACTGGTATTTACCGCGTTTTCCGGTTCACACCAGGATGCCATCAACAAAGGTATGCAGGCTCTTAAGGAGAGGCAGGGCCAGTACTGGGAGGTTCCCTATCTGCCTATCGATCCCGGCGATATTGGCCGCAAGTACGAGCCTATTGTCCGCATTAACAGCCAGTCCGGTAAAGGCGGCGTGGCCTTTGTTATGGATACTTTCTATGGCTACAAGCTTCCAAAGGGCATGCACAAGGAATTTGCCGATATTATCCAGAAAATTTCGGAAAAGCAGGGAGAGGTTGCTCCGGAGGAAATTATGGAAGAGTTCCGCAGCAATTATTTAAACCGCAAAGAGCCCATGCATTTCCGTAAGTGCCGTATCAGCGACGCAGATGTTGGAAACGGCGAGTTTGCAACCCTTGCCAAGGTTACCTTTACGGATCACGGCATGGAAAAGACCTTTGAGGGCGTTGGAAACGGACCTATTGATGCGGTTCAGAGAGGCCTGGAGGAAGCATTGGGAATCCAGATACGGGTTATGGACTACAGCGAGCACGCATTGTCTATGGGTTCCGGCGCACAGGCGGCATCCTACATCCATCTGGCAGACCTGGCTACCGGTAAGGCAACTTACGGTGTAGGAATCAGCTCCAATATTACCCGGGCATCCATTCGCGGTATTTTCAGTGCGGTAAACCGGCTGTTCTATTAAAATTTAAGAAACCAATAAAAACCGGGAAGAGAATGCCGCAAAATGAAACCAGCGGCTTTCTGCTATCCGGTTTTTTTATCAGTAAAAAGGGCATAGAGAAATAAAAAACAAAAATGCCGGCTGGCATAAAAGGAGGGCACTTTAGAAATGAAAAAAGTAGTGGACTGGCTGATAACCTTAATGATTGCCGTTGCTGCGGCACTTTTTATTGTTACAAGCGGAAGCAGTATTATGAAATGGCTGCCAGGATCAAGTGAACTGGGAGAAAGAGAGTTTCAGGAGGCAGAAGGACAATATATCTCTTACATAGTAAATAACCCGGTGGCGCGATATGATAAAGAGTATACTTCCGGAGATAAAAAAGAGGTGATGGTATATGAATACCCGGTTTACGATAAAGAGCGCCAGATGATTCTGGCCACGGCTGTATCCCGTTATGACAAGACTCCCATGGATTCCCTCCAGACAGCGGTTTCCTGGCCAAAGGAATGGGAGGCAGAGTATGGCAAGAAGGAGATCCGGCCTGTGGAGGTAAAGGGAACCTTAGAGCGGATGGAAGAAGACCAGATAGAGGCGGTAATGAAAGCCATTGCAGAAGAGAATCCCCAAGACCTGGATGAGATCCTTCGTTTGGCAAAAAATCAGACAGACTGGTACTGGATTCAGGATAAACACATAGACGGGATTGAGGGATATCAGCTTCGCTTCAGCCTGATAGCCATTGTACTGAGCGCGGCAATCGCAGTGGCCCGCATTATTTCGGCCTTGTTTGGAAAAAAGAAGTCAGGAGAAGGGATTAAAAAGTATTTATCCGATAACAGCAATACCAGCCAGCTGATCTCCATGGCAGCGCCTGCAATGGAACAATGGATCCGGGAATATCAGGCGCGCCAGAAAAGGAATATTTACATGACAGGAGTAGTCATCGTGGCGATTCTTGCCGGAATCTGTGAATTAGCAGGAGCGCGGGAACAGGCAATGTTATTCCATATTCCCTTAGGAGTGGTGATCGGAGAAGTAATTGGATGTATTTACTGGCTAATAGTACAGTCTCAGACAGGGGAAAAGTCTGTGGTGAAAGCCTGCCGGAAAGGAATCGCAAAGTCCCTTCCTTCCAAAGAAGAACAGGAAGCTGCCGCCGGGGATGCTCTGGAAGCCGGAAAAGAGTGGATGAAAGTAGTTCGTTCCAAAAACTTTTTAAACATTTATATTTGCGGAAGCCGGTATTGGTGCCGGCTCAGTGTTCTTGCCTGGAGCTCCGTGGTAGATTCCGACCGCCTGGAGAAGATGGAGACCGAACATGTGATTTCCACTTATCGGAATTCTACCGGAAAATTTACTTCCGAAGACTATGTAATCCGCTTCTTCTATAAAGGCAATCAGAAGAAAAAGACCTGCGCGGAATACTGGTCCTTTTATTCACAGGAGGTTTGCGGGGCAATGCTCCATATGATCAGGCAGCGTATAGGCGATGGGGTAGAGGTTATAGCAAAATAATAAAAAGAGAGAAGAGGCCGGGAATATGATTCAGGAACTGCAGAAGAAGCAATTAAAAAAAGTCCTTACCATCCTTGCCATTGCCGTGGCGATAGGCGGATTTTTCGGATATTTCAGCAAAATGGCCATTATTGACCTGGTGAAAGGCCCCATTCCTTTAACGGCAGAGTCTAACCTGGAAGAGCTGGAGGGCTCCTACGTTTCCTGGGAGCTGAGATATCCCATGGGCGAATTTATAGAAATTAAGAAAAAAACCAGGGTAAGAGGATACACCAGCAGCCCCAGGCGGTCCCGGGCCGGTTATGTGGCTTTCGATCCGGAGCGGGAAATCCTCATAGCAGTAGAACTTCCTGCCAAGAGAGACGAAGAAGTAGAGGAACAGATGGATTTGTTTTATGAGGCCATGGAAAGCGGGGAAGAGCTGCCCCAGACTGGCCTTTCGGTAAAAGGAGAGCTGGAAAAACTGGATTCGGAGAGCCGAAAATATTTCCTCAGCGCTTTGCGGGGAACCGGATTGTCAGAGCTGGTAGACGGGGACGTTTATCAGATTGCGGACGGGGAGATAAAAGGAGACAAGCCGGAAACGATTATATTTATCGCCGGATTTGTGGCTCTGCTTTTTGCACTTCTTTTTGGAGAACTTATTTTGACTGTAAAAAAGTCTGTGAAAAAGACTTTTGAGTCCTATATAAACGCCAACCCTTCCATAACTATGGAAGCCATGGAAAATGACTTTGCCCAGGCAGAAAAAGTGGGCGGCATCTGGGTTGGCCGCCGCTGGACTTACGGGCAGATGCTGGAACAATATTTTATTGACAATTCCAAATTGGTCTACACCCATATTCGGGAAGAAAGCGGACGCAACGGCACCTCCTACTGGTTTTGCTGGCATATGCTGGACGGAACCCAGGAGAAGGTGTCTGCCAGTGAGAAGAACTGCCGAAAGCTTTTAGAGATTACTGCCCGCATGCCTCATGTGGTAGCAAGCAACGATCCGGAGGCAGCATATTTATACCAGCATAATCGGGAGCAGTTTTTGAATTTGCGGTATCGGGGGCAGGGAGAGAATCAGCAACAATAACTTGTAAAGAAAAGAGACGGGAGCAGCAATGTCAGCTTTCCGTCTCTTTGTAAAAATGCGGAAGCTTTAGAGGAAAACGGATGAAACGATTGATAAAACGGATAAAATACCGGTTTTACCAGCAAAGCATTACCAAGCGAATTATCATTGTTATTACAATTGTAAGTATTCTGTCTAATATGGCCTTTGTAGGAAGCGTATTTATTATTATGAGAAACCAGCTTTTTAATAAGACAAAAGCGGAAAATGAAAAAGATATTCAAATGATAGAAAACGAATTGGAAATGTTTTTTAACGGGGTAAGGCAGGATGCAGTTTCCGTGCTGGTAAGCAACAGCTGCCAGATTCTCTTGTCAGAATCAGAAGACTTTCTTTCATCTGATACAACGGTTCAATACCGCAAGTATAAGCTGATGCAAAGTACGATTATGAGCACTATCGGACAGAGGACGGAATACAATACCATTGCATTCTATGACCGGAAAGGAAACTGTTATGCAGATGATCGGCTGATAGAGTCACAGGAGTATTTGTCAGAGCAGCAGGAGCGGATATGGGAGTTTTTAAATTCAGATGAAAATGAAATGGTGTTGAATATTCACAGAAGCCCCTGGAGAAAGAAAAAAGAGAATGAATTCCGTGACTGCTTAAGTTACCTGCGTAAAGTTTACAACAAGGAGCAGGGGCAATTGATAGGAGTGGTGGAGCTGGAAATTCTCAATGAAGCGGTGGCAGAGCTGTACCGGCCGGTTATGGAAAACGGAAGTGCCATCTATCTGGTAAACCAGGACCGGGTAATTTCTTCGGCGGATATGGACATGCTGTATAAGGAACTGCAGGAAGAGGAATGGTATGTGAATCTGAACCAGGCGCCAAAACAGAGAGAAGTTGGAATTTTAAAAGACAGAAAGCATATTTATTTCCTCAAAAATTATCCGGAACTGGGGTGGAAGATTATTGACAGAGTTCCCACAGCTATCTATATGCGGGATGTAAAACTGTATGCATTTATCGACATTATGATTGGAATCCTGCTGTTTTTCGGTAATTTGTATCTGTCCAGAATGTTGATTGCATCTATCACAAAACCTTTGAGTAAAATTACGGATACCATAGTAGAAATTGGCCAGGGAGATTATGAGCAGAGAGTTCACGTAAAAGACGGCGGTGAAATCGGGACTTTAGCCCAGGAATTTAACCGGATGGTAGAGAAAACCAAGCTTTTGATGGAACAAAATATGAAAAAAGAGCAGGAAAAGCGGGAGTCAGATTTGTCTCTGATTCAGATGCAGATGACGCCCCATTTCTTTTATAATATTTTGGAAAGTATTTGCGGACTTATTGTCATAGATGAAAAAAGAACAGCAATCCGCACTATCAGCCTTTTGTCCGGCTTTTACAGAGGAGTGTTAAACAAAGGAAAAGAAATTGTTCCCCTGGAAAGAGAACTGGATATTGCAGTCAATTATCTTGAAATCATGAAAATCTGCCATCCCGGCAAGTTCCGCTATGTAATTGATTGTCCGGATTCTATAAAACAGAACTGTATTAATAAGTTGACTCTTCAGCCTATTTTAGAAAATGCCATTCACCATGGATTTAATCAGATGGAATCCGGAGGATTGATTCGCATTACAGGAACCATAGAAGCTCAGAAGGTGGTTTTAGAAATCAGCGATAATGGCCGTGGAATGAAAATGGACATGCGGGAGGTATTGGAACGGGAAGAAGCATTTCATATGGAAAGCTTCGGATTGGGCAATACCAATGAACGAATTAAACTATATTTTGGGGATGAATATGGTTTGTCTATTGCCAGCCAGGAGATTGGAACAAAAATCCGGATTGAACTTCCCCTTCAGCAGGCAGAGGAATCCGTAAGAAGGAGATAAGGATTCAGAAGACAGAAAGAGAGGACATAGGATGGGGTACAAAGTAATTGTAGTAGATGATGAGATGCTGATACGAAAGCGTATCATTTACGGGTTTGAGTGGGAAGAGCTGGGATATGAAATCGAGAATGAAGCAGGAGACGGCTTGCAAGCCCTGGCCCTTATGGAAAAAAAGACTTATGATTTGGCAATTGTGGACATTGCCATGCCGGAAATCAACGGAATCGAATTGGCCCGCAGGATCCGGGAGAGACAGTATCAGACACACATTATTTTCCTGACTGGGCACAGCGATTTTCAATATGCCCGGCAGGCGGTAAAATACGGCGTATTTAATTATATTTTAAAGCCCATTGACGGGGAAGAATTTATAAATGTTTTGACAGAGCTTCGGGAAAAGATCGACGGGGAACAGATGCGGAAAAGTTTGTTGGACAGCTTGTCAGAAAAGCAGGACAATATGGATGTGGTCTTAAAGGCCAAGACCTTCAGTGAATATTTTCACGCAGGCTCCGGTACGCTTATTCCTCAAAAGGTATACAGGGCTTTGGAGGAATCGGGGATCTGCAATGGATATGATTTGGCTCTGATTCGTGTGGAAATGTTTTTAAAAGACAGCAAAGAATGGACAGAACAGGTATCTGCTGTGGAAGAAATAAGCAGTTCTCTATGGGGCAGAGAGAAGGGGTATCTGATTATCTATGATTTTTACCGGGATTTATTAGTATTGCTTTTGGAACATGGGGAAGCGGAGCAGGGAAGCCGGGAAACCATGGAACAGATGAGGAGATTGGCAGAGGCTCTGGAAAAGCAGAGCGGCGGAGACGTTCAGTGCGGAATCAGCAGGTGGCGCACTGATTTTTCCCAATTGGGAGATGCTTATATGGAAGCGGTTTCCGCCTTAAATAATGGAAAAATCTTAAACAAAAAGCTGCTGCCCTATGAAGCGGTACTGAAAAATGCAAATATCTATTATAAGATTCCCTTTGAAGAACTGAAAAATCTCCAGCGGGGGATTACCGGGGGACAGTATGAAGAGTGCCGGAAAATCCTGGCAGGGATTTTCCGGGAAATGGGGGATCGGGGGGTAAACTTTGAGTGCGTGGTGAGAAATGTAAACCGGCTGTTTATGGAGCTGGCGGACGGAGGCGTGGTTTCGGAACCAGCCAGCCGGAGATTTTTTAACGGTTACCATGGGGCGGAGCAGATGTTAGACAACATGGCCAATATGGCGGAAATAGAGGAGTGGTGCAGCAATGTGGTGTTTACCATTATGGAAAATGAAATCCGGCGTTCTCTGGAAAATAAAAGCCTTCCAATTGTAGAGAAAACCTGTGCTTATATCCGCAGCCATTACGAAGAAGGAGATCTGAACCAGGTTCAGATTGCAGAAGCCATGGCGGTAACTGCTCCGTATTTAAGCGGAATTTTCAAAAAAACCATGGGGATTTCCATGGTGCAGTATATTACAGTAGTCCGTATGGAGCGGGCCAGGGAGCTTTTGAGGCAGCCGGAATTGGAGATCAAAGAAATTGCGGCTCTGGTGGGATATAATGACGAATATTATTTTAGCCGGTGCTTTAAAAAGCAGTTTGGATTGTCACCGCTTCAGATGCGAAAGCTTTCAGATTCCAGGAGAATAAAAAGAGGAAAGGAAACGTCAGGGTACAAGGGGCTAGAAACGATATAAAAGAAATAGTTCAGATATGCAGAGAGGAGGCTGTAAAAAATTCTGTGTCTATGGGTAAAAATCTTTTTTGATAAGAATTAG
>CAJTOL010000052.1 GCA_910577645.1 uncultured Lachnospiraceae bacterium
GACGCAGAATCGCAAATCTGTGGTGCAGAACCGTGTGTCCCCTTGTCCACTGAGGATAAGTATAGCATATCCCCGTTTTCGGGTCTAGCAAAAACAGCAGGAGATATTTTATGACCCAAGATGAAAAATATATGAAACAGGCTCTCCGCCAGGCTAAAAAGGCGGAAGCATTAGGCGAAGTCCCAATTGGCTGTGTTATCGAATATCAGGGAAAGATTATTGCCAGAGGTTATAACCGGCGTATGACCGATCACAGCGCATTAGCCCATGCAGAGATTATCGCAATTAAAAAGGCTTGTAAAAAGATGGGAGACTGGCGGCTGGAAGACTGCACGTTATATGTAACACTGGAGCCATGTCCCATGTGTGCCGGTGCTATTATTCAGGCCCGGATTCCCAAAGTAGTTATGGGATGCATGAATCCCAAAGCCGGCTGCGCCGGTTCTGTTCTGGATATGCTTCATCAGGATGGATTCAACCATCAGGCCGAGTCTGAAAAAGGCGTGCTGGGAGAGGAATGTTCCTTGATGATGAAGAGATTTTTTAAAAATCTTCGGGAAAAAAATCAAATCAATAAATAAAAGGGGTTATTATTTAAGATTAAGGAGGAGAAGGACATGAAAAAAATTTTATTAGTCTGTAATGCAGGGATATCTACCAGTATATTGGTGTCCAAAATGAAAAAGGCAGCCCAGGCTCAGGGGATTGATGTGTCTATTCAGGTAAAATCTATGACAGGGGTTAAAGATGTAATTCAGGACATGGATATTGTGCTGCTGGCGCCCCAGATTGGCTATGAGCAGAAAAAGCTGCAGGATTTGGCGGGGGATATTCCGGTGGAAAAGGTTGATGTGAGAGATTTTGGTATACTAAATGGAGAAGGAGTTTTAAGAGAAGCAATGAAGGTTTTGGAAAACAGTGAATCTTGACATTTTTTCAATAACAAGGTATACTAAACGAGTTATCAAAACATAAACAAGTCACAAAGCTTCCACGCAGCCGGGGAGATAGCGGTGCCCTGTACCTGCAATCCGCTCTAGCAGGGGTGATATCTTGCCCAGGACATTTTTCTGCAGGGCTGCCTTTGGTAAGTGGCGTTGATGTCTGGGTCTTGTGCAACAGGAATCTGTGAACCGTGTCAGGGCAGGAATGCAGCAGCACTAAGCGGAACCTTCTGTGTGCCACAAGGCAGCCTGGGCTGAGCTAACTGCCAGAGTAACGTCTGTGGTTGATGTACAAAGCAAGATGCGTGGATTAAAAATAAACATTTTATATCGTAAATAAGCTGTATCAGGATACCAGGATTTTCCTGGACCGATACAGCTTATCTTTTTTGCTTGCTCATGTCAGTTGTTTGCTGTATAATTACAAAATGGGTATACTATAACCATCTTATGAAAGAGAGGCAAGATATGAGGAGAATCGGAATGTTGACCAGCGGCGGCGACTGCCAAAGCCTCAATGCCACCATGCGAGGCGTGGCAAAAGCCCTGTATAATATGTTTGATGATGTAGAGATTGTAGGATTTGAAGAAGGATATAAAGGATTGATGTATGCAGATTACCAGATTTTAAAGCCTGGCGATTTTTCGGGAATTCTGACACGGGGCGGTACAATTCTGGGAACATCCAGACAGCCCTTTAAGCAGATGAGAGAGCCGGACGAGAACGGCCTGGATAAGGTAGAAGCCATGAAGCATACATACCGAAAGCTTCGGCTGGAGTGTTTGGTGGTTCTGGGTGGAAACGGCAGTCAAAAGACGGCCAACCTTTTAAGAGAAGAGGGATTAAATATCGTTTCACTTCCCAAAACGATTGATAATGATCTGTGGGGAACCGATATGACCTTTGGCTTTCAGAGCGCAGTAAACGTTGCCACCAATGCCATTGATTGTATCCATACAACAGCAGCGTCTCATGGCCGGGTGTTTATTGTGGAAATCATGGGACATAAGGTAGGCTGGCTTACCCTTCATGCAGGGATTGCCGGTGGAGCCGATATTATCCTCCTTCCTGAAATCCCCTATGATTTAAATGTTGTCTGCGATGCTCTAAAAAAACGTTCTGCGGCCGGAAAGAAGTTTTCCATTATAGCAGTGGCGGAAGGAGCTATTTCTAAAGAAGATGCCGCCCTTTCTAAAAAAGAGCTGAAAGAAAAGAAGAAAAATTCCATATACCCCTCGATTGCCTATGAAATTGGCGCTAAGATTTCCCAGGCGACCGGTCAGGAGGTAAGGGTGACAGTTCCCGGCCATATGCAGAGAGGCGGAGAACCGTGCCCATATGACCGTGTTCTGTCTACCAGATTAGGAGCAGAGGCCGCTGAACTCATAAAAAAAGGAGAATACGGCTATATGGTGGTGGTAAAGGATAATGAAATTACCAAGATTCCCCTGTCTGAGACAGCGGGAAAATTGAAATATGTAGATCCTAACGGTTCTATTATTAAGGAAGCGAAGCTTGTAGGAATCAGCTTTGGCGATAAATAATCAACAAAAACTATAAAAGTAAGGGGCAATTACTATGTCTTATACTGCGTTGTATCGAAAGTGGCGCCCTACAGCATTTGGGGAAGTGCGGGGCCAGGATCACATAGTGACGACGCTGAAAAATCAAATACTTTCAGGCCGGATAGGTCATGCCTATCTGTTTTGCGGCACCAGGGGAACCGGTAAGACCAGTATTGCCAAGATTTTTGCCAGAGCGGTGAACTGCCAGAATCCTCAGGACGGAAGTCCGTGTAACCAGTGTCCATCCTGCAAAAGCATTATGGATGGATCTTCCATGAATGTAGTGGAAATTGATGCAGCATCCAACAATGGCGTAGAAAATATCCGGGAAATCCGTGAACAGGTTCAATATCCACCGACAGACGGCAAATACCGTGTCTATATCATAGACGAGGTGCATATGCTGTCAATTGGAGCGTTTAATGCTTTGCTTAAAACATTAGAGGAGCCGCCTTCCTACGTGATTTTTATATTGGCTACCACAGAGGTTCATAAAATCCCTATCACCATTTTATCCCGGTGCCAGAGATATGATTTTAAAAGGATTTCCCTGGAGACCATAGCAGGAAGGTTAAAAGAACTGATTCAGGCAGAGGAGATAGAGGTAGAGGATAAAGCCCTGCTCTATATAGCCAAAGCTGCCGATGGTTCTATGAGGGATGCTTTAAGCTTATTAGATCAATGTGCCGCCTTTCATTATGGAAAGCCTCTTACCTATGACAAAGTGTTAGATGTTCTGGGAGCAGTAGACACGGCGGTATTCAGCAAGATGTTTCGGGCAGTAATCCAGGGCAGAACCCGCGACTGTATTAAAGAATTAGAAGAACTGGTAATCCAGGGCAGAGAGCTGGGGCAATTTGTCACAGACTTTATCTGGTATATGAGAAATCTTCTTCTTACTCAAAGTGCAGAGGATGCAGAAGGTCTTTTAGATATGTCCGAAGAAAACCTGAGGCAGCTAAAGGAGGACGCAGAGCTAACAGACGGCAGTACTTTAATGCGCTATATCCGGATTTTTTCAGATTTGTCCAGTCAGATCCGGTTTGCTGCTCAAAAAAGAGTTTTGGTAGAGGTAGCTTTTATCAAGCTGACAAAACCTTCTATGGAGGCAAATCTGGACTCTGTTTTACAGCGGTTAACAGAATTGGAGGATCAGATGGCATCCGGGGCGGCAGCTTTCGCTCCTGCCGGCGCTGCAGCGAGCTTTCCGGGATCCGGCGAGACGGAAGGAGCAGTTTCAAGTTCTCAGGGAACCGGAGCTGCACCGGGACAAACTCTCGCAGAAAATGGAGTCGGCGATTCGGTTTATACCCCGCCGGAGAAAGTTTCGTTGCCGTCTGCCCAGATAGAGGATTTAAACCTTATCCGCGGTCAATGGGGTAAGATTGTTCGGGAGATGGGAATGTCCATTCGTCCCAGCTTTCGGGACACTGTGGTGGAGCCCAGCGGAGACAGTTGCCTGTGCATTGTGTTTTCCAATGCAGCGAACTATGCCATTGGCAGCCGCCCCAGCGTTCTTGGAGACTTGGAACGTTATATTGAAAATACTTACGGTAAAAAGCTCTATCTTAAATCCAGGCTTTCGGGGGCAGGTGAAAGGCTGGATACCATATATGTAAGTGAAGATGAATTAAAAGACAAAATCCATATGGATATTACAATCGAAGATTGATAGATTTAGAAAAGCAGGAGGATTTAATAAAATGGCAAAACGTGGAGGTTTCCCGGGAGGAATGCCTGGTAATATGAATAATTTAATGAAACAGGCTCAGCGCATGCAGCGCCAAATGGAAGAGACTGCTAAGACACTGGAAGAAAAGGAATATACTGCAACAGCCGGCGGCGGCGCAGTTACGGTTACGGTTTCGGGTAAAAAAGAAGTTACCGCAGTAAAGCTTTCAGAGGAAGTAGTAGACCCGGATGACATTGAGATGTTGGAGGATTTAATTGTTGCTGCTACCAATGAAGCATTCCGTCAGATGGAAGAGGATTCTTCTGCTGCCATGTCTAAGCTTACCGGCGGTATAGGCGGATTAGGCGGAGGATTTCCATTCTAATGGATTATTACAGCAATCAAATTACCAAATTAATCGAAGAATTGTCAAAGCTTCCTGGAGTAGGGGCTAAGTCTGCCCAACGGCTGGCCTTTCACATTATTAACATGCCTAAAGAGCAGGTGGAGCGTTTGGCTGGCTCTATGACCAGCGCCCGTAATAATATACAATATTGCAAGGAATGTTTTACCCTTACGGATCAGGAGCAGTGTCCCATCTGCAGTAATCAGAACAGGGATCACAGCATAATTATGGTGGTAGAAAATCCCCGGGACCTGGCGGCCTATGAGAAAACAGGCAAATACAACGGGGTTTACCATGTTCTCCACGGAGCTATTTCCCCTATGCTGGGAATCGGCCCTAATGATATCAAGCTAAAGGAACTAATGCAGCGGTTACAGGCGGATGTAAAGGAAGTAATTATTGCTACGAATTCCAGCCTGGAAGGTGAGACAACAGCGATGTATATCAGCAAATTGATTAAACCGACAGGAATTAAGGTCAGCCGGATAGCCAGCGGCGTGCCGGTAGGCGGCGATCTGGAATACATTGATGAAGTTACTCTGCTCCGGGCATTAGAGGGCAGAGTAGAACTGTAACGAAGGAAAGAAAAGCGTTAGGAGATGCAGAAAGATGGATAAATACGAGTTTAACATCAAGGTTGAACAGCTTAAAAAGCTTATCAATAAGGGGGACTATGATACAGCAATGAAAATTGCAGATACTATTGACTGGAGAAGAGTACGCAATGCAAATCTCCTTTCACAGGTATCACAGGTATATGAAAAAAACCATGAGTACCACGAAGCGAAAGAAATTCTGTTAATTGCTTTTGAGCGTGCCCCTATCGGAAAGCGTTTATTATATAAGTTGACCCAATTGGCCCTAAAAGATGGAGAAATTCAGGAAGCAGAAGCCTATTACCGGGAATTTTGTTCCTTGGCAGAGGACGATTCCAGACAGTATATCCTGCGCTATTTGATTTTAAAAGCTAAAAATGCTTCTTCGGAACAGTTAATTAGTGTATTAGAGTCCTATACCAGCCTGGAGCTGGACGAAAAATGGCTTTATGAGCTGGCGGAGCAATATAGCCTGGCTGGCATGGAAAGGGAATGTATTGCCACCTGCGACAAAATAATGCTGATGTTTGGCTTGGGAAAATATGTAGAAAAAGCTATGGACTTAAAAGTCCAATATGCGCCCCTGACAAATTATCAGAGGGATTTGGTGGAAAATCGGGATGTTTACGAGGGAAGGCTGAAAGCAGTAGAACAGGGCAATTATTATGCGGAAGAGCCAGGCTTTGATAATCAGGTTTATGGCCAGCCCCAGGCATATAGGGAAAATGGGACTTATAGCCCGGCTACTGCCTATGAGGAGGAAAACGTCTATAATCAGCCGGGAACTTATGAAAGAGAAGAGATATATGGTCAGGGCGAAGAAGCTTATGAAATCAATGAGTCCTATGGTCAGGATGGATTTTACGAAGGAGACGGAAGCTATGGCCAGGAAGCTTATTATGGAAATGAGTCAGGCTATGGCCAGGATCCGGTTTATGAGGAAGGGGCCTACGACCAGGCGGGGTCTTATGGTCAGGACGGATTTTATGAAGATGAATATTACCAGGGGCAAAATTATGGCGGTCCTCAGGCTTATGATCAGGAACCGCAATATTATGGACAGGATGATTACCAACAGGAACAAGCCTATGCCGAGACTGCTGCAGCAGTAGAGCCAGAAGGATATCCTTACTACCAGACGCCGCCGGTTTACCGTAATGACGTGCCGGTTATGCCTGCCAAGCAGATTCAGCCGGAGGAAGAGCTGCAGGCCCAGATGAAAGAAGCAGAGGCGGAGGAAGAACTGGCTCAGGAGATGTCCCGCTTGTCTGGGGATAAATATAGCCAGCTGACTTCAGAAAATCCGAATGTCAGTTACACCCGCGTTCTTAACAATGTGAAGGATTTAAAACAGGGCAGCCAGGAAGTGGAAAAGACCCGTGTTATCCGAAATATCCAAGAAGCCAGAGCCGCTTATCAGAATGAAATAGCAGCTCCTGTCAGAAGCAGAGTGGAGCGGCTGACTCAGCCGAACCATTTAATGATCGAGGCGGAGTCCGCAGAAGAGGGGATTGAACTTGCCAAAAATGCTTTGAAAAAGATACATCAGGAGTTGGGAACCAAAAATCCGGCTGCAAAAATTACCGGAACAAAGCTAAACGCCAGAGGCTTATTTGCAGTGGCAGATAAGCTGGCAGGAAAAGACCTGATTATTGAAGGCGCTGCAGATATGAGCAGTGTTCTTTTAGACGAATTAAACCGTTTGATGGCTTATGATGAAACCGGAATTGTGGTGGTTCTTATTGATACTCCAGAGCGTTTAGAAGCGCTTCATAACCAGAACCCGGCTCTGGCCTCTTACTTTGAATGTATCGGAAGTAAACGAAACCCTCAAAAAGCAGAACTGGAAGCGCCCCGGCAGGAAGAAGATACCCGCCCGGTCCGTATGGTTACTCCAATCCGTGAGGAAAAAGGCACTTACAGGAAAGAAAGCTACAAAGAAGAGAATTCTTACAAGGAAGAAGGCTACGAAGAAGAGGACTCTTACGAGGAAGAAGGTTACGAAGAAGAGGGAGCTTACGGGGAAGAAGGTTACGAAGAAGAGGGGGCCTACGAGGAAGAAGGTTATGAAGAAGAAGGGGCCTACGAGGAAGAAGGTTATGAAGAAGGGGGCTCTTACGAAGAAGATGAAAGTTATGAGGAAGAGGTTCCGGAAGAGGAAATGACAATTGATGAGTTTGCACAATACGCCAGTCAGTATGCCAGTCAGATAGACTGCAGTATTACTGGAAAGAGCATGCTTGCATTGTATGAGCGAATTGAAATAATGGAGGAGAACAATATTCCTCTAACCCGGGAAAATGCAGAGAACTTAATAGAAGAAGCAGCAGATAAGGCAGAGAAGCGTTCTCTTGGGAAGATGATAACAGGAGTTTTTTCTTCCAGATACGATAAAGACGGACTTTTGATTTTGAAAGAAGAACATTTCATTTAAAAAGGCGGGAAAAGCACTATGAAAAATATTAAATTAATTTCCTTAGACCTGGATGGGACTCTTTTAGATAGTAAAAAACGTCTGTCCCCCAAAAACGAAAAGGCATTAAAGGATTGTATTGCCAGAGGGATACACATAGTACCAACCACGGGACGCACGGTTGACGGCGTCCCGTCCGCCATTAAAGAGATTCCGGGAATACGCTATGTAATTGCTACCAATGGAGCTGTTATTTATGATATGAAAGAGCAGAAGATCATTGACAGCAGAACCCTGGATCGCTATAGGGCCCTGGAAATTTTGCAGATGCTGGAGCCCTGTCCGGTGATGTATGATCCGTATATTAACGGCCGAGGAATCAGTGAAGAGAGATTTTTAAATCACATGGATGAATTTGGCTTGCCCAAAGAGCTTCAGGATATGGTTCGCGCCACCAGAGATGTGGTTCCCAATATCATCCGCCATGTAGGAGAAAACAGCTGCCCTGTAGAAAAGATTAATATATTTTTCAAAGACTCTGTTTCCAAAGAGCAGATCCGAAAAAGGCTAAAGGAAATTTCCGGGATTGTTATAACGTCTTCTATTCCCCTGAATCTTGAAATTAACAACCCGGAGGCAACAAAGGGAAAGGGGATTCTACGCCTGGCAGGCTATTTGGAAATTTCTCCAAATCACACAATGGCTTTTGGCGACGGCGAAAATGATATATCTATGATCGAAGAAGCAGGGATAGGAGTAGCTATGGAAAACGGTGTGGAACCTTTAAAGAAAATGGCTGACTATATAACAAAAAGTAATGATGAAGACGGAGTAGCCGCCGCAATTGAGAAGTTTGTATTATTGTAAAAATTCACCTCCGAAAGGGGGTATAAATTCAGATATGCCAAGTGCACCCGTCATACATTGAGCTTTGGCGAAGTTATTCATTGCCGGGAGCATGAAGGTTAGGAAAGTGATAGAATGGAATTTTTTCAGGAAAACTGGCTGCAGATTTTGGTAGCGATATATTTACTGGGCATGATTTTACATGGACATTATCGAGGATTTATCCGGCTTGCAGTTTCTTTTACAGCGTTGATTATTACACTGATTATTGTCCACATAGCTCTCCCTCATGTAACGGCTTATGTCAGTGAGAATACAGCCTTTCGGGAAAAAATAGGAAGCAGTATTCTTCAGACTGTCGGTATAGATTCAATTGAAAAGGATTCAGAAGACTTTTTTGGGAAAAGTCAATATACCCTGCCGGATGAGCAGAGACTTATTATAGAAGGATTGAATTTGCCCAACAGTGTAAAGGAAGCATTAATAACGAATAATAATCATGAGATTTATCAGGTTTTGGGAGTAAATGCTTTTGCAGACTATATAAGCGCGTATTTGTCTCAGGCAATTATTCAATCCGTTTGCTTTATTCTTCTTTTTATAATTGTATTTATCTCAATACAGATAGTGGTGAGATGGTTGGATTTGATTGCAAAGCTTCCCATTATAAACGGTATAAACCAATTGGCGGGCGCTGTATTAGGAGGAGTCCAGGGCCTTTTGTATCTTTGGATTGGCTGCATAGTCCTCTCTGCTTTCACCAGCACCCCTTTTGGACTGGCGGTAATGGAACAGATCGAAAAAAGTACCTGGCTTTATATTTTATATCATAACAATTTTCTCAGTGCATTGATGATAGGAGTGGCAAAGAGTATTTTCTAATGTTCAAACAATTACAACAACAATAAGAGAAGGATACCATAAAGGACAGAATGGTAACCACAAAATATAGTAGAACCAAGGAAAACAGGGCATATGTAGTGGATAGAAAAATTGTTTAAAAAATAGCATAAATTCTATTGACAATGCCCTTTTTCTATGGTATATTAAAGCTCCACTGAGAAATAAGGAATGACAACAAAAAATTTAGAAAAAGAAATTGAAAAAAGTAGTTGACAAAGCCTTTTCAATGTGGTAAACTAAATAAGCTGTCGCCGAGAGGCGACAACAACAAAAGCACCTTAACAATTGAAGATTGAATAATACACAGACCCTGAAAATTCAAAG
>CAJTOL010000053.1 GCA_910577645.1 uncultured Lachnospiraceae bacterium
GAATATTAAATCAATTTCATTTAATTTGTGCTTTTCAAGTAAAGTTCTCAACTTATCTATATTGCCAATATATTGCACAGTATGTCCACATCTTTCAAGCGCCTGCTTTATTGTAGTTACAGTCTGCAAAGAAACAAAGTCTGTGTATTCCATATTTTCTTCTTCTAATCCATAATCTGATTTTGTATCATAGCAAAATCCAATTCTCATATCGCTCCTCCTTTGGTAATGCAATCTGCAGGAAATAAACTCCGATTTCCGAATTTATGACTTAGGAGTACTAATTACTGAAAGTCATTTATTATTTAATGTTTGTCAAATCCAACAGATAACTATGTATTATCCAACCAAAACTCGACTCTCTCATAAAATTGGGAAATTAAAAGCACTGCCTCCTAAACAATCCAGAAATCGTACTCTAATCATTCATCCCATCGATATTATTATACCCCATCTTCCCTCCTTTGTGAACCCTTTTCCGACAAATTCCTACTTTTTTCAACACAAAACCAGCCCCTTTTCCCCATTCTCCAAAGGAGCCTTTCGTATATTCACAATTTTAATATTATGCCGCCGTCAAAATCCTCATTCTGTTTCTCGGGTGGAGTCTTTTTAGGATTTCCATCTGGACATTGGATGCAATATGCAGGTAAATCTGGGTGGTCTTTAGGGAGCTGTGGCCCAGGATCTTCTGGATATACATAATATCTACCCCTTCTTCCAGCAAGTAGGTAGCTACAGAGTGGCGGAACATATGGGGAGTGATATGGACTGCCGCACCGGACAGGCGGGCGTATTTTTTTATCATCAGCCGGATGGACTGTTCGGTAAAACGCCCTCCTAAACGATTTAAGAAGAAAAAGCCGCTGCTGTCTTTTGGAAAATACTCTTTTCTGGCTTTGTCGTACTTTCTCATAAGCTTAAGTACATCTTCATTTCCAATCTGGACATAGCGTTCTTTTCCCCCTTTCCCCATTATATTTATGATTCCCCTCTCCAAATCGATTGACTCTCTTTTCAGGTTTGAAAGCTCATAAACCCGGACGCCGGTAGCAAAAAGCATTTCCACAATCAATAAATCCCGGCAGATAAAGCCGGATGGCTCTCTGTCGTTTTTTATCGTGTACATATAGTTTAACAGCCTTTCAATGTCCCCTCTGGGAATGATTCTGGGCAGGACTTCTGCTTCTTTAAATTTTACCTTTATTTTGTCAAACGGGTTAGAGGACGGCAGGCGCTCTTCTTCCTCTAAATATTTGTAAAATGCTTTCAGGCTGGCAATTTTTCTTTTTACAGTTTTCTGCTTATAGGCTTTGTGAAGATTTGTAATATAATCCTCAATTCTGCTTCGCTGCAAGGGCTCGTCCTTTATAAACTTTAAATATTGGGTCAAATCGATCCGGTATGCTTTTAAAGTATTGTGGTTTAATTGTTTTCGGTATCTGCAAAATTCCAGATACCTCTCCATTTCTGCTGCCATGTTCATATTATAGGTTCTCCTTTCTGTGGTTAAATCTTTCTGTCCCTCAACCAGCATCTTCTAAAGGTTTGACAGAATCATTTTAAGTAGCGAACTGAAAAAGGCGGGCTGTTGGGAAATACCAATTTTAGCCCCTAATTGCTAAGAAAGAGAGAACTTCGTGAAATTCAGGCTTTTACAGTAAGCCTTCTGTGTTCCATGAAATTCTCTCTTTTTTCTATCCTTTCGTTTCTGTCCGCAGGAATATTCCAGCAGAAAGGTATTATACTTTATGTAACGGACATTTCTTCTACGAAAACGGAAAATCAGCTGCCGTGTTTCTTTGAGCCAGTTCTTTTTACAATTTGGAAGGTTTTAATAACATCAAGCATATTCTCATCCCTTCGCATGTCATTCCAAAGACAGTTCGGAAGAGGAAAGCTGTCAATCACAAGATAGCGGCTGGTCAGTATCTACTGTGAAACAGAAACAGGGACAAACAGTTGGTACAGGTCATCAAATTCCCATTGTTCAGCGCACTACAGCGAAGTCATAAATGACACTATGGCCAAAAGCGCCATTAATATTAAAAATATGCCTGCCCCGAGAATGAATAAGTATTTAAGCAGCTTGTTCCCTTTGATAAAAGCCATATAATTCAGTATTCCAATCCCCAGCCAAATAAAAAGGCGAATCATATCACTCAGAATAAAACGATAGACATTCCAGTTCTTATATGCTTCGTAAGTCGGATCTGTTATATCATCATACCCCATCAAAACGATAATATGGCGAACTGCAGTAAAAAAACAAAATCCCGCAATACATCCAAATATCCATACATATTTCAGTGTTCTTTTACATAAGGCATGGGTAATCCCTGAGATGATACTTATAAAAATCCCGACAACGCTAAGTTGAAAAACAATCAAACCATAGGTTTCCATATGAATCCTCCAAGCCCCATTTGTGTACGGCACGTTCCATTTCCCAAAAATTTCTGCTGTCTGAATCAGGAGGGCGCTTATAATCATCCAACCAATCCGTTATCAAAATTGTACGAGTCGTTTCAATCAGAGATTCAACGCTTTTTGTGAAAAGCAGCAGATTATCTTTATCCTCTTGATATACGCATTTATCTTGCATCCAAACCATTATATTTTCAAATTCTGTTTTCCATACACCTCGGTAGTTATCGCATAGTTCCCTACGTTCAGCCTCACATGAAGCGTTTTCAATATATGGCAGAAAATAAGCATCTATTGGATTTGAATATTCTTCCTGATTATGTTCAGATAAAGCTGCTGTTTCTATCTGATCCCCTGAATCAATATTAGTATCTACATTAATACTACATCCTGCTGCTGACATTAATACACAAACATATAAAATACCAATCACGCTGCCTCTTTTTTCTCACGCTCTGTTTTGGTTTTATAAAAGGGCGGCTTTTCTTTCTGATATGAGATAACTGCACACTGCCGTTTTGCCAAATGCGGTGGCCGCGGGGAATAGCAATGTAACCGTCCTCATCTTTTCCCATATAAATAGCGCCGAAATGATAATAGCTAGAATAACCTAACCGTTTATTCTTATAAAATACGGGATTATCAAAAGCCGCCATGCTTCTGATCTGGTTCTGGATCCTGGGCATGAGATTAAGGGTATCCACGTAGATTCCATTGCTTAATACAATATGCAGTTTTCCCGGCTTAATTCTAATGCTTTTATTATAGTATACGACACCACAAAATACAAGACTCCGCAATGCCAAACGGTGCAGCCCGCAGGCCACACCGTTTCCAAAACAATCTTAATAATATTGATAACAATCTTCTGTCTCTTAATGCTGTACATCCACCAGCACGATACTGGAATCTCCCTTCCGGGCCTGCTCCAGGACAGCCTGAACCAGCATCTGAAACGTTCCGTGAGAAGAGGACGCCCCTGCAATGGCATTGATACCGCCCTCGCCCTGCCCTTCTAAGAGCTGGCCTGCGTAATAGCGGGTATACTCATTGGGATAAGTACCGTTGGCATGGAGCATTGTCTGCATATATGTATTATCCCAGCTCTTAATAAAACCGCTGGCATTCTCCGCGTTATATTCTACAGAAACAATGCTGCCGCCCTTTACCAGAATGGTAATGTATTCCTTCCAGCCATGGCTGAACTCAGATACCTGGGCGGTATAATATCCATCCTGAAGCTCCGCCTGATTTCCACAGGCTGTCACCAGCGATACCGTCAGCAACAGGCTTAAAAGTATAGCAAAAATCCGTTTCATCTGTTACCCTTCTCCTTCAAAATAAATTTTCGCACCCGGGACTGAAGTTCCTCGGCTTCTTTGGCCAGAGAGCCGCTGGAGTTCTCTGTCTCCTCAGCATTTTGCAAATTACGGTCTGCAATATCAGAAATAGTAGCAATCCGCGCCTCCATAGCGGTCAGAGCAGTCTCCTGACCCTGTACCGCCGCTGCCAGCTGATCCGAAATCGTGCTGATCTGTGCTGAAACATCAGAAATTGCATGAAGGGAATTAGCAGTATCCGCGGTCATCATCACACCGGTTTGAATGATTGCTTTGGTGTTGTTGACCATATCTGTAGCGCTTTTCGCGGCTTCCGCACTTTTAGCAGCCAGATTCTTTACCTCATTGGCCACAACCGCAAAGCCTTTTCCGGCAGCTCCGGCATGGGCCGCCTCCACAGAGGCGTTGACAGCCAGGATATTGGTTTGGAACGCAATGTCCTCAATGTCCTTTGCGATTTTGGTAATTTGCTGTGCGTTGGCGCTGATATCGTCCATAGCGGAGGACAGAGACGCCATCTGTTGATTGGCGTTTTGAATACACCGGGTAATCTCCTCTGTCTGGGATCGGGTCTGATCGCTGCTTTCCGCAACATCAGCCAGCCGCTCCTTCACATTGGTCACCTCGTGAACCAGTTCTTCTGTAGACTGGTTCTGCTCCAAAGATGCCTGGTGCAGATGTGCAGACTGTCCGCTTAAGTGCGCCGCCATATTGGTAAGCCGATCTGCGGCGGCACGGAACCCGAGAAGCATTTCATTCAGCGAGCCGGTAATTGTATGCAGACTGCTGCGAATCAGCTCAAAATCGCCTTTGTAATCCACCTGGGGCTCAGTACACAGATCGCCCCCTGCAACCCGGGTCAATACCTGCTGAATATCGGATATGTACCGGTTCACACTTGCCACTGTGGCATCCAGGGTCTGTGTCATAACCTCCAGCTCATCCCCTGTATTAACAGGGAGTACATCTGTGTGCAGATCGCCGTTTGAGAGAGCCACCATCCGATCGGTTACCCGCTTTACCGGGTGGGAAATGGAACGGGCAAGACGCAGAACCAGTAATATGGAAATCACCAGTACCGCCAGAGTCGCCAGGATTGATACAAGCATCGCCGTATTAATAAAATGGCTGTAATCCGACTTGGGGATTTGGATAACCAGTGACCACTGTGTTCCACGAATAGGAGAAAATGCCACCAGCATCTGCTCCCCGGCAATGGGAAACTCTGTTGCCCCTGTTTCTCCGGTGGTTACCCGCTCCACCGCATCCTGGTTGCCGTCATTGAGTTGAACCAGCGAGCTTTCGTTGAGGGCCAGAGACTGGTTGGGATGGCCGGTAACAATCCCCTCCCGGTTAACCATATAGGCCATGCCGCTTCTTCCTAAATTAATGCTGCTGATAACATCATTAAGGGTATCATATTTATATACACCCATTACATAAAGAACGGTCTCACCGTTCTCCTTCACCGGCATGCCCATTGTAATTCCAAGCTTACCTTGAAAAATGGTGGAATGATCCGTAGTCAGATTATCTGTTTCTTTCAAAAGTGCCAGGAAATCGCTGTCCAGGTTTTCCGGCGCGCCGTCTATCCCCTGTATCAGCCGCCCGTCCAGGTCATACAGGGCGATTGTATAAAGTTCATAAATCTCGGCCGCTTCTTCCAGCACCGCCCTGCGGTTCTCCTCAGTTGCAGCAGTATTCGGGCGGGACAGCTCTGTTCCGTCCGCTCCAATGGCAGTTACCGTGTTCATCCGGGGATCTCCTGCAATGGTCATCATGCGATCCGCCAGCATATGGATGTTGGCCTCCACTGTCTTAGCCGACTGCCGGGCCATTGGCTGAAGGCTGTCCAACAAAATGTTGTTGGCAAGTGACTGCATGGAAAGGGCCATAATAACACAGCATACGACCACCAAAATCAGAATATTAAATGTAGTGTTTCTCAATATCCTTCCATCCAGGCTCCGTTTTATCCCCCGGTTTGCCAGGGAATCCTCTTGCTTTCCAGTCACGTCTTTTCCGCTCCTTTTTCTGATGATTTTTGTCAATATATAGAATAAAAAGCCGCTCGTTCTTCTGTTCAGGAGCTTTATGCTCTGCTGAACTTATCCTCAATGAACAAGGAGACACGCGTCTTGTTCACTGAGGGTATAAACGACAGACTTTGTAAAATAATATACCATAAATTGTCAATAAAAGGAAGTGCCTTTTAACAGAATAAAATCTCCTCACCAGTAAGCAAAGACGCCATTCCAATACTGTCTTATAAGCACCTCCTAAGTAATACCGGACTTATTCTAATCCAATTTCCTCTTCTATAGTTCCCTTCATAAAAGGCTGTATCCCGTCATCCGGTTTATCCTTTACTGACAAAAGCCATTTATAAAATAAATCCTTTAAATAATCTCCGTAGCCGGCCTCCCCTACGCTTCCGTCGGTAATAACCGGAAGTTCTCCCAGCTTTTGTCCATTTAACGAGTAGGAAATCACTCCGGCTTTCATCCCCGGCTCAATGGGAGCTGTCAGGGATTCCTCTAAAATCAGTTCTTTTTCAACTGCGCTTAAATCTTCTCCCTTCATACTCAGATAAGAGAAGGTTCCGTCATAAGAAAGGGGCACCGTATCTTCCACGCCGTTCTTTACCGGCATCTGGGGAAGAGTAAGCTTTTCAGAATCTTCATATAACCGGCAGACCGCATAGCCGTAATTCAGAAGCGTCACTGCATCCTGAAATCGCACTTTGTAATCAGGAGCCGCCATAATGGCGGCAATAAGCCGGACTCCGTCTTTTTCCGCAGTTGCGGAGAGACAGTATTTCGCCAGAGAGGTGGAACCGGTTTTGAGCCCGGTAGTGCGGAAATTTGTTGCCATTTTTAACAGCTTATTGGTATTTGCCAAGCCAAATTCCTTTGTGCCCTTGTTGGTAACATGGGTAATATTTTCCATCCAGATAGTAGAATAATTATGAATTTGAGGGTATTTGTTAATCAGCTCCCTTGACATAATGGCAATATCCCGGGCAGTGGTTAAATGAGCAGCGCTTTCTGTCAGCCCGCAGCAATCCTCAAAATGAGTCCCTGACATTCCCAGCCCTGCAGCTCTTTCATTCATCATCTGGACAAAAGCTTCTTCACTTCCGGCTATGTATTCTGCCATTGCCACACTGGCGTCATTTCCGGAAGCCACTACAATACATTTAATCAGGGTTTCCACTGTCTGAACTTCCCCCTCTTCCAGAAACACCTGGGAACCTCCCATAGATTTTGCATAAGCGCTGGTTACTACCTGGTCGTCCATTTTAATGTTTCCCTGGGCAAGGGCGTCAAAAATCAATATCAGAGTCATGATTTTAGTTATACTGGCCGGGCTCCTTTGTTTATCTGCATCTTTTTCAAAAATAACCTGGCCGGTAGATGCCTCCATCAGGCAGACAGAGGGAGCCGCTACTGCTACCGCTTCCCCGCTGGCATTAACCAAAACCGCTTCTGTCCCCGGAATCCCCACTATTTCCTCTGCCCCGGCGCGGAATTCTGCAACAGGAGTCAGACTAAGAGCAGCTGCCAGCAAAATGGCACATGCCTGCTTTCCATACGCTCGTTTCATAATATTACATACCTTCCCAGTCTCTTATTTCCAAATATACGTAGGAGGTATTTTGATTATGCGAAGGAAATGTGCACAAGAGATATAGAAAGAGGGGGCGCAGAATGAAACCAGAGCCTTTCTATTAGCAGATGTCCCTTTATTTCATTCTGCAACATCCCCTGTTACAGAGCCGCCCGAATCTCGGCCGCCATCTTCTCATATTCTTCCTCTGTAAGGAATTTTTTCTCCGGATTCATCTGGAACACTCCGCCCCATTCATCTTCTCCGTTATATTTCGGTACTAAGTGAAAATGAAGGTGGTGGCCTGTATCGCCGTAAGCGCCGTAGTTTATCTTATCCGGATGGTATACCTTGTGGAGTGCCCTGGCAACGACGGCAATCTCTGCAAAGTAATCATTTCTCTCTTCATCTGTAAGCTCAATCAGTTCACTTACATGCCTACGGTGTGCCAGAATCACCCGTCCTCTTTTGCTCTGCTCTTTAAACAGATACAGATACCCCGTCTTCATCTCGCAAATGGGATAGCCAAACTTGGCAACCAATTCCCCTTTCATACAATATGCACAGCTTGTGTCCTTTCCTTCGCTCATCTCTTCTTCTCCTAGTATAATAATGGTGTAGTCAAGAATGACTACTGGTTAATAGTTACAA
>CAJTOL010000054.1 GCA_910577645.1 uncultured Lachnospiraceae bacterium
AGCCCAAAAAGATTACTACAAGAAAGCATATGACGCTGATAAAATTGCACTGTTTTCAACCATTATACCAGATATGGACACAAATTTGGTTTTACAGTATGTAGATAAATCAGAACAGGATAACAAAACAAACTTCTTTGCCGTGCTTTCAAATTATATGCCATTAAGTGACTTGAAACGCTATGTCGAAAAATACTATGAAAATAATAATATTGCCCGCTTTACAATTTTGCTTGATTGCATGACAAGGGAAGAAAAGCAGGAATGGCTGAAAAGAGCGCAGACAGATAGGAAAACTAACTTTGTCGCTGTCTTATCTAATGAATTGCTTGATTAAACGCAGCGGACAGGGTGAGATTTTTCAAAGAGAGCAAGGAGGGAATCGAGATTATGTGCCGTGCTATGGAAGATATGAGAAATCAGACATTAAAAGAAGGAATGATAAATGTTGCAAAGAAAATGCTGGAAGATGGGACAATAACGCTTGAAAAGATTGCGGAATTTGTCGGTCTTTCTGTTGAAGAGGTCAAAAAAATAAAAACAGACCAGAATATCCCTTTAGGATAAGTAATGTAGATTGAGGTGAAAATAAATGTTTGGAGATTTAATATATTTTAATAAAAAGAAGGTTGATCAGTATTCGGCATTGATTTTAGGAAAAAATATAGAAACAAGGGTTATTGATAAGGATAACATTGAAGATATATCAGCCAACTATTTATTGGAATGCTCCAATTTTGAAAAACTCCTACAAAGGAGAGATGATTTTATCGACTATGTTGATGATAATCAAGGCATTTCAATTAAAGATGTTAGAATTTCTTCCATCATTAAAGTTACTGGTGAAATTTATATACCTGAACAATTTGATATGGTTCATTTAATTGATCAATGTAAAGATATGATTGTTTCACAAGTAGATTACGAAGATAATAATCAACGGGAATTAATAAATTCTGTTTTGAAAAATTCAAAAGTAAAAATACCTATATTTTGCGAATTGGGGGGTGATTGTGATTACTGGATGGGAATAGGGAAAGTATCACAAGAAGATATGCTGATTGACTATAATGAGTTGGAAGATTATGAAGGAAAAGAGTTAACTATTATTGCAAGATTGGAATCCCGAAAATATTATAGAGATAAACCACTTCCGGTTTTTGATATTTATAAAGATTTTTTAGGACTAAATCGAGCGTTAAGAAAACAAATAGCTTCGGGAAAAAAGCAAGAATTTGAAAGTATTGATGTTAATGAAGATTATATTGGATTAGAATTACTGGCTATTTATTGATAGGGCTGTCATATGAAAAATACGATCAAAGAATTTATAGAACCAACAAATAAAGAAAAACAAGAATTATGGCAAAAGGCAGTTTTTGTTTTTGATACTAATGTACTGCTGAATTTGTATAGATATTCTGCAAAAACAAGGAAATCTTTATTAGCTGCTTTTGAAAATTTTAAGGATAGAGTATGGATTCCATACCAAGTGGCATATGAGTATATGCGTAAACGTTGTGAGGTCATATATGAAACAGTTCAAAGATATGAACAATTTAAGAAGGAAATGGAAAACTTCACAAATAAAGCAGTAGAAACTTTACGTTTGACTTCCAGCGATGAGGAAGTTTCTGAATTAAAGAGGTATTTGTTTAAATGGTTAGATAGTAATAAAGACCGAAACTTGTTAGTGGTTAACGCAGATGAAGATGAGATATTGGATAAAATTTTGACAATTTTTGATGGCAGAGTTGGTTCACAGATTGATGATAAAGAACTAAATGCAATAAAAGAAGAAGGTGAGGAAAGATATAAACAGAGTATTCCGCCTGGATTCAAAGATGATAAAAAGAAGAAAAATTCGGAAGATGACAATAATGCCTATGGAGATTTGATTATATGGAAGCAGATAATTAAATATGCGAAGGAGAATGGAGTAGGTATTGTATATGTTACACATGATCAAAAAGAAGATTGGTGGAATATTACCAAAGGTAAGACGATAGGGCCAAGAATAGAACTTAGAAAAGAATTTATCACAGAAACTAATCAGGAATTTCATATGTATTCTATGGACGGGTTTATAAATACATACAATAAAATGAATGAAAATCAAATTGATAAAAGTGCTATTGATGAAGTGATTGGTCTTGAAAAAGCAGATAAAAAGAATCGAAGATACAAAAAGCGAAATGAAGGAATTTCTTTATCAGAAAAAATAGCACGCACAGAAGATACTATAGAAAAAATTCAAAATAGAATTTTAAGAAGAAGAAAAATCATGGAAGATATTGAAAATAAATATCAGAAACAAGGTATTGAACTACCTGAAAATATTCAGTTTCAATATGATAATACAAAAGTTAAGAGGGAGGAACTAGAGGAAATCTACGAGAAAAAATTAGAAGAACTGAATGTTTTAAAGCAAACGCTTAGTGAAACAGAAATTATAAATTCGTTATAAAAGATTTGCAACTATTGTGCTTACAGAATCAAGAGCATAAATAAAGACCGCAGCCGGGAATCTAAAAACAGGTTCCCGGTTCTTTTTTTGCCCTAAAATGTAAAATTTTTGTTAATATGATTAAAAAGTCCTTTACAAAACGTCACTGGCACTGCCGAACAGTCTTTTTGATACCCAAATCTTATCATGGAGTGGAGTAGATTCATCTTCCCCTACTTGCTGTGCTTACCCGATGCGCGTTCTGTGCGCCCTATAGCGGCAGCCACATACTCCCTCTTCGCCGCAGTGTGATAAGTTCTTTTTACCATATGGTAAAAAGAAAAGGGCTGCCTGTGCAGCCCAGTTCCGACACTAGTGTACGTTAATAGTGTACGTTAAAAACATATTTATTTGCCCAACGGGAAATTGCCCTCAATCCCTTGATATGCAAAGTTCCTATAGGGGATGCGCACACTATTGATATGTTTATATTTGTTCTAAAGCTTTGCGGACATTACCTGCAGTTGCTTCCAAAGCTTTTTTAGCCTGCTCGCGGGTGCAGCCGCTTTCCAGCATTACGATGGCATCGGGTACCTGCATGCCGGTTTCGGTCAGCGTCCGATGAGCGGTTTCTTTATCGGCTCCGGTAATGGCGGAGATGATGTTAGTAGCACGGACTACCAGTTTTTCGTTAGTAGGCTGAACCTGTACCATATAATTCTGATAAACTTTTCCAAGCTTTATCATAGTTCCGGTAGACAGCATATTAGCTACCATTTTTTGTGCAGTGCCCGCTTTCATACGTGTGGAGCCGCTAATGACCTCGGCGCCCACAATGGGGGCAATGGAGATTTGGGCAACCTTTGCCATTTCGCTATCGCCGTTGCATGTGATAGATATGGTTAAGGCGCCAAGCTGATTGCCATATTCCAGAGCGGAAATAGTGTAAGGGGTACGGCCGCTTGCGGCAATGCCGATGACGCAGTCGTCTGGGGTCAATTCTACGTTTTTCAAATCTTCAATGGCTAACTCTTTGGAGTCTTCAGCCCCTTCTACGGCACGGTACATGGCATCGGAACCGCCTGCCAGAAGGCCGAATGCACGCTCTGCCGGCACGCTGTAGGTTGGAGTTAACTCAATAGCATCCAAAGTTCCCATACGGCCGGAGGTTCCTGCCCCACAGTAGATGATGCGTCCGCCTTTGGCGAAGCGTTCGGCAATGGCATCCACTGCTTTGGCAATCTGAGGAAGCTCTTTTTCTACAGCATCCGCTACTTTTTTGTCTTCCTGATTAATTAAGGTTACTACACCAAGAGAATCCAATTGGTCAATCTGCCGGGTGGCTTCATTGACCGTTTCTGTTGTAAGACCATCTATTTTTACCATGATTATACTCCTTATGTTTCATTCTTGTTTCGCTTTCCTGCTCGAGGATTATCGTGGAATGAATCTCCCAAACGGTTATTCCCGTGTCTTTAACCCCTCTACCAGCTTCCGGGTACTGCGGATATTGCTTTCTAATTCCGGGAGATCCTTCTGGACGGCCCCAAGATAAAGCAGATCCCCCATGAGAAGAGAAGTATGAAGGGATGTAAATGCACCGATTCGCACAACTGCTTCTTGATTGGGTACCAGAAGAGAAAGGTCTGCCAGCCTGCGCAGAGGTGATTCTTCACGGCGCGTGATAGCAAGGATAGGCGTTTGCCTTTCGCGGGCAATCTGGCAAGAATATAAAATTTCTCTGGACTGTCCGCTGTAAGAAAATGCGATGACCAAATCACGGGCATCAATATAGTGAAAAAATTCCACGCACATATTGATGTCGAAATAGTAATCGGCATTGTAGTCGGCACGCTTCAGCTTGTGGAACAAATCGTAAGCAGGAAGCATGGATGCGCCGATGCCTAGAAGATAGATGCGGCGCGCATTGCGGACCTTGCAGATGGCCTGTTCCAAAGCTTCGTAGTCTAACTGGTAGAAGAAGTCTTTGGTTGCCCCGTTTATGAGGCCTTCCAGCTTCCCTGAAAGAGTCTGCAGACTATCTTGCGTATTGATAATGGGATCGACTGTTGCATTCCAGTCATCGTCCTGCGAGTTGGCGGCAGCCAGGGCCATCTTAAAACTCGAAAGACCGTCAAAGCCAAGATTCTGTACGTAGCGGATAATGGAAGCGGCAGAAACGCCGCTTCCATTCGCCAAATCTTGTGCTGTCATACCAAGAGAATGGAAGGCATTGGCGAGTATAAAATCTGAAATCCGTTTTTCTGCCTTGCTCATGTGCATGTACTTTTCACGTATCTTGAGTTTGATGTTTTCCATAGTTGCCTCCGTCTCTGCCTGTCGAACGGCTGCCTGCCGAACTGCAGCAGTTTCCTTAAAATGTATTTTTAACGCTTATATATGAAGTTGCCGGATAAACCCTACAGATAATTCAGGATGGACTGATCCGATTCGTTGGGAATCATCTGAGCGGTTACCGGAATGCCTTTCCCAATTATTTCCTTTATCTGTGCAATATCAGTATCGTTTAATTCTACGGATTTCTTAATAGGGCGGGAACCTTCATGTTTCGCTACATTGCCTACATTGATGGCGCGGATTTCTACGCCGGCAGCAACCAAAGCGGCCATATCGCCCACATTTTTGGTAATCAAAAAGACTTTTTCTCCGTCATATGTCTTTTCGGCGAATTTCTCGATGGCCCGGTTCTTGGAAAGGATGGACAATTTTACACCGGCGGGTTTTGCCATCTTTAATGCAGCTATAATCATTTCGTCCTTTACAGCGGCATCGTTAACCACCACAATACGGGTGGCGCCCACAGTGTTAGTCCATACCATAGCTACCTGGCCATGAATCAAACGTTCATCGACTCTTGCATGTATGATTGCCATTTGAAAAACCTCCTGTTTTAATCTAATTCGATTTCATCGTCATCATCGCCTGCGGCGAAATCGGACGTCTTCTCAAAATATATTATCTGCTCTTTGCCGGAAGCCGCAATCTGCTGTGCCAAAGCGGCAGCATTGTCTACGGAGTCGCGGCTCATATAAGCCTCTAAAAGCATGGGCAAATTGCTTCCGGCGACAATCTCCAGATTTTTGCATTTGCTCATGGAGAGTTGTGTGGAAATATTAAAGGGTGTTCCGCCGCGCAAGTCTGTCATGACCAGTATGCCATTTCCGCCATCAAGCTTTGCGGCAGAGGCGAGGATTGTCTCGCCTAGCTCTTCTCCGGACTGGGAACCTTCAAAGTCAATGGCTTCCAGCGCTTCCGTAGCTCCTGCCAGAAGCTCCAATGCATTGACAAGGCCAGTAGCGAAATGCCCATGCCCGGTTACGATGATTCCTATCATATAAGCGACCTCCTAACTTTAGTTTAGAACAAACCTGCCAATCCGGTAAGGACATTCTGAAGATTACCTAGCACCATACCCAGAATGATTAGGATAAAAATCAGACGGGTAGAATTTACTTTCTTTTTCCCGAGCAGCCAGTAGGACAGCATTACGATAGCCAGCGGCAGCAGGGAGGGCAGGATTTTGTCGAACATATCCTGTAAAGCAAAGGTTACTTCGCCAAAAGCAAAAGTTAAGTTGGTTTTGTAGTTGACTACGGA
>CAJTOL010000055.1 GCA_910577645.1 uncultured Lachnospiraceae bacterium
AGAAGGAGAAGAGAGGAAGGCGAAAGAAGTCGTATTTAGCCTTGCAGACAGAGGACTGAGCGCGGAGAATATCGCAGATATTGTGAAAATGAATATAGCGGTTGTGAAGCAGTGGCTTGAAGGAGCAACAGCAGCAAGATAATAAAAGAATATCGTTCCACATATATATAGCAATAAAAATAATACGTATGTTAATCATAGGTGGGGCAATGGCATCCAAGTTGTCTTTCCTGGAATTCGCATATTTCGGCGCCAATGCTTCCTGGCACACTTCTAAGAGTTTTTGCAAGGTTTTTAATGAACAGATAAAAGAGCATGGAAGGACAAAACAGGCGGTTACTCAAAATCAAATATCGTAACAGCGTTAGGGCATATAGAAACTGAAATCTATATGCCCTATTTTTGCCATAAAGGAGGGAGCATGAGCGACAACATTCAGACGATTACCACAGAGTAGACATTGCCTCCCTTGCAGCAGACGATTGGAAAGACAAGGTAAATCCTTAAAATCAAAATGATTTTTCATAGGCACCTAATAAATTTAAAGAGAAATGGCCTGTCCTATTACTTCTTTCCATGTTTCTGTCAGCCGATCCAGGGAAAACACCGCATTGGCAGGGCTGGTGGAGGGGCATTTGACAGCGGGACGGCCAGTCTGCTCTTCGCAGTAAATCCGATATAGCTTATGGGCGGCAGCGCCGTTGGTGATGATAAGCCGGATGTCCGAATGATTCAGAATCCGGTTCAGATCAGCAGGAATCACGTTACGGATACTCTGGTCACTGGAACCATGGATATTGCACTCGGCCACTACGTCCCAGAGAGCGATGTGGTGGGAGAGAAGCATGGCTTTTTTCTCTTCTATGGTCACCGGAACCGGTTCCTCAAGAAGACGCGCCATCAGTTTCCAAAAACGGTTCTGGGGATGACCATAGTAAAAATTTTCCTCCCGGCTTTTGACAGAGGGGAAACTGCCCAGAATCAAGATCCGGCTGTATTCGTCATACACCGGTTCAAAGGTGTGGTGAAGCCTGGAATATCCAGGGGGAAGATGGTCGGCAATGTAGTCTTCCTCATCCAGCTTTTGCCGTCTGCGGCTCATGGGACCGGCCACACCGCCGTCCTTGGCAAAAGAAAGGACGAAGGCATTGATCCGCAGTTCATTTTCTTCATAGAGGCCAATACTCTGATAAAGTTCCCGGTAGCTCTTCAGCAGGTGGAATTTGAGCAGCAGAGAATTGGCCTTTTTCCAGTCGGTGCTCACCAGGCTCCCTTTCCGTTTCATATAATAATAGACAGGGGTCTGAATGGCGGTAAACCGGTCTGCATAGCGGATAAAGCTTAAATTAAACAAAAAATCCTCGCACCACTGAAGGTTGGGATCCATGTGCAGATCATGTTCTTCAATGATGCTTTTCTTAAACAGCTTATTCCATAAAACTCCATAGTAAAAGTCAGCGGGATCTTGCATCATGTATTCTGCAAATTGGGTGCGGGTCAGAAGCCCCCGCTCCCGGATATGCTGCTTTTCCGTAAATACCGCTTTGTCCACCCGATAGAAATCGGTGATAACCAGATCACAGTCATATTTAAGAGCAGCATGCACAAAGATTTCCGTAGCGTCAGGGGTCAGCCAGTCGTCACTGTCCAAAAATTGCAGGTAAATGCCGTGGGCGGCATTGATGGCCTGGTTGCGGCTGTCAGAAACACCGGTGTTCTCTTTATCAATTACCCGGAAACGGGGGTCTTTTTTCTCATATTCCCGGCAGATGTCAAGACTTCCGTCGGTACTTCCATCATTAACCAGGATGATCTCCATATCCTGAAAGGTTTGCTCCATAGCGCTGGTGAGACAGCGGCGGAGATAGGTCTGGGCGTTATAAATGGGGATAATCAGTGAAACAAGGGACATGACACACAATTCTCCTTCATAAGATCATTAACCTTACTATATTATATCTTTTCAAAAGATACAAGAAAATTTAATTCTTTCTATTTAAAATACTTATGTAACAGTACCCTCAACGAATAAGGACACCGCAAGTCCCCGTATCCATTGAGGGCAGTATCAGGTGCAAACCGGAAAGCCAAATAATATGGTATGAAATTAGCAGATTAGCTGCACAAAGGAGGAACAATGAGAGGAGTATATGGTTATGTTCGTGTCAGCAGTAAGGAGCAGAATGAAGAGAGACAGCTCATTGCATTGCAGGAGATGTCTGTCCCTGAGAAAAATATCTTTGTAGATAAGCAATCCGGAAAAGATTTTAAACGTCCCATGTACAGGCGGATGTTACGGAAAATAAAAAGAGACGATTTGCTTTACGTGAAAAGCATAGATCGGCTTGGAAGAAATTATGCAGAGATTTTGGAACAGTGGAGAATCCTTACAAAAGAACGAGGGATTGACATTGTAGTTCTGGATATGCCGCTTTTAGATACGAGAAGAGGAAAAGACCTTATGGGAACTTTCTTAAGTGACATTGTGCTGCAGGTGTTATCATTTGTGTCTGAAAATGAGAGGACCAATATCAGGCAAAGGCAGGCAGAAGGTATCGCTGCTGCAAAAGCGCGGGGGATTAAATTTGGCAGGCCGTCATTGCCGCTGCCCGATAATTTTTATGAAATTCACAGGGAATGGAGAATGAAAAAAATCTCTTTAAAAGAAGCGGCAAAGGCATGTGACATGCCAGTGGGTACGTTTTATGGAAAGGCAAGGAAATTTGAGAATATAGACTAAAATTAAGACAAAATTCCAATAAGTGTACTTTTGCAAATTATGACGTAAAAAATAGTACGTAGTCATTATACGCTATTTTGCCTTTTTTTTCAAGGTCTGAGCTGTTAATTGATAGAATGTCTGCCTTTTTTCTCTGATTTGCAAAAGTACACAATACCAAAACGGAGAAAGTAATGTGTGAAGAACGTTGACAAAAGACTTGAGGGGGATAGTGTTCTTAAACTCTATGGTGTTGAGATCAAACTGTTGAGACAATAGAGTGTTTAAAGGGGGAGCAGAAAGTGAATGAAAAGCCGGACAAAGGAAAACAAAATGAAGAAGAGCGGGATCAGCTGACAGGACTGCTGAAGAAAGACATGGCAGAAATACAAATTGCATCAAAGATGAGAGGAAAGCGTGGAGGGACGCTTTTTTTGTGTGATGTGGATCACATGAAACAGATTAATGAGCGGTATGGTCACCAAACAGGGGATGAATGTCTGAAACAGGTTGCACAGATCCTTTCTTATATGATCCGTTCCAATGATATTCTGAGCAGATGCGGAGGGGATGAGTTTATGATTCTCATGCCAGAGTGTCAGGATATGGAAACGGCCCAGGAGATCGGCAGGCGTATTCAAGAACGTTTTTACGCCGGAAAAGAAAAAGACAGGATTCCGCTTTCTCTGACCGTTGTCTGGGAACTGCGGAAGATGGGGGATACCTATCAGAAGCTGTTTCAACGTACCTGGGAGAAGCTGGAACGGCAAAAAGGAATATTGGATATAGAAAAGGCAAAGAGCAGGAAAAAAAAGGAACACTACATAACAGATGTGAAACGGATTCAAGAGGAGCTGACAGAGCAGATCCAAAAACAGGAAGCTTATTGCCAGGACTATGAGACATTTAAGGGCATCTACCGTTTTCTGGAACGGGGGATTGCCAGAAGCGGGCAGAAGGCATGCGTGATTCTTCTGACCGTGGTGGACGGGAAGGGAAAAAGCCCTCTTCCCCATGAAAAAGATGTGCTGATGAAACAATTGGGGAAAGATATCGGGATAACGCTGCGGATTGGAGATGTGTATACCAGATATTCCAGCAGTCAATATCTGCTTCTTGTTATCGATACTACAGAAGAGAAAGTGGACAGAATTGTGGAGCGAATCAGGGAGAGGTTCCTTGATGGCAGACAGGGAGAAGATGTTCTGATCCACCATTGTTATGAACTGCAGTCAGCCAGAAACGAAAAAGCGATGGGTTAGAGCGTATTTGCTGTAGGGCGACTGTGAAGGAGAGGCAGGAGGCTATGGAAAAAAAGCTGTGGGTAAAGATGTTTGGCGGATTTTCTGTTTACTATGGGGATGAGGTACTTGGTTTTGGAAGGCAGAGAGACTCTAAATTTGCACAATTGTTTCAGATCCTTATGACCAGGCCGGGACAGGGGTTTGACAAAGGGGCTGTTATGGGGTTTCTATATGGCCGGGAAGAAGTGGAGATTCCCAATGCCAGCCTTAACAATACCATTTTTCGTCTCCGAAAATATCTGGAGGCATCGCGACTGCCTCCGGGGGATTATCTGACTTTAAGTGAAGGGGTTCTGCGTTTTGACAGCATTGTTCCGGTGGAATCCGATGCCTGGAGATTTGAAAGTATAACCCAGGAGTTTGAGGAGGAGCAGGACAGACAGAAAAAAGCAGAGTTTTGTAAAAACGCCTTTGAGCTTTATCAGGGAGAGTTTTTGCCTCAGTTATCCAGTGAACAGTGGGTTATAGAGAAAAGCAGAGATTATAAAGAGATGTATTTCAGGCTGCTTAATTATTTACTACACTATTTGAAAGAAGAAGGAGACTACAGAACCATAGAAAACGTGTCAGCCAGGGCGGCAGAGCTTTACCCTTATGAGGGTTGGGAAAGCTGGTGGATTGAGAGCCTGATTGCATTGGGATGCCATAAGAAGGCGGAGAAGGTTTATCAGGAGACAGCGGAGTATGTTCAGGAAATAGGTGGATTTTTCTCAAAAAATCAGCAGGCAAAATTTCGCAGGCTCGGCGATTGGATGCGGCAGCCGGAAGGAACGGCGGAGGATGTTGGAAAGTATCTGATGGAGCAGGAAGTGAAGGAAGGCGCCTACAGCTGTACACTGCCCGGATTTTTAGACTGTTTCCGAATGGTGAAACGGACTTCCGCCCGGGAGGGGACGATTTGCTTTGTTCTGCTTCTGTGTACGCTTCTGGATGCGGGAGGCCGCCCTGCCAGTGATGGGGAATACTGCAAAAAGCAGGGAAAGAAGCTGTGCGCGTCATTTAAGGCGCATCTGCGTAGAGGAGATATTTATGCAAAATACAGTGAGAGCCAATATTTGCTGCTTTGCATAGGGGCGGAAAAAGAGGATGTTCCGGATATTGGAATGCGTGTTGATAAGGACTACCGAAAACGCTGCGGCGGCCGGGGCAGCATCAGCTGCCGGCTGCTGGACGACGGGAGTATGCAGTAAAGCAGCTTATTAGCAGATATAAATATCGGATTTTAAAAGATTTTGAGAGCTGCGGGGAAATGAAATGCAGGAAAATCAGAAAATGAAAGAGTTGATGAAAGACCTGTTTTGTTATACTGATGTATAAATACCATAGTCATGAATCAAAAAGGGGAAAAGAAATATGATCAAAAAAGACATGAGCAGGAAAAGCCGCAAAAGCAATAAAGCGAATAAGGTTTTGAAAGCCGCCGGAGCTGCCGGTATTATTCTCGGCGGAGCTGCTATGGATGCCAATGTTGTGTTTGCAGCTGAGCTGGAGGGAGAGCTGGAAGCACAGCAGGAAGATCCTGTTGAGGAAGAATTCCAGGAAGTGCAAGAAGAAGTACAGCAGCAGGAAGAAATGCCGGATACTACAGGCGGAGAAGATACAGCCAGTGGCGGAGACACAGCAGGCAGCGAAGATACAGCTGGCGGCGGAGACACAGCAGGCAGCGAAGATACAGCCGGCGGCGGAGATACTACAGGCGGAGAAGATACAACCGGTGGCGGAGACACTACAGGCGGAGAAGATACAACCGGTGGCGGAGATGCTACAGGCGGAGAAGATACAACCGGTGGCGGAGATGCTACAG
>CAJTOL010000056.1:0-4954 GCA_910577645.1 uncultured Lachnospiraceae bacterium
AGAAGAAATCATCCGTATCTACGGAAAACGGTGGGATATAGAAGTATTCTTCAAATCCTGCAAATCGTATCTCCGTTTGGTAAAAGAGTGCCGGAGCACCTCTTATGACGCATTGAATGCCCATACGGCGATAGTGTTCACACGGTATATGATGCTTTCCGTGGCCCAAAGGAGGAATACGGACGATAAGACGCTGTGTGAACTGTATTTCTGCCTGATGGATGAACTGGATGATATTACATTCAGCCAGTCAATGCGGATTATCATAGATGCCCTGGTGGATTCTGTCATGGAATACTTCCATATCACAGAACGGGAGCTGGAGGGATTTATGGCCAGCTTTCTTCAAAGGCTGCCAAAATACATGCGGGAAGCCCTGGAATATGGGCAAAATGCTGCTTGATTACTATTTTGTGCGCTAAAGTATTGATTTTTCAAGGTGCATACCCCATTTTTAATATGGGAAGTTTGAGTAAAGGAGTATTGGGAATAAAAAATATACCCAGTATCTTATCAGTATCCGCCATCGTCTTGCCTTCCCCCTATTCACTGAAACGCAGCTTGGAAGTCACTCAAATTGGGGGAATGCAGCTTTCAACTTTTATCCTGACCATCCATTCACCTTCTCTCTTTAATAACAGTATTTCATTACGATGTTTCAATTACAATCCTGAAAATGTTGATGTCAGGTTATCCATAAATATTTGTTTTTTATGATAAACCCACTATGAGCCTGTCAAACGAATGATATTTTTGGAATGCCTCACAATATAGACGGGTACATTTTTCGTACTGTGCAAATTTGCATTTCGCTGTTTCTACATCCCCATATACTTTCCACATCCCAATACATTTTTCTCCCACCGCACCATTTTTTATGAAAGCATCCACATCTTCTGGCGGGTAGCCAAGGAATAACCCTATTTCATGCGGGAATGCCTCTTCGCTATTCAAACGGCGTACCAGTTCAACAATACATTTCTCCGTCTGCTTAACAGGATAATCCCTTTCTGACAAAATCCTCTCTGCAGTCCTGTCACTCAGATCCCTTTTCAATCTTCCAGGGCGGTACATATAAATGAGCGCCCTCTGCTCTGTAACTCTCAAGGGAACCAAACGTATGCCGCGGGGAACAAGATGCCCATTCAAGTTGCGGATCCCCTCTGCCAGCATCTTACTGTCCTCTACCGGGCAACTAAACAGGCTTCCCGTTTTTAGTCCTGCCATCGTCGGTGAACAATGAAGCACAATCACTTCTTCTGAAATACTTTTCTTTTCCCTGTTCAAAAAATTATGCATAAGCCTCCAGTATATGTATGAGCGCACTTGCGCTGCTGCTATGCGAGCGCTCCAGAACCGCATTGCTACGTTCCGATTCTGTGATTGCACAGCGCACCATATTATGGGATGCCGTTGCTGTGAACAGAATCACTAAATCCGGTGTACCAATCTGGCGGCTTAAATCTGACCGCATTTTCGTAAACACTTTTGTCTTATGCCTGTATTTTTTGCAGATTTCTTTGTACCGGTTTTCCATCCTCTCATGCCCGCCTATGATTACAACGCTCATTCATATGCTCCTTCCCTAGTTAGTTTAACCTAACTATTAATGTTAAAGAAAAATGCTTTTCAGCATTTTACTATCATCCCTACCTATAGGGACGGTTCTCTCAGAACGAATGATTAGTCGCAACTAACTATATAAATAATAACATACCACAAGTGCCCTGTCAAGGGATTCTGTACAAAAAGATAGCGGGGATGTCACAAAATGAAACCCAAGACTTTCTATTTCATTTTGCGACCCCCTTCTTCTTACGGCAGTATCCGTCAAAATCTTCCGACAGCACATTCTGACGTTTCTTAATAGATCGCTCTCTCCTGGAGCATCAGGGTAGGATACCCGTACTGGCGCAGCTTCTGCTCCATGGCGGCGGCATTATCCATATTGAAAAATGCTCCCACTCTCACCTGATACCATGGATCCTTGTAAACAATGAATACAGGAAATCCCTGGGATCTGAGCCTTGTTGCTTCTTCCTCAGCAAACCTTCTGTCCTGATATGCCCCCACCTGAATCTGGTAGTATTCCGGTATAGATTCTTCTTCCTCCCGGATGGTCTTTAAAATTCCCTGAGCAATAGCATTGGCCACAGCGTCAAATTTCTCGTCAAATATCCGGTTATCCTGGTCATTATCTAAAAACCCCGCCTCCACCAGAACCGACGGCATCTCGGTGCGGCGCAGTACCACCAGCCCCGGCCTTTCCCGAATCCCCAGGTTGGCGTACCCTGTCAGATCGTGAAGGGACTGATTAATATTTTGGGCTAACATATGGCGGATTCCCGAGTCTTCATAAACCAATGTCTCCACCCCGGATGCCGTGCCGGGCTGAGGCATGGCATTGCGGTGAATGGACACGAAAAAGTCCGCCCCGGAGCGGTTGGCAATCTCCGCTTTTTCATATGGATTATCATACACATCCCGAATCCTGGTATATACCACATTAACCCCGTTTCTCTCCAGAATCTGTCCTACTGCCAGAGCCAGCCGCAGGGTATCGTCCTTTTCCTGCCTTCCCTCATAGATGGCTCCCGGCTCCTCTCCGCCGTGACCGGCATCTATCATAACCGTTCTTTGTTGTGCCAATTGTCTGCCTCCAAAAAAACTTCTCCTGTTATCCTATTCATAATTTGGAAAATTGACACAATAATAAGAGGAATTCTGTCTTTCTTACCCCTTTACCGCTCCTGAAGTAAGTCCCTGTATAAAATATCTCTGAAGGAATACGAAAATAACGGTTACCGGAATCGCCGCCACAATGCTGGCCGCCATCATATATCCCCAGTTGGTGGACGCCTCCCCCAAAAAGGTCATAACCAAGCCGGAGGCCAGGGTGCGCTTGGCTGTGTCGGTTACCAGGGTCATAGAATAGAGGAGATCATTCCAGCTCCACACAAAGCCGTAGATTGCAATGGAGATCATTCCCGGCACGGTAATGGGAAATACGATCTGAAGCATAATCTTTAGGTTTCCTGCCCCGTCGATTTTTGCGCTTTCAATTAGAGAATCGGGAAGCTGGTCAAAGTAGGACTTTAAAGTCCATGTTCCCACCGAAAGGGTGAATACCACATAAGAGATAAGCAGCGCCCAATAGCTTCCCAACAGTCCCATCTTCTGCATCAGGAGATAGATGGATAACAGCAGGATTGCCTGGGGAAAGGCCTGACTCATCATAAAAAGGCCCATAATAAATTTCCGTCCTGTATAGCGGAACTTAGAAAAGCTGTAAGCCGCCATGGCGCATACGGCAGTAGCCATGGCGCTGCTTCCAAAGGATACGATCAGGCTGTTTTTTAAGTAGCCCATAATCTTTTCGTCGGTTACAATCCGGATAATATTTTCCAGGGTTTTGGTTCCTGTAAAGAAATCCAGGGTAAAGGTTTCTGCAGATGGCTTAATGGCCGTGTTGATCATCCACAGAAGGGGAAGAAATACAAATCCTCCAATCAGGATAATAAATATCCAGAAGAAAGCCCGAAAGGCCGGTGTTTTTCGAAACATATCCCTCTCCTCCTATTCTGATTCGCTGACCTGCCGCAGATAGACAAAACTGAATCCTGCCAGCAGAACAGCCCAAATCGTTCCGATGGTTGCCGCCTTGCCCATATTCCAGTTTTTAAAGGCTGTGGTATATACCTCAATGGACAAGGTAGTGGTTGCCCTTGCCGGGCCTCCCTGAACCATGGTCCAGGGGAGGTCAAAGTGCTGCAGATTGCCGATAGCCCCTAAAATCAGCACCAGTACCGCTATGGTTTTCATAGATGGGAGAACCATATACCAGAATACCTGCCAGTTGTTGGCTCCGTCTACTCTGGCCGCCTCCACCTGTTCTAAAGATACTCCCTGAAGCCCGCCCAAGAGAAATGCCATATACCATGGCAGCATCTGCCAGGTACGGGCAATGACAACGCATCCTAACGCGGTGCCGGTCTGGCCCAGCCAGGGAATCCCTTCCTCCAGAATCCCAAGGCTGGTGAGAATCCCGTTTAACACGCCGTACTGGCCGTTGAAAATCCAGCTCCACAAAAATCCGATAGCGGTTCCGGGAATAATCCAGTTGACCAGGGTTACGCCTCTTAAAAATTCTGAGCCCTTAAATCCCTGGTTTAACAGGACCGCCCAGATAAATCCCAGGGTAAAGGGAAGAATGGTGGAAAAAACAACGAAAATCACGGTAGTTGTCAAGGTTTTTGTAAAATACTGAATATTATCCCCCTTGGGAGCCACCAGTTTCCCGCTTCAGAGCCACCCGGAAATGGTATTTTCCACCTTCAGAGCCACCACAACATATTGTGGCAGCACACATATTTGATTTCACTATAAATCTCCTTATAGTTATTCTTGGAGAACTGCTGATGCAGTATCACCAAATAATCTATAAGGAGGTCTTTTTATGTTTAAGAAGACAAAAGTCAGAAGTATTCTGGAACTTCTGGGAAAAAATCTAAGCGCAAGGGAGGTGTCAAAAGTTTTAGGTGTATCAAGAAATACCGTCGCTGAAGTACAGACGTTATTCTTACAATCGGACAAATCATGGGATGATATTTCTGAATGGGATGACGACAGGCTTTATGAACTGTTCTATCCGGATAAGTTTAAATATAAACCCAGATATGCTCCGGTTGATTATTCTTACGTCCATAGAGAGTTAAAGAAGACAGGCGTCACAGAAAAGCTCCTTTGGGAAGAATACTGTGCCAGATGTGAGAAAGACGGGGTGAATGCATGTTCTTATATAACATTTGCCAAAAATTACAAGAAATTTACGGCAGATAAAAACTATACGAGCCACATAGAGCATAAACCCGGATTAGAGGTTGAAGTCGACTGGTCAGGTCCGTCAATGAACTATATGGACCCTGATACCGGTGAGCGTGTAACGGCATACCTG
>CAJTOL010000056.1:5006-5528 GCA_910577645.1 uncultured Lachnospiraceae bacterium
AGCATGAATGAAAAAGCATGGCTTTCCTGTCATGTGAACATGTTCCGGTTCTTTGGCGGCACACCAGTAAAGATTGTCTGTGATAACCTGAAAACCGGAGTGACCCTGCATCCTAAAAGAGGCGAGATCATACTAAATGAGGCCTATCTTTCCCTTGGCGAGTATTATTCCGTTGCCATCATGCCTACAGGTGTCAAAAAGCCGAAGCAGAAAGCAAGCGTTGAAGGTTCTGTGGGTAAGATCGCCACGGCTGTCATCGCAAAACTCAGGAACGATGTATTCACATCATTAGCCGCATTAAATGCTGGTATCCGGAAAGCAGTAAAAGAATTCAATGACAAGCCGTTCCAAAAACGCCCCGGCAGCCGCCGGAGCATCTTTGAAATGGAAGAAAAGCCATATCTGAGAACCCTGCCGCTTATCCCCTATGAAGTCTGTGAATGGTCTTATGGGCATAAAGTTGGCAGCAACTCCCATATATGGTGGAACAAAGGCCAGTACTCCGTTCCATACAGATATATC
>CAJTOL010000057.1:0-3798 GCA_910577645.1 uncultured Lachnospiraceae bacterium
TTCAGGATCCCTTCCGCCGATATGGCAGGTGACGCTTTGCGTCGCGTGCCGATTCCTTGTAGGAGGAAGGGAAATGCGAAGCATTTTCAGGATCCCTTCCGCCGATATGGCAGGTGACGCTTTGCGTCGCGTGCCGATTCATTGAAAAGGAGGAAAGACATGTTTGATGCGAGAGTGGCAAAGGTTCTTGCCAATATGGAAGAAATGGGACTGGATCAGATGCTGATAAGTGACCCGCCTTCTATCTTTTACCTGACAGGCAGGTGGATCCTTCCTAATGAACGTCTGCTGGCCCTTTATCTGAATAAGAATGGAAACCATAAGCTGTTTGTCAACAAGCTGTTTACAGTAGACGGCGATATCGGAGCAGAAAAGGTATGGTTTTCCGATACAGATCCGGGCTGCAGGATGATTTCAGACTGTACGGATCATACCAAGCCCCTGGGAATCGATAAAAAGATGGCGGCCAGATTTTTACTGGAGCTTATGGAGCTGGGGGCGGGAACCGGATATAAAAATGCCTCCTGGTGCGTAGATGCTGCCAGACAGGTAAAGGATCCGGATGAGCAGGAAAAAATGATCCGGGCCTCTAAGCTTAATGACGCCGCCATGGCTCAGTTTCGGGGGCTGATAAAAGAAGGCGTAACAGAATTAGAAGTAGCTGCCGGAATGAACCGCATCTATAAAGAACTGGGAACAGAAGGCCCGTCTTTCGGCCCTCTGGTAAGTTTTGGAGCCAACGCCGCCATTGGCCACCACAAGCCGGACAGCACGGTTTTAAAGGAAGGGGATTGTATCCTTTTTGATGTAGGATGTAAGAAAGACAATTACTGCTCGGATATGACCAGAACCTTCTTTTATAAAAGTGTAAGTGAGAAAGGCCGGGAGGTTTACGAGATCGTAAAAAAGGCAAATCTGGCTGCACAGGCGGCTATGAAGCCGGGAATGAAGTTCTGCCAGGTTGACCGAATTGCCAGGAGTATCATTGAGGAAGCCGGTTATGGCCCTTATTTCACCCACCGTTTGGGCCATTGTATCGGGATTGAGGTTCATGATGCGGGAGATGTTTCGGCGACCAATACAGATTACATAAAAGAAGGAATGATCTTTTCCTGCGAGCCGGGGATTTACCTTCCCGGGGAGCTGGGAGTCAGAATCGAAGACCTGATGCTGATTACCGCAGACGGGGCAGTCAGCCTGAATAAGGATTCCAAAGAACTAGAGATCATCGGCAATTAAAGACAATAAGGGTGATGCCATAAAATGAAATAAAGCGGCTTTCTGTTAAGATGTCCCCATCCCCGGCACACCTGTACTGGATAAGACGGATGTAATCCGTTATAGACATACAGGTGTGCCGGGGGAGCTGGCGGACATCCATAATAGAAAGCCGCTGGTTTCATTTTGTTCAGAACCCTTTTCCATAGGGAGCGGGCAGGACGTTTCAAGGGTGTTTTAAGGTATCAGGTGGTCTTGACAATACCAGGGAATTAGGCTATAATATTGCGAATGTGAGAAGGCAAATCAATTTAGTCAGGAAGGAAGCAATGTATTATGGAAGAAAAGAAAAATATTCTGACCTATGCGGGATTAAAGAAGTATGAAGACGAACTTCACGATTTAAAAGTAAACCGCAGAAAAGAAGTTGCCCAGAAGATTAAGGAAGCAAGAGAGCAGGGCGACTTATCCGAAAATGCAGAATATGATGCCGCAAAAGATGAGCAGAGAGACATTGAGCTGCGTATCGAAGAGCTGGAAAAGCTTCTGAAAAATGCGGAGGTTGTAGTAGAAGAGGATGTGGATTTGGAAAAGATCAACATCGGCTGCGTAGTCCGGGTATATGACTTAGACTATGCGGAGGAAATGGAGTTCAGCATTGTTGGTTCTACAGAGGCCAACAGCCTTCAGAACAAAATTTCCAACGAGTCTCCCGTAGGCCATGCTTTAATGGGAAAGAAAGTAGGAGATGTGGTAGACGTAGAGACTCAGGTAGGGGTTATTCAGTACAAAGTATTGGCGATCCAGAGAGTATAAGACAGACCATAAAGAGGAGTGTACCAAGGTGGCAGGAGATCAGAATCAGGCAAGACCTCAGGAAGATTTAAATCATGTGCTTCAGGCCCGCCGGGATAAGCTGGCAGAGCTTCAGGAGTCCGGTAAGGATCCGTTTCAGATTACAAAGTATGACCAGACCCATCACAGCACAGAAGTGAAAGAACACTACCAGGAGTTGGAAGGCAGGGAGGTATCCGTTGCCGGCCGTATGATGTTTAAACGCGTCATGGGCAAGGCATCTTTCTGCAACATTCAGGATTTACAGGGAAGAATCCAAATTTACGTAGCAAAAGACAGCGTAGGCGAAGAAGAATATAAAGACTTTAAAAAGCTGGATATCGGCGATATCATCGGTGTTAAGGGAACCGTATTTACCACCAAGACCGGCGAGATTTCTATCCATGCAACAGAGGTACAGCTCCTTTCCAAGAGCCTTCAGGTGTTGCCGGAGAAGTTCCACGGCCTTACGGACACCGATATGCGCTATCGCCAGAGATATGTGGATTTAATTATGAATGAAGAGGTAAAGGATACGTTTATCAAACGTTCCAGGATTATCTCTGCAATCCGCAAATACTTAGACGGTCAGGGATTTATGGAGGTAGAGACCCCCATGTTGGTATCCAATGCCGGTGGTGCTGCCGCAAGACCCTTTGAAACCCACTTTAATGCGCTGGACGAAGATGTAAAGCTTCGTATTTCCCTGGAGCTTTATTTAAAGAGGCTGATTGTAGGCGGCCTGGAGAGGGTATATGAGATTGGCCGGGTGTTCCGCAATGAGGGCGTAGACACCAGGCATAACCCGGAGTTTACCCTGATGGAATTATATCAGGCTTACACCGATTACCACGGTATGATGGATTTAACTGAGAATTTATACCGCTATCTGGCCCAGGAGGTGCTGGGAACTACGACTATCACCTATAATGGAATCCAGATGGATCTTGGCAAGCCTTTTGAACGTATTACCATGGTGGAAGCGGTTAAAAAATATTCCGGCGTGGATTTTGACCAGATCCGCACCCTGGAGGAAGCCAGAGCCGCTGCCAAAGAACACCACGTAGAATATGAAGAGCGCCATAAGAGAGGGGACATTTTAAATCTGTTCTTCGAGGAATTTGCAGAGGAACATTTAATTCAGCCTACTTTCGTTATGGATCATCCCATTGAGGTATCTCCTTTAACAAAGAAGAAGCCGGAGAATCCCCAGCATGTAGAGCGCTTCGAGTTCTTTATGAACGGCTGGGAGATGGCTAACGCCTACTCCGAGTTAAATGACCCCATTGATCAGAGAGAGCGTTTTGCAGCTCAGGAGGAAATGCTTGCCGCCGGAGACGAGGAAGCCAACCACACGGACGAGGACTTTATCAATGCCCTGATGGTAGGTATGCCGCCTACCGGAGGTATCGGGTTCGGCATTGACAGAATGGTGATGCTGTTGACTGATTCAGCGGCCATAAGGGATGTTTTGCTGTTCCCGACAATGAAGACTTTGGGTAAAGAAAGTCAGTAAAATCAAGGGTTTCAGCGGTTTTGAGTTGTGATTTACTACAAATTTACTACAAATTTGCTACGCATAATACGTGATAATACTGAATAATACGTTTTTGCGGCATTCAATTTTATAGGGTATGTACCTTTAGGACACTTTCCAAGTGAGAATTTGGGAGTGTCCTTTTGTTATGGTCAAAATATAAAATTGGAGGTAGAAAGGATGAACAACACAGCGTTAAGAGCATGGGC
>CAJTOL010000057.1:3808-4118 GCA_910577645.1 uncultured Lachnospiraceae bacterium
CACATGGTTTTTGCAAACGAGGAACATGAAAGATTCTATTATGAAAAACTGGAACAGGCGAGGTATCAGGACTGCTATCACAAGGCTTTGATCTACATTCTCGGTATTTCTGAGGACACGAGGAACCATTTCGGCCAGATTTACGATATGAAGTCCGGGTGCGTCAAAACAGAGTGTCTGCATCAGGGCTGGCAGACCAGCGGAAGTGTAAAAGTAGTCAGACTGGCATTTAACCTTTACACGGACGGAACGCCGGGCGTTGATGACTATAAGCGCAAGGACGAGCAGGTTGACGAGTGCAGGAGGTATT
>CAJTOL010000058.1 GCA_910577645.1 uncultured Lachnospiraceae bacterium
AAAAAACACACCAGAAATTCAAACATTTGTATCTATCACAATTCTCATACTCGTTTCTTCTTTCTAACCGATTTGACTATATCATTAACATCGTCTTCATTATACCCAACAGACTTTGCCCATTTTTGCGCTTCGTCCAGTGAGGCTTCAAATTCTTCAGCAGAAGGAAGTTTTAAAGTCTTGAGCATGATAACATCTCCTGAAGTATATGCCACCAATTTATCACCTGTATCAATCGACAGGAGTTTTCGGATGCTCACAGGCAAAGAAATCTGTCCTTTGGAGGAAACTGTTAATATTTGTGTACTCATTTGCTTATGCTCCTTTCAAGTAAGATTTTCTTACCTATATTATGCCACAGTACAAAAATATGTGCAAGAAAAATTGAATTCACCACTTGACATTGTGGCAAAGAAGTTATATCGACTGAATAGAGGCTGTTCACCTTCACTTTGCGTACTCTGCCAGTTCATATACCCTTGCTTTTGTCAATTCTGCCGCTTTTGTTGCTTCCAGCAACGGCTGTATACTCCCGCCTTCACTTTCCTGTCCGGCGGCCTTTACTTCTGCGTCTTTGGATGTAATCCACGCCCTTTCTTCTTCCCGCAAAACTTCCATGTCCGCTTCGTTCAGGCTCGTTTTCAGCAGTCCCCACACAATGTTCAGGGTATCATCCCACAGCTGGTACATCTCTGCGGCAGTTAAATTCATCTCCAGCTGCGTGACGGCTTCCCTCTGTCTTTTCTCTATTTCTTTCTCCTGCTCCTCGGCATAGGAAATCTCCATGGTGATCTTCTCGGAAAGGCTCTGTTGGGAGGAAGCGTTATCCGTCTGCTCTGGACTCTCCCCCGGCGCGCCGTCAGGGAAGGAATAGACATCCCCGGTCTGAAATCCAACGGCACCCGTGATAAACGCCACTTCCGCCTTGCCTTCAGTGACGGAAATGTCTGCCAGCACATAGGGGTCCTCACTGGTAAAGCGAAGGGCGTCCCCCTCCCAGACTGCCGTGCCCTCCAGCTGGGAGACGCGGTAGACGCCGATTTCTGCCGTATAGGTTCCATCTGGCTGCAAAGCAAGAGTTAACTGGCTATAGACGTCAGATGTGCCCTGCTTATCGGTATAGATGCCGGAAATATCCGGTTTCTCTGTCTGCCCTGTATTGTCCATTTGTGCCGGTTTCTCTGTCTGCCCTGTATTGTCCATTTGTGCCGGTTTCTCCGTCTGCTCTGTATTGTCCGTTTGTGCTGGTTCTTCTGTCTGCTCCATATTTGGCGTGTTTTCGCTTAGCTGGTTTGTTTCGACAGGTAGTGAATTATCACTGTCTTTCGCACCGCAGCCGGACAGCAGAAGAGTACTTAACGACAGCGCCAGTAATATTTTTTTCATAAAAGTGCCTCCAAAATATGTTTTTGTGAATAAACGATTTCCATAGGCGTTGGTTCACCTTTCATCGATACACTCCGATTTATTACTTTGATATTTCAACCTATTCTAGCATACAGCCCTATTTTTCTCAATAGAAATTGAACTTACCACATGATTTGTGTTTCTCTGCGGACATATGCAGGTCTGGATTTGAAAGCTCCTTTCATGATTCGGAAACATTCTTCAATTTATTCCTTGAACGTGCATCTGGCGGAGTATATAATAGAAAGATAGAATTGATTCAGCAGATAAGGCAGAGGATGGAGGTAAATAGAGATGGCGGATAAAAATACAGCCACAATTGGTTTTGAAAAGCAAATATGGGATGCTGCTTGCGTACTGCGGGGAAATATGGATGCATCCGAATATAAGAATGTAGTTCTTGGCCTTATTTTTCTAAAGTATATCTCAGATAGGTTTAGGGATAAGTACCAGACACTGGTAGCGGAAGGGGACGGATTTGAGGAGGACATAGATGAATACACATCGGAGGGGATTTTCTTTGTCCCTGCCGGAGCCCGTTGGAGCGAAATTGCGGTAAAGGCGCATACTCCGGAAATTGGCACGGCGATTGATGATGCCATGCGGGCGATTGAAAAAGAGAATAAGCGTCTTAAGGATATTCTTCCGAAAAATTTTGCCCGTCCGGAGCTGGACAAGCGCCGCCTGGGAGATGTGGTGGATCTGTTTACCAATATTCAGATGATGGAACACGGCAGCGAGAAGGATATTTTAGGCCGTACCTATGAATATTGTTTGTCTATGTTTGCAGAGCAGGAGGGCAAGCGGGGGGGAGAATTTTTTACGCCTTCATGTGTTGTCCGAACCCTTGTGGAAGTGCTTCAGCCGTTTAAGGGGCGGGTATATGATCCCTGCTGTGGCTCCGGGGGGATGTTTGTGCAGTCAGCCCGTTTTGTCAAAAATCACAGCGGAAATATCAATGATATTTCTATTTATGGCCAGGATTCCAATCCCACCACATGGAAGATGGCTCAGATGAATTTGGCAATCCGCGGGATTGAGCCAGATCTGGGAGCTTATGCGGCGGATACTTTTTTAGAGGATCGTCATCCCACTATGCGCGCGGAATATATTATGGCAAATCCTCCGTTTAACCTCTCTGACTGGGGAGCGGACAAGCTGAAAGAAGATGCCCGTTGGCAATATGGGATGCCTCCGGCAGGCAACGCCAACTTTGCATGGCTGCAGCATATGATTTATCATCTGGCCCCTGCCGGAAGAATTGGTATGGTGCTGGCCAATGGTTCCCTTTCTTCTCAGTCCGGCGGAGAGGGGGATATCCGCCGGAATATTATTAATGCAGATCTGGTGGAATGTATTGTGGCGATGCCTACCCAACTTTTTTATACTACCCAGATTCCGGTATCCCTGTGGTTTTTGAATAAACACAAGAAACAGCCTGGAAAGACACTGTTTATTGATGGGCGAAAAATGGGAACGATGGTCAGCCGGAAGCTCCGCGAACTGACAGAGGAGGATATTCAGAAAATTGCCGATACCTATAAGGCATATGCAGCCGGAACTTTGGAAGACGTGAAGGGATTTTGTGCTGTCGCCGGGATAGAGGATATAGCAAAGCAGGATTATATCCTTACTCCGGGACGGTATGTGGGCATTGAGGAGCAGGAGGATGACGGCGAGCCTTTTGAGGAGAAGATGAGCCGTCTGACTATGGAATTGTCCGGTTTGTTTGCAAGATCCCATGAGCTGGAGAATGAGATCCGGGAGAAGTTGGGGGCGATTGGATATGAAATACTGGAAGAGGGCTTTTAATGGAAAAATTTGCAATAGGTGATATCTGTATAACGAATGAAAATTCATACACCAAAAAAGATGAGTGGGAATTTGTGAATTATCTTGATACAGGGAACATAACGAGAAATTCAATAGATTGTATTCAGCGAATAGACCTTTTGTGCGAAAAACTGCCAAGCCGGGCCAAGAGAAAGGCTAAGTACAATAGTATTGTATATTCTACTGTCAGGCCTAATCAACGGCATTATGGAATCATAAAAGAGCCGCCAGAGAACTTTTTAGTATCAACAGGTTTTACGGTAATTGATGCAAAGGATAAAGTGGCAGATGCAGATTATCTGTACTATTTTCTTACCCAGAATGAGATTGTGGATCATTTGCAGGCTATTGCCGAGCAAAGTGTGTCTACATATCCATCAATTAAATCATCTGATATTGAAGAATTGGAGATTGAACTTCCTGGAATAGAATTGCAGAAGAAAGCTGCGGGGGTATTATCAGCCTTTGATAAAAAAATCAAAATTAATATACTCAAACTTCCCACACCGTTTGATGCGTTGAACCTTGAAAAATCAATACTTTAG
>CAJTOL010000059.1 GCA_910577645.1 uncultured Lachnospiraceae bacterium
CTTTAGCGGGTATTTTGGTTCTTATGACATTATTAGACGGCTGCGCTCACACATACCAAGGAGAAATACCAAGTATTGATTTAGACAGTACCAGAACAGAGACGCAAACGTTTGAAGCACAGGATGAAAGAAATAGTACTGCTGAAATTGTACCACAGGACACAACAGTTTTTATAGATGAAAAGCTGGATGAAAATTTGTTCATCAGCGCAGAGTTGAAAATGCCGGAAAATAATCTTTATGAGTATGCAACAAGGCTAAAAAGTTTTGACTATGATAAAGTACAGGAAGCGATAGGGCAAAATGCAGAAGGAAACCTTGTTGTTGATGATAAGAACGATGGATTTACGGGAGGCTCACTTACCTATCAAAGAAATGACATGGCAAGCCATTTGGACACTTATTGCTCCTATGCGGGGGAGATGGGACTGGCAGATGACAGGGATTTGTCTTTTATGTCCAAAGAGGATGCTGTAAGAAAGATGCAGAGCTTTATAGGGATGCTTGAGGTGGGCGGAGAACTGGAAGTTCTCGATGTGGTTGCTATGGATCAGACGGATTTTGAGAACGTGAAAAAGACAATTATGGAAGATGGCGACTATCAGTTTTTGTCTGCAAAAGGATATGGAAACGATACGTTTGACGAGGACATGGAAGTGTATCAGATCATTTTTCGCATGGATGTAAATGGGATTCCCGTATACCGAAACGAGCCAAATCTGCGGCAGACGAGTGAGAGATTTTTGGCTTATCCGGCTGTTGTAACGGTATTGCTGTCAAATAATGGGATTGAAATGATAACCATGATGGGAATGTTTGAGCCTTGTGAGGAACATCAGAACGAAACAGCTATTATAGGGGAAGACGGCATTAAAGAAGCGATCATGAAAAAATTTGGCGATGCCATTTTATCAAATGAGTTTAAGGCAAAGAACATCTGGATGGAATATTTCCCGCTTCTAAGGGAAGATTCCTTTACGGAGATAGATCTGATCCCAGTATGGTGCGTTGAGTTTGAAGTAGATGGACAATCGGTGGAAGACAGCAGATATTCGATCCGGTTTAACGCGATCACAGGAGATGAAATCTCGTGATCAGGGTATTCATTACAGGCGCAACAATAGCCGCATTATCATACTGGGTGGCTCTTCTTATGTTTGCTTTTATCCGGACAAGGACTTCGGCAATAGAAAAGGGCTTTGCGATATAATTATCAGCGCCTAATCCCAAACCTAAAGTCTTGTCTGCTTCAGTATTTTATGCTTATTTATGGTGTTTTTTGCCCCTTCTTTCTTCTGGTGCCAGCGCCTTTACCGCAAAATATAGAAAATTTCTATGAATTATGTATTGATTGACGAGGGCGTACCGCTTATTATATGAAAATATGGGTGAAAACTTTAGATTTGGAAGAGTAGTAGAAAAGACAGAAAAGGATGGTACGCAAATGTATGATGTAATAGTGATCGGAGCGGGGCCTGCAGGATGCACGGCAGCTAAGATTTTAGCGGAAAAAGGTCACAAGGTTCTCTTGGTAGAAAAGTTCAAGATACCCAGATATAAGTCCTGTTCAGGTGTTCTGATAAAGAAATCAATGGAACTTGTGAAAAACTATTTTGGGGAGAACGTGCCAGAGTCCGTCATGTGTACCCCGACAGAGAACAGGGGTATGGTATTTACAGATGATAAAGGGAAGGAATACCGCTTCCAGCAGGAGGGGCTTAACGTATGGCGCAGCCGTTTTGACGGCTGGCTTGCAGAGAAAGCAAAAGAAAGCGGCGCAAAAGTCAGGGATGGCGTGGCGGCAATTTCCTGTATGGAAAAGGATGGATTTATGGAAGTTAGCCTGCGTGGAGAGATAAATTATACAGAAAGCGCAAGGTATGTCCTGGATTGCGAAGGCGTTGCCAGGACATTGAAAAAGAAGATTACCGGGGAAGCCTTCGGATACATAACCACGTTTCAGACATTCAATGAAGGAAGCATAGATTTAGACCCCCATTATTTCTATGCATATCTGCAGCCGGAACTGTCGGAATATGATGCGTGGTTTAATGTAAAGGATGATTTGTTGGTGCTGGGCGTTTCTGTAAAAGAAGTGGATAAAATCAGACATTATTATAAGCACTTTATTGCTTATATGGAAGAAAACCACTGCCTGCGGATCTGCAGGCAGACAAAGGAAGAAAAATGGCTGATGCCGCATATCCGTCCGGGATGCCATGTGGACTATGGGGTGGGGCGTGTCCTTTTCGCCGGAGAGGCGGCCGGTTTTTTAAACCCTATGGGCGAAGGCATATCCGCCGGGATGGAAAGCGGGTACTGTGCTGCTTCTGCGATCATAAAGCATTTTGATAATCCGCAAATAGTTTGTGAGTTTTACAGGCAAAGCACAGAAAAGATAAAATCCTATATGCAGCGCCAGTGGAGTTTTGTAGGAGGAATGGCTGGTACGTTCAGAGACTTCCAGTGATGAAATAGCGGGTTAAAAGGAGAATAGGGCTATGATTTTAAGTGTTAGCAGGAGGACGGACATTCCCAATTATTATTTTGACTGGTTCTGCAATCGAATCCGGGAAGGGTATCTGTATGTGCGTAATCCCATGAATGATCGGCAGGTAAGCTGTATAGATTTGTCGCCGGAGGTGGTGGACTGTATTGTTTTCTGGACAAAAAATCCTGCGGCCATGATGGAAATGCTGGCGGAAATAGAGAAATATCCCTATTATGTCCAATTTACTCTGACCGGATATGGCAGAGATATAGAGCCAGGGCTTCCAGACAAGCAGACAGTATTGTTAGGGAGATTTCAGGAACTTTCGCGGATGATTGGGAAAAAGCGGGTAATATGGCGGTATGACCCCATTCTGTTTAATCCGGTTTATACACCGGACTATCATCGGAGAGCTTTTGCTGCTATCGCCGGAAAGCTGGAGGGATATACAGAGCGGGTTGTAATCAGTTTTGTGGATTCATATGCTAAGATTCGAAAAAACATGGCCGCTTTGCAGGCCAGGGATTTACCGAAGGGAGAACTTGGGAAGTTTGCCATGCAGCTGGCGGCAATAGCCAGAAGGCATGGGATGGCAGTGGAATCCTGCGCGGAGGCCATAAATTTGGATGAGGCGGGAATTCGTCATGGCAGCTGTATCGACGCCATGTTGATTGAGGAAATCACAGGAGGGCGGATTCTGGCCAGGAAAGATAAAAATCAGAGAAAAGAATGTGGCTGCGTGGAGAGTATAGAAGTAGGAACATACAATACCTGCAAAAATGGCTGCCGTTATTGCTATGCCAATTTTAGTGAGGCAGCAGTTGACTCTCACGCAGGCCAGTATGACCCTTACGCGCCTCTTTTGTGCGGGAAGGTGAGGACGGACGATAAGGTAACTGTGCGAAAAGTAAAGTCTGTAATAGATGGTCAGCTTAGCCTTTAGCGAGGCCGTAAAAAATTCTGTGTCTATGGGAAATAAAATTCCTCTGATAAGAGTCT
>CAJTOL010000060.1 GCA_910577645.1 uncultured Lachnospiraceae bacterium
AGTGCTAGCAGTGAGTCTGTAAACAGTGCTAGCAGTGAGTCTGTAAACAGTGCTAGCAGTGAGTCTGTAAACAGTGCTAGCAGTGAGTCTGTAAACAGTGCTAGCAGTGAGTCTGTAAACAGTGCTAGCAGTGAGTCTGTAAACAGTGCTAGCAGTGAGTCTGTAAACAGTGCTAGCAGTGAGTCTGTAAACAGTGCTAGCAGTGAGTCTGTAAACAGTGCTAGCAGTGAGTCTGTAAACAGTGCTAGCAGTGAGTCTGTAAACAGTGCTAGCAGTGAGTCTGTAAACAGTGCTAGCAGTGAGTCTGTAAACAGTGCTAGCAGTGAGTCTGTAAACAGTGCTAACAGTGAGTCTGTAAACAGTGCTAACAGTGAGTCTACAAATAATATTAACAGTAGTTCGGATGCCGATGAAATAGCAGATGGTGGGGAGGATTCCAATTCCCAAGAAGGTTCAGAATCAAAGGCTTCCCAGACTTCAGAAGAGGTGGAAGAGACTTCAGAATCCAATAAAAGTGATGCGGTGTCTGAGTCCAACAGCTTTAACTCAGAGAGTTTAACTGCAAGTGAAGATGCAAAGGACAGCATGGATTCCGCACTAAAGGAATCTGAAGAAAATAGCCGCCAGGCATCGCAGAGCGTTGAGCTTGCAACATCTGAAAGCAATGCTGCCTCTGCAGTTATTTCAGAATCAGAAAGCGCATATAAGCATACATCGGAAACTCACCAGTTTAGCGATCTTACCAGCGAAATGGCATCAGCACTTTCTGCATATGATTCAGCGCTGACAGTGCTGGGATCGGATTCGACGGCGGGAGGAGTAGATGTAGACGCAGCGCAGAAAAGCTTAGCGCAAAGTATTATTGCATACAATCTTGCCAGCCAAGGTTTGACTCTGAATCATGATAAAGGGGGAATCGTGTGGAAGGCTGACAATGGCGGCTACTATACGGTTTATTTTAAAGATGCCCAGGGAAGAGAACTTTCTGAGATTTATCAGTATTCTGTAGACACAAATGGAGTCGTAAGCGTAAATAAAGCGAAAATAGAATATGAAGTAAATGATGAAGAGAGCAAAACGACAACGGTTACAGACAACAATAAGTGGTGGGGCTCTCAAAAACCGCCTACAATACACGAAGAACAGCCTAGCACGTCTGGGCCAGAAGTTGATTATGTAATTAACCATAATCCGGACGGCACAACGACAATTGAGATTAAAATAGGTGGAATATCGTATCAGGGCAACAACAGACAGATTAATCCGGATGGAACAATCTCCTATATTCTTGAAGATAACGGTAGTGTAGTAAAGCTGTTTGTGTTAGAGGCGGATGGCTCTAAAGGTTATTATACGGAGTATAAAAAGAGTAGTAACCTAATCGATAATTCCAATAAAAGTACATCAACAGAAACCTCTCAAGTTAATAATGAAGTTTATAATGTGGCAGGAGGAGGCTACCGTGTTGGATCGTATGTTGTTGTTCAAGATCAGAACAGCAATTGGCACAAACTTATTAATGCGGGCAATTCAAACCAGTCGCTTACGATAAAGGACGGTTCTTTCGTTCTTCAGAATGGAGATAGTAATACTGATCTTACAACACTTGGAAACAATTATGTATTAAAACGAGATCCAAACGGTCAGTATGGTCTGTATCAAACTGGTTCTGATACACCAACGTATACATTTATAATTAGCAGTGGCGGAGACAAGGGATATGATTATCTTACAGAGACAGTAAGAACGACTTATGTTTATGATATAAAGATAACGGCTACGGAGAATGTAACCGGCCACAGTGAAGCGCTGAGAGATTTCTATAGTACGATAAAGAGAGAATCAGAAGCGATCAGTAATTCTACTAGTGAAGCAGTAAAAGAGTCTGAAGCTGCATTTGTTGCAAGTGAGTCTAATTCAGAACTTCACAGTAATAGCAAATCAGATGTTGATTCTATTAGGGCGAGTGAAAGTCAACAAGCAGTGGATGCCTCTGATAGTTTTTCAGCGGTAAGCGAGTCGGATTCTGTATCTCAGTCGAATTCGTATGCAAGTGCACTTAAGAGTTTGAACGATAGTACGAGTGAGAGCTTAAGCCAGAGCACTAGTACGAGTGAGAGTTTAAGCCAGAGCACTAGTACGAGTGAGAGTTTAAGCCAGAGCACTAGTACGAGTGAGAGCTTAAGCCAGAGCACTAGTACGAGTGAGAGCTTAAGCCAGAGCACCAGCACGAGTGAGAGCTTAAGCCAGAGCATTAGTACGAGTGAGAGCTTAAGCCAGAGTACTAGCACGAGCGAGAGTCTGAGCACGAGCTTAAGCCAGAGCACCAGCACGAGTGAGAGTCTGAGCACGAGCTTAAGCCAGAGCACCAGTACGAGCGAAAGCTTAAGCACGAGCCTGAGCCAGAGCACCAGTACGAGCGAGAGCTTAAGTACGAGTTTAAGCCAGAGCACTAGCACCAGCGAGAGCTTAAGTACGAGCCTGAGCCAGAGCACCAGCACGAGTGAGAGTCTGAGCACGAGCTTAAGCCAGAGCACCA
>CAJTOL010000061.1 GCA_910577645.1 uncultured Lachnospiraceae bacterium
TTTCTTTTTGAATCTCTCTCGAAATCCTTTTTGCATTACGAGGCAATTATACTTCCAATAGGGGAAATTATCGAAAGTTGCGGGCAGGAACCAACGCTTACAAAGGCTGATATGGAGATATTTCATATTTTTTCGGAATTTTTTTTATGCCTTTTTCCCTTTTATCAGGTATAATATTAATTTAAAGTATATTTTGAAAGGGGAAGGCGCTATGAGGAAAGGAACTGCCGGACTGCTTCCGGAGCCTTCTAGGGCTCAGGATGACTTGTCTGCCTTCCGTGACTACCTTTCCTGCCATAATCTGGCGGAAAATACCATCCATGTGTATCTTTATGCCATCCGGCAGTTTTGTACGTTGTTCCCCTCCCTCAATGCTTCCAGCCTTCAGCTATACAAGCTTTATCTCCTGGAACACTATAAGCCTCAGACCGTCAATCTCCGGATTCGGGCTGTCAATTGCTATCTGGAATATCTGGGAATTACGGATATACGGCTTTCCATGATTCGGATGCAGCAAAAAACTTACCTGGATCGGATAATCAGCGAGGCAGATTATGAATATCTGAAAGCCTGCCTTCAGCGGGACGGGGAACATCTTTATTATTTTGCAGTCCGCTATATGGGAGCCACAGGAATGAGGGTGGGAGAGTTAATCCAGCTTGCCACTATAGATGTGTACCGGGGATACAAGGATCTGTTTTCAAAAGACAACAAATCCCGCCGCATCTACATTCCTTCCTGCCTTCGTGATTCCACCATGCGCTGGCTGGCCCGGGAAGAAAGGCCGGAAGGAGACGTTTTCTTAAATCGCTTCGGAAATCGGATTACCCCGGCCGGTATCCGGGGCCAGCTTAAAAAGTTTGCCGTCCGTTACGGTATGGATGCCACGGTCATATATCCCCATTCCTTCCGTCACCGGTTTGCCAAAAGCTTTATTGAGCACGGCGGAGATATTGCCATGCTCTCCGACCTTTTAGGCCATGAAAGTATTGAAACCACCCGGATCTATCTGCGCCGTTCCAGCAGTGAGCAGGCCCGGCTGGTGAATGAAATTGTGGATTGGTAATGGAGTGATGATATGAATTTAGAAAAAACGCTCTCAGATTTTCAGAATGATTTAAGCCGCCAGGGGATGTCCCCAAATACTATCGCCTCTTATCTGACTGCTGTCCGGCAGTTTTATGCCCATTCCACCGTACTCACTGTAGAAACCCTTCAGGATTTTCGGAAACAGCTTATGGAGCATTACCGTCCTTCTACTGTCAACGCCAGAATCAGTGCCATTAACCGATATTTATCGTTTATTCACGCCCAAAAAGAGGAAGCGCCTCCATCCATTTTGCCTCCTCTTCCCAAAGCTGCCCCTTTACCTGATTCCTACCGCCTTTATGCTGTCCGTATGCAGCAAAAGTCCTATTTGGATTCCATCATTTCCCAGGAAGATTATGAGCATTTAAAAGCCAGCCTTCTGTCCGACAACAATATGAGCTGGTATTTTCTCATCCATTTTCTGGGTTCCACAGGAGTCCGGGTGGGAGAATTGATTCAGATTAAAGTAGAGCATTTGCATCTGGGCTACATGGATCTTTATTCCAAGGGCGGAAAGGTGCGCCGGATCTATTTTCCCGACAGGCTCTGTAAAGAAGCCCTGCCCTGGTATACTTCCCAGGGCAGGAAAAGCGGGTTTCTATTTACCAATAAAAGCGGGAAGCCTTTGACTCCCCGCTGGATTCATTCTTATTTAAAAGTTTTGGCTGTCCGTTACGGCGTGGATCCCCGTACCGTCTATCCCCACTCCTTCCGCCACCGGTTTGCCAAAAATTTTCTAAAAAAATTTAATGATATCTCACTGTTAGCGGATCTTATGGGACATGAAAGTATTGAAACTACCCGTATTTATCTTACCCATTCCACCAGTGAACAGAGGCAGACCATCGATCAGATCGTAACCTGGTGATGTCGTCAGCCCTTTACGCCGCCGGCCGCAATGCCGTCAATAAAGGAATCCTGGGCTA
>CAJTOL010000062.1 GCA_910577645.1 uncultured Lachnospiraceae bacterium
GAGAGCCATTACAATATACTAGATATAGTACATCTATTATTTACCGCTTATAACATTGTCTCAGAATTGTTTTAAACCTGCAAGGGTAAATACACTGCGTTGCAGCCATTGCAGGTTTAAAACAATTCTGAGATAGAATAATCAAGTGGTTAAGGATAAGTGTACTTTAATCATAGATACACTATATATTGTGGTGGCTCTGAAAGATTAAAATAGACTTGTATTGATGGCTCTGAAGCTTTAGAACAGTGGCTCTCAAGCATTAAAATAATCACCGCATGGCCTTTACCCGAAAACTTTTCGTTTGATTTATACTCACCGCAGATTTTGCAGTAATGCCCGCGCTTTTTCATTCCGCTTCACCGTTCTCTGTCAGAGCATACAAACGGTGAACCGCCCCCATAACGGTGTTCCATTCCAGATCAGCCGCATAGGAAAATTTCCTGCGGTAAGCGGACCAAAGCGCCTGCATCGCATGGCTGTTTTCTACTTCGGAAAACACTTCCTTCGCTTCTTTCAAATGCCCCTCGGTTCCGCGCTTGCGGGCGGTAGCAAGGAGCGCGTGGCGGAGAATATCGGAATCCAGCGATCTTCCATGAAGCTGTTCCAGAATGTAGAGGTCATAAAAATCCCTCATACGGGTGTTTGTTATGGTTTCCGCAAGTACGGTTTCCAGATTGTACGCCCAAATATCAATGGAGCGTTCCTCCAGCATAAGCCGGAACCTGTACCGGACTGCCCTCGGCGTAATCACATCCCCGGTAGAAATATCAATTTTCAGCGGCGTCACCACCCCGTCAAAGACAGTGGCCATGCTGACCCGAATCCCCGGATACTCGGCCTCGTCCATGATTTCCGAAATGCTTTTCACCTGGAACTCCACACCGTCCTCAATGGGGACTGCTATGATAGAGGACATCAGATTTTCAATGTCCTCCACATTCACGCTGGCCCCTCTGACGGTTGCGTCTAAATCCATTGTAGACCGGGCATCCAACCCTACCATTGCGGCAACCAGCATCCCGCCTTTCAAAATAAAGTTATCCC
>CAJTOL010000063.1 GCA_910577645.1 uncultured Lachnospiraceae bacterium
TTAATGTCACCCGAACAATGGTTTCATCGTCTACTATCAGGACTCGGTTCACCTTCTACATCCTCTTTCCTTTCAATTTTGACATCACTTCCGAGATACTCATCTTGGGCGGAATCGAAACATACAGATGTACATGGTTTGGACATACTCCGCCTTTTATCAATTTTACTCCTGTGATTTTACATACTGTGGACAATATCTCGCCAACCTCTTTCCCAATCTTCCCATACATTACTTTCCGGCGATATTTCGGAATAAAAACAATATGATACGTGCAATTATACTTGGTATGTGCTAAAATCTGATTATCCATTATGGATACCTCCTGCTATTGTTGATTAGGTTGCCTAGACCCAAATCTATGATAACATGGAGGTTTTATTTTTGGTACTTTAGGGATCGCTACTGCTCACTCTATTCTCCCCAGCTCTGCTGGGGGCTTAATGGACGTTCAGTTATCCGAGTAAACCATACATTAAATGCCCGAATTTGATATAAAAACTAAGATTAAGTCCAGCTAAGAAATGTCAATAGGTAAAATGAAAAATGCTCAAGAAATTTTTTCAAGTAGTTGATGTAAAAAAGGGTAACTTTAATAAGCCCATTGCCATGAGATTTTTAAAATTTGATTCAAATCCCCATCAGGCAGCGATGTTTACGGCTCCTGGGTGTTCTGCTGCATAACGTTCACAGTGTTCTTTCGGCGTAATAAGCTCAAAAGGCTTATTATCCCGGAGCATAGCGAAAATAATGTTGCAGATTTTGTGCATGACGGCTCCGACGGCAACAATCTTTTTCTTGCTGGCACATTTACGGATGTAATAATCGTAAATGACTGGGTTCACAGGTGCTTTTGCTGCTTTATCCACTTTCAGGTTGTTTATGGCGATCATATGCAGGATGCGCCGCGCAAGGCTGGAGCCCCGCTTGGACATATGGACCCTGTCGCCATGGAACTTGCCTGAATCGTTCACACCGGGATCCATCCCAAAGTAGGCATAGAGCTTCTTTGGGGAAGGGAACAGGTCAAAGGAGCC
>CAJTOL010000064.1 GCA_910577645.1 uncultured Lachnospiraceae bacterium
GTTAAGTTTACCTTTGTTATTCTTAACTAGTAACTCTGCTATACTTTTTTCACTTGGGTGCATTCCTTGTATTGAATGTGCAAATATTATATACTGGTTGTCCTGGTCTGTGGAAATCCTGAATCTCTGCTCATCTGTTAGAATTATATCTGCGTTGTCTATTATAATTATTTTGTTTTGTGCGGATTTTAATGTAATGTCTATGATACCAGAAGTAATATCATCATAATTTAAACATATCGCATCTAAGTTACCTAAGATGGAATCATTCTCCAATGCTTTAAATAAAACAGTCTTTCCTACACCAGACTCTCCATTTATAATTGTCAATGCATCATGGAATATTAAATCAAAGTCTACTCCATTACCACTTGTCTTGTATTGTTTTAACACTTTCATCTCCTCACTTAAAATACTTTGTTTAATATATCTTCTAACTGTTTATGGTTATTTATTATATATTCTTCATTACTTGTAAATACTTTTATTTCGTTTGTAAATAATCTTGGAATAGAAAACATGGGCATCAATATTTTTCCTCTTTTGTAATTAAATATTACTTGGAGTGCGTTATCACCACACTCTGCCACTGAAAACACTTCATTTGGAAAAGAAGCTATATTTAATGCAGTTTTACAACCAGTGGATATTTCTCTAACACTTATAGCTGTATCTTTTTCAAACTTAGATAATACTCTGTAATTTCCAATGTATTTTACATTATCTATAGCCTGTATTATTTTTTTAATATCATCATTATCAAAATCTATATGTGTCATATGCTTATTAAAATATACATCATTAAATCTTTGGTGTTTTATATCTTTTAAATATACCTCCAACATATTTTCACCTACTTTCACTTTTATAGTGTATCAAAAAATACTTGAAATATCAAATTGGTGTATATTTTAGACAGTGTAATGGGTTCATTTATCTGAAGAAATTTTTACACTATCCATCTTT
>CAJTOL010000065.1 GCA_910577645.1 uncultured Lachnospiraceae bacterium
TTATGTTATTATCTTCTTCGTCCTCTGCCAAAAGAAGTTCCCCTCTGCCCTCCCCGGCATCGGACAGGAGAAAATCTGCTGGTTCTTTTCTCCCACAGGCACACAGGAATCCTGCCAACATTATGATTACGATCGGAATGTATTTTTTTCTGTTCTCCATGGAAATCCTCTCTTTATCTAATTCGGTATACGGTAGGAATATCCAGTTCCCTTTATACTTCTTTCCACTATTCTTCGGTCAGCCGTTCGGAATGCCACCATGGTTCATAACAGCCCTCTGGAAAAATAATCTGATTTGATACATACGCAAAACCACCGTTGCCAAGGGAACGAACCACTGTTTCATGGGAATATGCCCTGGAGGTGTTTTCCTCCGGGTATACGGCATTCACGGTCAGGGTTAAGGTCACGTCACTGTTTTCCATATAACCGACCACTTCCGGATATGGAATCTCCGGATACTCAACCTCATAAAACCCTCTCGGCCTGTATTCATACGTTTGATCTTCCGGTAAATAGACTGCCTTTTTCCGCCGCTCCTCCCGGTCTATTTGGAAACGGCTTTCAATAACATGTTCAAATACCTCTGCCGGTATCCTGTAAGCGGCCCCCTCTTCTAAATCATCATCTGGTATAAAAGGAACCGGCTGTTCATAGACATCACCATAGAACCATGTTCCCCAATCCTTTCAACGATACTTCTCATCACTTCCTCAGTTCCAACCGTTCCCGTCTCTGCTAACCGGTCATAAATATCACGATAAAGTCCAGCAATGGATTCCGCCTCAAAATCATGACTCTCTTATTTAAGAATTCCCGCCATACGCAGCAGATACCGCGCATTTGTGGTAGTACAGCGTCCCACTTTTAATTTGTAGTCAAAAAGAATTTTATTTTCCTTATAATGCTCTGTAAAATGATAATTTTTCCCATGGATGTCCAAGTCTTTTTCCAAATCACACAG
>CAJTOL010000066.1:0-354 GCA_910577645.1 uncultured Lachnospiraceae bacterium
AAAGCCTGTCCGCTGTGATCGGGGCCAATGCCCGCAGGGACGGGTATCTGGAAGGGAACGGCTGGCGGGTCAGCTGGTGCGTGGGGCATCTGGCCGGGCTTGCCGACGCGGACAGCTATGACCCTAAATACGCCAAGTGGCGCTATGACGATCTGCCGATCCTGCCCTCGGACTGGAAAATGAGCGTGGGCCAGGACAAGAAGAAACAGTTTGATATTCTCAAAAAGCTGCTGTGCGCCCCGGATGTGACGGAGGTGGTAAACGCCTGTGACGCGGGACGGGAGGGCGAACTGATTTTCCGCAACGTCTATGAGCTGACGGGCTGCAAAAAGCCCATGAAGCGGCTCTGGATTT
>CAJTOL010000066.1:365-907 GCA_910577645.1 uncultured Lachnospiraceae bacterium
AAAACCTCCGCCCCGGCGCGGACTATGACGGTCTGCATCAGGCGGCGCTCTGCCGCGCCAAAGCCGACTGGCTGGTGGGCATCAACGCTACCCGGCTGTTTTCGGTGCTGTACCGCCGGACCCTCAACATCGGGCGGGTTATGTCCCCTACACTGGCCCTTATCGTCCAGCGGGAAGCAGAGATTGAAGCCTTCCAGCCGGAGCCGTTCTATACGGTGGCGCTGGAACTGCCCGGATTTACCGCTGTGGGGGCGCGGATGAAAGACAAAACCGCCGCGAAAGAGCTGCAAACCGCCTGCCGGGGCGGTTCTGCGGTGGTGAAGCAGGCGCAGCGGAAAGAGAAGTCCGAAAAGCCGCCCGCCCTTTATGACCTGACCACCTTACAGCGGGACGCCAACCGCCTGCTGGGGTTTACCGCCCAGCAAACGCTGGACTATCTGCAAAACCTCTATGAGAAAAAGCTGTGTACTTATCCCCGGACGGACAGCCGGTATCTGACCTCGGATATGGCGGAGGGCCTGCCGGTGCTGGTCAACCTCACC
>CAJTOL010000067.1 GCA_910577645.1 uncultured Lachnospiraceae bacterium
GGTGATGACTGACCGTATTGATTTGGATGACCAGCTCTATACCCAATTTTCCAAATGTGCTCCGTTCTTACGACAAACGCCAGTGCAGGCAGAGAGTAAAGAACATTTAAAAGAATTGCTAGATGGACGTGTCGCCAATGGTATTATTTTTACAACAATGTTTAAATTTGAGCGTGACGAGCGACCATTATCAGAACGTCGAAATATTGTTGTGATGGCAGATGAAGAAAAATTGATAATAAAGGAAAATGAACAGGGGGAAAAAGAAGCATATACGGTAATAGGAAATGCTCGTATTATCCATGATGCCCTTCCTAATGCTACCTTTATTGGATTTACTGGCACACCGATTTCTGCAAAAGACCGCAATACAAGAGAAGTTTTTGGTGATTATATTGATATTTATGATATGACACAGGCAGTAGAAGATGGAGCTACTCGTCCTGTCTACTATGAAAGTCGTGTCGTTCATCTAAAATTAGATAAACATACGTTGGAATTAATTGATTCTACTTATGATATTTTAGAACAACAATCAGATGCTGCTACAATTGAAAAAAGTAAAAAAATGTTAGGGCAGATGGAAAGTGTATTGGGTGCAGATGCTACAATACAATCGTTGTGTGAGGATATTGTGGCTCATTATGAAAAATATCGTGCAAACTTGCTGACTGGAAAAGCAATGATTGTAGCCTATTCTCGGGCAATTGCAATAAAGATTTATCGAAAATTATTAGAGCTTCGCCCTACATGGGAAGAAAAAATCGGAGTTGTAATGACAGGTGGTAACAATGACCCTGAAGACTGGAAAAAGATTGTCGGGACAAAAGCATATAAAGAAGAACTAGCCAGAAAATTCAAAGACAATAAAGACTCGATGAAGATTGTAATTGTAGTGGATAT
>CAJTOL010000068.1:0-552 GCA_910577645.1 uncultured Lachnospiraceae bacterium
CGATGACAGCTTTTGAAATCATTTCGATTTTCATTGGAATATTAGCATTGCTGATGTCCTTTGGTAGCTTAATTGTTGCGTTGTTATGGAAAGCTATACATAAGGCTGCTTATGTATAGTGATTTATTATGGAAAGTCTTTTTCCTTTTTCCCATTTTTAAGGGAATCTTACAGAGAAAGACTTTCCATAATTATTAAATGAGTTCTTTTAACCATGCAATCAGATCAGCTTTTTCCTGCCTGTCAAATTTTTCTTCCGGAAGTATGGATGCAGATGCTTCTTCTATTGCCTTTCTTTTTATTTCCGGGTTAGCACGTGCATAGATTTCTGTAGTTGTAATGGAAGAATGACCGAGGAAATCCCTGATATATACAAGGTTGACACCACCTTCCAGCAGATGCATGCTTTTACTGTGGCGCAGTGTGTGCGGAGACACTTTATCAGGATATAAAACAGGATTCTGCTCCCGCGCCAGCCAGACATATTTTTTCAGGATATAAGCGATTCCCGCTCGGGTGAGTTTTTTCCCTGAATAGCTGTAAAACAGCGGC
>CAJTOL010000068.1:596-901 GCA_910577645.1 uncultured Lachnospiraceae bacterium
TTTTTTATTATATTTGCAGTCTGCGGCATGAGTGGGACGATCCTTGTTTTATTCCCTTTTCCTGTGACTTTAACGGTATAAGGTTTCTGTAGCTGTATATCGCCTGTCCTTAAATCCGCAATCTCCTGCACTCTTGCACCAGAATCATACATCAATGCCAGCAATGCAAGATCCCTCCGGCCTGCAGGTTCCATGCGGTCTGGCATTTCCAGAAGGAGGCGTATTCCCTGTATGGATATATAGTCCACAGGCTTCTTTTCAGCTTTTTTCACACGGATGCTGAGAATAGACTGACACTGTTCCAT
>CAJTOL010000069.1 GCA_910577645.1 uncultured Lachnospiraceae bacterium
TTCGGAGGAAAAGCTCCGCTTCAATCTCATCAATGGATTTGTTGATGAAATCCATGTGGGCTTTGGCATGGGTCATCTTGAATTTCTGCTCTTCCAGGATGTGGTACCCGTGGATGGTGTCCATGACTTCGTCTTTGGAAGCCTTAACCCTGCGGTCGATCAGGGAACGGCATTTTTCTTCATCGAAGGGTTCACCGGAAAGCAGGTAGTCCATGATGCGTGTGGCGGAAAGCCCGAAAGGGTCTGTCAGGGCACAATCGATTCGGATGCGGGAAATGGTCATGCTGTTCTGATAACGGTTCTTCTCTGCCGTGCGCATATAAGAAAGTTTCAGGCGGTAACGGGACAGCTCACGCAAAGCCCGGATGTCTGCGGGAGGGATAAAAGAAGCTTTGACAATGTCGAAGCGGAACAGGTTGGCAATCCATTTTGCATCACGTTTGTCCGTTTTCTTGCCTTTGATTGCTTTGACATATTTGGGATGTGTGAGGATGACATGCATGTGAGGTTCAAGGATATTAAAAACAGGGATCCAGTATTTACCTGTAGATTCCATACAGACATCGCGGCAGTCCTGTGCGAGAAGCCAGTCGCGCAGGGCGGAGATATCTGAATTAGTAGTGTTAAAGACCTTAGTTTTGTAAGAGGCCGTCAAAGTGACAGGATCAGAGGTACAGACAGCGGCAACGACTGATTTTTTATGTACATCCAGACCGGCGCATTTGGGGCGGATCACTTCAAACTGTTGTGTATCCATAAAGTCCCTCCTTTCACATAGGGGTGAGAGCATAAAAAGAGGACAGCAGCATTGACTGTCACCCAGGCGAAAAGACTTATCTCAGAACCTAAGGGTTCTGCCATCTTAAATGATAAGTGTACGGACTCGAG
>CAJTOL010000070.1 GCA_910577645.1 uncultured Lachnospiraceae bacterium
TCCGTTAATTCTTCTATGCTAAACCGTTGTGGGAGAGTTGTTTTCTGTTGCAGTTCTAAGATAAAATCCTCAATCTCCTTACAGATTTCAGCGGCGGTTGGATGGTAAGGAACACATTTTTTGAAAGCGTCATGCACCTCATAGAGCCTATTTAACAGTTCCCAAAACTCGGTTTTAGGCTTTGGCTGCGGGGCGTTTCCTTTACACAACTGACGCATAAATTCTGCTGCGGACAGACCGCAAGCGGCGGCGCACTGCTTTAACTTTTCATGTTCTTCTTCGTTCAATCGGACAGTAATCGGGACATTCCGCACGTCCTTTTCTGATTTTTCTCTGCTCATTTTTCTTAATCCTCCAGTCTTATTTTTCTTTCTTCGGGGTATTCAGGGGCTGTCCCCTGAGTAAGTTACGCCCACTTGTTTTGTGTGGGCGGGATTGTGGCTGACACAATCCGATGCTCGCTATCTCTGTGGACGCGTCGTCACAAGTTCCGTATCGCTCATTTCCGTGCAAGCACGGAAAATCACTCACTCCACTGCTCCTCCTTCTCCCAAAAAGTCTAGCGACTTTTCGGGAACCATATTTCCTGTGCAGCGGCATTCTTAACGCCTGTCTTACCCTCCGAAAAGAAAATCCTATGTCCCTGTACCTCCGTTCTGGATTCGGTTTCTCTTGACTTTTGGATAAATGAAAAAAGCCGCTACACGACATCACGAATGGCAGGGGTGATTTCTCCTGCTCGGATTCGCAATGCTATGTAACGGCTTTGGGATTCAAAACCTTGCTGCCATACGCCAGCCGAAAAGGTCAGCATACATTCGGCGGCGGTCAGCCTTGTCCATT
>CAJTOL010000071.1:0-313 GCA_910577645.1 uncultured Lachnospiraceae bacterium
TGGACTGCTACGAGTATTACCACCCGGAGCGTGATGTAATCCAGAGCGGGCCGGTAGCCTTTTGCGGCTGGTTAGAACATAAGGACTGCCGCCCTTACCGAACGGAGGTACAGCTTTATAAATCCCTGCTGTTCTTAAAGCGCAGCATTGACCGGGATTTGATCGTAACCTCACAGCGGGAGGCGCTGCAGATGCTCCGCTGTATCATTTCCAATCTGGAATACTGCTTCTATAAGGCGTATGGCATGGAGATTGAAGATAAACGGACCGTGTACGGGGAATGCACCTACCGCTTGGTTCCCAGGGAGGACGA
>CAJTOL010000071.1:387-740 GCA_910577645.1 uncultured Lachnospiraceae bacterium
TTTTGAGATTGTTGTATAAATCCTGATCTGCGTGGGAATACTATAAACAAAACTCTCGGAGTCTATTGAAAAAATGTCCCGAATAATATATAATATTCGGGACAAAAGGAGGTGAGCAAAGTGGCAAATGGATATTCCAGGCAGATTCAGGAGCGAATTGGCGCAGCGGCAGAAGGAACTGTTTTTGTAAATTCTGATTTTGCTGATATTGCTGATACGGAAACCATAAGACGGAACCTGAACCGGCTTACACAGGCAGGTACGCTCCGGCGGATTTTGAAAGGTGTTTATGAGAAGCCGGAATACAGCGAAATGTTGAAAGAATATGTAGCGGCGGACCCGGAGGCGGTAGC
>CAJTOL010000072.1 GCA_910577645.1 uncultured Lachnospiraceae bacterium
ACTGTGCGGGCGCATGAAATGACGCAGTTCTTTATGTACTTACAAATTTCGTGTTGCTGGCCAGAGCAACCCGGTGGAGGGGCTAAACTTTTTTTAACAAATTAAGTTGAGTGCAGATAAAAAAGGACACAACGATACCTCCCGGATACCGCCGTGTCCTTAAAAATGGGCGACTTTAACACACCCTCCGTTTTCCATTTTTTCAAAAGAAAGCGGCGGCCTTGAAATTTACTATTTCAAAACCGCCGTAAGGCTACTGTATTTTGTTTTGGCGCATGGATATTCAGCCGCCGAAACAACGGTTTTTTTTATTTCCGTTGGGCGGCTAATCTTAAATGTAAGGTTAGATTAAATCATCATTTTTAACATAATGACCATTTGTAATAAATCCTTGCGGTGTTTTCTTTCCGTCAACAATAATATGAGCAAAGAGGACTGGTAATCCTGCTGATATTGCAAAGCTCTTTCCATATTGAATTTGAAAATGAATATGCGGTTCACTTGTATTTCCGCTATTTCCGCATTTTGCAATTACTTGCCCCCTACTGACACTATCTCCTTTTTTCACACAGATACTTTCTGGAAGGAGATGTGCTATCATGCTATATTCATGCTTGCTGTGACGAATAATGATATGGTTTCCTCGCACATCTGATGCGGTACAATCGACCTGTCTCTCTGCGATAATA
>CAJTOL010000073.1:0-399 GCA_910577645.1 uncultured Lachnospiraceae bacterium
TACCATGTTTTACCATTTGATGAAAGCTTTATTTCAACTAACTTCGGAAAGATTCAACTTTTTAAACATTTTTCATTTTACCTATTGACATTTCTTAGCTGGACTTTTTATGTTTTTTTGACTAAAACCGGGAAATAACCCGTAAGTCTCTTTCCTTGCAAAATCTATAATTAAGTTACTGTATTCCTGTCTCGTCTCATCCGGAAATCCTTCTATCACATTTTTGTCGCATACCAGCTCTCTGGTAACGCAAATTTCATGATACAGAAAGTAAGCCAGCGGATTATACCAATGAAGCGCCACCACCGCCAAACCAAAAAACTTTAAAAGCAAGTCCCTGTGTTTTATATGGAATAACTCATGTCTCAGGACAAGCTGCTGCTTCGATCCTTCCAGCTG
>CAJTOL010000073.1:409-669 GCA_910577645.1 uncultured Lachnospiraceae bacterium
GTGTTTCCGGATAAGGATTTCCTGAAACGGGCTTTTCCGGGACCGGTTTCTTTCTGGGCGCCTTCGGTTTTGGTTTCGGCGTCATCAGCCTTGAAAAGTCCGGTTCTTCTGTCTCAGGCAGCCTGCGCCACGCAGGAACATGGTCGCTGGCGCGGCATTCTCTTAACTTTCCGCTCTCAGGGTGGAGGGTATAGTCAAATTTTCCCACCTTCAGTACCTTCTGCCCCCGCAGGATAATCAGCGCTTCATCCAGCGGGAGG
>CAJTOL010000074.1 GCA_910577645.1 uncultured Lachnospiraceae bacterium
CGGGGATATGTCCTTTTTTACGATCTTCGTTATCCTTGCAATCATCATGCTGCTGTCATTCGTGCTGCTGTTTGCATCCGTCAAAATTAACTGCATGAACATCCGTAATGCCGCAAAAATGGAACTGAACAATGTCAGTGCCCGCATCTATGCGGATACCTTCCATTCACAGAGGGAAGCCAACCTTGACTCGTACATGGCAGACCTGCATTTAAGCTCCGCCTATCAGGATGCCCTGCGTGCAGGCTTTATCAATGGGATGGAAGAAAGGATACAGCTTTCCAATGAAGATTACAGGGTTGAGAACATCAGCCTCCAGTTCAACCAGTATTCTGACAAGATTGAGTATGTGGTGAACTGTGACGCTGTTTTCCAGATCCATATGTTCGGGGAACTGTTTCCACCGATTACGCAGCATATCACACTGACCGGTTCCCATAATACGAAATACTGATAGGAAAGTTGTTGACATTTTACTATCTGTTGCGTATATAATGGAAACAATCCGCAGACGGACAAGCGGACACGAAGTGGACATTTGTACGGAACCGATTGTTTAACGACAGACCAGCCGGTCTGGAGTGGAATAGGAAGCCGTTTTTGCTTCCTATTTTGTAAACACGACGAAAGGAGTCCAATATTATGAAAAAGAACACGAACACCGACAAG
>CAJTOL010000075.1 GCA_910577645.1 uncultured Lachnospiraceae bacterium
AAATGGTGGAATTTACCGACGAAATGCAAACCTGTATTCCAGACCCGTTATCCACTATAGACCGCCAGATAAATTGCAAAGGCAGCTTTGAATATCACGAAAGAACGCGGGGTGTCCGGTTTAACAGCAAAAGCTTTGGCTGCAAGGCTTGGCTGTTCTGTTAAACCTATTTTCGGGCTATATACTAACACCAAAATAAGATGATAGCTATGGCATCAAAGGATAGAAAAAAGCATCCCGACAAAAATCTGAAAGTAATGTTCTGGCCCAAGGCTGCACTTAGCGGTTTTCAAGGCATGAATAAGTATGACCCCTTATTTGGAGCGGCATTTTTTAACGACAGCTTTTATAACGGAATACCATACGAAGGCATATTGAAAAATGTCAAGTGAAACACAATATTTATGACCGCACGGACAAATATCAGTGAAGATGGCATTTTAATGGCGGCATTAAGTGAAGAAGATTTGAAAAGAGTCGGAGCTTATTGCCGGTTTACAAATTGTTCGTTTTGATTGTGGTCATGGGGTAGTGTAAAATAGTTTGTGTCTTTGGAAAAAAATACCTCTTTTTTGGTAAGAATCAAGATATGACAATTCTTATCGAA
>CAJTOL010000076.1 GCA_910577645.1 uncultured Lachnospiraceae bacterium
GTATGTTTGGCCCGTCAAAAGACAGCAGGTAGCGGCCCGGCGTTCCCTTGTTTTGTGCGGCGGCCCCAAGCGGCAAGCGGCCAGCTTGTCCCTCGCGGATCGTGGCCGTGGGGCTGGCAAATTCCCCACACGCGGCGGTGGTGTTGGTCGCTCGTCCTCCCGTGGGAGAAGTCACAGCGCACCCGCCGCCCGGCTCCCCGCGTTCACCCGGGGCCGCCCGCTATTCAGTTGTGGAGAAGAAAAAACTTCCTCTCATATACCACCAGAAAAATGGAGCAAATGGAGACGGCAATCACGGATTTTTTCTCAAATATTTTTTCATCTGTGCGATGCCGCTGAGAACGGAGCGCCGCACCGCGCTCTTATCCACGCCCTCGGCCTGGGCAATCTCCCGGTAGGTCATGCCGAGGATAAAGTGAGCGTCCACCCGGCGGCCCTGGGTTTCCGGCAGGCTGTTCAGCGCGTTCCACAAACGGATAAACCGCTCCTTGAGCTCCAGAACCTCGTCCGGGGTGAGCTCGTGCAGGCAGGCGGAATACTCGATGCCGTCATCCGCATCCAAGGAATAGTACGCCTTGTTGTAGCGGGCCCGCTCGG
>CAJTOL010000077.1 GCA_910577645.1 uncultured Lachnospiraceae bacterium
CTCAATAAATACATAATTAAACTTGTGTATTATTCTTATAATGGGCACTTTAAAATTACTTTAATGCACTCGTTACAATTCTTATTTTGATCCACATGGTAAACATGGCATGTCATTATCCTGTTATTTTTTAGCAACGTTGATACCCCCTCACTGTAATATCTTGGGACATAACCAATTAAATTACCCGATACATCATACATTTGCACTGCATTTTCATCATATTCATTATCAGGTTCCATCTGTAATATAATCTCGTCTCCCCTTGTAACTGTTACTGCCTTTTCGCAGTCACAACCACTACATCCAATATAATGTCTAACACCGGCTATTAAAAAAATCCGTTCTATGTTTTCATTCAAATTCATAATCGGATCAATAAATTCAAAACTGTCAATTGGAAGCCTAGCTCCGCTTTTTTTTAAGAGCATATACTCGTCATACTCTTCCAAGTCGTATTTATTCAAAATTTCTTGAATGTCTCTTCTTTTTTTATCTGGCAGACGACTTGCAAAAACTGGGAATAATTTTTCATCCGTATATCCTCTGTCCAAATCTTGAAAGCAAAGCAATGGT
>CAJTOL010000078.1 GCA_910577645.1 uncultured Lachnospiraceae bacterium
AGGATGCCCGACCTGATGCGTAACTTTGAGAACCAGAACGACAACCTCAGGGAGCTTACAAAATACAGGAAAAGGATCGGTAACTATCAGATCCTCATCCTTGATGAATGGCTGAATTATAAACTTACTGAAAAGGATGCCAAGAACCTCTATGAGCTGTTTGAACAACGCAGTGGTAATAACTCAACAATCTTTGTCGGACAGTATCCTGTGGATGAATGGCATAACAGGCCCGGCGGAGGGACGCAGGCGGATTCCATCATGGACAGGATTATCCATAATGCCTATGAAATCCCTACAAATGAAACAAACCTGAGAAAGCTGTATGATTCAAAGAAGCTCAAAAGGCTTGTTGACGAGATAGAAGCATAATCATCTGAACATCATTAGACCTAATATTGCCTCTGTTGTATTTTCAAGCGACAGGGGCAGTATTACTATATCTTGTGTCTGAGGTGGCTCTCAAGGAAGAAATTTCCGGGTGGCTCTGAAGCGGGAAACTGGTGGCTCCCAAGGGGGATAATATTCATCTGACTAAGAATATTGAAAATATTGAATATTTTTGGTATAGT
>CAJTOL010000079.1 GCA_910577645.1 uncultured Lachnospiraceae bacterium
CAACAGCACAAATATCAGCCCAAATGTCCGCAGGAAGGATAATACCGCTGACAACTTCCCATTTGACAGCGCAGTGAATGTGGCTGAAGTAAAAATGTTCATCCCACAAAAAAGAAAACTGAATGGGAATATCAAAAAACCTCTTCGTGCAATCTCATAAACGTGCGTCCCCTTTTCTGAAAAAAGGCTGACCAGTGGGGAGCCAAAGGCAACAGCCATTCCAAAAATAACGATAGAGACCAGGATAATAAACCGCATACAAACAGAAAATACCTTTTTTAACCGGCCATTGTCCTGTTTCCCATAAGCTGATAACAGGCGCTACTCCCATCGAAAATCCTATGTAAAGCGCAGTCAGCAGGAACTGTGTATAAATGATGATTGTAATGGCTGCCACACCATCCTCACCGAGCAGATTCATCATGGTCCTGTTAAAAAGAAAGGTGGTCACCGCAGCGGCTCCCTGGCTTACCATTTCTGAAAAACCGTTTGCACAGCTCCCTGCCAGAACGAAAATATCCATAACAGGCCTCCTGAAATGCAGGCTGCCATTTCCC
>CAJTOL010000080.1 GCA_910577645.1 uncultured Lachnospiraceae bacterium
TTGAACTTGTTTTACAGCATTACAGTCCACGCATTAAGTATCTGTCAAAATACCGGGGACATATCAACGACGATATTCAAGAACGTTTGAAAACACAGCTTATCAAAGCTATCCTGCAATTCCGTTTTGACAGGTAACGAGTAGCAAAGCCAGAGAAAGCCGTCAAGGATAAACTTCGCGCTTCGCGTCCTTGACGGTTTTCCCTGTCCTTGCTATGGGGTAATCAAGAGCGCAATCGGATAGACCGCTTGCGCTCTCAATTCATTGTTGTATGTTCGCATTTAGAGATAAAAATCCCTTGATTTTATGCGGCTTTCAGAGCGCATTTAAGGCAAGTTAAGGGTTTTATACCTTTATCGTCAAAATCGCGTTTCTACTGCGTAACAGGCAGAAAAAAGACGGGTAAAAAGCAATCGCTTCTCACTCGTCTTTTCCTGCACCCTGTATGACAGCTACCCTATTTCAGTTTGTTGATTGATACTGTTTTATGAGTAGCTACCATACGACGGCTTTTTTCTTTTGCCGTCGTGCGGCAGTTTTTACTCTACGGTAC
>CAJTOL010000081.1 GCA_910577645.1 uncultured Lachnospiraceae bacterium
ATCAAGGTTTTTTGTGATGGGCATTACCATAGTCGGACTTCCATTTCTTGTGCGGACTGTCCTCGGATTTAATCCAAAATATTATGGGGCTGCGGAAAGTGCGCTGGCAGTTGCTACAATCTTGGGGAGCATTGCTGCAGGAATTTTGGCAGAAAAATTGAAAATACATAAATTATCTGTCCTGCTTGCTTCTATGGGTATTTTCATTATCCCTGCCGGCATTGTTTTCATTTTGCCAGTGAATGCCATGATAAAGTATGGAGTTACGGTTGTATCATTTTGCGGTATGCAGGCTGTTATCAGTATATTTTCTATTTTCGCTGTTTCCCTCATACAGCAGAGGACGCCAAATCATTTAATAGGAAAAGTGATGGCTTATACATCAACGGTTACTTTGTGTGTCCAGCCCATAGGACAAATCGTGTACGGTTTTTTGTTTGACAAATTTTACAGTGCCATATATTTTGTCTTAATCCCGACTGGCATCATAGTTTGCATTGTAGGATTATCTGCAATGAACTTCTTTAAGAATATGGAAAAAGAACAGC
>CAJTOL010000082.1 GCA_910577645.1 uncultured Lachnospiraceae bacterium
ATTTGACTTTGCTGCTGTCAGCAGTCATTCCAAAGCAGTAAATGCCAACCGCATGCGACTTCACATGCTTGCCTACAACTTATTCAATTGGTTCAGGCGACTGGTACTTCCTGCAAACATGCGAAAACAGCAGGTGGATACCATTCGTTTAAAGCTGATAAAGATTGCTGCAAGAGCAGTCCGTTCAGCAAGATATATAACATTCAAACTATGCAGTAGCTGTCCTTATAAAAAGGAGTTCTACAAGACACTGAAGAATATTCAGCAGCTGACCGTACAGTTGGAATAGCAACTATTAACGTACCTTGACAGTTCAAAATAACTCAATCGGATACCAAGGGGGAAGTCTACCCATTTTTGTGGATAACTTGATTGATTTCAAGAGAACTGGTTCAAGGTTTTATAGTATCAAGCATTTCTACATGCTCATGAATAATTCAGGCTGACTTATATTCATTTTTAGTTCTCCTCAAAAATCATCAATGGTAGTGTAAAATAGTTTGTGTCTTTGGAAAAAAATACCTCTTTTTTGGTAAGAA
>CAJTOL010000083.1:0-231 GCA_910577645.1 uncultured Lachnospiraceae bacterium
TTTATGATACAGCCTTTGCCTAAGGCGATTCCGAATAACATAGAAACAACGCTTTTTGTCACCGAAAAAATATGGATGGGGTCATTTTCCGAACACTGATTAAAATAGTTTTCATAAACAACATTATCATCTTTAAACACAATGATTCCGGCTATATTTCCAGATTCCTTTTTTATTTTATTTTCTAAGGACGCTATTTGTTTCTGTTCCATGCTATTTGTTTAACCTCCG
>CAJTOL010000083.1:241-522 GCA_910577645.1 uncultured Lachnospiraceae bacterium
TCTTTATCTTACCATAAGGCAGGGCATTTTACACGAAAAACTCTTTCGGAAACCAGACAAAATTATTTTTGAGAAAGAAAGAGGTAGAAACATGGCATTTTTTACAACAGCAGTAACAGGATTAAAGACAGTCGTAACAGCAATCGGCGCAGGCGTTGGAGTATGGGGCGTTATCAATCTTCTTGAGGGATATGGAAATGATAATCCGGGCGCAAATGCTCATGTACGGTAAAGAAGCAAGCAACCGAAAACAAGAGATAGACCGCCAGCACCACACTATT
>CAJTOL010000084.1 GCA_910577645.1 uncultured Lachnospiraceae bacterium
TCTCACTTGTACTTTCACTTAAGCTCTCACTCGTACTTTCACTTAAGCTCTCACTCGTACTCTCACTTAAGCTCTCACTTGTACTTTCGCTTAAGCTTTCACTTAAGCTCTCGCTCGTACTTTCACTTAAACTCTCACTTGTACTTTCACTTAAACTCTCACTCTTGCTCTCACTTAAGCTCTCACTTGTACTCTCACTTAAACTCTCACTCGTACTCTCACTTAAACTCTCGCTCGTACTTTCGCTTAAGCTCTCACTCGTACTTTCGCTTAAGCTCTCACTCGTACTTTCGCTTAAGCTCTCGCTCGTACTTTCGCTTAAGCTCTCACTTGTACTTTCACTTAAGCTCTCACTCGTACTTTCACTTAAGCTCTCACTTGTACTTTCACTTAAGCTCTCACTCGTACTTTCACTTAAACTCTCACTCGTACTCTCACTTAAGCTCTCGCTCGTACTCTCACTTAAACTCTCGCTCGTACTCTCACTTAAACTCTCACTCGTACTTTCACTTAAGCT
>CAJTOL010000085.1 GCA_910577645.1 uncultured Lachnospiraceae bacterium
GGTATGAGATGCTTGCGGGGCATAACCGGCAGGAGCATGAGGCTGTCGGCAGAGGTGTATGAGAGGTATTTTGGGAGTGTGAAGTCTGCGAAGGTGGCGGGTATCGTGGAGGACGCGCTGGCGGCGTGGTTCGGGAAAGGGGGAGTAGCCGATGTTCCGGGCGGAAGAGATCAGGAGGCTGGATAGGTCTTATTTTAACATTATTCTGGCGGAGGAATATGATGTGACGATCCAGTCGAAGAATACGGGGCATATCTGGTATATCCATAATCCGGAGTATCCGGGGGAGGGGGAGTGTATTATTTTCCATAAGCACAGGGCTTCCCAGCCGTATCATCAGCATGGGAGGGCCAGGAGTCTGGGGCAGGCGGTACGGAGCATTATGGGGCATGATGTGTTCCAGATGAATGGGCGGAAGCGGATTTAGAAGTATTATGTTGATGAAGCAAGGAGCCGGTTAGGAATGTTGATTCCCAATCGGCTCTTTTGGATAGTAAAATGAGAAATAG
>CAJTOL010000086.1 GCA_910577645.1 uncultured Lachnospiraceae bacterium
CTCGGTCTGAATCGCCATAAAGCTACGCTTTTAATGGGTGCGATTATTATACTGCTTGGCAGTGCCTCTGCCCTTGGCTTTGGTGCCTGGGATTTTATCACACTGCTTGGGATGTCAATCTTAGACTTTTTTGATTTTCTTACCAACTCGATTATGATGCCTTTAGCTGCCCTGGCCACTTGTCTGCTTATCACCCGTGTTGTTGGCCTTGACAAGATTGCTCAGGAAGTAGAGTCATCTTCTGCATTTAAGCGCAAGAAAATCTACAACCTGTTTATGAAATATTTCGCCCCTATCTGTATTGTCCTTATTTTGGTCAGCTCCATTGCCAATGTACTTGGATGGATTTCGATGTAATATAAAAAGAGAATGTTGTAAAATCATCAAATTAGATGATTGAGCGATGCCCTCGCTCTATATATGCAAGAATCCAGAAAGAATCTTTTGTTTTACTGATTCTTTCTGGATTTTTTGCGTACTTTAATAAGGCTTCTGTTCTGGGGAGCCG
>CAJTOL010000087.1:0-209 GCA_910577645.1 uncultured Lachnospiraceae bacterium
CATAAAAATAAATCTGACTTATTACACGATATTATATGTATGGCGAATAATCTTTCTAATCACGACGGACTCATTATTATCGGTGTTGATGAAGAAACCGATTATTCTATTTGTGATATTACAAGTGACCCAAACAGAAGAAAAACGCAGGACATTGTTGTATTTTTGCGAGAGAAAAAATTTGCTGGTGGTATTCGCCCAACAGTATA
>CAJTOL010000087.1:264-506 GCA_910577645.1 uncultured Lachnospiraceae bacterium
TTATTATTTAACAGAACAATATCAAGGTGTGTTTGCCAACAACATTTATGCTCGGATAATGGATACCAACACCCCTAAAAACTCATCAGCCGATATAAATATAATCGAAAGGCTTTGGAAAAAACGGTTTGGTATTGACGCAACCGCTCTTGATCGCGCATTGTTGTTATTACAAACTCCTTGTGATTGGGTAGATTCTGATGGTGGGAAAAAGTTTTATAAAGCTGACGTTAGATAACGAT